>NZ_JBVJAH010000034.1:0-29718 GCF_055590785.1 Streptomyces sp. NPDC041796
GATCATCTTGTCGGAGTCCCTCCAGGCCGATGAAGAGCTCTGCGACTTCCTCGACCCGGATGACGACAGCCTCGAACTGCTGGAGACGAATTCCGGCCGACTACCGTTCCCGGAATACCCGATCGGCGAGGAGACACGGTGGTTCCTGGGCCAGGACGTCCTCCTGCGCGATGACGACGGCGCGGCCATTCTGGCCTGCGGCCGGACGGCAGAAGACCTCAACCGCGTTCGTGACCTGATCCCGGGCGACTGGCTCAACGACTACCGCTGACCAGGTCCCAGACTCCTGCCGACCGGGCTGTCCACGCGGGAGCCAGCCCGAACTCAACCATCGTCCGGAAGCAAGCACCGAGGCGTTCCCAAAGCCCAGCGACACCGCTCTCCCGTGGAAGAGGGCGTTCCCACCGCTGAGCGACAGACGTTCTCAAAACACCCCTACAAAGCCAGCGGCGCGTGCCTCACCGGCTGTGAGCAGCGGCAGCCGGTCGCCCGGTTCGCCCATCATGAGGTCAAGGTCGTTCACACCCGGCAAACCGACCCGAGTGAGGAGCGGTCACAGGGCGGGTGGTTTGTTGAGCAGTTTCGACAGCAGTTGTTCAACACTTCGAGAGGCACTCGGACTGCGCTGTTCTCGATGTTCGTGAGAAATGACGACACTCTCCGGTTGGCCGGGAGCCTGGCCCTAGGTCGTGTCCGCAATGTCAGGGCAGCCAGAGTCGTGGGCAGGCCAGGGTGACCAGGGCCTGGTAGTGGCGGGCGAGTTTGTCATAGCGGGTGGCCAGGGCTTTGTTGTGTTTGAGCCGGTTGAGGCAGCGTTCGACGACGTTGCGTCGCCGGTAGGCGGCCTGGTCGAGCCGGCACAGGCTCTCGCCGCGCCGGATGCGGCCGTTGATTTGGTCGATCCGTTCCGGGATGGCTGCTTTGATGCCCCGCCTGCGCAGGTAAGCGCGGATTTTTGTGGACGAGTAACCCTTGTCGGCGACGACCTGATCGGGCCGGGTCCTGGGACGTCCGGGCCCGCACCGGCTGACGCTGATGCGAGCCATGATCTGCTCGAACTGGGTGCAGTCGTTGACATTGCCTGCGGTGATCGTGAAGGCCAGTGGCACGGCCCTGCCCGTCGCAAGCGAGGTGCATCTTCGTGGTCAGCCCGCCACGGGACCGGCCGATCGCCTGGTCCGGCCAGAGCCCCCTTTTCGGGCCCCGGCCGCGTGCTGGTGAGCCCGCACGGAAGTGGAATCGACACACACCAGGCTCCAGTCGACAGCGCCGACCGCGTCGGAGTGCTGTTGGACGTGGGCTAGCAGGCGGTCCCAGGTGCCGTCGGCCGACCAGCGGCGGAAGCGTTCGTAGACCGTCTTCCACGGTCCGTAACGCTCGGGCAGGTCCCGCCAGGCCGCACCCGTGGACAGCTTCCACAGGATGCCGTTGACCACCTGGCGGCGATCCCGCACCGGACGGCCCATCCACGGTGGAGCCAGCAACGGCTTGATCACTGCCCACGACTCATCGGTCAGCTCATGACGACGCACCACGAACAGACCAACGCACCAACCACTTTGCGGACACGCCCTAGGACTTGTCCGGCCGATCATGTTCGGAGCCAGATGAAACCGGTCCGGCCCCGGGCCGGACCGGCAAGGGCGACTTCAGTACCTGTCCGGCCCCGTCTGGCCGGGTCACCAGCACGACCGCGGGTCTTGTACGTGCTCTGGCGAGTGCCGTCCTCTCCCCTGCCCAGGCCGGTCCGGGCCAGGAAGCCGGGGTCCACGTCCCATGGCGGGGCAGCGATGTGCACCCGCTGGGTGCCGGGGATGCCCACCTCGACGAGGGCTCCGCCGCGGAACATCCACAGACCGAACAGGTCGTCGTCCTCGTCGTACAGCATGACCTGCACGCAGGCGGGCTCGTTCCACGGCAGGGACTCCAGGTCCTTGAGCACGCCGCGGCGCCGGTTCCACCGCTCGAACTCGATGTGCCAGCCCCCTACGAACCAGGGGATCCGCGCAAAGCAGCCGTGCCAGGTGCGGGCCTCGTCCGGCCGCGTCAGCGGCTCCATCACCTCGTCCTCGTATCGCGCCAACACGATGACCTGCGCCATTCTGCTCATGCCCACATGTCACACCGTGCCGGGTACCGAGGGCAATCGGTTTGGGACCCGGAGCCGTCGGGGTTCCTCCCGTACACGGAGTTCGCCGCCCAGGACTTGCCCGGGCCGTCACGTTCGGAGCCAGACGGTGAGGGCTGCGGCGGTCGCTGTGCCGAGGTAGACGTAACGGCGTCTGCCCGTCCGTCTAGCTCGTAGCCGCTGTAGGCCGCCAGTACACGTCGGTGGCCTCCCTGCGACCAGCCCAGGGCCGAAGACCATCAGACGCAGCTCGAAGCCGACGGGGCAGCCGACGCGGAGATCGGGCCGGTAAAGCTCGGCATGCATTGCCCGCCCAGCCCTGGTGGCCGCAGCATCCGCCCACCGCACGGCAGCTGTTGGCGCTGGCTGTCGGCGCGGTGGCGCCTCGTCGGCTTCGCTGGATGTTGAGGGTACGTATGGAGGTCAGAGAACCCGAATGTGTCGAGTCGCGCCGGTACTCACCCGAATTTTGAGTACGGAAGCGGCGCCGCCCAGCCCGGGCCGCCTGCTCGGATATGCCCATGACGACACCAACCACTCCCGCCTCGCACGTCCCCGATCTCGCGTCGGCGCGTCGGCGTCGCGTCATGACGCTGGTCGTGGGCGGGATGGTGCCGGTGCTCCTCCTTGCGGTACAAGGCTGTGCGGCCCTGGCGGGTGGCCCGGTCCTGACGGAAACGGCGTATCTCGAGCACCTGCGGCATACCCAGGAAGCGGGCGAGGATGCGGTACGGCTGTTGGGCATCGACCCGGACTCGGTGATCGACCGGAGAGAGACGGCCAGCTCTTCCTGCAAGGACGAATTCGGAGTGGACACGGCTGGGGTCACCCGTGACCAGCCGACCGTCAGGTGGGAGCCCGGCTTCGCGAGCCGCGCTGCATACATAGCGGCCGTCGACACCCTCCGCGAGAAGTGGTCCATGCGCGGGCTGACAGTGAAGGACATCCCCGCCCCGGCACAGGACGAGCCCGGAGCCGGCCTGCCAGGGGTCCGAGCGACGACCGACCGCGGCATCGAACTGTCATTGAGCCCCGACTGGATGTCTGGCGAGCCGACCCTCAAGGCCGATGGAGGATGTGTCCGACACTACGGCTACCAGGTGAACTGGGAGTAGAGACAGCCCGGCTACAGGGCCGCGGCCACGGAAAGGGGGAGGAGGAGGGCCAGGCCGAAGGACAGCTCGGCCCACCTCATTTATGTGGGTTCCGATTTCAGATGTATCGCTCGGTGGTGATGTGACCTGGGGCTGTGAATTCTGTCCAGGCTACTTGTCGCGGTTTTGTCAGGACGATCTGTCGGTTTCTTCAGGCGTTGGTGCTGGGCTTCGCAGCGGGTGGCGCAGTAGCCCTGAGGGCGTGGGTGCAAGGGTGCGGCGCTTGGCCGGGTTTCGACCTGCGGCGGTTCTGACCACCAAGGCGGCCTCGCTTTCCCCGGCGCGTTGCGTCATCGCACGCGTCCAGCCGCTTGAGTCGGCCACTTCTGCTCTCGGCGCCGGCCGAGCTGCACTCTTCCTTTCCTCAGTCTGTCTAGGGTGTGGGTGCTGGAGCGGTCAGCGAGAGGGAGGGCAGGACATTGCGGCGTGCGGCGGTGGGTGTCGATGTCGGTGGGACGAAGATGCTGTTGCTTGCCGAGGGGCAGGATCTGAGAGATCAGGTGATCCGGCGAGTGGAGACCGGGGCCGGGATCACACCTGGTGACCTGGAGAAGGCTCTTGAGGAGTTTCTTGCGGACCACCAACTGGTGCCGACGGCGCTGGGAGTGGCGGTTCCGGGGTTGGTTGAGAGCGGCAAGGTCCGAGTTTCCGATGTACTGCCGCAGCTCGCCGGGTGGGGTGGCCTGGGGGGCCACGCCGTTCCGTCGGTTTTGGTCAATGACATCAGAGGAGCACTCGCGCAGGAGACCGGTGCGCTCCCGGAGTCCGCTTCCGCCGCTGTGGTTCTTTGTGGTACTGCCGTGGGTTCGGCGTACCTGTCCGAGGGGCGGGTTATTCGCGGGGCCCGGGGCTGGGCCGGCGAGATCGGCAGCCTCCCTATGATCACACCGCAGGGCGTGCGCCGCCTTGACGAACTCGCTGGCGGCGGGGCCCTCGTGAGTGAGGCAGGGATGCCGCCGGAATTGATTCACGCCGCGCTCGCCGAAGGAGACCGCCGCGTGCAGGCCAAGGTGAGCGCGGCGGGTGAGGCGTTCGGGCTGGCGCTCGCCTCGCTGGTCAATGTCCTGAACCCGGAAGTGGTTCGGGTTGCGGGGGGCACCCTTGGCTACCTGGGCTACTGGGACGCCGCGCTGCGGGCCGCGCAAGCACATGCCCTCCCTGAACTGTGGAATACCTGCACGGTCGCCCGGATCGAGAACCCGGAGCTCGTCGTCGCCCGCGGCGCAATCCGCCTGGCGACCGCGATGGCTGACGGTCAGGCTTGGATACGCCAGTACCTCTAGCCCAGGGCCTTTCATCACGCCGACGTTGCGATGACCTGCGGCGTTGCGAGGTGGTCCCGGTGATCTGTCGGTGGGTTTGCCCAGCCGGGCTGTCGTTTTCTTCGGGCTGGATGCTGGGCTCGGCGCGGTCTGCCCGAGCGGGTACGGCCTTCGGGGTGGCTTCGAAGACGGAGGGTCGCGTTGATCGTCTGGGTGAACGGTGCGTTCGGCAGCGGAAAGAGCATGTTGCGGCGTGACCTGCCGGGGCCGGACTTCGGGGCGCGGATCTTCTCCAGCACCGGCTTGAACGTGCCGGATGCCCCGGCGCCGCAGGTACTCGCGGCGGGGGCCGTTGCTGTAGGCCGTGTCGGCCACGACACGGTCCGGGGTCTTGCGATGCTGATCCGACGCGCCGGGCCCGACGTGCGGGCTCGGCAATTGGGGCGGGGACGAGCTGCGTCCTCGGTGGCCCGAGGCCCTGGTCAGTGCGCTCGTCGACGATGTCGCTGGTCCGCATGGCGGCCACGCTGGTGCGGCCGCAGGCCAGGACCGCGGCGGCATCACAGGCGAGTTCAGCCCACCAGTGCAGGGCAGCGGTGCTCGTCCACGCGATCAGGAACGTTGCGATGAAAGCCCAGGTGGACAGCAGGCCCGCAGCAAGGGTGACTGCCATGAGCGCGCAGGTTTCGACGACCCGCCGTGTGCGGGTGTCACGGCGACGGAGGTGAGCGAGTTCGTGCTCAGGAACCGGCGGAAGGTGCTGGGTGTGCCGGGGGTGGAACCAGTGGGCGCCGAGCCACAGGTGTCCGCGCCGGCTGTGGCCGGTCGCGCGGGCGTCCTCCGCCGTCACGGGGCAGCCCCGACCCGGTCGGCCCCCTCGGTCTTGATGACCACCGCCCCTGCCCGGGCCCATCCCGGCCACCACGGCGTGACCGGTCAAAGGGGGCGCCGGCCCCGGTCACCGTCCACCATGAGGCGGGCGCGACCCGCCGGGGCGGAGCGTGGACGAGGGGCGCTCGAAGCAGCCGGTGCCCGCGTGACGCTGGAGGTCATGGCCCTTTCAGGTCCAGCCGGAAGGACGGGCAGGTGTCGGGGTCGTCGTTCTTGTAGACAACGGTGCGCTTGGAGTCCACAGCGATCGTGAGAAGGTCCACGGTGTCCCCGCGGAGCAGGGCCTTCGGCTTGTCGAAGTGCAGCCGCAGCAACGGCGACTTCTCGGGGCCTGAGGGCGGGTCGATCTCCCAGGTTCCCGAGCCGTCGAACGTCTCACCCAGTTCCTCCCGGTAGTAGTCCCCGGTGGGCCAGTTCTCCACGGAGAGCGTGCCGCCCGACTGACGGGGGAGGGTGGTGAGAGTAAGACGAACCCCCTCGGCGTCACGTTTACCTTCGTAGGTGCCCGCGAGATCGGCGCCACCCGCTTCCGCCGACTCCTCGGGGACACAACGTTCGAACGCGTCGGAACCGCAGGCGCTGAGCGTTCCCGCCAGCACCACAAGTGCCGTCACGACTGCGACGACACGAGGCGATCGGTGGGTCATGAGCCTAATCACCTGCCGGGATGCGTTCGGTCCATTTGATCTCCTGGCTCACGGTGGAAAAGGCGCCCTCATCCCGGTTGAAGTTCTCCAGCCAGTCGTAGTAGCCGACGTAGTGGAGGAACGATTCGTTACTGGTCGAATTATCCAGGGTGTACTCGACTACCAGAGTGCCGTCGGGGTCCTGGCCTTGGACCTTGTAGCCCAGGGAGTACGAGCCCACGAAGGCCTCGCCCAAGTGGTCGTCGTCCGCCGTGACGATCGCGGGGATGTCCGTGAGTACCAATTTCTTCAAGGCTCCCAGCTTGCCGCCTTCGGAGATCGAGTAGCTGACGGTGCCGTCGGTCTTGCCCTGTTCGCGCCACTCGGTGAGGGTGTCCTGACGCAGCTGCTGCATGCTCACGCTGGACCGGATCGCCTCGGTCATCTCGTCGCCGGCTGCGTACTCGCGCTCGCGTGGGCCGTTGCCCGTCACCCAGTCCAGGCCGAGATCGTAGGGGCCCTCTTCCTTGATACCGGGGTACGGGTCCTTGCCCTGCAACACCCGGGCGAAGGCGTTGTACTCGCCGTCACTGATCTTGTTGGTGGTGTCGATGCTTTTGTGCTGAGGGTTGCTGTTGAACCAGGAACCCAACCCGATGTCCGCCATCATGGCAAAGGCGAGGTTCTGGTCGGCGACGATGCCCCGCCTTACCAGATCGACTATTTCCCGCGTGGCGTCCTCGATGGTTCCGGCTTCCGTGGAGCCCTTCTCAATGATTTTGCACTGGCCACCGATGATGTTGGGCGATACCTCGCCGCTTGGAGAGATGTAAAGGCCCTTCTCCTCGGCGCGCCGCACGGCGTCCTTCAGGGCGCTCTTCACGGCCTTGAGCTCGCCCAAGGCATCGTCAAGAACACCTATTGCAGCCGCCGCCACCTTGGTGGCAGCCTCCATCTGGCGCTGGTTGTCATCGATCATTCGCCAGGCGAAGGGCGCTGCGGCACCCTCCCAGTACCCCTTGTCCCGCAGCGGAACAAGCATCTCGTCCTGTACTCGTTTGCCGAGGCCGCTGATGTCTTTGTGAGTGGTACGCCATTGATCCGCGAGCTTCTGCAGCGGAGCCAGGTCGGTATCCAGGATCTCCCGGTAGAAGGAAACCATCACAGCCCCGCGATCCGTGACGGACGTTTGACCCCGCGGAACTCATCCTCGATCGCGGTGTCCGTCTTGGTGTAGTCGCGGGCACCGGCCCTGAGGCTTTCGGCGATGTGGCCGAGCCAGGCTGCTACGAGTCCGGCCTGCTTCTCCCAGCGCCTATGGGCTTCGCGGAGGCCCGCAGCCGACTGCCACTCCGAGAGTGCCGATATCGCCGCGCGGGCCGGCTCCTCCAGGGAGGCGGCCGGCTTGGTGAAGGCAGTGAATATCTCATCCGCCTTACCGGCGGCTTTGTTGAGGATGGTCGGCTCGATCCGGAGTCGCTCGCCCGGCTTCTGGCCTTGCGGCCCTGCGGGAGCCGGAGGCGCGGGAAACGGCGATCGAGGCCTGAGAGGAGACTCAGGCTGGAGGAGGTTCGGGGCCGTCGGGTCGGCGTAGCTGTCGGCGGGCGGTGCCTGGTAGTAAGGGCTCGCGAACCCCAGATTGCGCTTCTTCAGCTCGTCCGGTGTCAGCAGCAGCTTGTCCGGCTTGGGCAGTGTCTCGTCACTCACGCACGTCCCCCTTGATCCTTTTACGTGCTTGCCTCAGCAGGCTAGTCGAGAGTGGATCAGGGCCAGTCGGCGCCCTGGCCGGTAGCCTTCGTGCAAGCCAGACCAGGAACGGCACCGCACCACACCCGCGATTCCGATCACTAAGCCAGTCGAACGACGCCACGTCGACAACCGGCCCACCAGCCGCGTCATCAACCTGTGGGGCAACCCAGCAGCTGCGGGAGCCTCGGAGCGGACACCAGGGGCACATGACACGAGGCTTCCGGAACCCCTGACTGCAAAAGCGGACAGCCTTCAGGTTAGGGCCGCAGGTCAAGGTGAGGACAGCGGCGACGCCGTCCCATCCCACCGGAGCAGCCAGGTCGTCGTGGAGGGCATGGTCGTCCGGCTCGCCGGCCAGGGGCGCTTCATGGCGGACCCCGGCCGCCCCAGGACTACGCCGGACGCGGTCCTGGGCGACAAGGCCTCTTCGGTCCGCGCGATCCGCACCCATCTCCGCCGGCGCGGGATCCCGGCGGTGATCCACAACCCTCCGACCAGATCGCCAAGCGCAAGACGTGAGGCCGATCTGGCGGTCGCCCACCGGCCTTCGACCGCGAGACATGCAAGCAGCGCAACGCCGTTGAGCGATGCACCAACAAGCTCAAGCAATGGCAAGGTCTGGCCACTCGATACGACAAGACCGCCGCCACCTACCTCGCCGGTCTCCAGATGGCCGCCCTTCATCTGGTCGGCGAGGTGATCCGAAAGAAAGCGCTCCAGCGCTGTCAGTGCCTGTTGATAACGTGCTTCGTCCAGTCGTGGAGTTCATGAAGGGACGAGGCACGTGCGAGATGTGACATGCCATCAGGTCGACAAGCGGCGGTTGGCCGAGGCGCTCGACGACATCGACGGGCGGGCCTACACGCGGTGGCACTCGCTGCGGTACGGCAGCATCTCGCCGACGCTGATCCGGGACATGGCGGACGAACTGCTCGACCATCTCGCCGCGAGAACGGTGACGGAGCCGGGGCTCGACGCCGCGGCCGGCACGGTCGCCGTCACCGCCGCGGAGTGTGTGCACGGAGTGCTGAGCATCATGTGCTTCCCGGACGGGGACCAGGAACTCCGGTTCCCCCTCGTCGGGGAGCGGATCAGCACGGACCCGGACGACGACGAGTTCGGGGACGGGCCCATCACCTTCCGGGACGTCGTCGGGGAGGCGCCCACCGCGCGGACCTGGCTCGACATGTTCGAGATGTGTGTCGTCAGCGGGCATGTGTGGGACTGGGAGCGGGTCACCGGGCTGTTGCTGCGCGACGACTACGCGCCCGCCATCCGTGACGGCGTGCCCTACAACCGGTACACCTCCGTCTCCGACCCCGCCGACCTCGCCGCCATGGACGCCCTGTGCCCCTATCTCACCGAAGCGGCCGGGCATCTGCCCCGCGACTGGCCGACGGTTCCGCTGCGCAAGCCCGATGCCGGGGAGCGCGCGGAGGCCGCCCGGCGGCTCGACGAGGTCGGCGACGCGCTGAGCGCGGACCAACAGCTGCTCCGCGTACTCCTCGACGACGATCAGCAGGCGTTCGAGGACGCCCTCGTCGCCCGGCTGGTCGCGTACCGGGAGAGCGTCGAGGCCGATGCCGGTGATCCCGCGCCCCGGTCCCTCCTCCCTCTCGGCACCCTCGCCCTGGCCTGCCTCGCCGTCCAGGTCCATGGGTGGGAACTCGGTGTCCGGTCCGGGTATCTGCCGTACGGTCTGCTGGGATCGCCGGACGCGACGCGCCGGGCCGCGGAGGAATACCGGAACAACTTGGGCTACTGGGCCGCCAAGTAGGCCACCCCGGGGTGCGGGGCATGGGTGTGACGCGTGTGACCGGGAGTACCGCGCCGGCAGACGGGCGCGGCTGAAGGCGCTCGCGCTCATCGCGCTGATGCTGACGTGCGCGGTTTCAAGGTGGTCAACGACCTGCCCGGCTGGGTCGCGGCGATCCTGACAGGAGTTCTGACCATGGTCGACGGCGTATGGGCCCTCCGCCTGGCACTTCTTTGCGGCAGGTGCCGCGGACCTCGTCGGAGATCCTGTCAGCGCGGCAGCAGCCGCTCCGTACCACCGCGCAGCGCATCGGCAAGCGGCCTGACCGTAGGGCTCGGTGTGGGGTCGGCCGTGGGTGGGGTGTCGGTACTGCTGCTCGGACTCGGACTTGGTGTGGCAGTCGGCGGCGGGGTGGATGGTGCCGTCGGGGTAGGTGAGGGACTGGGGCGGCCGCTGGACGGGCGGGGGCTGGGGCGGCCGCTGGACGGGCGGGGGGCCGGGGTGGGAGTCGTGAGCGGCGGAGTCGTGGTGGCGGGAGGAGCCGCGGGAGAGGGTGATTGCGGCTGCGTGACTGTCGCGCGAGGCGGTCGGTTCACCTCGCCGGCGCGGTCCCGGCTGGATCCTCTGGCGGGGTGCGTGACCGCACGTTCCGGTGGGCTTGAGGCACGCGGCGGTGCGGCGGCGCGCCCTTGGGGCGGTTCGGTGGGTGACTGTTCCGGGCCCGGGGGTGCGTCGGGGAGGTCGGCGGACTGGGGCCTGGCTGTCGGGTCGGGAAGCACCGCGCCGGCAGCGATGCCGCCCAGCATGGTGAACGCGGCCGCGGCGAGGGTACGGGCGCCGTACTTCTTCCAGCGCGGCGCGCCGTGACGGCGCCGGCCCTCGGGCACCTCGGCCGGAAAAGCCGGGGCCGGGGCGGTCTCGGTCTCGGCGGCCCGTTTCCGGGGGGTGGGGATCGCCGGGGAAGGCGCGGGTGGTTCGACGGGGTCTGGTCCGATGCTGAAGAGGGCTTCCATCGCCGCAGTGTCGACCGCCGGGCCGTCGCCCGATCCGCCCGGCAATGCCATGTCATCGTCGTACGCCCCGCACTCCGGGCACGTCACGGTGTTGTTGAGAGGGCGGCGGCAAGGAACGCAGTAGTCCATGAGTCCGACCGATCAGTGCGCGAGTCGCTGGAAGTCAGTTCGGCCGGGTCGGCCTGCTGGGTGGCTGCCCGCGGCCACAGGGCAACGCTGGGCGCTGCGCGGGAGGGTGCTGGACATGTGCGAACCTCGCTCACTCGCCGGCTCAGGGATGGGTCGCCGGTTACCGGGTTCAACGGATCACCGCGCGCCGGTTGCTCAAGCGGCGATGGAAACGTGGGCTACGTAACGCGCCGCAGACCTTCGACGTCACTCTCCTCACCGACCAGACTCCGAGCGCGCCGCCGCGTGCGCCGCGCTCCACCGAGGACTGCGGCGCCGATGCCGTCGTGCGTGTCGTCCCCGCGCCTGCAGGGGGTAATCCGGCAGTCGAGTCGGACGTGCGGGACCTGGTGGCGTCGTCGCCGCACCCGTGGGGGTAGTCGCGGCCTGTGGGCGACGGCTGGGCGTGGGTCCGGTAGTCCCCGCGACCGCCGAGGTGCCAGGTGCCGCAGCTTCGGGTGAGTCGAAGTTCCGCGGGTAGCGGCGACGGCGCGTTCGATCCAGCGGCGGTATGGCCATCCGGGATCGTGTGCGGCCTTCCTAGCGGGCGGCAGCGAGGAGGCCGTGGTGCGGGCGGTGGTCAGGATGCGTACTGCCCTGGCCTTGGTACACCGCTCACGCAAAGGACTATCCGGTGTACCGATCCTTGAAGGCGGCCTTGCGCTGGTGGTGGCGTCGGCGTCGGAGAGGGAAGACGTTCCTGGTCGATGCGGGCGCGGCCGGTGGGGCCAGGGCGGCGCAGCCGGGGCGGCGCGGATATGGGCGGTCAGCTGGGCCAGCGGCGCCCTGCGCGCGCTGCGTACGCCATTAGTACGCCATATGTACGCGTGACGCTGCAAGTGCTGGCGCACGGTACGTCGCCGGGACCACAGGGGCAAAGGAGCACAGCACGTCGCCAGGACCACAGGGGCAAGGAGCACAGCGAAACCCCGGCCAAGCGGCTGACGGCCGGACAGCAGGACCGGGCACGGCGAAGCCAGAGGGCACCGGGCGGACGGCCGATTGCAGCGGGACAGCGAAGCGGCGGGTGGGCGGCGATGCACGGCGGAGCAGGCGTCCTCGAAGCTCGCTCGCCCATACGACGGCGGCCGGCTCGCGGCGGTCCGGTGCGCAGGTGCGCCAGGAACGCTACGTTGGCACGGGCCTCCCCGATGCTGTCATGCGGTGCAGACCGGCCCGGCTCAAGACGTGCCGACGTGGCGGGCGGCATTGTGACAAACCCGTCACCATCGTGGCGCTTCTCGCCCCCTCCAAGGCCGTGCGGCCCACCATCCCCGCAGCAAGTCCCGATGTCCTCCCCTTGCGTCGCAGCTGAGCGAACGCACGTCACTGACCTTGTTGGCCCCAGGCGGCAGCAGGGTCAGTCGGGGTTCTCGAGCGAGGCACCGATGTTGGTCCACATGAGGGGTCCCTTCCAGCCGCCCAGTGCGACGATCACCTTCTCTTGGGAGATCGTCCGGGTCTGGTAGTGCTCTGCCGCCGTCCCGTCACGGAATTCCAGCCGATAGGTCATCCCTCAGCCACACCTGCACATACCAATCGCCGGCCGCCTCATCGTCGACGCGCTCGACGATGAGGAAGGTGTTGCCCCGGCCGAGGTTCGCCACCATCCGGCTCAAGGCCGTGGGCCCCGGATTCCTCACCTGACGACCGTGCTCGTCTCTCGCTTGCAGCATGGCCCGATCATCACCCACAGCTCTGACACCCGTCGAAGAGCAACCACGTCACGCCCACTCTCGCCCCCCGCGTTCCTCAGTTGGTTCACTCCGTGAACCAACTGAGGCGAAGGGTAGTTGTGAGGAAATTCGGGATCGGCATCACCATGCGAGAGCGGCTGAGTCAGTCTGAAGGGCCCTCTCCTTGATGTCCCACCGCGAGACCGGCCAGCACCAGGCCACTTTGCACCTGCCTGGTGAAGCCGCAGGGCCGCAGCCATCTGTCATGGCGGAGCCTGGGCCCCGGGCAGCATGAGCAGTCCGCGGCGGATGCGGGACAGCAGCCGGGGCGCACCACGTGTGTGGCCTAGGCGCCGTAGACCGCCCGCAGCCGCACCACGGCGCGTGCAGGACGGTGGGGCGGTGGGGGCAGGCGCGGCGAGGGTGTCGTAGAGCTGGGCGCCGGACAGGCGCGCGCGGGGACAGGCGTGGGCGCCGACGTCGAACACGAGCTGGGCCGCAGTGGGTGTTTCGAGTGCTTGGGGCATTGTCGCACTTCCTGGCGCCCGTTGGTCGGCGTCGGCGCTGTCCACCCAGCCGGTTGCCATCTCTGATCCGTCCCGGAGAACCCGGTCCAGTGCGAGTCTCGCCGACGCGCAAAGCGAGGCCGGCAGTTCGGGCAGCGGTTCCCTGGGGTCGTCATCGGGGTCAAGCACGATGGGGCTGTCCGGGAGGGTGCTGGCGACGAGAGCGCCGGCGGCAACGGCTTCGGCCCCGTCTCCGCCATCGACGCGCTCTCCCGAGTCGGTGACTCGCTGGAATGCCCGCTCCAGCACTTCGATGACCTGCTGGTGGGTGAGTCCTTCAAGTTCATCGACGAAGTCTGCGGCGAGGTCGCTGTCGAACGGGCCAGTTGCCCACGTTCCCATGCATGGCTCCTGATGCGGCTGACTTGGACGAGAGCATGGTTCCAGGAGCCACTGACATCGGTCATGGGGCGAGGAGGACACGCTCGCGGAGCAGGGTGAAGCTGGCCTTGGCGGCCTGCAAGCGGCTAAGCAGGCCGGTCGGCACGGCGCGGGCATCGGCGGGCACCTTCTGAACTGCCTCGCCCGCCAGGCCAACCACCTCGGCCACGCCGAGGACGCCCTGGATCTCGTGCAGGCCGCCCAATACGGCACCCGCAGGCTCCCACCCGGACGGCTCCGCGCGCTGCCGTTCTCCCTCGAAGCCCGCTGCCACGCCGTTCTCGGCAACGTGGAAGACATGCAGCGGGCGACTGAGGCCGCCGAAACCGCCCTCAACAGCGACGCCGGCACTCCGACACCAAGCTGGGCCACCTGGTTCGACGCCGCAGAGTTCCACGTCACGGCCGGCGTATGTGAGTTCATCGCCGCTGAGCACGTGCCCGCGAGGGCGGAGAGGGCGATCGACCTCATCACGTCGGGGACGGTCTGGCGGCCTACCGAGCAGGTCCGCAGCCGTGCGTTCGACCAGATTGCGCTGGCTCGGGCATATGCGCGCGCCGGGCAGCCGGAAGCGGCGGACACGGCCACGGGCAAGGCCCTGACACTGATGGGGGCCGTGAACTCAACCCGTGTCGGTGACCGGCTGCGCGAGCTGGACGCAGAGCTCAGTGCGGCGCCACTAGGAGGGGCCACCGCAGACATCCGGGAGCGTATCCGCGTAGCTCTGCAGCCGTGCTGAACACGGTCGCGGGGCCAGAACACCGTGACCGTGCTGTCGCGCTGCGCACATGCTCACCGCCCTGACGGTCCGGACGGAAAGGGCACACGGGTCTTGGGGGCTGAGCATGCTGACACGCTGGTGAGCCGCCCTGCCGACCCCGACGGGCAGGGGGACCTGCCGCTATTGGAGGGAGCTGGGCTGGGGGCTTGCTGCTAGGCCGTGTTTTGAAAGAGGTGCACGATGGGGTCGACCGCGTACCGATCGAAAGAAGTCCCGTGGTTGACCCCGTGCTGAAGCACGCCCTGCGCCATCTCCGCTTCGTGAAGTCGCAGCAGCCGTCCGATGCCGACTCCGTCGAGTTCGCTGACTGGCGGGAGAGGACCGCGGGGGCCTTGGACGCGTTGGTCCGTGTGCTCGTCTTTCGAAGAACCAGCCACCTTGCCAGCAGAGCGGGAACGCCTCGGAGCCGGGACCGGGCAAGCAGCAATGCCAGCAAGGCGCCGAGGAGGCAGAGCGCACCCACGCCCCACAAGCCGGCGGCGACGAACCACAGTGGGCGCTCGGTGGCCAGCGGACCGGCGGAGGTGCTCAGCCCCACGTCACCGCCGACGGCCCAGAAGAAGTGCACCCCGGCGAGCGCGGCCGCCCACAGGCATGAGATACGCCCCCACAGCGTGGACGGTTCCGCGCCCGTTCCCGCCAATTGGCGTCTCATCGCCCGCCCTCACGGGCATCGCGCCTGTCGGCGCACGGGCCATTTGCTTCCTGTGGCAACACGATGAACGCGGTGCCCTTGGTCAGGTCGACACTGCAGCGGGGCGGCGCACCGTCGCTCTCGTCGTCCCGCCGCAGCAGCTCCACCCTCCGCTGCTCCAGCTCTGCCGTCTTGTTTCCGTTCACGACCGCCGTGAATTCATCGAAGGCGATGTTCGACAGCGACCGCCCCGTGCGCCTGCGCAGCCACGGGATCAAGCCCAGCCCCGTGAACCATCGCCACGCGCTCTCCATCAGGGCGAACAAGACCAGACAGGACGCGAACGCCGGGAACGACATGAGCAACATCGTCACAGAGGGCCCCTCATCGTCCTGAACACTGTTGACTGCCGGGAAGTGGCGGAAGGGGCGGCGTCGTTCTCATCGGACGTGCGGACTGGGAGAACTCGGGGCTCCAGCCATCGATCCGCTTGTGGACCGCTCGCACGGACAGTCCGGCGCCCAGCCCGGTAGCGTCGTATGTCACCCGACAGGGATGGCTTTCCCTCTCGCGGGCGATGCGCTCCGCGCAGAGCGGCACACGCCGCTCGGTCCCCCCGGCCGTCGTCGTGGGGCTCATCTCGCTGATTGCCATGGGCTCACTGTGCTGGATCCGCAGCGCGCCGGGATCAAGCCGGCGCATGATCCGCTTCCGCCATGCGGCGGAGGCGCCGCCATCGAGATCCACCGCATGGAGGAGTGCCGTGGGAGCAGGCCGGCTTCGGTCGACCTGCCGGACAGCACCCTTAGGGGCTCACCCGGATCGCTGCGCCATTCGGCAGCGCCGGGCTGCCCGGGTGGGTCTTTGCTGAGGCGGGTCGGGGAATAGCCGCGCGGCACGCCGGCGCATCTCTGTCGAATCGTGCCGAAGTGGGGCGTGGCAGGTTGTACAGTTCCGTCGGCTGTCCACGCAGCCGTGCTGGGATGCCGCCCCCGGAGGCCGCGGCATCGGGAAGGCAGAAGCAGACGTGGCGAAGGCCTGACTGACTGGTTGGCTTGACCCATTTTTCCTCTCCTTCTTGTGCATTGACCGGGCAGTGCAGCAGGGAGTCGTCATGTATGAGACGCCGGCCAGCCCCGAATCGGGCGAGATGATCCGTCTGCGTCAGCTCGCGACCAACGAAACGTACGCCCAGAGTCAGCAGGGGCATCGGGCTAACCCCCGCGCGGAACAGGCCGTGCCGAACCCTTCCCGAGAACAACAGCGCTGGGAAGTACCGATCGTCGAACTCCTGGCTGAGGAATTCGGACGTCATCCGGTAAGCGCCGACATGGGCCTGTTCGGCATCCGCAGCGTCATCCCCATCCCGACCGCCTGGACATCCGCGTCGACCGCCGGGCCCTCCCGCGCTGGCACGGGCCCTGGTCGGCACCCCGAATCCCCGCGGTCCGCATCGGCTTGCGCGCCTGCAGTGGAGCGCCGAGGCGAAGGGCGTTCATCTGGTGGACGTGAGCAGTGGCGCAGTGGTGCTCCTCGACCGGAGCTTCCCTCGCGAGTGGCGGTCCGATCTCGGCAACCTCACCGACGGCGCCCCCGACGGAATCAGTCCCCCGGCCACCACGCGTGCTGACTCGGGGTACGGCTTCGAGGCTTCCGTGCTCCTGCGTCGGGCCCATCTGGAGACGCAACTGGCCGAGACGCAGGCGGGAGTTCTGCATCTTGCAGTTCGGGATGCGGGAGACGGTCGGGCCCGTCTCTTGGAAGTCTCGGTGGACGAACCGAACCGCGCGGCGTGCTTCTTGGCACTCGAGGACGCCCCGGAGGTCTTGTGGTCGTGGCCGGGAAGCGACCGTGGTGATGTGAACCGGGTGGGGTAGCTCCCAAGCGCGGCGTACACGCAGCACGGCTGGGGCCGCGGCCCTGGTCGATGACCGAACGCCCAGTCATGACGACAACGCACCCCCGTGCGGCCGGCACCCTCTGCACCCCTATCCACCCCACCGCGGCAGATGGCGTGCTCAAGGCAGTTCGCAGCCGTATTTCTCGAGCACCGCTCGGGTGCTGCTGTCCTCGGCTGGATGAGCCGCAGCATCGTGTCCCCGCTGATCGGGCGGACCACCAGCGTCTTGTTCACAGTCTCGGACTGAATCTCATCGAGCCGGTGGGGGCTGGCGGCCAGACAACTACTGGTGAACTGGCGCTCGAATCGGTTGAGAGGATCTTTGTGGCCACAGTTTGGAGCCGACCGATGACCGCTGCGGCAGGTGTAGGCGCCTGGCTCAGGGCCATCGTCTCGTGGGAACCGAGGACCTAACCCCGGACGTCGCTTCGAGTTGGCCTGAGCGGTGCTTGCATGCGCGGCCGCGCCGCGGCCGCTTTGGCAGGACTGTCGTTCATGAAACAGGTGCTCTTTCCAGTCAGGGCCGACGTCGAGTGCCCGTCGGCCGAGGTGGTGGGGCTGCTGTCACGGGGGTCGGATAGGTTTCCCGGATGACTGACACGGACCCACTGGTGCCCGTACTCGCCGGACTCGTCGTCGACGTCGTCTGGTTCCTCGACAGCTGCGAGGACGACGAGGTCGACCCTGACTCCGCGGTGAAGATGATGGAGAGCGTGAGCTGGGTGCTGGGGCAGTTGCCGCAGGACCAGCGCGACCGGTTCCTGAAGGTCCTCGCCGACCTGGCCGAGGCCGAGCAGGATCCGGGCCGGCGGGAGTTCTTGGAGAACTTCCCCTTCGCCAGCGGCCTGGTCGAAGAGGAGCCCGAGGGCTCAGGCCGAGCCGAAGCCTGACCAGGCGGAGGTGCCCGGCAGTCTGTGGTCATCGCTGCGGCGGATCGGCTCGACACGGTCGTGCTCGCCCTGGTGGTCGAGGATCGACAGCAGGTCGCCCTCGGCGAACCGTCCGACCGTCGCCGCGGTCCCGAGTGCCCGGTCGACGTCGGCACTCCCGTAGAGCTTGGCGAGCGCCACCGTTATCTAGGGCGGCGTGGAGACCATGAGGCATATAAGGCACGGCGCTGAATCGGTACGTGCCTGACAAGTATCTGAGGGGTCTTGAGGCACGTTCGGCACGTGAGGTCGTGTGAGCCCCCTGCACCCCGAGAACCCTGACTCTCCGACCCGGTGAGTCCTCGGGTCCCGGTTCGGGTCACCCCTGCCTAAAGGCTGTCCCGCTTTTGCAGTCAGGGGTTCCGGAATCCTCGTGTCATGTGCCCCTGGTGTCTGCTCCGAGGCTCCCGCAGCTGCTGGGTTGCCCCACAGGTTGATGACGCGGCTGGTGGGCCGGTTGTCGACGTGGCGTCGTTCGACTGGCTTAATGATCGACAGCTTGGGGTGGAGGGGCTAGGCCGTGTTTTAGAACTGGGTTCCGTGTCTCGCCTCGTGCCGTGATGCTCTCGGTGTGGGGCGAGGGGATCTTTCGGATGACCAGTGGGCGGTTCTGGGGCCGTTGTTGCCAGTCGCGGCGTTGGGCAGGCCGTCGGTGAGCCGGCGGCGATTGATCGACGGAATCCGCTGGCGGGTGCGGACGGGTGCCCCGTGGCGGGATCTCCCGACGGAATATGGTCCGTGGCAGACGGTTTATGGGCTCTTCCGCCGCTGGCAGCGCGACGGTGTCTGGGCCTTGGTGCTGACCGGGCTGCAAGCCCGGGCGGACGCGGCCGGGCTGATCACCTGGGAGGTCAACGTCGATTCCACGATCTGCCGGGCCCATCAGCACGCGGCCGGTGCCCGGCATGACGGGCAGGCCCAGAAAGAACCGTCGGGCGGCGACCAGGTCGAACCCGAGGACCACGGTTTGGGTAGATCCCGCGGAGGCTGGACCACAAAGATCCACCTGGCCTGCGAACAAGGCCAGAGACCGTTATCTCTGCTGGTCACGGCAGGACAGCGTGGAACAGCCCGCACTTCACGGCCGTGCTGGAAGCCATCAGGGTTCCTCGCCTCGGTCCGGGCCGGCCCCGCGTCCGACCTCTGCGGGTGCGGGGTGACAAGGCGTACTCATCCCGCGCGAACCGCGAGTACCTGCGTCGACGCGGGATCCGTTGCACGATCCCTGAACCGGCCGATCAGGCCAGTAACCGTAAACGTCAGGGAACGGCCGGCGGGCGGCCGCCGGCCTTCGACCGCGAGGACTACAAGGCCCGGCACGCGGTCGAGTGCGGCATCAACCGGCTGAAACGGAACCGTGCCGTGGCCACCCGGTTCGACAAGCTCGCGGTCCGCTTCGAGGCAACCGTCCTCATCGCCGCGATCAACGAATGGCTGTGACCTGCCGGAAGTATCAGCCCTGCATGTCATCCTGGCCGCGGTCAGGTCAGCGGGTCGAGGGGAGACAGGAGCGATGGTGGGCCGCGTACTACCGTGCCGACACCCTCAACGTCTCAAGCACGCCCTGGCTGCCCGCCTACGTCGATGTCGGTCGCGTCCGCTTCAATGCCTGCCATGGACGAACAGGAAGAACTCCTCTCGGCCGTCCACCACCTGGCCTGGCCAGGAACGAGCAATCTGGAGTGTGACGAGGCAGGACACCCCGCAGGACATGTATGCCTGGCGTCTTCGGACGAGAACAACCTCTCCGTGCTCCAGGAGGCGCTCAGCGCACGGTACGGGCAGCCGCGCAATCTCGCCATGGGTGGGTACGCCGATCCAACCGTGACCGGCCGGACCGGGCTTCCGCTCCTGGCCCCGTTCGGCGAGCGGATCGTGGAGATGCGCGCGTGGGCGCACGCGGGCCGGTGGATCGGCTGCGGCACCGCCCGCTTCGACGACGGCGTAAGGACCGTGGCGCTGGTCGCAGAGCGGGAGGACCCGGCGGCGGACCTGGCGGAGGTGACGTCCTGGGTAGACGGCGTCGTCGCCGTCACGGGATGGGACACGACGCGTGCGCGTACGGTCGATTGGGTGGCGGTCGAGACCCGGATCGGGACTGCGCTGCCCGGTGACTACAAGCGGCTCGCCGAGATGTTCGGGCACGGCGCATTCGACGGCTACCTCCAACTCCATGTACCTGACGCCGGTTTTCAGAGCGATGACATCGTCCTGCACACCGAGTGGCTAGGCGAGTGGGCCAGGACGCACCGCAGCGGCCTGTGGGAGCCGTACGAGGTATACCCGGCCCCCGGCGGGCTGCTGGAGTGGGCGAGCTCCGAGCAAGCCGACCAGTTCTACTGGCTCACCGAGGACCCGGACCCCGACAGGTGGCCCATCCTCGTGAAGGAGGACATCCCCGACTCGTGGGAGCGGTTCGAGGAGACGACCGCCGAGTTCGTCTACCGCATGCTCACCAACCGGCAGCACCCGTTCTCGACGGCCCGCTACTTCGACACCCACTGGTTCGATAGCTATGAAAGCGAGGGTTAGACCGTGATTGAGGTCTGAAAGATCCCCTCGCCCCACCGAGATCATCACGGTGGGGCGAGGCACACTTCTAAAACACGGCCTAGGTCGGCCCGTCTGGAGTGGGGGAACTGGTATGCCGGTCCAAACGGTGCCTACGCGGCCGACGTCCGGCACGTACGTGGTCATGGCGGTGTGCACTGGTGTCGCGGCTGTCCTACTAGGGATGCTGTACCTGATCTACCGGGACATGGCGATCACTGGAGGCTGCCAATCGCGGTACGGCGTCACATGTTCCGGGAAGCAGTCCGCGCACATCTTCGCGGGGCTCGTGGTGATGCCCGCCTCCGTGGCCTGCGTCATATTCTTGAACTGGGTTGTCTTCCGCCCGTACCGCCGGGGACATGAGGCATACCGCCTCATCAGCCCGCTTCTTCTGGCGGCGGGTGCCGTGGAGTTGTTCGCAGCGGATGTTCCCTTGGGCGGTGCGGCCACGCTTTTCGGCGCCGTCGGGGTTCTCCTGGCCTTCCGTAAGCCGGTCGGTGTGCGGGGAATGGTGTGGGGGCTGAGCCAGGACCGCCTCAGGGCGCTGACGACCGATCCCGAGGCGGAACCGTTGTCCACAGGCCAGAACGTCCTCTTCCTGTGCGCCAACGCCATTGGAACGACACTGGGACTGGTGGGAGCCGACCGGCTGCTCTCGTCGATGGGATGAGTGGAGCCGACCGTCCACGGCCCGACGGGCACGCCATCTCCTACGCGCGCAGACACTGGTAAGGGGGCAGGTCGAACAGACTGAACCGCTGCAGTACCGCGTTCGCGCAGCCCCGCGTCGAGCACACCTTCGCGCGGATGAAGGGCTGGAAAATCCTGCGTGACTGCCGACTGAAAGGCGACGGCGTTCACTACGCCATGCTCGGCATCGCCTGCCTTCACAACCTCACCCTCGCCAGGTGACCAAGAAGCGAGCAGGCCAACAAGCCCGTCCGAGATCATTTACGGGACAGCTCTTAGACTCCGGCCATGGAACAGGCAACGTACTGGTGGGGACTCGCGGGCCTCGTCCTCGGAAGCCTGCTGACCCAGGTGTCCAACTGGGTCGACCACCAGCGCCAGCGCGGAGAGCGTCGGGAAGACTTCCTCCAAACCAAGCTCGAACGGCGTGAAGCGTTCGAGCTGGAGCACCTCGTAGAGGTCAACCAGCTCCTGCGGAACCTGCGTCGCCATCACGGAGACGAGCTCATCTCCGCAAAGCAGCCCGACCCTCGTTATTCGGAACCACCCGACGACCGTACTGAGCAATGCCGGACCGCCATCAGGGAGGCTGATGCCGCCCTCGATGCACAGGTCGGATTCATCCTCGACGGCAAGGTGCGGGAGCTGGTGAAGGTGGCTGCCGAACGCATCACCGACCGGACTTGGAGCGTGTACCAGGACGCGCCTGCGACGTTCGAGGAAGGCATGCAGAGGGGCACGCTCGGCATCGGCCCCTACACAGCGCTCAAAGAGACGAGCGAGGCAGTGGAAGCCGCCTATGAAGCCATCTCCGAGCGCGTGCGCGAGCTGTACGCCGGCTTCAGAGAACCTCGCAGGCGTAGGTGGCCGTTCCGCTTCTGATCGCGCTCCCTGGAGCGGATAAGGCCGCCCCGGCGTCGACTCGGTCGCCCGACACGTCACCGAACGCGACCCCGCCGGACGTGAAACCCCTCGTTTGCGGCTGGTGACGATCCTGCTGGCTTATTGGCGCGCCGTTAACGAACGGCGCACCAAGTGACAGGTAGCTCAGGGTGATGAACGGCGGGCTGATATCGGCAATGTCCGATGGCAGGTTCAGCCGCGTGGCTGTCCTTGAGACGATCCTGCTGTATGTACCGCTCCTCCGCCCTTACCACCGTCTGCCTATGACAAGCCGGCACTGTCCTTACCGGCAGCCGACCGCGAGCAGACACAGCAGATCGAGGAGGCGGAGCGCGCCCGCCGGGACGAGCCAGTGATACAGCAGCCGGAGCCCGAGATCGAGGCGCCCACGGTCGGAGTCGGCGGGTGCGAGGTCGAGATGTAGTCACCCGCCCCTTCCCGTGTTGCAGCTCGGGTCCGGCGACACCATGCCCGCGATCCTGGGACGCGTCGCCGCGTCATGGGCTGACCGTGCATGTTGGGCGAAGCCGGTTGCGTGACGTGGGCGGCTGCAAGAACATGGAATTACAGGCTGCCGCGCCCTCTCAACCTGACGGGCCGAGAATCTTCACCAGCCTCCCGGCGCAGCGATCCGAGTGAATAACCCTTGGCCTCAAAATCGTGCTGAGGAAGGGGATCATCATGCCCGATGTGGTCTTCAGGTCCATCAAGTGCCACGAGACGACCTCCGGAGTCGGAGCCGACGACGTCGTCATCTGGTTCAAAAACGAACCAGTGTTCCGTTCGGAGATGAAGGGCGGCCGTCATCGGGACATAGACCGTACGCCCAGGCACTTCGAGGGCACTGAAACCATATGGGTCAGGGAAGTCGACGTAGGCGACGATGACACCATCGGCAGTGTCAACGTCAGCGGAGCCGGCATGGGCGAGTTTCAGGCGGACATGTACGGCGACGATTCACACTATGTCCTCTGGTACGCCGTGGGCGGAGCCCCATGACCCGCTCAGCCAACGGGCGCGAAATCTTCGATCTCCGGTCGCCGCACCGCACTATCCCCAGATAGCCGTGGCTGCCGCCCAACGAGGGAACCACCCCGCTCAGCACGGATCCTAGGCGGCGCCTCAGCAGGGCGTGCGAGGAGTGGTAATCCCCTGGCACCGTGTCAGTCCCCGCGGCTACCGTCGAACCATGGCCAGCAACAGCGAGTCGCAATGGCACCCCAGGCAGCTGCACCCGTCCGTCGCGGACGTACTGCCCACGGCTGAGAATCCGCGGATCCTTCCTGGGGGTGACGCCGAGACGGGCTGGCTGTATCTCGTGGGGCTGCCGTCGCCCCGGGACCAGTAGAACAGGACGGCAACCCCGTGCCTCCTGCTCCTTTTTCGTAACGCATCTCCGGGCCGCTCACAGCGCCCACCTGGCCGGGAGAAGGGACCCTCTCCCGGTGTCATTGCACCTTCTGTTCCTGACATCTGCTGCAGAAGGGCCTTCTACAGGAAGAAACAGCGCCTCGCCCTGGCTGACACAGGGATCCGTTCACCCGGGGACACCGGAGTCGATCACCCTTTCCCCCGTCCCGGCTGACTGGCGTGCGTCAGATGGGAGCGCATGATCTCCCGATATTCCGGGTGGCCGTTCACCGCGCGATGGTGCAGCTCACGGAGCATTCCGTAGCGGGCAAGCAGAGCCGCTTGGTGCTCGGCCAGCTCAGCGGTGACGTATCGCCAAATACCATTGCTCAGCGCAGCATCCAGCACGGCCATGGCCTCGTCCATGCGTCCAAGGCCGGCCAGCAGCTCGGCCAGCTGCTTCGGTGCGGAGCTGTGGGTGCGCAGCACCTCAATGGCCTCCTCGTGGCGTCCGTGCTCGTCCAGGAGCTGGGCGACGTTGAAGCCGGCGGTGTTCGGAATGGCGTGGGGCTGGTACGGACGGCTGCGCAGGACTTCCAAGGCCCGGTCGACGTGGCCCAGTTCGACGAGCAGGTCAACCGTCCACTGGTGGGCGGATCCCTCGCCCGCGTCGATGCGCTGCTGCATGATGGCGATACCCTCCTCTACCCGGCCCTGAGCGATAAGGGTGCGAGCCAGGAGCAGGGCGAAGCCCGTCTCGCCCGGGCGTGCCAGGGTGCGCAGCGCGTCGACGTGTCCCCGCTCAGCCAGGACGGGCGCCAGCCATGACCGGGTCCGGGGGGCGTCGGCCATGGCCAGCGCCTCGACCACACGGTCCTCGCGGAGCAGCAGGTACACCCGCAGGTGCCACTCCGCGCAGTCCAGGGATTTCCAGTCGGGCGGGGTGCCGGCGCCGGCGAGCAGCTCATCGAGGGCGTGCTCGACCAGGCCGCGCTGGTACAGCAGGTCGATCACGTGCCGGAAGGCTTCGTCGTCCCATGCCACCATGCGGACCTTCAGGACGGTGACCGCCGCCTCGAGGGGCATGTCACCGGGGTCGACGACGAGGCGAAGCAGTTCGATCAGGTGCGGGGTGGGGCGACTGGCGAGGCCGTGGAGATTCTCCCACCGGCCGTGCTCGGCGTAGTACTCGGCCAGCCGTGCCTTGGCATACACCGTGCCGGTGGCCGCCATCGAAGCGACCTCGTCCACGTGCCCCTCGAGCAGCAGCCGACGAATGTTCTCCTGTTGCTCGCGTTCGTAGCGAGCCCGTTCCCCGGACCCGTACGGTGGTCCCCAGTCGGCAAGCGCGCGGCTCCCCCCGTTGGGTCGTACGGCTGCGCCAACCGGCCCCACTGCGGGCCCATTTGGCTTCCTCTTCTTCTTTTTACCTCTCCCCATCGCCTCAGTGTCGAGCACGGACGTACAGGTAGGCCAGCCCACGGCAAACTCTCCGGAGCACTTCTCCGCCCACCTGCGAATAGCGCACGCTGCGAATACTGCCGCTCCACCAGTTGGACGGCGGCGTGGAGGCGGCAGAGTACCGGGTGTGGCTCCGGGCCCCCGACCGCGTGCGGCCGGTCGACGGCGTCGACTACGACCAGGTCGGAACAGAGCGGCTGGAGCCGTCACCCACGTCGGCGGTCCACGAGGTGCTCGGAGAGCGTCGGCCTTCGCGATGGGTGCTCCAGAAGGCGCGCGTCAGCCGCAGGTCGGCCGGAGGCGTCTTGCATGCGCCGGACCGCGAGGAGGCCCCGCAGGACGCGGCCCTGCTCGGTCTCGACCGCGCCCTGGACCTCGCGCAGAGCCCGGCGACGGCCTGCACGCCGTTCAGACGACTCCGAGTCCCTTCGGTACCGCGAGGCGGTCTGCGGGGAGCGCCGCGCGGCGGGAGCGCTGGTTGGACAGCCATACGCCGAGTTTCACCGCGTGCTCCTGGCCGTCGTGTGCCACGTGTTCGACGTGAGCCCTTGAAACGCCGGTCAGGGTGCCCTCACGGGCCAGGTAAGCACGCGCGGCCGCTACGCCCAGTTCCCACGCCGCCGCCCGGCCGCCTTCGGTGGGGCGGCCCGTTCCGGCGCGGTGACCCGGAGCGCGCCCAGCCGCTGGCGCTGCGCCTGGCTCAGCTCCGTCCCCGTCTCGCGCTGCCGTACGAGCCACCGACCCACGTCCGCGCCGTGCACGTCACCCCCCGGGGTGATCTCATCGACTGCCGCGCCGCCGTCCACCACCAGCGCCCGCACCCCCGCGTAATGGCGCTGCCAGTCGATCGGCCAGGCCCCGGTTGACCGCGAAGTGGATATTGCGCCCCCATCCGCGGGACCCGGGGAGCCGGTGCGCGAGATACTTCGCCCTGGCCAGCCACGGGCTGGCCAGGGTGGTGTCGGCAGGGTCCAGCCGACCGAAGTGCCCGGGGGGATCTGCTCGAACAGCGGCGGCTGCCGCCCGCCGGAGTCCGGACGTCAAGCCGGCGCGGGAGGCGGTTTGCGCGGGGTCCACGCCGTCCTCCCTTCCGCCGGCTGGAGGTGTCGGTCTTCCGCGGTGGTGCATCCCGACGAAGAACAGCTGTTGGTGCCGGACGGCGGCGAGTCACCCCGCGCATGTGCCCGTTCCCGCCGGCGCTCTCGTCGCTAACACCCTCCCGGCCAGCCCCATCGCGATTGATCCCGATGACGGCCTCACCCAACCGCTGCCCGAACTGCCGGCCTTGCCTCGCGCGTCGGTGATACTCGCACTGAACGGTTTCTCCCACCGACTGGGCGGCATGCGCAGTCGGTGCGACGTACCTGCGTGCCGCACGGGGGTAGCGTTGGTTTCGTGATCATATGGCTCAACGGCACTCATGGCGCAGGCAAGACGACGACCAGTGCACTCGTGCAGCAACTGATCCCGGATTCACGAGTGTTCGATGCCGAGAAGGTCGGCGAGACGCTCATGGACATCAAGCCGGGGCTGCCCTGGACGGGAAACTTCCAGGACTGGTCGCCGTGGCGGCCGCTCGTGGTCGAGACCGCCCGCCGTGTACTCGACTACACCGGTGGCACTTTGGTGATGCCCATGACTGTCCTCGTCGAGCAGTACTGGCGTGAGATCAGCTCGGGCCTGGCCCAGTATGCGATTCCGGTACGGCACTTCGTTCTGCATGCTGACCAGGACACCCTCCGCGGGCGTATCGAGGGGGACACCGACCTTGGTCCTTCCCCGTTCCGTCTTGCATACCTCGAGCCCTACGCCGAGGCGGCCCGCACGTGGCTGCACGGGGAGGCCGAGGTCATCGACACCACGCACCTCACGCCCGCTCAGGCCGCCCTGCAAATCGTGGAGGCCGTCACGAGCTGAGGTCCGCCCGTCCGGTGCCAGCACGCTGGGGCAGTACCACCGGGCCGCTCCCCACAGCGGCCCCGCCGCCCCGCGCTCCGGGCAGGGACACTGACCCAGTAGCCGCCCCGCCCCCGACGGTACGGGCAAGGACGGCCGCGGAGCGGGGGTACGGCGCGCAGCATCAGGGGCACAAGGACCGACGCTCGCTCCGGTCGGCGCGCGGCTGATCGAGCAGCCGCGGGGCCTGCCTTCTCTGGCACCCACGAGCAGAGCGCGTGGTTCTGAGCGTCTACGGTCGGCCCGCGATGCGCTGCAGATAGTCCTTCGACCGGCAGCCGTCGTCCGGGTCATCGGTCGGGCACAGGGCCGGGTCGGCTGCGTCGCCGAACACGTAGGCGTGCACGGCGCACTCGCCGCCGGTGAAGGTCAGCGACAGCACGGCGCCGCGTGTGGCGGTTTCGCCAGCGGTCCCGTCGTCAAACGCCCAGCGGCCCGATGTCAGCTCCGGGCGCGCGACGGGCGGCAGGTTGTCGCAGTCCGAAGCGACGGGCAACGTGTCGAAGTGCTCGCTGGTAAAGGTGTGATCAGCGTGGAACGTCAGTGATGTGCCCGCCTCGCTGGCCCATCGCCCCGCTACCTGATCTGCTGAGATCTCCGTGGCGTGGATCGCCGCCGCGTAGCCGCACGACACCGTCAGCGTCACCGCTGCCACCGCCAAAGCTGCCAACCGCCACACCTGTCTGACCACGCCCGCCCCTCCCCAAGGCACTCGGGCAGCCACCCCAGTGCAGGCCGGTACCGGCCAGCATCGCCACTGTATTGAACACGCTCAAACCGGTGGCGGCGGCCCACCGCCCGCGACAGCGATGTGCTGCCGTGAGCCTCCGTCAACTTGAAGTCGCAGCGGAGGCGGCTGCGGGGCAGCTTCAGTACGGTTCCTCCATGGAGGATCAGCGTCTTCAGGATTGGGCCAGTGTCCAGCTGGGCATCGAGCAGGCCGCCGTGCCTGACGCCGCCATGTTCGAGCGGACCGCGCCGGAAATGACCGTGTTTGTGTGCGCTGCCTGCAGCGCTGCGCTGACGGGGCCGCTGAAGCGTCTGCCAGCGGTGCCCGAGGCTCCCGACTACGCCTGGTGGGAGGCGGAGGAAATGGGGCCATCGCCGGCCACTGTGCCGTCCGGCTGCTTCGCGATCGAGACGGAACCGTACGGCCCGCCTCTCGTCCTTGCCCAGGCGCCCGGCTCAGTGATGCCACGGCACGGAACTCACTACAACATCGACGGGCAGCCACTGGTCTCGCAGGGGTCACGAGGCAATATCGTCATGAACCCGGCTGACTGCCGCGGGCTGACGACGCGGCACGCCTCCGCCGCATGCTGCGGGGCGACTCCCGATGGGGGCTGAACCAGGTCTGCGCCTGCGGGACATTGGTCGCGACCCTCTGCTCTGACTGCTGCCTGCCATATGAGCTGCACCTCTCACCCGACCACGTGCGGGCCTTGTCATCCCCTCGACCCTTCGCTTCCGAGACCGGCGAGTCGCCGCCCTCGAGTCCGCCGCCTCACCGAACAGGGACTACCGGCCTGGTCCTGTTCGGCCGAGGCCCGTGGATGTCAGTGCTGCGGTCCATACTCGTGCCGCGGCGCCACCCGGGCACCGCAGTACGAGGGGAGCAACATGGCTGAGGTGCTGGTCTTCCATCATGGACACGGGCTGACCGCCGGCGTTCGCAGTTTCGCCGAGCAGTTGCGAGGGGCCGGACACGCCGTCCACGCTCCAGATCTGTACGAAGGGCAGGTATTCGACAGCCTCGAGGAGGGCGCCGCCTATGCCGAGAGCGTCGGGTTCGACACGATCATCGCGCGCGGAGCCGCCGCCGCCGAGGGGCTGCCTGCGGAGCTCATCTATGTTGGCTTCTCGCTCGGCGTCCTGCCGGCGCAGAAGCTGGCCCAGACTCGCCCCGGAGCAAAGGGTGCACTGTTGCTCGAGGCGTGCGTCCCGGTCTCGGAGTTCGGCGCCGCCTGGCCCCAAGACGTCCCGGTTCAGATTCACGGCATGGACGCAGATCCGTTCTTCGCCGGGGAGGGTGACGCGGACGCCGCCCGCGCGGTCGTCGACATGGTGACGGATGCCGGGCTGTTCCTCTACCCCGGCAACAGGCACCTGTTCACCGACAGCAGCCTGCCGTCCTACGACGAACACGCCGCGATGCAGGTCAACCATCGGGTGCTCGGCTTCCTAGACCGCATTAAGTAGGAAATCAACGACCTGATCCTGTCGGAGGCAAGGCGGCCGTTCGCATGGGTCGATAACGGAGTCACGGACACGGATTGTGCCTGGGTCGCACCGCCCACCATAGGCGGAACACGCCCTACTCCACCGGGTTGATGCCCGCCTTGGTCTCATAGATGGTGGGTGACGATCCCTGCCGTCCGACGGGCGACGACGCGTCCTGCCGCCACGGCACCTACGTCATCGGACTCCTCGGCGCCGGCCGGACCTCGCGGCCGCCCGGCATCTGCCCGGGCTGCACCTTCCTGCTGCGCCCCATCTTCGGGGCGGGCCGCGTCACCGGCCGACCCCCCGCCCCCGCCGTCGCGGTCACCCCGGCCGCGCGGCCGGAGGACCTCGCGGCCGCCATCGTCGAGTGCGTCGACGCCGGAGGGATGCGGCGAAAGCGTCACCGCCGAGGGACATGGCTCGTGCTGCCGAGGCTGGCAAGCGCTTGGCGGTGGTCTGCCGCTGGGTGCTCAACGAGCCGAGCGGCGCCGTGCACGTCGACCGCCTGGCCGAGGACACCGACGGCACCGAACGCGGGGAGGAACACTTGGACGTCGACGGCGCGCTCGTCTTCGCGTGCCTGCTGTACCTCACCGGGCATCCGGAAAGCGCCCAGTTCTGGTGGCAGCTTGCCGCCGGAGCTGGCCACCGCGCGGCCGCATACTGCCTGCACCTGCACCACCTGGCCCTGGGCGAGAGTCGCGAAGCGCAGCACTGGCTGCACGAGGTGACTCACTCGGTGGTGGACTCCGAAGCCCCGGATGCGGCCTTCTTGGACTGCCTGGAGATGTTTGCCAGGTACGTGCGCAGGAATGGCTCTGGGGCCGCCCCGCCGACGGGGGACCTTGAGATGGAAGTCGACCGCCTGGCGACCTAGGGCCTGTCTGACAATCTCCGTCGGATCAGCGAGCGCCCGCCTGGCCGGCAGCCCGGAGTGACCACCCGGCGGGCATTGCCGGGCAGGACCT
>NZ_JBVJAH010000035.1:0-28591 GCF_055590785.1 Streptomyces sp. NPDC041796
CCCGCGAAGCGGGCCTCGATCCCGACCGGATTTCCTTCACCCGCACCCCCAACGCCGCCCGCCGCCACGTCACAGACCAGGCGGCGCTTTCCCCCCTCACGACTCAAGCGGGCCCTGACACACACCACCCGCGAGCTGCTCGAACGACTCCTGCCACCCCGCCGAAGACGCTCCAACCCCCGCGTCATCAAACGCAAAATGACCAACTGGCACCTCAAACACCCCCACCACCGCAACCCACCCCCACCACCAGCTCGCACAATCACGCTGGTCCCACCCACCAAACCAACCAGCAAACGCCAGAAAACAGCCTAAATCACCGGTATTGGGTGTAGACCGTCTTCCACGGGCCGTAACGTTCCGGCAGGTCACGCCAGGAAACGCCGGTACGGATCTTGTAGACCATCCCGTTGATGACACGGCGGTCCTCCGTCCGGGGTCGGCCCCGGACGGGCCGCGGTATCAGCGGAGCCAGCAACTCCCACTCGGCATCAGTCAGTTCATGACGACGGGCGCGGGAAGGGCGAGAACGGGACGGCCACCTTGGCCGCCAAGCCCGTGGCCAGCCGCAGGAACCGGTCGTCGTCGGTCCCGAGCGCCTCGGCGAGGTTCCCCAGGCGCAGCACGGCGTATCCGCCGCCCTCCCCGGTCAGCGCGTGGCGCAGCGTCGTGGCGGTTTCCGCGAACCGCGGGGTGGCCGTCAGCTCGGTCCGGTATCGCTCCATGGTGGACTCCGCCAGGAACGAACCGTCCAGCTCCCACATGGGGAGGGGGAGGTGGGTGAGCGCGGCTTCGAGTTCGCTCGGGATGTCGATGAACACGCGAAGCTTCCTGTCTCTTGGGGGTCGCGGGGGTCGACCCGGAGCTCTGGGACCGCCCCCCACCATGCCCGTGCCAACGGGGAGGGGCGGGGTCATTGGGAGTAGCCGAAGGGCCCACTGGCGCAACATGGTCGTCCCCCGGCACGGCGCGGCCGGCCACTCCGCGCGGGGAGGGGAACGCGGACGCACTGGCCGCACCGTGCCGGGAGGTTGAGACCGCCCCCCGTCCGAGCCTCCGTCACGGGCATCGGGCCCTGGCGTCGGTCCGGGAGGCGGGAGCTTGCGTCAGCCGTCGAAGCCGCGCAGGAGGATCGCGCGGTACTGAGGGCTGATGGTCCAGGTGAGGCGTTCGCGCCAGGTGTTGCCGAGGCGCCCGATCTGCTCTTCGTCCAGGCCACGGTGGAACCGGTCCGCGACGTCGTTCTCACGGTGGTCGTCGGTGACGTCTTCCACGCGGGTCAGCACGTAGAAGCTGCCCCCAGGACGCAGTAGCCGCCCGACATCGACCAGGAGCCGGTTGGTGTCGAGAAAGGCGAGCGACAGCCGGCAGGTCACCACGTCGAACGTGCCCGGTCGCAGCGAGGGCGGGGTCGAGTCGACGTCGATGTCCCACAGCAGGTAGTCGAGCAGGGAGTGTTCCATCGTCTTGCGGGCCTGCTCGATGGCCACGGGGGAGAAGTCGGCGCCGGTCACGGTCATGCCCCAGCGGGTGAGCTGTCGCGTCCACTGGCCGGTTCCACACCCGAGGTCGACGGCGTGGCCGCCGCGCGGAGGCTGCACCCGGCGGTGGAACTCGAAGGTTTCCTTGTCGCTCACGATGCGGGGCGGGTTGATGCTGCGGTACCACTCGTCCCAGTCGGCTGCGTTCAGGCGGAGCTCGTTCATGCGGCAGGCTCCGGGCTCTGGTCGATAACGCGGACGCGGCGGAGCTTCGCGGGGTCGAAGCGGCGCTCGACGGACTCGCCGGCGGGTACGCCGAACAGGTTCATGCTGGACGGGGCGGAGTCGGGCGGCGCGATCTTGGCCAGGGCATCGCCGGGGTTGCGTCGCTCGAGCGGACTGTCCATCGGGGGCTCTCTCTCGTCATCTTCCGTACAGGGCCAGCGGGACGACCAACGCGGTGACCACAAGCACGTAGGCGATCTGGCCGCATACCTGCCGCCAGCCCCACGGCCGGCGGTCCAGCCACCGGAGGATCGGGTCTCTTCAAGTCGCAGCCTCGGGCACGAGCAGGGCAGTGAAGCACTGGCGTTCGGCGACGAAGTGGAGCTCGCTCCGGTACTCGTCGTCGTGGCTGCTGATGTGGCTGCGGTCTTGGACCAGGACGCCGTCCGCGAAGCCCTCGTGCATGAACTTGCGGGCCTGAAGCCACTGGGGGCACTGCTGCGGCGCGGCCGGGCCGATGGCGTCATGCAGCTCGTGGCTGACGTGCCAGCCGCGCTGCGTCGCTTCGGTCCTCAGCGCGGTGAAGATGGGGGCCGGGTCTTGGGTGGGGAGGGTCCGCACGTAGATGACGACTTGGCGCGCCCGGACGCTGGAGCGGTGGGCGAGCACCGGTTCGTTCAGCCGCTCTCGTAATCGCCTCAACCCTGCGTTCGGATTCGCCGGCTCCCGGAAGCCGCGGGAGCGGCTGAACGCGTCGATGAACTGGTTGTCCTTGTCGTCCGTCCACGACGTGTCCCGGGTCCGCCTGGCCGTCGCTCGCATCGGTGTCTCCGTTGCTCTGGGGGAACGGGCGGACCGCCATATGCGGATGACGGTCCGCCCTTTCGGGGGCGCGAGCAAGGGAGGGGATTGTGGTCACAACTCCCGTGCTCGACAGGAATCAGTGAACTCTCGACCGCAGAGCGTGAACAGGTAATGTGAAGGTGGAAAGCGTTCAACGCGTTCAACGCCCAACTGGGCGCAGACGCCGTAACGTTGGGGCATGACCCGGTCACGTAACGACAAGCTCGCGCGGGCGATCGAACAGTCAGGGATGAGCTACGAAGCGGTCGCGCGAGGCATCCAAACCCTGGCAAATGCCTCCGGTAATTCGTCCATCCGTACCAGCAAATCGAACATCACGTACTGGGTCGCCGGCACTCCTCCTCAGCCCGCTACGGCGCGCTACCTCTGTGAAGTCCTTTCCCGGAAGATCGGCCACCCGCTGACGGTTCATGACCTGGGCCTCACTTCCGCGGATGGCCATTCCGACCAAGCCGACTTGGGGCTTACCGTCGAAGACGATCCAGTGGAGACGCTGGGGCGGATTGGGAGAGCTGACATCGAGCGACGAACGTTCCTGACTACAGCCGCGTACTCCGTGGCCGGCGCCGCCCTGCCTCTCGGCGTGGCCGGTGAGATCCAGGCTCGGACTCTGCGGGCCGTGACCGGAGGAATCGCTGGCGCGGCCGAAGTCGAAGCCGTCCGCGACATGGTCGCCATGTTCACGGCCATCGACGAACGCCACGGCGGGCAGCACGGCCGCAGCACCGTCGTCCAGTACCTCACCGATGACGTACAGCGGCTCTGCAAGTCCAGATTCCAGACAGAGGTGCTCCAGAAGCAGATGTTCTCGGCTGCCGCCTCTCTCGCCTACCTCGCCGGCTGGAAGGCGTACGACGCGGGGGAGCACGGGCTGGCGCAGCGCTACTACCTGCAGGCGTTCAGCCTCGCCCGCAGCTCAGGGAACCGAGCCGATCAGGCGTACGTACTGCGAATCCTCGCCCATCACGGCATGGACAACGGACAGCCGGAACACGTTCTGGGGTTGGCGGATGCAGCGATCAGGCTCAGCCGCGGCGTTGACCCGGCAACCGAGTCGCTGTTCGTCATCTGCCGGGCCCGTGCGCTCGCGGAATCAGGTCGCTTCTCAGACGCTCGGCGGGAGGCGGAGCGGGCGCGCAAACTTGCGGATGAAGGCGAAGCGCAGGAGATGACCGGCTGGGCCTCCCTGTGGGGCGCCCCGATGGCAACCGTCAGTTCGCACACCGCCAAGATCCACGCGCGCGTGGGCGATCACGCTGCAGCTGAGGAGCATCACGCCAGCGCGCGGAGGCGGTACGGGCCTACCGCGCACCAGCGAATCGCCGCCCTCTCGGCTGCTGCCGAGGGGCACGCCCAGTTGCGGCAAGGCCAGATCGAGGCGGCCTGTGCTACGTGGGACAAGGCGCTGGACACGATGACGGGCATCCGCTCGTCGCGCACCAAGAAGGCGGTGCAGTCGATGCGGTCCGACCTCGCCCCATTCCGCACCCGTGGCGCCCGCCCGGCGCAGGAGCTTGACGAGCGGGCCCGCACGTGGCTGCGGGAGGTGGTCTGAACTCTCCCCCAGCGCGGCCTAGATGGTCTGCCAGGACCGCAGGCGCTCGGCGATGGCGAAGGAGTCCAGACGGAGGAGACGGATGTCCTGGACCAGGTCGCGCCAGAGCTCGAACTGGGGTCCACGCTCAGCCCATGCATCTCCAGGTAGGCGATGGCGAGCGCGTGCCCGAACAGCTCGTTTCGGCTCGGGAGAGGGCGGAGGAGCACACACTCCTCCAAGAGCACCGCGGCCCGCCACCACACGTCCGGGTGGTCATGGTCGTGGCGGGGCGGGTCGACCTTGTGTCGGGCCGCTAGACCGACGAGGATCGAGAAGTCGTTGACGGCCATGTCGCCGCCGAGCTCCTCTTGCCCCTCCTGCAGCCAGCGGTGGTCGATGTGGTACTCGGCAGGCAGGTCAGGCCGCCCGAGGAGCGCTCTGGGCCGGCGAAGGCCCACCGAAGGCGTCGTCGAACGCCGCCACGGCGGCCGCGTCGCTCATTACACGACGGAACGCCGCGGCGCCGACCGCGAGAGCACGCTCGCTCTCCTTCTCGCGTCCACGCGGGTGAGGTAGTCCCCGAGCGGCACGCCAGCCTCGTCGGCCAAGGCCTGGAGAACGTCCTTGGTGGTGTCCGGCATTTCGATGTCGGCCATGGGTCGAGTATGCCCCGCGCCGGCCGCCAGACGCACCGGCTCCCCCGGGTCAGGCCGCACCGGGCGGGTAGCTCCTAGACGGCGCGCGGCTCGGCAGCGCAGGTGAGACAAGGGCAAAGATCGCGGGCCCCCAAGGAAAAGGAAGGCGACCGGTTCAAGTCCGGTCCGGGGCGCTGCGGCACTCACGTGCCGCCCAGAGGGCCGGGCAGGGCTTGTGCCCGCACCCACCGAGCGAAGGACCCCACATGGGCCGCATTGCGCGCATCACCCATATTCAGACCGGTGTTGAGCGTGAGGCCGGTGACGTCGGTCGCAGCCACGATGAGGCACTCCATACCCGCCAGCAGCAGACCGCCGCCCGGATTCAGAAGACCCGCGACCGGATCAGCGCCATCCGGGACCAGCAAGACGCCGATTACGCCGCCGGTCGCTACCCGAGCTGACCGGCACGGCCGCCGACTGATCCGGCCGCGCCCCGACCGAGCACTCCACCAACCGCCGGTCCGGCCCCACCGCGGCGTGCCGGGCCGCTGACGGCCGGAGAGGGCAGCATGTTCCGTTTCATCCGTACCACCTGGATGCCGCCCGCAGGAACCTCGACCGCGCACGCAGTGAGGCCGCGACCGCGACGGATTCCGCGATCCGTGCCGAGGGCCTGGCGGAGACCCAGCTCCGTGAACTCGCCAGGGCACACGCCGACCGCCTCCAGGCGGAACGGGACGCCCGCCGCGCCGAGGGAGAGCTGACGGGTCTTCGTGCCCAAACCCTGCTGGACACCGAGGACCGCGCCGCCCTGCGGGCACTCCTGCGTGCCGCCCGCAAGCAGAGCCGCCCCGATCGCGTCTACGTGCTCTTCCACCGTGGGGCGCTGCACAGCGTCCATGCGCGCTTCGCTGCGGCGGAGGCAGAGGCGGAGGGGGCGTTTCCCGGCGGGTGGAGGGCCCAGCCGCTGGGCGCCCCGCCATGCCCCCGGCCGCCGATGTGACGTGGCGGGTGCAGCCGGTTCCCCTCTGCGGCATCGAGTGACGCCGGACGTGCACACCCGGACGGGCCCCGATGCCGGCAGGCCGCCGGACCCGGCCGGCCGGCCGACCCCCACCCCCTGCCAGGAAGGTGACACATCATGAGCAAGCCCAACGGCCCGCGCCTGACGCCGCGTAGTGCGGTGCTCGCGGTGCTGGCGGTCGTCACGCTGGGCGTGGCGATCCTGTTCGTGGCCGTGAGCTACCAGATCCTCGTACCCCGGTTCGGGGACTGGGCGGTGCCCACCGTGGCGGCGCTGGACGCCCTGTGGCTGGTGTTCCAGGCGACGGAGATCCTGGCCCACAACAACCGGGCGCGGGCAAAGCGCGTGCTGTACGCCGGTCTCGCGCTTACGGCCGTCAACGCCGCCATTCCGACCGTGGACCTGATCGTGAACCGGACCACCGGCTTTGACCTCGCGGTGGTCCTCACCCCGATTGCCATCGTGGCCACCAAGCTTGCGTGGTGGATCGTCCTGCCGTCGCTCGGGCGCAGGACGTCCACCGATACCCGGCGGTCGCTGGACGACCAGCGCCAGGACGTCGCCGACAAGCTGGAGCGGATGGAGGCTGACGCCGCGCACCGCATCGAGCTGCTGGCGGTGGCCACCGAGCTTGAGAAGCGGGTCGCGGAGGCTGAAACGGCGTACCGCATGAGCGTGCTGGAGATCCAGCAGGCCATGACAGAGGAGCTGCACCGGCAGGCGAAGGCCACCGCGGCGACCGTCGCGGCCAAGCTGTTGCCGGAGGCCATCCGTCTCCCCGAGCTCGGGCAGTGGACACCTACCGCGCCCGCTCTGCCCGGCACGGGCCGTCACACCCCCGGCACGCAGGTCAGCGCGCTGCCCGGCACGGCCGGGGCGCCTGCCGGGACGGATGGCGGCACGCCGTCACACCCGGCGGCACCGGCCGTCACACTCGACGACCTGGCCGCCGTTGCGGGGGTCCCCGTCCCGCAGCCGGGCGCCCCCTCACCGATCGGCAGATGGACGTCGTCCTTCGGCACCTGCGCTACAGCGATGACCCGCCGCTGTCCTACCGCAAGGCGTGCCGGGACGTCCGCCGGGCCGGCTACGTCGGCAGTGAGGAGCGCGTACGCCACGCGTGGGGCGCACTGCTGGCCAAGGAAGAGGGTCAGACCGAGGACAGCGACAACGAGGACGAACCCGCCGACGCGGGTGCCTGAGTGGTCCGGCACCACCGGTGCAGCCCAGCCGGCACGTTCGGCTGGGCTGGGCCGTGACTGCCGGAACGCAGCAATCGGGGCGGTGCAGACCCGGTGAGTGACCCGGCGAGCGGACAGCGGTCCGCAGACCCAGGAAGCAGACCCGGTGAGCACCGTCTGAGTAGAACAGCGGGTTCCGATTGTCAGTGGCGATCGCTACGGTGCCCGCAAGGAGACCGTTAAAAAAAATCAACTGGCATGTTTTTCAGGCGGGTTATGCTCACCTGCCCGAATAGGCGAAGGGGGGGTGTGGGAATGAAGAAGCGCCGCAAGGAACAGGAAGAGGACGGCTATGCGCAGGCCGCCGGGGCAATCGGCGGACTGGCGATCGTCTTTGGAATCCTCGCAGCCGTCAAAGACAAGCTCGGCCTTTCGTGGCCTGCGACTGTGCTGCTCACGGCCGGCGTCCTGGTCGCGCTCGGCTACCTGGCCTGGCGTGTCCGTGTGGTCCTCGTACGGCTGTGGGCGGGCGCTCGGCAGCCCGCAGCGGCCCTGGCGCAGGAGAGCGCCCCACCGGAGCCGGACGGCGAGGAGGAGGCCGAACAGGTCCCGGTCGAGCCGGAGCTGACGGGCGCGCTCACCACTGCCGGGGTGATCGGCAAGGATGAGATTGTCAGGGCCGACCAGGCCACGATCCGCCCCGTGGGCACGGGCACGCTGTATGACTTCCTGGTGCCCAAGGGTCACACATACGACGACGTGGAAAAGCGTCTTGGCACCGTGGCGGGAATGTTCGGAGTTACCCGGCTGCACCTGACACTAGAGCGCAGCCGCGACAACGAACGCCGGGTGAAGCTTCTCAAGTTGCACGAGCCCCCCTTCACTCAGCCATTCCCCGCGCCTACTCGGCGAGAAATCGAAACCTTTGCCGGGGTGCCCATCGGGCACGACGTCACCGGGATGCTCGCCGGGGTGGAGACCTTCGAAAGTGCTTCACTGCTGGTCTCCGGGATGACGCAGACGGGTAAGACGACGCTCGTCAACGGGCTCATTACCTGCCTGCTCATCGCATACGGCGACTTTGAGCTTTACCTGCTGGATGGAAAGTTCTGCGGCCTGACCCGGTTCGAGAAAATCGCCGCCCGGTACGAGTCGTCTGATGATCCGGCCATTTTTGAAAGCATGGTCGATCAGCTCAATGAACGTTCCGACCGCCGGTACGCCAAAGCTACCGAAGCTATCCGGAACCGTCAGCGGGTGCCGAAATTCAAGCCGGTTTTCTTCATCGTGGATGAGGCGGCAGACTTCTTCGCTCACGACGAGTCGAAGGAAGGAAAGGAACAGGCTCGTCGAATCGCTGAGAAAACACGGTCTCTTGTGGCGAAGGCACTGGAATCGGGCATTTCGACAATCCTCATGACTCAGCGTCCGTCAAACAACGCCATTCCGGTAAAGGTCCGAGACCAGTTTCAATACCGGCTGTGTCTGTACGTGGCGTCGGCGGGAACCGCGAAAGTGGCTCTGGGTGACACCTACTTCGAGACCGTCGCCCCGATCAATCCCGCGCTGCTTGACCCGGATGTGCAGGGGCAGGCCGTCCTTTTCAGTAGGGGACGCTCCACTCTCATTCGAGGCTTCAACTTCTCTGATGAATTCGTCTGGGAAGTCGTGGACGATGTATACGAACGGCAGAAGGCGCAGCAACAAAAGGCCATTTCCGAAGCGCCGGTCACTCCCCTTTCGCAGGCAATCGGCCTGATGCGTGGAAGCGGAGTGGAGTTCATGCCCACCCCGGATCTGGCGGTTGCGCTCGGTATCCACGAGAGCGACCCGACGGAGCGCGGAAAGCGATTGAACAAGCTGCTCGGTGTCCCGGCGGACAAGGGGCCGAAGGGGGTGCGCGGCTACCGGCTGGCGGACCTGGAGGTCGCCGCGACAGCCGGTTTCTGACCGCCACCCGGGACCGCCCAGCCACCGCCACAGCACCGCCACCCGGCCCGATGGGTGGCGGTCGATCGGCCCTCGGTGGCGGTCGGGTGGCGGTGCCGGGTGGCGGTTCTGACCAGCGTAAATGTCCATACCGTCAGGAAGGGGGGGAAGTACCGCGTGAGAGCCTCTGCAGCCGCCATAGTCGGCGTGGGAGCCACCGCGGCCGTGATCGTGGCCGCGCTCGTCCAGGCCGCCGGCAGCGACCCCGTCGGGACCGCGCTCAGCATGTCCGCACCCGCCGAATACCGGGACCTCATCGAGGAGGCCGGAAGCACCTGCCCCGAGGTCAGCCCGAATCTGCTCGCTGCACTCCTTACCCAGGAATCGGGTTTCAATCCCAAAGCACGCTCGCCGGTCGGTGCACAGGGCATCGCGCAATTCATGCCGTCGACGTGGGAGAGCCACGGAATCGACGGAAACGGCGACGGCAAGCGGGACGTATGGGACCCCGAGGACGCCATCCCGTCATCGGCGAAATACCTCTGCACCATTGCCGAGGACGTGAAAGACGTGCCCGGCAACAAGCAGCACAACATGCTGGCCGCCTACAACGCAGGCAGCGGCGCGGTCCGCAAATACGGCGGGGTCCCGCCCTACAAGAAAACACAGAACTACGTCAAGGTCATAAGCGCACTCGCTGAAACCCCGGCCGGTGGCGGACAGACGTCCAGCACGGGCCAGGCCGCCACCGCCATCAACGCAGCGAAAGGCATGATCGGCACCCCGTATTCGTGGGGCGGTGGCAATGCATCCGGCCCGAGTAAGGGAATCTGCTGTTCGCCGGGCGGCCGCTCCGGGTCCGCGATCACCGGATTCGACTGCTCCGGGCTCACCCTCTACGCCTACGCGAAAGCCGGTATTTCGCTGCCGCGTACGGCGGCAGCACAATACGCTGCATCCGAGCCCGTAAAACCGGGTCAGCAGCGCCCCGGAGACCTCGTCTTCTACGGGGACAGCGCCGCCAGCATTCACCACGTCGGTATATACGTCGGAAACGGCTGGATGATCGACGCCCCCCGACCCGGCACCCAGGTTCGCTATTCGCCCCTGGACACCATGAGCGACCTGTACGCCGTCGCCCGACCCAAGTCAACCGAAAGCAAGGAGATTTGAAATGCCCAAGCTGTCCACCCTCGCGGCGCCCATCGACATGAGCACCGGGTTCACCGACTTCTTCAAAACGATCGGGCTCACCGGTGGCGGCCTGGTCACGAAAGGCGTTGCGGCCGTCATTGCCGTGATCGCCGTCCGGATGCTGCTCCAGCTCTCCAGCGACCCCAAAACCGCACTGCGGAAGGGGTCGATGGCGATCGGCACGCTTTTCGTCGCCCTGGTCCTGGCCCTCTACGGCGACACCCTTTTCTCCACCGTGACCGGCCCCACGCCTGCCGCGCCCAAGGGGTGATGAGTTATGCCGGATAAGGACCCGTGTGACGGTATCGAGGGGCCCGCCGGGGCATTCTGCGACAGCGACGGGGGCGGCCCACCCGATGGGGGCGGGCCGCCCGCCGACGGGGACGTCGGTCTCACTGACGGGGCGAGGGGCGAAGTCAAAGATTTGGCGGAATGGCTGATCGATGACATCACTCAGCTTCTCGCGCCGGATAAAGCCTGGGCTCCTGAGAAGGCGGACAGCGCGTTGTACCAGCCTTTCATGTGGTTGGGCCAGCATCTCGCGGTTGCCATCTTCACCTGTGTGGTTGTCGTGTGCGCTCTGACTGCCTGGCAGGGAGTTCCCCGCCTCCGGCAGATGGGTGCCTCAACGGGATGGACCCTTGTGGCTGTTGCTGGCATGGCGTCCATCCCTGGCGCCGTGATGCTGCTGAACCAGGCCGTGTCCGCCGCGTTCAAGGCCGCCTTCAACAGCGATGAGGGCACCCTTTTCGGGGCCATCAGTAAGGACCTGGAATCGGGGGCCGACTCGGGCAACCCCCTGGGCATGCTGATCATCCTCGCGTCTCTGGTGGTCGCGCTTGGCTTCGCGGCGCTCGTCTTCATGACGCGTCAGCTCGCCGTTCTTGCGTTCGTGCTCCTGGCGCCGCTGGTGCTGGCATCTCTGGCGCGCGGGGGCGGCATGACCGCCGTCAAGGCCTGGGCGCAGAGGCTTTTGGGGCTGATGTTCGCCCCGTTCGCCCTCCTGCTGGTCTCTCCGCTCGTGCAAGCCGCTGGGGGCGCGCTGGTCGTGGACGCGGTGCTGCTCATCGGCGCGGACGTCCTGATGCTCCGGATGATTTTCCACGGGGTGCCCTGGTTCGGGCCTCGCGTGGCCGGTGCCGCCCGGACGCTGGTGGAGAACCGCACCGACAACCCGCTGCTTCGGGCGGCCGTTCGTGCCGGGGCTCCGACCGTGTACGAGCGGGAGAACACCCCGAGGACGCCGCGCACGGTGGACACCCCGGGCCGCGCCGCGCACCAGGACCGGGGTGTGCTGCTGGCCGCGTACGGCATCAAGGCACCGGAGCGGGCGGGACGGCTGACGACCGCGTCCGCCGTGAGCAAGGCGGCGCGGGAGGAGACCGACCGGGCGGACCGCACCGCCCAGGTTGCCCAGGCACGCAGGCAGGCGCGGACCGCCGCGCAGCCGGGCGGGGCCTCGGCGGCCGGGACGCGGGGCCGGCCGCCCGGCCCCCGCCCCGCGCCGCCCGCCGCGCAGACTCAGCCCCCCGCCGCCCAGCCGGGCGGATCCAGCACCCCGTAACCCCGCCGCTGCGCCCCTTCCTTGGCCCCGGCCGCTTTACCTCCCCGCCCGCGCGGCGAGGGGTGAGCGCCGGGGCCGGGGCGCACCCGGCCCCAGACACATAGGAGCCCTGTCGTGTACTCCCTGACCCCCGGATACCGCCTTCCCGCCGTACAGCGCGGACTCAGCCCCATGGAAACCCTGCTGACGAAGGTCAACCTGGGGGCCGGGGGCGCCGTACTGATGTCCGCCCTGCTTGCCCCACCCCCCATCTGGACGTTCGGCGCGGTGGGCACCGCCGCCGCGGTGCTCAACGCGTCGCCCGGCCCGCGCTCGCTCGCACGCTGGGCGGCGGTCGGCTACCGCCGGCTGCGGGAGCGCACCGTACCGGCCGCCATGACCGCCCAGCCGGGCGCCACGTCCACGTGGACGCTGTACCCGGACCACGGCACCATCCAAGACCCGCTGCGGCGCGCCGCGTTCCATGAGGCGTTCGGCCGGGCGTTGGCCTTCGCGGGCGGGCAGACGCGCACGGCCGGGATCCAGGTGCACGTCACGCACCACGCCACCGTGAGCGACTGCACCACCCACACGCAGGCGATCTCCGTTCACGTGCCCAAGTCGCTGGGGCAGCCGACCCGGATCCTCGGCACCCTGGAGAGCGAGTTGGCCCGCCTTGGCGCGCTCATGCCGGTGGAGATCGAGCCGCCCCCCGCTGTGATAGAGCGCGGTCCCGGATGGGTCTGCCTGGACCACGGCCGCTACGCGGCAACGGCCCGCATCACCGCGTGGCCCGACACGACCGATGGCGACCTGATGAGCCGGCTACTCCTGCAAGACGGACAGGAGCGGGATCAGTCCATCGGCGTGCTGTACCGGCCGCTGCCGCCCGGGCAGGCACGCCGCTCCGCGAAATGGCAGTCCGCAGCGAGTGAGGCATTCACCACAGACAAGATCAAGGCCGCCGCGCAGGAGATCGCCACCGGCACCACCCACGGCGCGCTCGTCCAGGGCGCCACGCTCGTGGACCTGGACGCCTACATGACGGTATGGGGCGACAGTCCCGAGGACGTCACCGATGCCCGGTGGCGGGCATCGCTCACCGCCGACCGCCACCGCATCCGCCTGGACTGGCTCACCGGCCAGCAGCACCGCGCCCACGTGATGACCACCCCGCACGGAGCCTCCACCAGGAAAGGGGCGATCCTCTGATGATCCGCCTGCCCTCCAGCCACGCCGCGATCACCGCGCCGCTCGTCGCCGCCAACACTCAGTTCCCTGGCATCCCCATTGGCCGCTCCCTGCTGGACGGCAGGGCCTTCCACCTCTCACCCGTCCTCACCTCCGCCGCGCTGCTGCCCTCCACCAACAGCCTTGCGCTCGGCGGACTCGGCAGTGGCAAGAGCACAACGGCGAAGGTCCGGTGCCGGCGGGAGGTCCTGGATCACGGTCACCAGTACGTCGTGATCGACTCCTTCGGTGAGGATGCTTCGGGGGAGTGGGCGCCGCTCACCCGCTCACTGGGCGGCCGGGTCATCGAGGCAGGCGCCTTCACACTCAACCCCGTCAGTCCGGTCTTCCCTCCGGAAGTGCGTGAGCAGTTGGTCCGCTCGCTGATCCTCGCGGTGGAGCCGGGAGCGCTCAGCACGCAGGCCACCCACGCGCTTCAGCACGCTCTCTCACACCCGAAGGCGACCGCACTTAACGGCGTCGTGGACGTCTTGGTGAGCCCCGAGGACGGCCGGTGGCCGGCAATCCGGCTGGCGGAATGGGGCGAGAGCGTCGCTATCGCCCTGTCCCGCTACACCGAGGGCAGCCTGCGCGGGCTGTTTGACGGGCAGGACGCCGCCTTGCCCCCCGCCGACCTGCCCATCCTGAGCTTCGATTTCTCCCGCCTCGACCGCAGCTCCCCGGCCATCCCCTCGCTGATGGCTGCGGTGACCTGCTGGGTGGAGCACGTGTGGCTGCGCCAGTCCACCGCCCCCCACCGGCATCTGGTGCTGGAGGAGGCGTGGCAGATCCTCCTGTCCCCGGCCACCGCCGAGCTGATCCAGCGGCTGCTGAAGTACTCCCGCAAGGCGGCGCTGTCGTTGGACGTGGTGATGCACACGTTGTCTGACCTCGGCGAGGGCAAGGCGCGCGATCTGGCGCGGCTGTGCGAGATCGCCCATGTGGGACGGCTGGGCCCGGAGGAGGCCGCCAGCATCGGCGCGCTGCTGGGCCTGCCTCAGTGGGCCGTGGACACCATCCCGACGCTCGGGCCGGGACAGGCGGTGTGGAAGGTCGGCCCCGGCTACGTGGACGTGGTCGAGACCGTGCTCAGAGAGGAGGAGACCGCACTGACCGACACGTCGTCGCGGCGCCGCAAGGCACAACAGGCCGCCGCTGGGCACGACGTCGACCACGACGATGCGGCGGCCGACGTCCAGGAATCCGCGGTGGCTCAGCCCGCCGAGGACGACCACAGGGAGGATCCGGGGGAGCCGGCCCCGGTCGAGCAAACCCCCAACGCCGAGGAGGACGGCGAGGAGGAGCGGGACTGGGAGATGCCGCCGAACGTGGTCGATACCCGGCACAGCGACGCCATCCAGGCCGCGCGAGAGGGGCGGTGCAGTGAGGCCGCCGACCTTGCCGCGCTCGGTGAGCGGGAGGACATCACCGCCCACGGCATCAACAGCGATGAAGCCATCTCGTGGCTGGTGACCCGCGCCCAGGTAGCCGAGCTGTGTGGAAGCCCCGCCCAAGCCGCCCACCTGCGCGCTACCGTCGCCCGCATGGGAAAGGATCCCGAGTGGTACGACACCACCACCGCCAGCAGCACATCCCCGGAGTGGTACCAGGGCCTCCCGCCTGAGCCGCCCGCACCGGCCATCGAGGACGAAACCCCGGCGGCCCGCAAGCGTCGGCGCGCCTGGCCCTACGTCGCGGTGGTCGCTGCTCTGTCCGTCACGGCCGGCGGTATCTGGCAGGCCACCTCCGCCGAGGAGGCCCGTCAGGAGCGCAGCGACAAGGGCGCCGCATACAAAGGCCGGTCGGGAGCCGAACTGCACATCGACGGGGTGAGTACCGACCTGGTGGCCCACTGGAACAGCGACCGGGACAAAGTTGTCATCGAACTACGCTCCTATTTCGATAAGAACGCCCGCTATCTGCGACTCGACGCAGACGGCGAAAGCGCCAGCAGCAAACGGCAGGACGGCTGGTACCCCAAGGCCCCCGAGATCGCCCTGCCGGTGCGTGATCCGCTCGCTGACATCACGGTCCGGGTGGCGGTGGGCGGGAAGACGTGGAAGGACGGCGCACGTGCCCAATCCCGGACCGTGCGCCTATCACCGACTGGCGCCGCCTTCGACGCTGAGACCGGTGACAGACTGCCGTCTGATCTCTGACCCCTGTACTAGCGCTCGCCGACGAACGGCGCCGCGACCACTTCTGCTCCGGCGGATGCGGTCACTGGTGGCACAGGCTGTCCGCGGTGGATCCCACCTGATCGATCAGACCGGGGGGTCACGGGGCGATGGGGCTCTTCTTCTTGTCGGGGTGTGCCGACGGGACGTAGCGGGTGGCGGAGAGGTTGGACGGGCCGAAGAGCTGCATCAGAGGAACGGGACCGTTCCCTCTGCCGAAGTCGGCCCTCGCACGGGCAGACCTCGATACGGTGACACGGTGCGGATGGATCGTGAGTTCGTCTCCACCACGTTCCTCATCGTGGCTCTGGAACTCTCGCGAAGGGTAGGGGGCTTCGACGTGGTGGGCGTTGCCGCGCTCGCTGTGCGGGGAGAGGGGTGGCAGCCCCAGTGGCGCGTGCACGCCCGCGTTGGGACTGCCATATCAGCAGGGCAAAGCGACGTCGTCCAGGTCGAATCGCTGAGTGCCGGTTTGGGTGAAGTTGAGCGAAAGGTGACTACCGCTCCGCACGTTCTGGTGACCCGGCTCGGCGCGGGCGGAGTCGAAGCAGGCGTCGTGCGGGCAGAGCGGGCCTCATGCCCGCTGACGGCATCCCTCGTGGTGTGGGATGCGATGCGGCTTGCCCAGATCGCCTGCCCGGCAGTATCCGAACCGTCCGAGGCGACCCTGGCGGCCGCGCTGAACGTCCGCTTCCCCGGCCGGGGATCCCCGCTCACCCAGTCGGTTTGGGCCACCTCGGAAATCTGCCGACGTGCGCTCGAGCAGGGTGTTACCGCCGGCCGCTGGTCGACTCTGCGCCAAGTCGAAGACCTGGTCGGTAAGCCCCCGCCACCAGTGGAGGAGCATCTTCTGCCCACTGGCCCGGTGCAGGAGAGCCTGTTCGATGAGCCGCCGCGATTGGGCCGTGGCCTGTAGAGTCCGGCGAACGCCCAGCGGACACAAGGGATGCATCAAGCACTCTCATTTGGCTGAATTCCCTGCATTCCAGGGCAGGCCCCTCAGAGGCGTCGATAGGGTCCGCGAGTGCTCACCGGTCTCAATGTCGCACTCCTGTCCCAGCCGCGCTTCCGACTGCTGGCCTCCGCCCGGTTCGTCTCCGTGCTCGGCAGCGCTTTCGGCCCGATCGCCGTTTCCTTCGGGGTCCTGGCCCTGCCAGGTGCCACGCCCGGGGACCTCTCGCTGGTGCTGGCGTGCCAGGCGCTTCCGCAGCTCGTCTTTGTGCTGTGGGGCGGTGTCCTCGGTGACCGTGTGAGGTCCCGGTTCCGGCTCGTGTGTGTCACCGAGACAGCGGCGGCCGCGATCTGGGCGGGCCTGGCCGTGCTGTTCGCCACCGGCGGCTCGATCGGGCTGATCGCCACACTCGCGGGACTCGGTGGCGTGACCCGCGCCCTGTTTTCCCCCGCGCTCGAAGGCATCGTCGTTGACGTCGTTGACGACAAAGCGAACCGGCAGCAGGCCAACGCCTTGCTGAAGGTCTCGACCAACACGGCGCGCCTGCTCGGTATGACGCTCGCTGGCGTGGTGGTGAGCCTTCTCGGGCCGGCCCTCGCGCTGGCTCTGGACGCGGCGAGCTTCGCTGTCTGTGCTGCCCTGTTCGCTCTCCTGGGGCGGAGCACACCGGACAAGCCGGTGCGCTACAAGACGTCGGCGTGGCGGGACCTGCGCGAGGGGTGGCGGGAGTTCGTCCGGCACGAGTGGCTGTGGGTGACCACGGGGCAGCTGGCCTTCGTGCTGGCGGTGGTGAATGCGGTGGCCGGGCTGCTGGGTCCGATGCTGGCCATGGAGTACCTCGGCGGCGCGTGGGCGTGGTCTTTGGTGATGGTCGCCCAGGTGGCGGGCCAGATCGCCGGAGCCGGGTGGGCAGGGCGGCTTCGGACGGCGCGCCCGATGCTGCTGGCAACGGTGTGCACGGCCGGTGCGGCACTGCCCGCGCTGCTGCTTGCGGTGCACGCGCCGCTGCCGGTGGTCCTCGTCGGGGCGGTGGCGTATGGGGTGCTGTGGGACGTGACGATGGTGATGTGGCGTACGTGCCTGCAGCGTGAGGTTCCGAAGGAAGCGATCTCCCGGGTCAGCTCGATCGATCTGCTGGGCTGCCTGGCTCTCGCGCCGCTCGGGCTGGCGGTGGCCGGGCCGCTGGCTGCGGCCTTCGGGCCGGGTGTGATCGCACTTGGCTGTGCGGGGCTGGTGGTTGTGGCGGTGGGTGTGTCTCTGCTGTCCCGGGACATCCGCACGCTGCCCGGCGAGCGGCAGGTGCGCGAGGAGATGGCCCCGGCGGCCGCGGGCGCGGCATGACGGCCCGCCGGTAGGGACGCGGTCAGGTTCGGCTGTCCTCGGCGGTGAGGACAGCCACGGTGTGCCCCGGCGATAGAGGGAGCACGGAGTGGGCAAGCCACCCGGGTGCGAGGACGGTCATGCCGGGCTGGGCCTGAACGGTCAGAGGCCGGCCCCAGGGGAGTCCGGGGACGGTGGCGGCGTCGCAGCCCGCTCGCGGGTCGTGCAAGCACACCGCGCCGGAGCGCTCGTGCGGCGCGTCGCCGGTGGTGGCCAGGAAGCACCAGGCGGACCAGGACGCATGGCCGTAGGCGAGCGGAATGCGGTGGCCGACTGCCCAGATCTGGACGGACAGCTGCACCTCCGCTTCTGCGGCGAGGCCGGGGCAGATGGCCCGGGCGAGCGCGGTCAGCACGGCACGGGCCTGGTCCGTGTCGAGGACGTCGCCGGGGGCGAGATTGCGGCAGCCGTGCGTGGTGCGTCGCATCTCGGTGTGCAGGAGGCTGCGGTCGGCCGCAGGGCGGATGGTGCCGAGCCAGACGGGCGTGGTCCACCGGTCCTCCATCGCCGCGTTCACGGCCGACGTAAGCGGCGCGTCGAGAGTCGTCATCGTGGCTCCATGGTGACGTTGAAGGCGATGCAGAGCCGGGCGGTGTCGCAGTCGTGGGGGGCGACGCCGTGCCGGAGCCAGGACGGGAAGGCGATCAGCAGGCCAGGGTTGGGCGTCACCGTGTGCACGGCGCCTGGACCGGCCGGCTCGGTGGCCAGTCGGGCGGGGCGGGGGTCGATGAGTTCGAGGGCGCCGGTGGGGTTGGGCGCGGTACGCAGGTAGTAGACGCCGGACACCGCGGCGTCGTGGTGGGCGTGCAGTTCGTGAAAGCCGCCGGTTCGGTAGTGAACCGCCCATGCCGAGACCTGCAAGGGTGTGTCCGGGCCGGCGCCGGTGAGGGCGAAAGCGGCCTGGCGGATCCATCCGTTCAGGGTGCGGACGGCGGGCAGCGGCCAGGTCAGGATGTCGGGGGCTGACTTGCGGGCGGCGGCCACGCCCAGGGAGAGCGAGGTGTCGGTCGCCTCGCGGGCGAGGATCTCCTCCGCCAGGGCTTCGGTGTCGGGGCCGGTGGGGGTGATGCGCTGGTAGAGCCGGGTGGGCCACAGGTCCTGGCGGGCGCCGCGGACGTACCAGGCGTTGGCCGGGGGCGCGGGGGTCACGGGGTGTCTCCGGTGGGGGTGTAAACGGAGATGTGCTGGGTGGAGGAGGCGGTCAGGGGCGTGCGGTGCCAGTCGGCGTACCGGTGGGTGAGGGTGAGTCCTGCTGCGGTGGCGAGCAGGTCCAGTTCGGAGAGGTGGACGTAGCGCATGGCGACCGGCAGGAGCCGGACTCCGATTTGGTCGATGCGGAGCTCCTGGAAGCGGATGGTCTGGGTGATGGGGTCGTGGGTGGTCGCGGACAGGCTCAGGTGGGAGTCGGTGAGGTTGCGGACGGCGAGCTGCTGGCGGCCGGCGAGGAGGCCGGGGGAGCGAGGGATGGTCGCCTCGATGACGAAGCGCCCGCCGGGCTTCAGGGTGGCTGCGACTTGCTGGAGGCAGGCGGCCTGGCGGGGCTGGGTCATCAGCATGTAGAAGCTGGAGAAGGCGACGTAGATCAGCTCGTAGCGTTCACCGTGGGTGTCGAGGTCGGCCATGTCCCCGGCGTGGGCACTCACGGGCCGGTCGCCGCGGTGGCGGTAGAGCTCGTCAATCATGGCTGGGGAAGCGTCGACGCCGCTGACGGTGATGCCGCGGTCCGCGAGCGGCAGGGCGATGCGGCCGGTGCCGATGCCAAGCTCCAACGCACGGGCGCCGGTGCCGGCCAGTGAGGCGAGGAAGTCGGCGGCCGGTCCGGGGTCGCGGTCCTCGTGCTCGTTGTTGTAGTGGGGCGCCCACTGGTCCCACAGCTGCTTCTGGTTGCCGAGGAAGTCGTCCACACCCGTTCTCCCGTCTCGATTCGACGTGGGGGCGGTGCCCGGGCCGGCCATCGTGCCGGTCCGGGCACCGCTGGGACAGCTGGTCAGCTGTCGGTCGCAGGGGCCTTGTCCGGGTCGAGGAAGATCTTGCGCGCCCGGATGGTTCCGGTGACTTCCTCGGTGCCGGTGAGCTCTTCGACGTTGCCGTCCGCGGCCGCGATGCCGGCACGGGTCAGCGTGACGGTCACCTGGGCGCTGAGGGCCATGTCTTCCTGGACGGCGGCCTCGTGCATCGCGGCCGCGCCGACGATGCCCTTGCTTACCAGGTCCATGACGTGGGCGACGTCGGCGTCGTTGAGGTCGATGCCGGCGATGTTCGCCCTCTCCTCGTCGGTGGTGTAGCGGGTCACTGCTGCGGGCTGGTCCATTCCTGCCTCCCTGGTCGGGGTCGGGTGGATTGGTCGTGACCGTAAGCCCCTCCCAGGCTCCCGGCCCAGCCTCACATCGCCCAACTATCCAGTGCTTTAAGGCTATTTGCCGGGCTGAGGTGCAATAGCGCATTGCCCGGCGAGCCTCCCGCTCGGCGTCGGCGGCGAGGGATGCTCGCCATGCGTCCGGCCCACCGGAAGGGCCCGATCGACTCGGAGGTGCGCCCATGCCCGCGACCCGCGCCGCACACCCGCCTCACCAGATGACCCCTAAGGCCCTGGACCACGTGCTCAACGCCTTCTACCGCACCCCGCGCGCCGGCGGGCTCGACCGTCTCGCGGGCGGCGGCGGCCCGTTGGGCTTCGACGTCACCGCCGCCTGCCGGCTGCACGTCCTGATCGACACCTACGCGTGTGACGGGATCGTCGAAACCGGCTGCCACCTGGGGGACACCACCGACTACCTCGCCCGCGCCTATCCCCACCTGCCGTTGCGCACCTGCGACCTGGACGAGCGGCGGGCGGCATTCACCCGCGCCCGACTGGCCACCCGCGCCAACGTGACCGTGCTCCAGGGCGACTCCGGCCTGCTGCTGCCCGCCCTCATGGAGGGCCTGGCACGGCCGCTGGTGGTTCTGGACGCGCACTGGGGACCCAGCTGGCCGCTGCGCGCCGAACTCGCCGTCCTTGCGACCACGCGGGCGGTCGTCATCGTCGACGACTTCGACATCGGGCACCCTCGCTTCGGCTACGACACCTACGACGGCGTGACCTGCGGGCCACAGCTGATCGCCGACGAGGCGGGCGGCCTGGAGCGGATGTTCGTCGGCGACGTCGAGGCCGACTACCCGCTTCCGTGCCTGCAGATTGGGCGCCGAGGCGGTACAGGCTTCATCGTCGCGGGCCTCGACGACACCCCGCTGGCCATACACCCGTGGTTCGCCGAGGTCCCGCTGCGCCCTCACCCGGTCTTCCCCTCCTGGTCGCGGACACAGGTGGTGGGACGGTGACGATGCTGAGCAGCAGCGTCCGTGAGACGGCGGCGGCCGAGACGTGTGCGCGTGCCTGGCCGGTCGCCCGGCGTCTCGGCGTGAGTCGCGTTGCCCAGACCACGCAGCTGGACCGCGTCGGCATTCCGGTCTTCGCCGCGGTCCGTCCGCAGGCAGAGCTGGTGGTGGTGACCGCCGGCAAGGGCCGGCATGCCGACGAGGCCCAAGCTGGGGCGCTGATGGAGGCCGTCGAACAGGCTGTCGCCGAGCGGTGCGCGGCCACGACGCCGCTGCGGTGGGCCTCGCCCCGGATGATTGCCGAAGAAGGCGGCGTGAAGCTCGGCGCCTGGTGCCCGCGCCTGGACCAGGCGGTGGATGTCGACCGGGTGCTGCCGTGGATCACGGTCCCGTCCGCCGACGCAGCGCGCGAGATCGCGGTCCCCGCCGAGCTCGTCCTCACCCCCTGCCCAACAGAAGCCGCCACCGGCCTGTTCGGGTCCACGACCACCGGTCTCGCCTCCGGAAACACCCACACGGAAGCGGTGCTGCACGGCCTGTGCGAAGTGCTGGAGCGCGACGTCACCTCGCTGAGTAGCGTGAAGGACACGACCGCCCTCATCGACCCGGCCACCTTGCCCCCCGGCCCGGCCGAGCTGTACGGGCGGATTCGGGACGCCAGGCTCGGGGTGTGGCTGCGAGGGATGAGCATCCACGGCGGGCACTACATGGCCTGCCTGATCGACGACCCGGACCGGGCGCACCCGCTGTACGCAAACGGCGGCTACGGCTTCCACCCGATCCCCGAGATCGCGGCCGTACGCGCCCTCGCGGAGGCCGCACAGTCACGCCTCACCTACATCCAGGGCTCCCGCCACGACCTGACCGACAGCTATGCCGCATTCGCCGCGATGGCGCCGAGCGAGCGGGCCAATTGGCGGGCCCAGCTCCTGTCCCGCTACCGCGCGCCTGCCCCGGCCACAGCCTTCCCCGCCAGCCGCCCCCGCGATCACACCCCTCGTCCGCAGGAACTGCTCGAGGAGTTGCTTACCGCAGTCGAGCAGGCAGGGCTCGGGCCGGTCGCAGTGCACACCTTCGCCCCACTCGCGGAACCCTTCCATGTCGTGCGCGTCGTCGTCGCCGGCACCGAGCACTTCACCCCCCACACCCGCCGGTTCGGCCCCCGCCTGGCCGCGCACGCCCGGGAGAGGCGATGACCGACCCGAACGCGACCCTGCCTTCACTGGAACTGTTCGTCGGCCCCACCGCCCACAGTCTTCCCGCCACCCTGCTGGCTCAGCAGGGTGTACGGCTGCATCCTCCCGCCCGGCGCGGCAGCATCGCCGGCCTCGTCACCCGCCGGCCGCCCGGCCACATCGCCCTGGTCGACGGCCGATACGACGACGTCCCCGCCGTCGGCCACCGTGAAATCCTCGACGCCATAGCGGCCGGGTGGCAGGTGACGGGCCTCGGCTCCATCGGGGCGCTGCGCGCCGCCGAACTGGCCGACTTCGGGATGGCTGGCTACGGGCAGGTTTTTGCCTACCTCCTGGTGACCGGCGCTCCGGACGACGAGGTCGCCCTTCTGCACGGCCCCGCTCCCGAGTACCGGCCCATCACCGAGGCGCTCGTCGACCTGCGGGCTTTCGCCGAGCACCTGGCGGCTGCCGGTGTGCTGGAGGCCGCCCAGGCTGCTGCCGCGATCGACGCTCTGGCCGGCCGGTGGTTCGGTGACCGATCACTGCCCGCCTTCCTCGCCGCGGTTGCGGCCGCGGCCGACGGCGATGCGGCCGCAGCCGTCCGCGCGCACCTGCCCCGGCTGCCCGCTTTCCGCCTCAAGTCCGATGACCTGCGCACCTACCTCATGGAGCGATCATGGACACTGCAACCAGCACAGAGCCGTTCGTGCCCGCACACTGCGGTGGCTGGCCCTTCCTCGATGACGGACACGACCCGCGGCGGCTGTTGACCGCGGTGGCTTGCGTCCGCCTCGCCCGCCGAGACGGCCCCCACTGCTCCCCGACACCCAAGGCGCTGGCGGCCGTTCTCCGCCCGGCCCAAGCGGTGCAGATCCGATCCCTCGACCACCCCAAGCCCCTGCCCACCCGCACCCTCACGCCCCACCGCGAACAGCAGGTCCACCGAGCGGTTCTCCGCATCAGCTGCCTTCTCCCCACGTGGGCTCCGATGCTGTCGGCGCTCCCGCTGGTGTACCTGCCGATGCCCCCGGGCCGGGGGAGTATCAGCGCCTCCTGCTTCGCCTGGCCGCAGCACATCCTCCTCGCCGGAGCTGCGTTCACCAGCCCGGCCGGGCTCGCAGAGCAGCTACTGCACGAGACGTTCCATCAGTGGCTCTATCTGTGCGAGGAACTGGCTCCCCTGCAACATCCCGGCTGCACCCGCCGCATCACCCTCCCCTCGGGGACCCGTGGTCGAACTCCGGCCGAAGTCCTCGGCGCCGCCCACGTCACCTGCGGACTGGCCCGCCTGTGGCCGCAGCTCGACGTTCCGGCACCCATCCGCGACCAGCGCCTGGCCCGTCTCGACGACTACCGGCGTGGCTGCCTGGACCTGATCGACGAGACCCGCCCCTGCCTGACCGACCACGGCCACGCCCTGGCCGACCGGATTGTGGAGGTATCCGCATGACACCCACCGGCGCACCAGTCACCAGCGGCACCTTCTGGGAAACGCCCCTCTACACCCAGACCGTCGGCCCCGACCCGGCCGTCAACACCGCCTTGCGCGAACTGGTCCTGCAGCGCACCCGCAGCGTGCCGAGCTCGACGGTGGGCGTGCGGGACGCCGACAAGACCACCTCCGACGTCCTGCGCTGGAGTCACCCGGCGATCGACCAGCTCCGAGGCTGGATCCTGAACGCCGCGTGCGCCTTGAACGACCACGCCGGCGCCGGACGGGACGCGGCCGGCACCGAGGTGCCGATGGTGGCCGAGGCCTGGGCGGTCGTCTACCGCCCCGAGGGCCTCCATCAGCTGCACAGCCACCACGACGCCGCCTGGTCGGGCGTCTACTACATCTCCACCGGCCGCATGCAGGAAGGGACCGGGCTCCTGCAGTTCGTCGACCCGCGGCCCGGCGCCGCCGCCCGCGAACACGAGCGCCCGCCGCTGCACACCCTCACCCCCGTCCCGGGGCTCCTCGTCGCTTTCCCCGCCTGGCTACGGCACTGGGTCACCCCCTACCAGGGCGATACCGAACGCGTGGTGATCGCCTTCAACGTCGGCTTCCAGCGGAACCCCTGACCATCCCGTCCCAAAGAGGAGAAGGCCGTGATTAGCGCCCTGTGGGCCACCCCCGTACACACCGCCACGCTCTGCGGTGCCGACCTCGCTCGCCTCGCTGCATACCCGACCGCGTTGCCCGGCCTCCTGCCTGCCGATCACCCCGCCCGCCACCTGGCCTGGACGTGCCGGACAGAGCGCTGGAGTGGTGGCTTCCACGCCGGGCTCCGCCACGGCGCCGGCACCTGGTGCGCCCTGGCAGTCCTGACCGCCCGGGCCGCTGACCCGGACGGCCTGTCCGGGGCGCTGATCCTCCACGACCCGCGGGCCGGAGCCGCCAACGTCGGCCTGCCCGGCCTCCCCTGGGGCCGCCCCCTGACGCTGTCCACCCGACCCGGGCTGCTCACCGTCGTCCCCGGCTGGCTCGGCTGGCAGATCGCCCCCATCCGCGCCGACGAGGACCGCACCGTCCTCCTAGCCGACTCGGCGTGAGCCGCGGTCTTCGGTCATGCCGCGAGCGCACACAAGTCGGCGGCGGCCTGCCACAGCTCCTCGAACCGGGCCGCCGCCCGACCGTAGCGGTCCGGCTCCACCCACAGGCGGCCGTCTTCCCGATCCCTGGCCGTCAACGTCAGCTCCTCGACCCCGAGAACCGCCACGGCAAACGCCCCGACCACCGTGCGCGCCGATCGATCGGCAGGCAGCACCCGCACGTGCACCGGCGATGCCATCAGCCGCTCGAGCTGCTCGCGCATCACACCACGCCCGCCCAGACCGGTGGTGACGGCGACCTCGCCAACCAGGACACGCACCGGGCGCCGCAGCGCCTGAAAGAAGCGCTGCTGGCGCAGCCCGAGCAGCCACAAGCGCCTGCCAGCCTCCGCCTGGTGCACCGGAGCGAGCAACTCGGCGGCGTAGCGGCGGGTCCGTAGCACCGCCGGCAGGACGTGGGGCGTGTACACCACTCGCAGGCCGACGGCCTCCACGTCCAGGTAATCGCGCACGGTCACATCAGCGACGTCGGCGAAGGAGTGGAACGTGCTCCGCCCCCGTGCATGGTCGGCCCACTTCATCATCTGGTCCCGGTCGGCCGCTTGGACCTTGTAGAAGTCGGCCAGGCGCACGACGTCCTCAAGCGCCGCCCGGTGACGGCCCCTTTCGATCCGCGAGAGTTTGGACGCGCTGATATACAACGTGCTCGCTACCTGCTGCAGTGTCACCCCTCTGGCACACCTAAGGCTCTCGAGGTGGCGGCCCAGCAGGAGCCGGGCGACCGTGGCATTCGGCGGAGCATCATGGAGCATGGGCATGGCGACCCTCCGTACCGCCGGCGGCCTACCCGGCCGATCACCGATGGCTGTCCTGCCGGATAGAGTCACGCGCCGCGACGCAGCCGATCCAGCCGAGCGTCCTATAGGACGACCACCTATTTCGCTGACAGCACGTCACGGCGCCTCTACGCTGGGTTCGCCATGTCGTCCGCCCCCGAGGGGGTCACAGTGCGGCCCAGCAACCCCTCCACCGCGTTATTCATCCCCGAGAACCTGTGGGCCCGTCCCGAGGTGCTCCAGGCACTGCGCCAGCGCGACGTCGGACGCCTCTTCCAGCATGTACGGCAGCACACCGGCGCCAGCCAGACCACCGTCGGCTGCCTGGTGGGCCTGAGCCAGTCCGACGTCAGCGCCATCGAACGCGGCCGGCGTCAGGTCACCAGCGTCGAGGTCCTCGACCGGATCGCCAGCGGCTTGCGGATCCCCCCTGTGGCGCTCGGACTGGCCGCCGACGACGAAGGGCAGGATCTTGTTCACGGCACTTGCCCAGCCGTCCCCGTCAGGCCCCCGACGGCCACTAGGGTGGCGAGCGAGACGGAGGAGGACGACGTGCGACGTCGCGAACTGATGACCGGTGCGCTAGGGATCGGCGCCGCATTCCTCACGGGGACCGGCTCCGCTGACGCAGCGCCGTCCAGCCCTCCGGAGGAACCCCTCACCCGTGCCCTGTTCGAACCCACCCCAGGCCAACCGGTCACCCTGACGCGCCTGCGCGCCGAACTTGCCGCCGCGCGTGACGACTTCACCGCCGCCCGCTACACGACTCTGGGCCAGGAACTACCAGCCCTGATCGCCACGGCCGAGGCCACACGCGACGCCGCAACAGGCCGGGCCCGCGAGCAGGCCAGCGCGGCGGTCGCACGCGCTTACGTCCTGGCTACCGAGCTCGCGGTCAAGCAACACTCCGAGATGGCCTGGGCCACCGCCGACCGTGCCCTGCTCGCCGCACGCGCCAGTGGCGATCCCGCCCCCATCAGCGACGCCGCACGCGTACTGGCCATCACCATGCGCCGTGCCGGCCAGAGCCAGAAGGCCGTCGACTTCCTCACCCGCACCGCCCTGTCCCTCGGCGCCGAACGGGGCAACGCCCGGCCCGAGGCGCTCGCGGGCCGCACACTGCTCTTGCTGACCGCCGCCTACACGGCGGCCACCGGAAAGCGGCGCAGCACCGCCCTCGACCTCCTCGAGGAAGCAGAGACGACAGCCAGCCGCATCCCCAGCGACGGCCAGCCACGCGGCCTGTTCACCCTCAACGCCAGCCCCGCTGAATGCTCGATGTACCGCATCAGCACCTACAACGCCCTTGGAACACCGGACGACGGCACTCCGTACGCCAACGGCCTCATCCCCACCCAACTGCCGACCGCAGAGCGCCGAGCACGGTATTGGACCGATACCGCCCGCATGTGGCACCAGATCGGCAACCCCCTCAGGGCCTACCACGCACTACGAGCCGTCGAGCACGAAGCGCCCGAGGAAGTTCGCCGCCCAGCTGTACAGACGCTCACAGCAGACCTGCTCTACTCACCGCAACCCCTGCCCGGAATTCGTGAGTTCGCCGGACGCACCGGAGCCGCAGCGCCCTGAGGGGGGACACGCCTAGCAGGACTCCGTCAGGTCTGTCTCGATCTTGATGTCGTGTGCGGTCTGCTGGGCAGGGGCTGGTGACGGGTGGTGCAGATGCCGGTCAGGACCTCATGGAGGGCGTCGAGGATCTGGTAGACGGTGAGCCCGGTGCGGGTGCTTTTGGGGTCAGCCGCTGTTCGGTGAGAAAAGGCGTGGGCGGAGGTCACGAGGGTGACGTGGTGGTGCCAGCCGGGCCAGGACCGGCCTTCGAAGTGGTCCAGACCCAGGCCGTGTTTGAGTTCGCGGTAGTCGTGCTCGATGCGCCAGCGAACCTTGGCCAGACGGACCAGGTCGGTGATCGGGGTGTCGGCCGGCAGGTTGGACAGCCAGTAGTCGGTGGGCGCCTCGGCGTCCCCGGGCCACTCGACCAGCAGCCAGCAGTCGGGCAGGATGCCGTCCCACCAGCCCTGTTCGGCCGAGGCGGCGGCCCGGATCGGACGTTCGACGGCCTTGCCCGCGGGGCGGACGCGCACGGCGGTGAAGCGGGAGCGTAACGCGCCGCGTAAGCCCTTCCGACAGGTGAGGTAGACGAATGCTTCCTGTCCAAGGCCGGCGGCCAGGGCTGCCACCGAGGGTGCGGGCTGGAGGTAGCGGGGCTGAGGCCAGCACCCGATGGGACCGTGGCGGTCCGGGGCCACGGGCTTCGCGTCGAACGGGTGGGCACCTACGTCCGCGCGGACGGCCAGCACGTAGTCGATTCCCCGCTCGGCCAGGCCGGCCCGCAGGTGGGCATTGGTGCCGTAGGCGGCGTCGGCCACGACAATCGGTGGGCGTGCCCCAGCCGGCCAGCGTGTCGAGCATGTCCAAAGCCAGCCGCCACTTCTCGCGGTGAGTGACCTGCGGCGGGATGCGGGTGGCGGTGCGGCGGTCGGTGTCCGCGTCCCGCTCTTTAGGCAGGAACAGCCGCCACTGCAGCGGGCAGGAGGCGGTGTCGGTGGCGGCGTGGACGCTGACCGCGACCTGGCAATTGGCGCGTTTGCCCAGGTCCCCGCAGTACTGCAGGGCCACGGCGACCGACATCCTTCCGTCCTTGGGCAGCGACACGTCGTCGATCACCCAGGCCGCCGGATTGACCAGCGGCAGCATGCGCTCGCAGATCCGTCGCTGCACGGGAACCGGGTCCCAGGTGGACTGGTTCATGAACTGCTGCAGGTTCTGCTCGTTGCCGTCCGGCAGCCTCGAGGCCATGGCCTGGATCGACTTGCGGCGACCCTCCAGTCCGCTGTCGGCGGGGTCGTCATGGGGAGGGGTACGTGGTGTTGGATTGTTCCGGATGGACTGTGGGAGATCGCGAAGCCGCTGATCCCGCCGTCGAAGGTACGGCCTCAGGGTGGTGGGACGCAGGACACGCCTGATGAGACGCTGTTCGCCGCGATCATCTACGTGCTGGTGTCCGGCTGCACGAGGAGATCCTGCACCGCCTCGACGACGCCGGCCTGCTCGACCTGTCCCGAGCCGTCCTCGACTCCGCCCACGTCAGGGCGAAAAAGGGGGCGAACTCACCGGTCCGAGCCCCGTGGACCGCGGCAAGGCGGGTTCCAAGATGCACGTCCTGTCGGACGCGAACGGCCTGCCCCTCGTCGTCGGCGTCACCGCGGCCAACACCCACGACAGTCAGGCCCTGAAGCCCATGGTGCTCGGTCACCAAACGATTCCCAATGGGGTTGTCAAGCCTGGCTGATGACTCTTGGTGAGGGTCAGCCCAGCACGACCGTGCTCGGCGGTGGGGTGACCTCGAAG
>NZ_JBVJAH010000036.1:0-11158 GCF_055590785.1 Streptomyces sp. NPDC041796
GTGAGATCACCACGCCAACGACGAGGGGCCCTGCCTCGTCACCACACCTGCTGACCCGCCCATTCCACCCTCCAGCACAGGACGAAAGAGGCTCACTGTCCTTCTTCTCGATCAACAGGTGGAAGTTGAAATGTCGAATATAATGGTCGGGGAAATTGGTCGAACGAAAGGAAAAGCCGTGGATGTCGGCCAGTCCGACCTCCAGGAAGAACGTTGAGTCCTTGTCGAACAGCTGACGTTCAGGCCCGTCCTCGGGCACCTCCTCCAACAAGAGTCGGAAATTCTTGTGCCGCAACAGGCGGTTGGGAAGGTTGACCGACTTCAGGGAGACCCTCGCCCCGTCCCCCTTCGAAACGATCTCGAACTGGTAATCCTGCCCTTTGGCTGGTTCGTACTCGTTGAGTTCGCCCTCGAAATTATGGTGCCGGATAAAGAACCCCGGGAAGTTGATCGACTCCAGCATAGTGACGGGAGGGTTATTCATAAGCCCTTTACCAGGAGGTTCGGAAGAGAGCGAGTGCGGTGATGGTGCGAACGATGCTCGGGAAGATGTCCAGCGGGCCGCGGTAGCGGGTGGCGAGGATCTTCCAGCAGCGGACGCGCTGCGCGAGCTGATCGACGCGGCCAAGGCCGCGAACGCCGCAGCCCGCCACGACGCATGGGCCCAGCGGTCGGTCCGCTACGTGTTCATGCGGCGGGGCAAGCCCATGGGCCGTCACTTCCTCTACGGGCGCAGACCGCTTATTTCTGCGGCGTCGTATTCCTCTCCCGGTGAGGCTCCGGATGGTGTCCCGCCGAGTGGTGTAACTGATCTTGGCTGGGATGTGCGCCGTTCGGCTCCCTGAAAACTGGGCAGGCCACCGTGCAAATGTCCTTGGTGAACGGGCAGTTCAACCCAAGGAGTGCACGGTGGCCTTGTCCCAGCATGACCTACTTCGCCTGCTCGAGTCACTACGTTCGGCGGACGGTCTTGAACTCGTCCGCGAAGTCGCCGAACGCTTGTTGCAGGATGATCGAGGCCGAGGCCACCGCGCGGATCGGTGCCGGGTGGGGCGAGCAGACCGAGACCCGGACCGCTCATCGCAACGGGCACCGGGAGAAGACCCTCACCACACAGGCTGGCGACCTCGAGCTCGCGATCCCCAAACTGCGGGCCGGCAGTTTCTTTCCCAGCCTGCTCGAGCGCCGGCGACGTATCGACCAGGCGCTCTATGCCGTGGTCATGGAGGCCTACGTCCACGGCGTGTCCACCCGTTCCGTCGACGACCTGGTCAAAGCCCTCGGCTCCGACACCGGCATATCCAAGAGCGAGGTCTCCAGGATCTGCGCCGGCCTCGACGAACAGCTCGAGGTGTTCCGCACCCGACCGCTTGATCACATCCGGTTTCCGTACCTGTTCCCCGACGCGACGTATGTGAAGGCTCGCGTCGAGCACCGGATCGTCTCCCAGGCAATCGTCATCGCGACCGGCGTCACCGAGGATGCCGGCCGTGAGGTTCTCGATGTCATGGCCGGCGACAGCGAGACCGAGGCCTTCTGGACTCAGTTCCTACGTCACTTGCGAGAACGTGGTCTGACCGGCGTCCGCCTTGTGATCTCCGACAGCCATAGCGGATTGATCAAGGCGATCCGGAAGGTCATGATCGGCGCCGCCTGGCAACGCTGCCGCGTCCACTTCGTCCGCAACGTGTTCTCCGTGATTCCGAAGGGCTCTGCGGAGATGGTCGCCGCGACCATCCGCACCCTGTTCGCCCAACCCACCGCCGAAGCCGTCCGGACCCCACCTCGAGACCGTCGCGGACATGCTCGGCGGCCAGTTCCCCAAGGTCAGAGTCATGCTCGCTCGAAGCGAAGGAGGACTTGACCGCCTTCGCGGACTTCCCCCACCAGCACTGGAAGAAGATCCAATCGACCAACCCGCTCGAGCGCCTGAACCGAGAAATCAAACGCCGCTCCGACGTCGTCCAGGTCTTCCCGAACACCGCCGCCGTCAGCCGGCTGGCCACAGCCGTTCTCACCGAACTCCACGACGAATGGACCGCCTTCCCCCGCCGCCACCTCTCCATCGAAAGCATGGACAGCCTCTACCCAGACACCGGAACCAACCTGCCCGACACCACCAAGTGATCAGTTACACCACCACAAGGGGCATGACCAGGCTCCGCAGCGCGGGCGGCTAGGTAGTCGGCCCAGGAGGTTTTGGCAAACCCTGCCCAGCGGACTGCGGTGTTGGGGTGGAGACCGAGGATGCTCGCGAGGACCGGTGCGGGCAGGTCACCGGAGAGAGCGACTAGGGCCGCGTTTCGGGCTGGCCTGGTGTCGATGACGTGCGCCAGGAGTTTCGAGCTGAGGCCGGTCTGTGAGGTGGGGCGGCCGGGGACGAGGCCGGGGAAGATCCATGGCTCGCCTCGGTTTGTGCGGGTGAGGGCGGCCCGGGAGTGGGGTACTTCCGCCAGCTGGTGCAGGAGTCTGGCGAGCCGGGGCAGCAGCAGGATCGGGTGCCGATCGATGGTGAGGTAGCTGTTGCCGTCGCGGCGGGTGAGCTGGGTCGCAGTGGTGGCGATGCCTCTCATCGCGTGATGGACGCAGTCGCCCTTCAAGCGGCAGTCGCGGAGAATTTTCCAGGTCTTCATGCGAGCGAAGGCATGCTCGACACGGGCGCGGACCCGGCGGTGAGAGGTGTTGTGGTCTCCTTCCAGGCCGGCAGTTCGCTCTGCCCGCGCTCGCGCCGGTGTGGGATGACCAGGCCGGTGCCTCGATAGCCCCCCGCTCGGCGATCACGTGGTGCGGCCGACGGTGTCCTCGGCTCCGGACAGTGCCCACGCCTTGCAGTCGTTGCGGTTGGGGCAGCGGCTGGCCGACCACGACGGCGCGCCGGGTGTCGATGACGACCCTGGTGATTCGTCGAGTACCGGTAGTTCTTCGACCGCTCGGCCACGGTGTGGTCGCGGGTGGGGACCAGGGTTCCGTTCACGATGAGCACGGTGTTCTTGCGGAATCGTCTGCGGGGCTTGAGCACGAGCAGGGGGCCGAGGTGGCTGATGATGCGGGCGGCTGCGGACTTTGAGACGCCGAATAGTGGGGCGAGCTGCCGCAGTGTCAAGTTGGTGCGCCAGTAGGCAGTGACCAACAGCACCCGGTCCGCCAGCGGCAGGCTCCATGGCCGGCCTCTGCGAACCGCGTCAGCTCCCTCGTGCCGCAGCGGTGCCACCAACGTGCCGAAACGGCGGGGGCTCATCCCGGTGAACGGGGTTATCCAGGACGGCTGCGACGCCGTGATCACGCCAGCCACGGCGGGAGCCTCACACGGTTCACGCCATGGCCGGTCCGTTGATCACTTGCTGGACAGGCGGAGATCTCCGGCCCAGGTCTCACACCGGACACGGCCGGAGTCGAAGGTGATCTCCAGTGCGATCCGTCCGCTGTCCGGGACACTCTCTTCGCTGACTGCCAGTACCGCCTCGCCGAGGTGATCCGCGAACGGGGTCTCGCTGCTGGTCGGGGCCACCTCGATGCGGCCCGACTCCGCCATGTCGTATCCCTCGAAGCGGTCCGACGTCTCCACGATCAGGCACCAGTCCGAACCGGTCGTGATGCGCGTGGCGACCGCCTCACTGTCGATCAGCCACACGTCCAACGGGCCGGACGGAGCGTCTGAGCCGTACAGGTGCCACGAGGCGACTACTTGCTCGAGACGGCGCCCGACCAGGTAGTCAGGACGCACGCCGGCCCCGTGCAACGGGCACTCGCTCACCCTCTTCGACTCCACCCGCTGACCGTACCGTCAGGCAGACCCCCAGCTCACACCCTTATACGGGACCTAGCCTCGCGCTTTCATGAAGCGGGCTGTCCGGCAGTTGGTCAGGAAAGCAGAAAGTGCCTCTGACCAGCAAGAATGAGGATTGTCGAGGTCCTTGTTCCTGCCACCGCCGGAGGCACTTCCCAGGTGAAGCACTCTATCGGGTTGTACCCCCGTGTCCGCGTCCAGGACGACGGCCGCCAGGTCGTCTCCCAGGCTGGGGCGGTACTGCTCGTCGAAACGGTCCGCAAGACCGGTCTTGACCAGGCCATATCCCAGGCTCTGGCCCCGTGGCGCAAACCGCGGGCCGTCCACGATCCCGGCAAGGCCCTCTTGGACCTCGCTCTGGCGGTCGCACTGGGCGGGGACTGCCTCGCGGACGTCGCGATGCTGCGGTGTGAGCCGGCCCTCTTCGGCCCGGTCGCCTCCGACCCGACCGTCTCCCGCCTGATCGATACCCTCGCCGCCTCCGGCGAGAAAGTCCTGCAGGCTGTCCGGTCCGCGCGGTCCGCGCGGTCCGAAGTCCGCAGCCGGGTCTGGTCGCTGGCAGGCAAGCATGCCCCAAAAGCTGATGGGCAGGTCACGATCGACCTCGACGGCGTCCTCGTGATCGCGCACTCCGACAAGGAGGACGCGGCCGCGACCTGGAAGAAGACCTATGGGCATCATCCTCTGACGGCCTTCGTCGACCACGGCCTGGGCGGAACCGGAGAGCCGGTCGCCGCTCTTCTCAGGCCGGGAAACGCAGGCTCCAACACGGCAGCCGACCACATCACCACCGCCCAACTAGCCCTGGCCCAACTGCCGAAGCACTACCGGCGAGGGCGCCGGACGCTGATCCGCACCGACTCCGCCGGCGGCACCCACGACTTCGTGTCCTGGCTCACGAAGCGAGGCCGGAGGCTGTCTTACTCGGTCGGCATGGTGATCACCGAGGCGATCCACCAGCATGTGATGAAGATCCCCGGCCCGGCATGGACGCCGGCCGTCGAGGCCGACGGCCAGGTCCGTGACGGTGCCTGGGTCGCCGAGCTCACCGGCAGCCTGCTGGACGGCTGGCCCAGCGGCATGCGGCTGATCGTCCGCAAGGAACGGCCGCATCCCGGCGCCCAGTTGAGGATCACGGACGCGGATGGCATGCGGATCACGTGCTTCGCGACCAACACCCCGGACCGTCCCATCGCCGAGCTCGAGCTCCGTCACCGGCTGCGGGCCCGCGCCGAGGACCGGATCCGGGCCGCCCGGTCCACCGGCCTGCGCAACCTGCCCCTGCACCACACCGCCCAGAACAAGGTCTGGCTGGAGATCGTCCAGATCGCACTCGACCTGCTGGCCTGGATGCCCATGCTCGCTCTGACCGGCCAGGCCCGGCTCTGGGAGCCCCGCCGTCTCGCGGTTCCGCCTGTTCTCCGCAGCCGCCCAGCTCGTCACCACCGGCCGGCGCCGCATCCTTCGTATCGCCCGCCACTGGCCCTGGACCGGTGAGGTCACAGGCGCCCTCGAACGTCTTGCACTCCTACCGAACCCCGGCTGACCAGCAACCTTCCCGCCCCTACGAGGGAACAGCACAGACCGGAGCAGTGGAACCCGGCGTCCACCCGAGACGACACACGGCCCCTCAGCCTGCCCACCACCAGCCATAGAAAGCGAAACGGTCCACCGACTCCGTCGGCGGACCGTCATGCAAGATCGAGGCTAGCAGACAGAGTTAGCTCTTGAGTGCTCGTTCCGCCAGGAAGAGAGCAAGAGGGCCTCCATACAGAAGAAACCGTCCTGTAGTAGCAGCCTCAATCGCCTCCTCCATGGACCACCACATCAGGGTGTGTCCTTCCTCTGCAGGCGTTAGATCTTGGGGGCCGAGAAATAAGTCCTCCGCAAGGAAGAAGGACAGGCGCGACGGGCTGGCCAGAGTGACTGCGTAGGACCCGAGAGCACGCCACCTGCGAGCCCTCACGCCTGTTTCTTCGCGTAGTTCGCGCCGCGCGCAGTCTTCTGCGGTCTCTCCAAGCTCTCGCCGCCCCCCGGGCAGAAGTACGTGCGTGGCATTCCTGTGGGGCAAGCGTGCTCTTAGCACGGCAATGCATCCGTCTGTGTCATGGGCAACGATGATCGACGCGTGTACACCCGACTCTTGGGGCGCGACAGTATTCATGGTGTGCGAGGTTAGCCGTAACTGAAATTCTCTGCTGCTCCCCCATGCTGTCTACGCGGGGAAACACACCGAGTTTGAGTGCGAACAGTTGGGTGCTGGGTTGCGGGGCGGTCCTTCGCCTGACCACAAAGGAACCACCTCCGCCCCCAGGCTCTCACCTCCGCAAGGAAGCCGAATGTGCTCCTCACTAGACCAGAGTCGACTGGCCGCAGTAACGAAACTATGCGCTGGAACCATCACTTGGTTGACTCAGGCACTGCGCAATTCCATCGTGATGGATGTTGACTCACCGCTTCTCTCGGCTGTACCAGTCCGGCGTCGGGCGGTCCACGGCAGGCATCACAACGTGGACAAGAGCCAGTTGGCCAGTCTGCGCGAGGTTGCTAGCGATTGGTGCCTCCAGCACCCCGGGGGGTGCTGGAAGCAGTAGCCCATCAACCTGCGTTGGGTGTCCGCTAGTGATGTAGCCCGCACTTGTGAGGAGCCGGCCCAACATTCTTGATGTATCGAGCTGAGGCGAAGGCCCAGCCCTTACCAATTCGATACCACCGGGGATTACCATCGGTCCACTGGCCACGCGTCTTGCATGCTACCTTTACGATTTGCCCGTATTTAAGTGCTCCGATTACTTTGTGTGCACGGGAGGGACCGTTGCGCACCAGCAGCCCAGTCTTCGCGATGACACGTCCCTTGTATGGAACGCAGTGGCTGATGTGGCTAGGAGCGGCGGTTGCGGCTGCTGCAGCTGGCCCGCTAACCGCCACCGTCGCTATCAGGCTGCTTGCAACACAGAGGGCAACCTTGCTACGCCTTAACTTTAACGGCATTAGTACAGCCTCCTGGAAAATCTGTTGGTTGTGCGAAATGAGCGTCTCGTGGATTCGCCAAAGGCTTCTGCAACAGCGGGTGGACAGCGAAGCGACGAGCTGGACAAGTGACCGATTGTCAATCTGACTTCACACTAAGTACGGCGCTAGGGGGCCGCAACTCAGCGGATCGAATGGAGTGATGCGGAAATCCAGTGGCTGGATGCTGGTCGGGCCTGTGGTCGGCTCCACGCAGTCTCGGCACTTGCGTGCCCTGGCCTCCTGACACTCCGGTAGCAGTCGTAAAGGATGCCGCGAGGGCGGTGGGGCTGCAGGCCGCGTCCGAATCCCGGTCCGTGACCAGACCGCAGCTTTCGCAAGTGAAGGACCCGGTCCGCACCTCGATCAGGCGGGTTCGCGGGTAAACCTGACGGCCTGTCGGCTGTCCTAGCGAGACGTGAACCAGGGGTGCCCCTACGCACAAGCGCCTGCCCCAAACCGCAGCCGAAGAAGCTCCGGCAGGCGCTATTTAGGCCCAGCAAGGGCTGCCGTAGTACTACGGCTGGCAACTCACCGAGCCAGGTCACGGGGCCATGGGTCTTCACCTGACACCGCGGTGACCGCTTGCATCGACAACTCCCCCATCCCCCTGTACGGCTCCCCCGCCTCGTTCTCACGGATACGCAAGCATCGCTCAACACGACACGAGCGCACCCAAACACACCGGCTTGAGCAGGTCACCGGCAACGAAAAAATCTCCGCCACTGCCCCACCCCAGTCCCACAATACACTCCACCACCACCGCCACCACCACGCACCATCATTGGTAGCCCAACGGCCCACATTGTCTGGGGCGTGGGCCTCGGACATTCGCTGCTTACTGATCGTGCAAACTGAGTCCCGGAGTCGTCTCGAGCAAATAATGCTGCAGGCGAGTTGGAGTAGTGCGAGGTGGTGGCCGACGCGTATCGCGTAGCGGGGCCGAAACCGCTTGAACTGGTGAAGCCAGGCGTAGGTCCGCTGGGTCGGCCCAGCAGGTCCTTCCCATTCCGGAGCCGTGCCGCTGAGGCGTTCCACACCACGGCGGCCAGCCGCTACATCGGCACCGAGCACCGGCGAATCCGCGCCCGTCCCTCGCGTCGGCAGGCCGGATGCGGTCCGCGCAGGGGCACGTCGAGCAGGCATGCGGCACCTGGTCGACAACCCTGGGCCTGCTGGAGGGCATCCGTTCGCAGTGTGCCCGGGACGCCGTCAAAGGGAGTGCACTGGCGGTAGAGCACTGGCATTTGTCGCCGGCCGCCAGCGTCGAGCAGAGCCGTTATGAATGGGCGACGTACGGGGTGGCGCTGCTGCGCTGCGGAGGGCTGTTCACCGCCGTCCGCATCCCCGCCGCGTACGTGTACGCCGCGGGGGATGCGGACATGGGCGGGGTCGGCGTCTTCCTCGCGGGGGTGCTCGACGCCGGGCCGGTGTTCCTCGACCAGAGAGGCCAGCAGTTCTACATGCTCGCTTCGGCCAGCATCGTGCACACCTGGCGGCTCGACGAGGCAGAGTGCTTCGGCCGGGACACCTTCCTCGGCATCCCGGCTGTCGGTCGCACCGCGCCTGACGCGATCAGCGACGCGTACCGGGTGGTCCCCATGGACAGCCCCGGCGTTCTGTGCACCGGGCCCGCCGTGGATGGCCTGGTAGTTGCAGGCCGGAACGCGTGGGCCCCGGGTTTTCGGAGACGCTGGCCGGCGAGCCCGGGTCGGCCGCCGTCGTCCGCCACATGGTCCGTGAAGCCCTGAGCCTGTGGGGGCTCTCCGCGCTCGCCGACGCCGCGGCGCTCGTTGTCTCCGAGCTGGTGGCGAACGCGGCCGAGCATGCCCGCGGTGGGTATATCCGTGTCACGGTCACCCGAACCCGCTCGTCCCGGGTCCGCATCGCCGTCGTCGACCGCGACCCGCGCCACTGCCCGGAGCCGCGAGCCGCCGCCCTCGAGGACGCGGCCGGGGCTTGGTCCTAATCGACGCCATGGCGGCCGGGTGGGGGGGCGTCCACCCCATGGGGTGGGGCAAACGCGTGTGGGCCGATCTGGAGGCAGCGTGAACACCCCCTGGCGGGGCCGTGCCGCCCTACCTGCCCGACGGCGCCAGACTCGCCTTGGTGGAGGTCGACGACCGCTGGAGCGCCGTTTCGGTCCCGGCCGAGTGGGGCCACCACGTCCTCGCCACACTCGGCGACCGGTCCGGCCCGGTCATCGAGGACCCGGCCTTCCTTCTCGTCGCATGGCTGCTGCCGCCCGGCGGTCCGCACGACTGGCCCGACGCGTCCGACGCCAGGGTCACCCGGTACGGGACCGGAGACTGGCTGACCGTTCCCAGTCCGGCCGGGTTCCCTCCGGCACCCGCTGGCTCCGCTCGCCGCTCCACGGCCCCATGTTCACGGACCCGGGCGCGCTGCGCGCCGCGGTGGAGTCTGTCATCGGTCCGCTCGCCGAGGCCGCCGGGCGCGGCCCGGTCGTCGTGTGCTCCTCGTGCGGCACTCCGAGACGGGACGCCCACCTCATCGAGTGGCAGGAGCAGCTGAGCGGCCCCGGTTACAGCAGGTACGCGTGCGGCTCCTGCCGGTCGGGCGTCCACCGGTGCCACCACCTTCGCCTCGTGCGGGAGTCGCCGCGGTGAACGAGCGCAGACAGCAACTGGTGTACGTCGTCGTTGCCAGCCTCCTGGCGGCCCTCTGTTAACGACCTCGTGCATGGTTAGCGGCGTGACGGTGGCCGGGTGGGGTTGTTGGGCTGTTCGTGGTGGGGGTTGAAGCACGCAGACTGATCACGTCGGAGCGTGGGATCACCGGACTGTCGGTGTCCGTGATCGCTGTCCTGGTTGCCGAGTTGGGCTCTTTTTGGCAGGCCTGCAGGGATGCCGGGCTGCTTGATCGACCGCGTCGCCGGGCGGTCGGGGCAGGGGCGAAGTACAAGCTTGTTTTCGTCGACCGGCTTCTGGCCACCCTTGTTCACCTGCGGCACGGAGTGACGCACGATGTGCTGGCCTGCTGGTTTCAAGTGGTCCACGATCACCCGCGCGGTTGCCGAAGTACGGCCCCTGCTCGCTGGCCGCGGCTGTCGCATCGAGGGTGGCCTGCGGCTTCGGACACTCGCCAATGTCATCGCCCACCTCGGCGCAACCGGTCGGACTGCTTTGATGGACGCGACCGAGATCCGCTTCCGCAGGCCCTCGGCCCACCGCGGCGGCCACAGCAGGGCAAGAGCCGAATCAACGCGATGAAGGCTCTGATCATCACCGATTCCCCTGGCCAGCTCTTGTATTGCGGCGAGGCGCGGGCAGGCTCCGTCACCGACATCACACAAGCACGCGACGCCGGCCTGGTCGATCTCCTCGCCGACACCATCGACCTCGAGATACCTGCCGACGCCGGCTGCCAAGGGCCCGGCGCCCAGACCTGCGGCCAGGTCGTCACACCACCACGCAAACGACGAGGCAAACACCCCGAGCACCTGCAGTGGCTCATGGCTCACCGCGAAGCAGCCCGGTTCGCCCACTCATCAGCCCGAATCCCCGTCGAGCACGGCATCGCCCACCTCAAGAACTGGCGTGCTCTGGCCCGACACCACAGCCGGCGGGAGAACCTGCCCGACACAATCCGGGCCGTCGCAGGACTCCTCACCGACCAACAGACGGCTCGGCCCTCAACCACCCTCGCACTGCCCGCCAGACCAGCATGATCAACCGGGCAATCCCACGGCCGAACACATCCTCACAGCAACCATGCACGAGGTCGTAAAGCGTGTTGCAGAAGTCTGTGACTGGGCAGGTCTGGCCGGTTCGGGGGCCGTTCTGATCACGCCGCGAGGGCGAGGTTGTGCATGTGGGCGACGGCTTGGACGGCGTGGTGCGCCGGGACGGAGTCCGGGAGGTCGTGTCTCAGGTGGATCAGCCTGGCGACCAGCCGGCTGGCGAACACCAGCCTGATGCCGGGCGCCTGCCCCTGCCTCGCGTTTCCTGGCCCCGCCGCTGCTACGCGACGGCGCCCCTCGACAGCGGCCTGCCACAGACCGGCCAACTCCTCGATCAGACAGCCCAGATGCTACCGGGAGACACCGGTGAACAGCTGATACGCGAGAACGTTCCGGCTGACCGTGATCACCACGGACCGGATCATCCCACCCCCAAGCGATCACCCCACAACCACAATCACGCACCAACTCGTAAGCCGTGTGAGCCGGACTACCGCGCCGTGCTGACCCTGCACGACCCGAGGAGGAGTTGAACGGCGAGACCTGGACGAACGTGGAGCGGCTGCGGGAGTGGCTGGACGCGGAAGCGGGGCCCCCCCCCCCCCCCCCCCCCACCGGTCCCTCGGTCTGTCTTGGCTTTTATTCCGGGGTGGGGTGAGATT
>NZ_JBVJAH010000036.1:11168-27065 GCF_055590785.1 Streptomyces sp. NPDC041796
GGGAGGGCGAGACGTGAAAGAAGGGGGAAGGGTTGGGGAGGGGGGGGGAGACCGACCCCCCCCCCCCCCCCCCCGTCCACCGTGGCTGATGCCGGCTGCTGCGCGTGATCAAGATCAGTGAGGAACTGGGGAGGTCGCGGAGGCGGTCCAGGGTGCGCTCGGCGCCAACCCCAGGAAGGGCGCGTCCCACAACGTGGGACGACGTGGAACAGGAGCTCGCCGACGTCATCGGCGCACGGGACGGGGTAAGCGACGGCGAGGCGATGGCGCTCCTGAAGGGCCGGCTCCAGCACCTGGTGGATCGGGTGCACGCCGCATGACTGGCCGGGGAAACTTCACGGGCGCGATCGGCGGGCCCCGCAAGCGGAAGCTACGGTACGGGCTCGTACGACACCGTGGCTCCCGGGCAGCGAGCCGCGGCGGTGGCCAGGGCTTGGCGCTCGGTGTCGTCCACCGTGAGTTCCCAGCGCAGCTTGGTTGTGCGTGATGTGTATGGTGGTCACCCGATTCACGAAGCGGCCTGCGCCGTCAGAATCGGTGCGAACACCCGGCGGCTAAATCCCCTAAAGCCGAATCGCCGCGCACCCGGCTCGGGCACGTCCCCAGCCGTGAAGGACGAGTTGGCCAAATGCTCCACTCACCAAAGTGCCCGCCAGAACTGCCGCAAGAGGGGCGGGAGTTGTCGGTATGCTCAGCGTTATCAGGCCCATTTCAAGTTCATTTCTGGGTCAGTTCTGTGAGAGGGACGCTGTGACAACACGCCTCACCCTGTACGTTGACGATCCGTCCCCCGAGTGGCTGGCGCTCGCCGCCGCCCAGCCGACCGGAAGCGTCATCGTCGAATCCACCAAGCCGTATCTCACCGCCGAGGCCGCAGCCCGCCTTATCGAGCTCGTCACCCCCGACGCCGCTCAGCTGTTGAAGCTCGCCACCGACGGCGACGGCCGCGCGCTCGGTGCCGACTTCCGCGCCCAGCGCGGCGAGGGCCGGCTCAACGGCGCCACCACTTCCATCAGCCGCATCGTCAGCTCCCTGGTGCGGCAGGGCATCTGGCCGGCCGATGTCGGCAATCCGCTGACCTCCACCACCGCGGGGAAGGAAGGCTGGTCTAAGACCTACGCCTATCACCTGGACGCCCGCGCGCTGCCCGCCTTCCGCGAGGCGTTCGCCTGCACGGAGGCGCCCCGGCGCCACGGCAACCCGCAGGCGGCCGTCGACCGCCTCGCCGAGCTGTACGAGCAGATGGGGCGCCGGCCAGCCGACGCCCGCGAGTTCGCCAAGGAGTTTCTGGAGGCGTATGCCGATGACTTGACCGCATGGTTGAAGGCCCACGACACGCCGTAGCGGCGCCGGGACTCTGCGGCGGCATGGAACATGGCGGCGTCACCATGCCTGCCCCGGCGACGACCACCAGGAGACTCGCGTGTCATCGTACTCACCCTGCGTATCCGCTTCCGCTGGCGCGTGGAGGGGGCTGCGGATCCTGCTTCGGCCGAACCGCCGGTCGTGGAGAGGCCATGGGCTCGGCTGCATCGTCTTCCGTTTGTTCGACGACGTCGTGCCGAAGACCGCCCCCAACTTCCGTGAGCTTGCGACCGGCCAGAACGGCTTCGGCTACAAGGGCTCGCCCTTCCAGCGGGTCATCCAGGAGATCGTGCTGCAGGGTGGTGACTTCACCAACGGCAACGGCACTGGCGGCAGAGCATCTACAGCAGGAAGCTCGGCGACGAGAGCGTCCGGCTCAAGCACGACCGTCCGTTCCTGCTGAGCATGGCCAACTCGGGTCCGGGTACCAACGGCTCGCACGACCATCAAGGCCCCGTGGCTGGACGGCAGTACGTCGTCTTGGGCGAGGTCGTCGAGGGTGAGGACGTCGTCAGGACGATTGAAGCCCTCGGCAGCCGTTCCGGCGCCACCACCAAGAAAGATCGTCATCGAGGAGTGTGGCGTTGTCGTCTGGCCGTCGTCGAGTCCTTACCGGGACTCTTCGGCTCGCACTCCCACCCCCGTAACACGACGGCCCTGTCCGTCACCAGAGACGGACGAGGGCTGGGGGAAACTCAGGGGGCAGGGCGGCTACTTGTTGAGCTCCTCGCCCGACCGCTCGTACAGAACCGTCATCTGGTCGCGGGCTATCTTCTCGATGGTGATCTCCGCCACATGCAGTCCGTCCTCCCACGGCACTTGATCGGCGGCTTCGGCACCGGGCCAGCCGTGACCGGGTTCTCCAGCCCCGTGCCCAGCGCACCCAACCGACTGCACCTACGCACGTTGGGCGGCCAGCGCTCTTCCGTCGCTCGGGGCAGCAGGCGTGGAGGGCTCGGCCCCGGCTCCCGCTACATGCGGAGGATGCTTCATTACGCCGTAATGAAGCGGCCGCGTCTTCATCTCCTCATCGTGTGACGAGCCGTGGGCGCCATCGTCTGCGGATGCGGACGGACCTGGTGTGCGCTTCCGTGCGGCCTTGGTCGCCGCCTTCTTCCGCGCCTCCTCCTTAAGCCGCTGCCAGAATCCGCTCCTGCTCCTCCGGCTTCATCCTTCCGACCCGCCGCGGCAGACGACAGACTCGTCGCCGTCCTCGAGCCGCTTCTGCAAGGCCGGTGTCACTAGGCGGTGTGGGATGAGCAGGCCGGGACATCGTCAACGTACCAGCAACACGGTTGGCTACGGCGCGGTCACTGGCCACCGATGCCTTGCACGTAGACCAAGTCGCACTTTTCCACACGAACCCGCTCAGGTCACTTCGGAGGACCAGTCCCTCATACTTCGGTTGTTATGGCGCGGCATGAGGAACTGGTCAATGAGCGGGCCCGCACTGCCAACCGCCTCCATGCTGTCCTGTGCACCCTGCGCTCGGTGGAGTTCACACGGTCACTGATGAGAGGTCAGTCATTTCCCGCCATGCTCTGAGCCCCACCATGCCGCGCTGCTGGCAGACTGACTCATCCAGCTCACTGCCAATGGCTTCAGTCCCGTGGCAACCCCGCCCACGAGCCGGTACCCCTCCCCCACGCGCCGATCCAAAACTGAGCTTGTTTCGCTTTAACGGACACCTTTGGTGTGGTGGTCACGCCGCGGGGGAGGTCGTATTCGGCGGGGCGGCGGTAGCCGAGGCTGCTGTGGAGCCTGCGCAAGGTGTACCAGCTGTCGATCCACTCGAATATCGCTGTGTGGGCAGCGGCCCGGCTGGGCCAGGGGTGTGGGTCACCGAGCTCGTTCTTCAGGGTGGAGAAGAATGATCCTGCGAGGGCGTTGTCCCAGCACTGGCCGGTGCGTCCGGCCGACAGTCTGATACTGAACCTTGCTGCCAGGGCGGCGAGTTCACTGCTGGTGTACTGCCCAGGCTCAACCGGTCGTTGCAACACCACTGCCCTGTTGGATCAACAGTAGCTGCTCGCTGAAGGCTTCGGATGGCGTCGGCGACGACTTTGGTTCGCTGGTGGCCGGCGGTGGCCCAGCCGGCGACACGGCGGGAGGCGATGTCGATGACGGTGGCCAGGTAGAGCCAGCCCTCGTCGGTGGCGATGTAGGTGATGTCCCTGTGCGCTTCGAGCCAACCTCTCAGGTCTCTCGGCCTACGACGCCAAGGACGGTCCCAAGCGCCTCCACGTCCGCGTGTGGGAGTATGAAGCCTGCGGGGCCGTCCTCGACCCGGACATCACCGCGGCGGTCAACGTCGCCAAGGCCGCCGGTCGGGCGGTATCAGCCTGTCGAGCGCAGGTAAGACGGAACCTCCGGCCCTGGCACAGCGCGAAGAAGGCAGAACCCACCGAGCCGGTCAGCCGACCGTGGCAGGAATCCCCCACCGCTAGGCGGGTGAAGGGAAGTCAATCAGCTGACGTGCAAGTAGCCGAGGTTGGGGCCGAACCGATGGGAACTGGTGGTCCGCGTCGTGCGACTACGTGATCTGCGGGCGGGCCCGGTAAGTAAATTCGGTAGCAAGCGCTAGTGCGTGGCGTGCCTCTTCACTGCAGACGGGCTGGTGGCCGCGTTCCTTTGCGAGCTGGTGGATCTCACGGACAAACTGCTCGATGAAGGTGGTGAAGTTTGCCCGTTCAAGGGCCGTTTCTCGATGGTCAATGGTGTCGATGATCTCACTGAGCCAGTATTCCGCCATGTCCTCTACTCGGAAGTCACGCTGATGCTTGACCAGCATGCGGCCGATCTTGAGAGCTAGAGGAAAGCGCTGCTCTTGCGACCTAACACGCGTTCTTTCGGCCCGCTCCTCTGCCAGCTTCCGTTGCTCGTACTGGCGCGCGACTTCTGGTGAGCGCCGCTCGTAAGGCTGCCGAACTTGCTCGGCTTTCAGTCTTTGGGCCTTCTGATAGGCACCCTGCTTTGATTTCACACCGAGCGCTTCGTTGAAGTGATGCCAGGCAACCCCAGCGGCTCGTCCGTGCTCAATGGCTTTGAGCTGCCCCGCGTCAGCCTGCTCGCGCAGGTACTGCCACAGCTTGACACGGAGCAGAGCTGCCTCCCCTGCCACGTTTCCCTTGGCGTCCACGGGCTGTTTCAGCTGAGTAGCCATGCGTGAGGTGTGCTGCAGGACCAGGTAAAGCTCTTCTGGGGAGGGAAACCTCTCGAGTTCTGGATCGTCCCCTAGTTCGTGCAGCTGGCGGAGGCGTTCGGCAATGGCCCAGGTGTCAACAGCGCCAAGCCGCACGGCTGGGCGCTTTGCACGTGTTGGTTGGTTCTTCTTTCGCGTGCTCACGGTCTCACCTTCAGTAGGTTCCCAAATTGGGAACCCCATGGTTTCACTCTTGGCGGGCTCCAGGTAGTCAGCTCCTCAAGCCGCGCAAGAGGCACTTGTATCAGATCCCTCCGGGTCGCAAACATGCAGGTCAGCGGTCCGATTCCGCGACTTTCCCCTGCTTCACTTCGGACCCCACATGTGGGCTGCTGCCTCCGAGCAATCCGGGTTCACATATTTGGTTGCCCCTGCGGGCCAGCTGTTCCTGTGACTCTGCCAGCGGGCGGAGCCGGGGGCTTCTTGACGGCAACGGCTAGCAGGTCGAGGGCAGGCCCGGTTTTGTTTCATAGGTCAAGGCATGGGTCGGCGTACTCGATGAACGTGCAGCTGACGGGCTTGAACGTGGCGGTTTCCCGGCCGTTGGGTGTTCGACTGGGCAGGTCGTAAGACGGTGCCACCAAGTTGACGCGGCGAGCGTCTCCATGCGCTTGATGGTGTCCCGCGGTGTGGTGTAGCTGATCTTGGCTGGGAAGTGCGCCGTCGTCGTGCTCCCGCGTGCATCGGATGCTGGTGAATGCTCTCTGAGAACGGGGCAGGCCACCGTGCAACTGTCTTTGGTGAACGGCCAGTTCAGTCCAAGGAGGTGCCCGGTGGCCTTGTCCCAGCATGACCTACTTCGCTTGCTTGAGTCTGCGCCGGCACCCGCACCACTCATCGCAACGGGAACCGTGAGAAGACGGTCACCACGCAGGGCGGAGACCCGGAACTCGCGATCCCGAAGCTACGGGCCGGGAGCTTCTTCCCCAGCATGCTGGAACGCCGACGCCGCATCGACCAGGCCCTCTACGCCGTGATCATGGAGGCTTACGTCCACAAAGTCTCCACCCGCTCCGTTGACGACCTGGTCAAAGCCCTCGGCTCGGACACCGGCATATCGAAGAGTGAGGTGTCGAGGATCTGCGCCGGCCCCGACGAACAACTCGACACCTTCCGGACCCGGCCCCTCGATCACATCTGGTTCCCCCCTGTCTCTTCCTCGACGCCACCTACGTCAAGGCCCGCCTCAAGCACCAGATCGTGTCCCAGGCCGTCGTCATCGCGACCAGTGTCACCGAGGACGGCGGCCGCGAAGTCGTCGGTGTCATGGGCGGGGACAGCGAGACCGAGGCCTTCTGGACCCAGTTCCTGCGCTCGCTGCGGGCGCGCGGTCTGAGCGGCGTCCGCCTCGTCATCTCCGACAGCCACAGCGGCCTGGTCAGGGCCATCCCCAAAGTCATGATCGGGGCAGCCTGGCAGCGCTGTGGTGTTCACTTCGTGCGCAATGTCTTCTCCGTGATCCCAAAAGTCTCCGCGGAGATGGTCGCCGCCACGATCCGCACCGTCTTCGCCCAGCCCACCGCAGACGCGGTCCGCACCCAGCTCGACACCGCCGCCGACATGCTCGGCCGACAGTTCCCCAAGGTCACAGACATGCTCCTCGATGCCAAGGAAGACCTGACCGCATTCGCGGACTTCACACATCAGCACTGGAAGAAGATCCAGTCGACTAACCCGCTCGAGCGCCTGAACCGGGAGATCAAACGACGCCCCGACGTCGTCCATGTCTCCCCGAACACCGACGCGGTGAACCGCCTGGCCACCGCCGCCCTCACCGAGCTCCACGACGAGCGCATCGCGTTCCCCCGCCGCTACCTCTCCATGCGAAAGCATGGACAGCCTCTATCCGGACAACACCAACTGCCTGCCGGCACCGCCCAATGATCAGCTACACCACCACAGGGGACATGACCCGTCGTGCTGGCCTGTTCGCTGGGATACCGCACCCGCAGCTACATCGAAAGGCGCGTCTCCGAAGGAAAGACCTGACGCGAAGCACTCAGCTGTCTCAAACGCTGCGTTCGCATGAGATCCCCGGCTCATCACTCTCGCCAGTGCAGTCCCCCACCCACCTTCTGGCAGCTTGGCCTCCATAGGGGCTGCAAGGCTCGAAAGCTACCTCGCCGGACTTCATCGCCACGCAGCAACCAATGCCTTGGCGCGCCTGCCTGATAAGGCAATCTGCATGCTTCGGTCGCTTCAGTCGCTTGGGTCTCTGACGGGGGCGGCCCACCTGGTCTGGATTGCTTTAAAGGGGCGTCGCTCCCCATCGGTCGGTGACCATCGAGCTGCAGCGCTCGCTGACGAGGCTTGTCGCCGAAAGTCGCACGGCATCTCTCGTTTCAGGCAGGGCTCCGCTCGCCACGAATGTCCGCGGCTTCACGCCTCCATCTCTCTGAGGATCTCGTCGGCGGAACAGGGCCCCCTGACCACCAGTGCCTCTGTGAGGCGCACCACATGCAACGGACACTCCCCTGGCAGCCGCAGCCGAACAGCAAGCAGGGCTATACAGGCATCCAGATGGCTTGGGTCGTGAGGCATCTATCACGGCGTGATACGCCAGGCGCGGTCTAGGACGATCCCCCTCTGCACCGTGGGGCAGCTTCCTCAATGTCACAAGTCCCATCTTCTGCAGGACGAGGTCTGCGACTTGCTCTCCGTCGTGCCAGGGCATCTTGACGACAGGTCTCACAGGCGGCTTGTCCGCGTTGCTGGCGATTGGCGGAGGAGCAGCCGAGCGCGGCGCTGGCAGCTCGTCGCTTCGCTGTTCCACTCCCCCGTCCGGGGTGTCACGCGATGGTAGCTCCGAGACGCCGGGATCATTATCACGGCGTGATAGCTGCTCTGGAGCCCCTTGTTCATCAGCACTGCGTGACAGCTGCTTCTCCTGTGGCGCATTATCACGGCGTGATAGGTCATTTGCGGCTGAGCGCTTTCGACTACTGGCGGCAGCAGCTCGGGCGTCGGCCTCCTGCCTCTGCTCGGCAGCGGAGAGCCTGGACAGGTTCCGCACACGCTCAACCTTGCCGAACCTGCGGTAGGTAGGTAGAGCGGGTCTGGCCTATCACGGCGTGATAGGCCAGACCCGCTAGCGCCACTGGCACTCGGACACCGGGTACTGCCAGGCCCCTGGCACAGGGTCCGGCTGGCATCGGGTGTGGAGCTGTCAGGGAGTGGCTGCCTGTGTGTGTGCTGCTGCGTTCCGAGCAATCATGAGCCGGCGGAGGAGCTTGTCTTGCTCCTCGGGCTTCATCTTCTGCAGGACGAGGTCTGCGACTTGCTCTCCGTCGTGCCAGGGCATCTTGACGACAGGTCTCACAGGCGGCTTGTCCGCGTTGCTGGCGATTGGCGGAGGAGCAGCCGAGCGCGGCGCTGGCAGCTCGTCGCTTCGCTGTTCCACTCCCCCGTCCGGGGTGTCACGCGATGGTAGCTCCGAGACGCCGGGATCATTATCACGGCGTGATAGCTGCTCTGGAGCCCCTTGTTCATCAGCACTGCGTGACAGCTGCTTCTCCTGTGGCGCATTATCACGGCGTGATAGGTCATTTGCGGCTGAGCGCTTTCGACTACTGGCGGCAGCAGCTCGGGCGTCGGCCTCCTGCCTCTGCTCGGCAGCGGAGAGCCTGGACAGGTTCCGCACATGCTCAACCTTGCGGCGCCCGCTGATAAGGTCCGCCTGCAACTGGGGGTCTAGCTCAAGGATGGACAGTTTCGACGAGATCGTGGACTGGGGGATGCCTAGCCTCTTGGCTGCCTTGGTCTGCGAGCCGTAGAAATCGACCAGCTTACGGAGCGCGCTGGCTTCCTCGAGGGGGTTCATGTCGTCACGATGAACGTTGGCGACGAATGCCGCTTCGAGCAGTGACTCGTCAGTGGAGACGAAGGCGTTGTCAACGCTTACTCGGATGGTCTGCATGCCAGCAAGGCGTGCGGCTTCGAGTCGGCGGTGGCCGTCAACAACGATGAACTTGGCGCCTTCGTCGATCTCAGAAGCTCGTTCCGGTCGTTCCCGTAGGTAGGCTTCCAGGGATGCGACGGTGATCGCGTTGACGAGCCCGATCTCTCGGATACTCTCAGCCAAACCATCAACATCGCGCAGCTCGTCGCGGGGGTTATCTGGATTCTGGCTGATGACACCAACGGGCAGCTCAGTTGGGTCAGGGACACCAACCGTGGGAGCAGCTGTTACTGCGCCGATCGCGGCCCGACGGGCACTGACAGGGCGGGCCTGCCCAAAAGACGCGCCCATCCCGAGGTCTTTCGCTTTAGTCACTTGCTGATCTCCCGAGCCAGGGCGCGGAGGGCGACGGATTGCTCACACCGGGGGGAGTAGGCAAGCAGCGGACGCTTCACTCGTACGGCCTCCTTCTGTTCCTTGAGGTCACCGATTACGCCCACCACCCGGGGGTCCTTTATGTCCATCCAGGACTGGAGCGAAGAGGTAGCGATGTAGCCGCGGCGTGCGTCGTAGTGGTTGACCACGATCCCGAGGTAGTCCAGGTCAAGCCCTAGGTCATTACGCATGTCTTCGATCTGTGAAGTCAGGAGATCATATGCGTCGGCACTGCTGTCTTCGGCTTGGACGACGATGAGAACGCCTGAGTTTCCTGGAGTTTCGTCAGGTCGGCGGCGTCCGTAGTAGGCAGCCGCGTCCATGCTCAGCCCAAGGCTGGGCGGGCAGTCGACGAGCACAACGTCGTAGTCGCCTTCCACCGGCGCGAGAGCGCGCTCAAGGGCGGCTTCGCGAGCCCGGACGGAAGCAAGGCGCACGTCGAGCAGGAAGGCGTCAGTGCACGCGGGGAGTAGGTGCAGACGGTTGTCGAAGCGGTCGATACTGACGATGACATCCCGCAGGTGTCCTTTAGCTTCGCCGGCCATGTGGTTGGTCAGGGAGTCACCTCCCATAGGCAGGGGGGCGTGACCTAGCTGCTTGGTGAGGTGGCCTTGTGGATCGAAATCGACGAGTAGCACCCGTTGTCCGAGCCCGGGAAGGTCTTCAAAGGTCAGGGGATCGGCGTGTGTCCCGTCGCTGTCCTCCTCAAGCAGGGCTGCGAAGTGCTTGGACACCCGGACGGGCATCAGGGAAGCCGGGTCCTCGGCTAGTGCCTCTCCCGTGCCTGCCGTGATCGCCGTCTTGCCAACCCCGCCTTTCTGGTTGCAGACGATGACACGGCGAGTGATGGTTGGCCGCTTGACGTGCGGGGCTGGGTTGTTGTCGAGCCACAGTTGTACTGACTGCGCCAGACCCTGAATCAGGGATACTCCCCGGTCTTTGCAGTCAGAGCGGAAGCCCGCCCACTGGTCCGGCGGAAGGACCGTTGCGAAGGACTCGGCACCCGAGGTGTCGATGGGGGACAGGTTGGAGCCGAGAGCTCGCCAGGCCGTGATGCCGCTGTCCACCGCGTCCTGGATGTCCACGGCGAGCTGAGCCGCACGGATCTTCAGTGCTTGCCGGAGCCAACCAGGGAGCTTCGAAACGACCTTCTCCCGATCGTCCGTGATGTTTGGGGAAGTCATGACAGTCACTGTACTAACGCTGGAGCCTCTTTCAACTCTCACGGCGTTAGATAGCTGACTGCTTCACCCGTTCTGCCTATCACGCCGTGATAATTGGCCCGCTCGGGCACCGGCAGCCAGCACGTACTACGGCTGGAGGGAAGCCCACCCGTCAACGACGTCCGCATGGGGCTGATCAACACTGGCCGAGTGAACCTCACAGCTATGCTCTTGACCACTTGTTGGAGGAGGTCGCGGGTCGCACGAGCTCTTCCCGGCTGACTATCCGACTACAAGGCATGAGGCGAAGCTCAGACACCTTGATCAGTTCTCCGGCCGAAGCCTCTGACGACCCTCAAGCCGCTCGTCGTAGTCGAATGCGAACTCGCTGACCACTCGATCAGCTCGGTTTCCAAGACACCTCCCGGAGCTACAGAGTCAAGCTGCGGCGGCGACCGGAACGGGGAAGGCCGCCTGTTCATCGAACTGCACGTTGCCCTGCAGGCATCGGTGGAGCTGGCCAGGCATCCGGTTGGAGAGGTTGTGCAGACGGCAGGGCAGTCTCCGTGGAGTCGTGGCGGCGCCGGTAGTGGGTCTCTCCCCGTGATCCGTTAAAAGCTGAGGAAGCTCCACAGACAGTTGGCGTGGCTGAGACGGTCGTGCTACCGCCGGATGAGGCTCGGCTTCCTGCCGGAAGCCCTGTGATCGGCGGCGATCCAGCGTGCCTTCAGACCACGGACGTCAGTGAACCGGCTTCGGTCGTCGCCGATCTCGGCAGTCCCCCGGGCACAGAGCTGGACGCTGAGACCGAAGAGGCTGAGGATGACTTCAGCGTCCGGGTGCTGAGGGGAGACCTCTGCGGCCGCCTTCGCAGGCAGCTTCCCGGCTGCACAGGAGGGCGAGCATCTGCCTGCAGAGCGCGTCCTCAACGACAGGCCGCTGGTGGGCTCGGAGCGGGATACCTCGTGGACCCGGTCCGCCTCGATACCGTGCTTGCGGCCAGCGTTCTTGAGTGGGCCTGATCTGAGGCGGCTAAGCCTCGCCGGCCTGGAGGACGTGGGGGCGAGCCTATGAACTTCACGTGCCTAGCGCTAGGGACGGCAGAGGCCATTCTGCCAGGCCGCGAAGGTGCCCAGGGCGGACAGGTAGTACTCGTGCAGCAGGAACCGGAGCATCTGGGAGGTTTGCTGGCAGCTCCAGTTGGCGTCCAGCTGAGCTCTGACCAGGACAGCGATGGCATGGACCAGGTCACTGTCCTGCGGCAGCGGCCGGTGGGCGTGCATGTCGGTGCGCTGGATGTTCGCCAGGACCAGGGCATCTCCCGGGGTCTGACCCCTTGCGGGAGACCGGGCGGCGGTCACGGTAGCCGGGGTGTCTCTATGTCTTTCGTCCAGGACGTAGTGCAGGGGTATGCGGGTGTGTGATGTGGTCATGCGGCGAGGGTGACGGTGGGGGTTCTGGACTCGTAGAAGGTGCCGTCCCGGAGCATGGCGAACAGGGCGCTAATGCGTTGGCGGGCAAGCCGAGGGTGCCGGTTCCGGCACGACGACGGTCTGTTCGTCGAGGGTGTCGAAAATCTCGCCGATCAGTCGGCCGGCCATGCGCGGGCGGCCTTGGGAGGAATGAGTCGACGAGTCTGCGGCGGTCGGCCTTGCGCAGTGCGGCCGGGGATCCGTGGAGTCGAGGCACCAGGTGACAGCCGGGGGTGGTCCAGCCGCGGGGCGAGCACGCGAGCGATGCCGGGGCGGAACTGAGTGAGCAGGCCGCGTACCCGGTTGGAGGTGCGGGTGGCTTCTGCGGCGAGGTCCTGGCCGAAGCCGGTCAGGACGGTGAGCTCGGCGGTGATCTCGTCGGTCAGCTCCAGCGAACGCAGGGTATAAGGCATGGTGCGGGCAGCGTCCGCGATGACCGCGGCGTCTTTCGCATCGGCCTTCGCCGTGCCTGGGTAGAGGTCGGCAATTCGTCGCATCGCAAGTCCGGGCGGTAAGCGACCTCGCAGCCCGCGTCGCGGGCCACGGTCAGGGGCAGAGCACTGATGGACACGGGCTGGTCCACGGTCACCAGGACCGTGCCGAACTTGGCCTTGAGCCTGCCGAAGACGGCCCCGCAGTTTCGGTTCGCTGTTGGGCATCGGCTTGTCGAAGACCTTCTTCCGGCCGGCGTGAGCCCGTAGCCGTGGTGAGCGGTCTTGCCGACGTCCATCCCGAGGAAGACGCCCACGCCTTTGGTGTCTAACATTGCACCCTTTCCAGGTGGCTGACCGTGCTGTCCTCGGCGGTGACACCGTGCTCGTGCATCCACGTTATGCAGACCTGCCGCCCGCGAACTGCCCGCATTGCGCCGGACCGGGCGGTGGCCGCCGGGTCTCTCATCAGCGTCTCCGACGGCACCCCTCAGGCCCGGCGACCCCACCCCGGACAGGTCATCCGTTCGAAAAGAAGGAGACTCAGTCATACCAGGCTTGGAGGCCAGCGGCCCCCGTTACAGGACCGCGATAAGCATGACTCGATATAGCAGCCTTGGGAAAGACATAGGGTTGTTGGTGCAGACATGACGCTTGCCGGGCCGCAACACGGTAACCGCAGGCTCGCGGGGGAGGAACCAACGGGATCGGGGCGAGTTGCGTGTCACCGTACTCGGCGAGCAGGTCTAGAAGCAGCTGGTAGGCAGCAGCGTCGTCGGTGATCCGGTGCTTGGCAGGCAGCTCACCGATGTCGTCGGCCGGAGCGATGTCATGGCGGCGTCCGGCTCAGTCGATTCCGCAGTAAGATCATGTTGTTCCCTCCCATGGGCGCCTGTCCTTGGGCTGGTCACGCGCGCACATGGGAGGGGCACGCAGCCTGATACCAGTCCAGCCGCCCGGGAATGGTCCGACACCTCGTCAGCCGTGTTCGTGTCACGAGCTCATGTCACGGGCCTCGGGCGCTCGGGAGCTGGAACCGGCTCGGGTTATCAAGAGAGGGCACCGTGCGGAGGGCTCGCATCACCAAGAGGCATGTCCTGCTGCCGGGTCCTGAGCCGCTCGACGCCATGTGACCGCCAGCGCCGCAAGCGCTGGGGCAGTGCACCGGACTATCCGGAGGCTTTCATCAGCCGAAGTGACAGCAGATGTCACGGTCCACGGGCTCGAACGGACCCAGCGAAAGCACCTGGAGGGTGCTCGATCCATTAGCCACGAGTTTGGGTCTTGACCTCGACGCCCGGGAGCGGTGTCAGGATCGGGGCGTATGCAGTGGGAGCCAGCTGCCTTCGTGCCTCTTTCGTGTGGTATACCAGCTGCCACACCAGCAGTCGATCCCCCAGGCGGCGGCACACGCACCTCATGGCTGGGAAGTCTGTGGCTGAGTGCCCGAAATGGAGGGACACGGCATTGGTCTGCTGAGCAGTTAACGCCTTCGGTTTGTGGCCCGAGCTGATGTCAGACGCTGAGGGTGCCAGCCAGTGCTCGCAAGCGGGGCTTGACGACTGCATGCGCTCTGCTGCCCGTGGCGCGGGATTCCAGCAGCGGCGTTGATCGGCTCGATGATCGTGCGCCTATCACGCCGTGATGGCAGGGAGGTCCGCGTTGACGCTAGCAGGTCGGCGCGCCACTACGGTGTTCGGGCGGGAAAGGCCAAGAAGGCTGCGTTCTCGGTGAAGGCTCGCATGTCTGGCACGACGCAGGCAGCCATCGAGTGGCTCGTCCAAGAGAATCCGTACACCGAGACGGCGTGGGGGAGTGGTCTTGGAGCCGAGCAGGCGGGATCTTCGCCTCCAGGATTGCCAGACCTGTGCTCCGCAGCAGCTGTGAGGGGGAGGAGAGTGATTGAGAGCTGCGGTCACATGGACCGCCGCGATGATGTCCCGATCCTGGGCGGCCCCGCACGCCCAGCAGGGCCGGACGTGGTGGTGCCTTGACGCTGGACGCGGAACAAAGTTGTGAGGTCGGCTCGAGTCGGACGATCTTCCCGAAGGCGTGCGGCTCGTATTCCGGCGGCGTCGTGCATGGTTTGGTCCTCGTGCGGGCGGGCCAGATCCACGGCCGCTTGATTTTCACAGAGCAGCCCAATGTTGGCAGGTGGTGTGCCTCACCCGCGTCGGCGATGCGTCGCATCGCGTCGCTTCCCCGCGCACCGACGGAGAGCAGGCGGAGTGCCCGGGCCCAGGGTGAAAGCGACGACAGTTGCCGGTCTCCGGTAGGCCGTGTGGGGCTACCCGGCCTCGTAGTCGCCGGTGAAGGTGCGCAACGCGTCGTGAAACAAGAAAGTACTGAGCCAGTCACCAAGAGCCGTCTCACGTCGGGGGCTCTCTCTGGCACGAGGGCCGACGGTATCCCGACCCCAGTCCGCAGGCCACGGCCAGGAGTCGGCAATAGATCGCACTGGGCGACCTCGCCGGGCTCGTAAGTCACCCGGCCGACCGGATCGATGCCCACCTACTCCGGCCGGACCCGGCCCAGCCGCTTCTTAAGCGGTGTCACCGAGTAGGGCCAGCCGATCCGCGCTTAGCGATCACCGGCGCTGGCATCCGGGGCCACTCGCCCAGCAAGACTCGGATCTGCGGCTCGAACCCGTCGGCGACCGACCCGCGCGTCAGCACCCTCCAAGGATCAGGAGGGGTCAATTTTCAGGAGTCGCTCAGGGGTCGGCTTTCACGAGTCGACAGCAGGACCTGGCGGTCGCGGCCCATTTCCACAGAAGGCTTGACCAGTACGTGCTTCTGGTGCCAGCAAAGCTGGTGGAGTGGTACGTGCCAGGACGGTCATTGAACGACGGCACTGAGACGGAAAGCTCCGTTCCCGAGTTGTCCGGGGATCTCAATGATTGGCTGCCTCGACGGCACCGCAGAAGATCCTCACAAGATGGGGAGGCATCGCGTAGCCGATCACCTTGCCGAAGGCACGACCCTGAGCGTTGATGGGGGCCTCCATGTCTGAAGGCCACCATCCTTCACGAGCGCCACGGTCAAGGGCCCGCTTGAGAGCGGCGCTGTGCCCCCGGAGGTTTCCGTTGCCTTCGTCTCTGAGGGTGTCTGCTGACACGTAGCCATCGCGGCGTGCCGCTTCACGCACGATGCGCTGGGCTCGTGGCGGAAGCGAAAAATAGTAGCGGCCGGCCAGTTCCGCTGTCCAGCCTTCAGAGGTCTCTACATGAGGAGCGTGCTTCGCAAGGAGTTCGAGCAGTCGCTCCCGGAAGTCGTCAGTGGGTTCCTCAACAGTGACGGTGATTTTCATGGTGCCTCCCGTTGCAACAAACGAGATTTAAGGTCTGATTACCGTGAGTCAGTGTACAAGGGGGCTTGTCCAGGACGCAGCTGAGTAGGTGAAGAAGCCAACGTCCAAGAAGGCCGCATAGAGCAACTGTGATGGGTTTCGAGCCGCCGAGGTCCTCGGTGCAGAGTGTGGTGGGCATTACAGGCGTGAGAGTCTTCATCGCTGGTCTGTCGGCAACGCCTTGCGGAGGAGGGGCGTCAGACAGGACTGCCCTGAAATGCTGCTACTGCCTCAGGGGGCTCAGAGGCTTCTATGCGGGGAGGCCTTTGCACCCGTTGGATCCCCGATGTGCTAGTCCACCGGCCTGCGCTGGAGCCAGGCCGGCCTTGTTCCTTTCTGGAAGGAAGGAGCGGATAACGGGCTTGTATGGAAGACGGGCCCCTGGTTCGACAGCGCTCTGAGTTACGTCCTTGTGAGCTTGTTCCGCTTTGGCGGACACCTTCGGTGTGGTGGTCAGGCCGCCAGGGCAGTCTCGTATTCGGCGGGATTGCGGTAGCCGAGGCTGCTGTGGAGCCGGTGCAAGTTGTACCAGCTCTCGATCCACTCGAATATCGCGGTGTGGGCGGCGGCCCGGGTGGGCCAG
>NZ_JBVJAH010000037.1:0-26779 GCF_055590785.1 Streptomyces sp. NPDC041796
ATCGCGGGCCGGTCCAGCTGACACCGCCAGGGCACAGCCGACGACCACGGTGCCGGGGGGGGGGGGGGGGGGGGGGGGGGGGGGGTCGGGGGGGGGGGGGGGGGGGGGGGGGGGGGGGGGGGGGGGGGGGGCGGGGGCCCCCCCCCCCCCCCCCCCAGCACGTCACGTCACCGTTACCGACCATTCAGACACGCTTGCGACGCTCGCTCAATGAAGCCCGCCGTGTCCGCGGCCCGCTCCGACGCGCTTGACCAGCCCATCGCGCGGAAGAATGGTGCCATGAGCCAGCAGCCCGCCGAGGTCCAGGTCCCGCAGTCCCAGCCGTCCGTCGGTTCCATAGCCGCGCACCGGCCGCACACGGTGGCGCACGCCCCCGTGTCCGACCTGGCGCGGGATCTCGACGCCGATCTCGACTCGTACGAGGAGGACGGGACGGGCGCAGAGCTTCCGGCCGGCCGCTTCCTGGACCGGGAGCGGAGCTGGCTGGCGTTCAACGAACGGGTGCTGGAACTCGCCGAGGACCCGTCGACCCCGCTCCTCGAACGAGCGAACTTCCTCGCGATCTTCGCCTCCAACCTGGACGAGTTCTTCATGGTCCGGGTGGCCGGTCTCAAGCGCCGTATCGCCACCGGCGTGGCCACCCGGTCCGCGTCCGGACTCCAGCCCCGCGAGGTCCTGGACCTGATCTGGACCCGGTCGCGGGAGCTCATGGCCCGGCACGCGGCCTGCTTCCAGCAGGACATCGCCCCCGCCCTGGCCGACGAGGGCATCCACCTCATCCGCTGGCCCGAGCTGACCGAGAAGGAGCAGGCGCGGCTCTTCACCCTGTTCCGCCAGCAGATCTTCCCGGTCCTCACCCCGCTCGCCGTCGACCCCGCGCACCCCTTCCCGTACATCTCCGGCCTCTCCCTCAACCTGGCCGTCGTCGTCCGCAACCCCGTCAGCGGCCACCGCCACTTCGCGCGCGTGAAGGTCCCGCCGCTGCTCTCCCGGTTCCTGGAGGCCTCCCCGCAGCGCTACGTCCCGCTGGAGGACGTCATCGCCGCGCACCTGGAGGAGCTGTTCCCGGGCATGGAGGTGCTGGCGCACCACATGTTCCGGGTGACCCGCAACGAGGACCTGGAAGTCGAGGAGGACGACGCCGAGAACCTGCTCCAGGCCCTGGAGAAGGAGCTCATGCGGCGCCGCTTCGGCCCGCCGGTGCGCCTGGAGGTGGAGGAGTCCATCGACCCGTACGTCCTCGACCTCCTCGTCCGCGAGCTGAAGGTCTCCGACGCCGAGGTCTACCCGCTGCCCGGACCGCTGGACCTGACGGGCCTGTTCGGGATCTCCGCCCTGGACCGGCCGGAACTGAAGTACCCCAAGTTCGTCGCCGGGACCCACCGCGACCTCGCCGAGGTCGAGTCGGCCTCCGCCCCCGACATCTTCGCCGCACTGCGCGAACGGGACGTCCTGCTCCACCACCCGTACGACTCCTTCTCCACCTCCGTCCAGGCCTTCCTGGAGCAGGCCGCCGGCGACCCCGACGTCCTGGCCATCAAGCAGACGCTGTACCGCACCTCCGGCGACTCCCCGATAGTCGACGCCCTCATCGACGCGGCCGAGTCCGGCAAGCAGGTCCTCGTCCTCGTCGAGATCAAGGCCCGCTTCGACGAACAGGCCAACATCAAATGGGCCCGCAAGCTGGAGGAGGCGGGCTGCCACGTCGTGTACGGGCTCGTCGGCCTGAAGACCCACTGCAAGCTGTCGCTCGTCGTCCGCCAGGAGGGCGACACCCTGCGCCGCTACAGCCACGTCGGCACCGGCAACTACCACCCCAAGACGGCCCGCCTGTACGAGGACCTGGGCCTGCTCACCGCCGACCCGCAGGTCGGCGCCGACCTGTCCGACCTGTTCAACCGGCTGTCGGGCTACTCCCGCCGCGAGACCTACCGCCGTCTCCTCGTCGCGCCCAAGTCGCTGCGCGACGGCCTGATCTCCCGGATCAACAAGGAGATCGTCCACCACCGCGCGGGCCGGCCCGCCTACGTCCGCATCAAGGTCAACTCGATGGTCGACGAGGCCGTCATCGACGCCTGCTACCGCGCCTCGCAGGCGGGCGTGCCGGTGGACATCTGGGTGCGCGGCATCTGTGCCGTACGCCCGGGAGTGACCGGCCTGTCGGAGAACATCCGGGTCCGCTCGATCCTCGGACGGTTCCTGGAACACTCCCGGATCTTCGCGTTCGGGAACGGCGGCGAGCCCGAAGTGTGGTTCGGCAGCGCCGACATGATGCACCGTAACCTCGACCGCCGCATAGAGGCCCTGGTGCGGGTCTCCGACCCGTCCCACCGGGCGGCCCTCAACCGGCTGCTGGACACCGGCATGGCCGACACCACCTCGTCCTGGCACCTCGGACCGGACGGGGACTGGACGCGGCACGCGGCGGACCACGACGGCCAGCCACTGCGGCACGTCCAGGAGATGCTGATCGACGCGCGGAGGCGCCGACGTGCACAACCCTGACCACATCCCGGCCGGTTCCGCCGGCGCGATCCTCTCGCCCTACCTCCACGCCCGGGCGGCGGACTTCCTCCGCAGCCTCCGGCTCCACACCGAGTCGGGCGCGGACACGGCGGGCGCCGAGGAGGCCGCCCGGGGGCTGCGGGCGGCCGCCCGCCGCATCAGCGGCACGCTGCACACCTTCCGGCCGCTGCTGGACGCCGCCTGGGCCGACCAACTGCGCACCGAACTCGCCTGGCTGTCCGGCACCCTGGCGGCCGAGCACGCCTGTACGTCGCGGCTCGTCCGGCTCGTCGACGCGCTCGCCCGGCTGTCGGGCGGTACGGCGACCGTCCCCGCCCCCAGGAGCGGCGGATCCGGGGCCGAAGCCCTGGCCGTGGGCGCCGCACGGGCGGGGGCACTGCTGGAGCGGCAGCTCACCCTGGCCAGGACCCGCGCCCACTCGGCCGCGCTCCAGGCGCTGGGCTCGTCCCGGTTCCACGCGGTCGCCGACGCGGTCGCGCTGCTGGCCTCGGAGGTGCCGCTGGGCCCCGCCGCCACCGCGCCGGCCTCCGAGGTGCTCGGCCCGCCCGCGGAGGTCGTCGAGCGGCGCCTGCTGGACGCGGTGGCCGCCCTGCCGATGGCCCCGGCCGTGGGCGGTGAGCAGCTCGACGGGCCCTGGCACCAGGCGCGGCTCCTGCTGCGGCTGCACCGGTACGCGGGCGAGGTGCGGGGCGCGGAGCCCGTGCTGTACGAGGCCGGCCGGGCGCTGGACCGCCACCGGGACGCCGCGGAGGCGGCGGGTGCCGCCGCGACCGCCGCGCGTACGCCGCGCATCGCGCCCGCGACGGCGTACGCGCTCGGGGTGCTGCACGCGGACCAGCGGCACGAGGTGGAGGCGGCGCGGCACGCCTTCCAGCGCGCCTGGCGGCGCACGGCGGTGACGACGTGATCCGCGCGGCGGGCTGTGTGCTGTGGCGCCGCTCCCCCTCGGGCGACGGGATCGAACTGGCGGTGATCCACCGCCGCAAGCACGGGGACTGGTCACTGCCCAAGGGAAAGCTGGAGCCCGGCGAGGACTCCCGGCGGGCTGCGGTCCGGGAAGTGCGGGAGGAGACCGGCATGACCTGCGCGCTCGGCGCGGAACTGCCGACCGCCCGGTACGAGGTCCGCGGCCGCCCCAAGGAGGTCCGCTACTGGGCCGCCGAGGCCACGGGCGGTTCTTTCGTCCGCAACCACGAGGTGGACGACCTGGTCTGGCTGACCCCCGAAGCCGCCCGCGCGCGCCTGACCTACGACAAGGACAAGGCCCTCGTCTCCGCGTTCCTGGCCACCAGAACGTCACACTGACCACCTGGCGCGTCGCCCGCGGGCGCGGTGCGGCGCCTGCCGGCGCGGTGCGGTGCCCGCCTGCCGGCGGGGTGCTTCGCCCGCCGACGCGGTGCGGCGCCCGCCGACGCGGTGCCTGCCGGTGGGTGGGGGGTGCGGCCCCTCCGGGCTCACCTCCTCGAGGCCGGCGGCCTTGGGTGTCGGCGATGGGGAGCCCACCCGACGCCGCCAGCCTCTGCGGGGGCGACCCTGCACGGCCACACCCCGGTCGTACGCCGGGTGCGGGCCGGGTGTCCTGGGCAGGGTGCGTGCGGATGCGCGTGTTGCGCCGGGTGCGGGCGCGCTTTTCGTCGACCACGGCGAGGAGGGGCCGTGCAGGGTCGCCCCCGCTGGGGGTCCCCCCACGCCCCCCAGGGCGTAGGGGGACGATCGGCGGCGCGAGACGGTGAGGAGAGTGCTCGGGCACCCCGCCGACGGCGAGGAGGTGAGCCCGGAGGGGCCCCGACCCGGAACGCCGGCCGCAACCGAGAAGCCCCCGCCGGAAGGGCAACGCGTCCACCTCACACCCCCGGGTTACCTCCCGTCCACGGGCCCGCCCCCCGTGCGGGTGGTCCGGGCGCCGCCCCGGCGTACCGCTCGCACCGGCGCACGCCCCTGCGCCCGTGCCCGGACGGCGCCCCTCACCGGCTCCCAGCACACGGCCCCGCGCCCCGCAAGAGGCACCGCCGGACGGCGCCGCGCCGCCGGAGAATGAGCCGCGCCGCGCCTCACCACGGCTTCCGTCACGGTTCACCTGCCGTTCACTCTCCTCGGTCGGCCGCTTCACCTGTTCTGCCTAATTTCGGCCGTGCAAGGTGAACGGCGAAGCTCAGAGGTCGGAAGAGCGAGCCGCCCGCCATCCACTCCCCGACACACGCCGCCGCACTGCGTACACCGGACCGGCGGCTTCTGGAAGGAACACCCGAAAGTGAAGCTTCAGCGCAAGAACGGGCTTCGCGCCACCGCGCTCGGCGCCCTCGCCGTTTCCGGCGCCCTGGTCCTCACGGCGTGTGGTTCGGACGACAACACCGGCGCCTCCACCGGCGGCAAGAAGACCGGAGCCGCGTCGAACATCAAGTGCGAGGGCGCCAAGGGCCAGCTCCTGGCCTCCGGCTCCTCCGCGCAGAAGAACGCGATGGACCTGTGGGTCAAGAACTACATGGCCGCCTGCACCGGCGTGGAGATCAACTACAAGTCCTCCTCCTCCGGTGAGGGCATCGTCGCCTTCAACCAGGGCACCGTCGGGTTCGCCGGCTCCGACTCCGCGCTCAAGCCGGAAGAGGTCGCCGAGTCCAAGAAGATGTGCAAGGGCGGCCAGGGCATCAACCTCCCGATGGTCGGCGGCCCGATCGCGATCGGCTACAACGTGCCCGGCGTGAAGGACCTCGTCCTCGACGCCCCCACCATCGCCAAGATCTTCAACGACAAGATCAAGAAGTGGGACGACCCGGCGATCGCCAAGCTCAACCCGAACGCCAAGCTCCCGAGCACCGCCATCCAGGCCTTCCACCGCTCCGAGGACTCCGGCACCACGCAGAACCTCGGCAAGTACCTCGGCAAGGCCGCCAAGGCGGACTGGCCGTACGAGGCCGAGAAGAAGTGGCCCGCCCCCGGCGGTCAGGCCGCCTCCGGCTCCTCCGGCGTCGCCGCCCAGGTGAAGCAGGCCGAGGGCGCCATCGGCTACTTCGAGCTGAGCTACGCCACCTCCCAGAACATCCCGACCGTCCAGATCAACACCGGTGCCTCCGCCCCGGTCGCGGCCACCTCGGAGAACGCCTCCAAGGCCATCGCCGCCGCCAAGGTCAAGGGCACCGGCAAGGACCTGGCCCTGGAGCTGGACTACGCCACCAAGGCGGAGGGCGCGTACCCGATCGTCCTGGTGACCTACGAGGTCGTCTGCGACACCGGCAACAAGGCCGAGACCCTCGGCACGGTCAAGTCCTTCCTGACCTACACCGCCTCCGAGGAGGGCCAGAAGGTCCTCTCCGAGGCCGGCTACGCCCCGATCCCGGCCGAGATCAACGCCAAGGTCCGCGAGACCGTCAACGGCCTCTCGTAACCACCCGCAAGGGCCGGCCCGGCCGCTCGCCGGGCCGGCCTCCACCCCATCCGGTGCACCGCCGCCAGGGGAGCCGCACCGCGGACTTCCCCCACACAGACCGGAAAGACCATGGCTATAACGACTGACAACGCACCGGCTCCGCCGGTCGCCGGGAAGCCGGGCTCCACCTCCACCGGCCGCGCGGGCGACAAGATCTTCCTCGGCCTCTCCCGCGGCTCCGGCATCCTGCTCCTGGTGATCATGGCGTCGATCGCCGTGTTCCTCACCTACCGCGCCTCGCTCGCCCTCTCCCAGAACGAAGGCAACTTCCTCACCACCTTCGACTGGAACCCGGCCGGCGACCCGCCCGTCTTCGGCATCGCGGTCCTGCTCTTCGGCACGATCGTGAGCTCGGTCATCGCGATGGTGATCGCCGTCCCGATCGCCGTCGGCATCGCGCTGTTCATCTCGCACTACGCGCCCCGCAGGCTGGCCGCGCCCCTCGCGTACGTCGTCGATCTGCTGGCGGCCGTGCCGTCGATCATCTACGGCATCTGGGGCGCCCTCTTCCTCGTCCCGTACCTGGAGGGCCTGAACCTCTGGCTGGACCAGTTCCTGGGCTGGACCTACATCTTCGAGAAGACCGAGGTCGGCGTCGCCCGCTCACTGTTCACCGTCGGCATCCTGCTGGCCATCATGATCCTGCCGATCGTGACCAGCGTCAGCCGTGAGGTCTTCCTCCAGGTGCCGCGCATGAACGAGGAGGCCGCCCTGGCCCTCGGCGCGACCCGCTGGGAGGTCATCCGCCTCTCCGTGCTGCCCTTCGGCCGCTCCGGCGTCATCTCCGCCTCGATGCTGGGCCTCGGCCGCGCGCTCGGCGAGACGATGGCCGTCGCCACGGTCCTCTCCCCGAGCTTCGTGATCTCGCTCCACCTGCTCAACCCGGGCGGCGGTACGTTCGCCCAGAACATCGCCGCGAAGTTCGACGAGGCCAACGAGCTCGGGCGCGACGCCCTGATCGCCTCCGGTCTGGTGCTCTTCGTCCTCACCCTGCTGGTCAACGGCGCGGCCCGCCTGATCATCGCGCGCCGCAAGGAGTACTCGGGGGCGAACGCCTGATGAGCAATGTGATCCAGGACGCGAAGCCCACCCAGGCCGCCCCCGGCCCCAAGGGCAGTCTCAGCCAGCGCCGTATGCCGCGCTGGGCACCGGCCGGGTTCGCCGCCGTGTCCATCGCCCTCGGCATCGGCGTCGGCATCGCCACCGGCCTCGAGAGCCGCATCCAGTGGGGCCTGATCGCCGCGGCCCTGTTCGTCGTCGTCTCGTACATCGTGACCTCGGTCGTCGAGAACCAGCGCCAGGCCAAGGACCGGCTCGCCACCAGCGTCGTCTGGGTGTGCTTCGTCCTCGCCGTCGTACCGCTGCTGTCCCTGATCTGGGTGACGGTCAGCCGGGGCCTCAAGGTCCTCGACGGGTACTTCCTCACCCACTCGATGGCGGGCGTCCCCGGCTTCGAGGTCGGCGGCGGTGTCTACCACGCGCTGGTCGGCACGCTGCAGCAGGTCGGCCTCGCCACGCTCGTCTCCGCGCCGATCGGCCTGCTGACGGCCGTCTACCTCGTCGAGTACGGCAAGGGCGCGCTCGCCAAGGCCGTCACGTTCTTCGTCGACGTCATGACGGGCATCCCGTCGATCGTCGCCGGCCTGTTCATCCTCTCCATCATGCTGATCGCGGGCCTGGCACCGTCCGGCCTGATGGGCGCCCTGGCCCTGGCGATCCTGATGATCCCGGTCGTGGTGCGCTCCACGGAGGAGATGCTCAAGCTCGTCCCCAACGAGCTGCGCGAGGCCGCGCTCGCGCTCGGCGTACCGAAGTGGCGCGTCATCCTGAAGGTGGTCATCCCGACCGCGATCGGGGGTATCACCACTGGTGTGATGCTCGCGATCGCCCGCATCGCCGGTGAGACCGCCCCGATCATGCTGCTGGTCTTCGGCAGCCAGCTGATCAACACCAACCCCTTCGAAGGCGCCCAGTCCTCGCTCCCCTTCTACATCTGGGAGCAGTACAGGGTCGGCAGTGAGGCGTCGTACGACCGCGCCTGGGCCGCCGCCCTCGTCCTGATCGCCTTCGTCATGATCCTCAACCTGGTCGCCCGCGGCATCGCCCGCTGGAAGGCCCCGAAGACCGGCCGCTAAGGCCACCTGGAAGTGATTGAAATGGCCAAGCGAATCGACGTCAGCGGCCTCACCGCCTACTACGGCTCCCACAAGGCGATCGACGACATCTCCATGACCGTCGAGCCCCGCTCCGTGACGGCCTTCATCGGCCCGTCCGGCTGCGGCAAGTCCACCTTCCTGCGCACCCTGAACCGCATGCACGAGGTCACCCCCGGTGGCCGCGTCGAGGGCAAGGTGATGCTGGACGACGAGAACCTGTACGGCTCGAACGTCGACCCTGTCGCCGTGCGCCGCACGGTCGGCATGGTCTTCCAGCGCCCGAACCCCTTCCCCACGATGTCGATCTTCGACAATGTCGCGGCGGGGCTGCGTCTGAACGCCAAGTACAAGAAGGCCGAGCTCGCCGAGGTCGTCGAGCGCTCCCTCAAGGGCGCGAACCTCTGGAACGAGGTCAAGGACCGCCTCAACAAGCCGGGCTCCGGCCTCTCCGGCGGCCAGCAGCAGCGCCTGTGCATCGCCCGCGCGATCGCGGTCGAGCCGGACGTCCTGCTGATGGACGAGCCCTGCTCGGCGCTCGACCCGATCTCCACGCTCGCCATCGAGGACCTGATCAGCGAGCTGAAGGAACGGTTCACGATCGTCATCGTGACCCACAACATGCAGCAGGCGGCCCGCGTCTCCGACCGCACGGCCTTCTTCAACCTGGCCGCGGTCGGCCAGCCGGGCAAGCTGGTCGAGATCGACGACACGGAGCGCATCTTCTCCAACCCGTCGGTCCAGGCCACCGAGGACTACATCTCAGGCCGGTTCGGATAACCACGAGCCGCCCCCCGCGTCCTGCGGTGCTGCATGGCGGTGCCACCGCAAGACGAAGGGCCCGCCCCCTCTCCCAGGGGGGCGGGCCCATCCGTTCGTGCTCCGTCAGCCGAAGAACAACTGCACCACGAAGAAGCTCGCCGCCGCGACCAGCGCCGCCGCCGGCATGGTGATGAACCAGCCGAGGATGATGTTCTTCGCGACGCCCCACCGCACCGCGTTCACCCGCTTCGTCGCGCCCACGCCCATGATCGCCGACGTGATGACGTGCGTCGTCGAGATCGGCGCGTGGAAGATGAACGCCGAGCCGAACATGATCGACGCGCCCGTCGTCTCCGCGGCGAAGCCCTGCGGCGGGTCCAGCTCGATGATCTTGCGGCCCAGGGTGCGCATGATGCGCCAGCCGCCCGCGTACGTACCCAGCGACAGCATCACCGCGCACGCGACCTTCACCCACACCGGGATCGGGTCGCCGGCCTGCTCCACGTCGGCGATGACCAGGGCCATCACCACGATGCCCATGGTCTTCTGGGCGTCCTGGAGACCGTGACCGAGCGCCATGCCGGCCGCCGACACCGTCTGGGCGATACGGAAGCCACGCTTGGCCTTGTGCGGGTTGGCCTTGCGGAAGATCCACATGATCAGGCACATGACCAGGTAGCCGGCGATCAGACCGACGACCGGCGAGATGAACATCGGGATGACGACCTTGTCGAGGACGCCGCCCCAGATGACCTCCGTGCCACCGGCGAGCGCCGCGCCCACCATGCCGCCGAACAGCGCGTGCGAGGACGACGACGGCAGACCGAAGTACCAGGTGATCAGGTTCCACACGATCGCGCCGACCAGCGCCGCGAACAGGATGCCCATGCCGCGCTGGCCCTCGGGCGTCTGGATCAGGCCCTCGCTCACGGTCTTGGCCACGCCGCTGCCGAGGAAGGCACCGGCGAGGTTCATCACCGCCGCCATCGCGAGCGCCGCGCGCGGGGTCAGCGCCCGGGTGGAGACGGACGTGGCGATGGCGTTCGCCGAGTCGTGGAAGCCGTTCGTATATGTGAAGCCGAGCGCGACACCAATGGTCACGACCAGTGCGAAGGTGTCCACGAAGCTCAGGACTCCTTGACCGCGATGGTCTCCACCGTGTTGGCCACGTGCTCGAACGCGTCGGCGGCCTCTTCCAGCACGTCCACGATCTGCTTCAGCTTGAGCACCTCGATGGCGTCGTACTTGCCGTTGAAGAGGTGGGCGAGCAGCTTGCGGTGGATCTGGTCGGCCTGGTTCTCCAGCCGGTTGACCTCGATCCAGTACTCGGTGAGGTTGTCCATCGTGCGCAGGTGCGGCATGGCTTCGGCGGTCAGCTCGGCGGCCCGCGCCAGCACCTCGATCTGCTGCTCGACACCCTTCGGCAGCTCCTCCACGTTGTAGAGGACGACGAGGTCGACGGCCTCCTCCATGAAGTCCATGATGTCGTCGAGCGACGACGCGAGGTTGTAGATGTCCTCGCGGTCGAACGGCGTGATGAAGGAGGAGTTGAGCTGGTGGAAGATCGCGTGGGTCGCGTCGTCGCCCGCGTGCTCCGCTGCCCGCATACGCTCCGCGATCTCGGCCCGGGCGGAGGAATCCGCTCCGAGCAGTTCCATCAGGAGCTTGGAGCCCGTGACGATGTTGTCCGCGGACGCGGAGAACATGTCGTAGAAGCTCGTCTCCCTGGGGGTCAGACGAAATCGCACGTGGGGTCCTCTAGGTGCATGGGTTTCGGTCAGGCTGATGCTAGGCGCATCATCCGGCCACGGCTAACCGGCGTTCTTCAGTGTCGCCCATCAGGCACAGTGAACAGAACCGGCCCCCGGCACCTTCGGCGAAGGATCGGTACCATATACCCGCGAGGGGTATATAAACCCCTATGGACAACGGGAGGACGCGATGACGACCACCGAGGCGGCCGGCCTTCCGGTCACGGAACCCGACAGCGGCCCGGCGACGGACCACGACCACGGCGTGCACGGGTACCACAAGCAGAAGAGCGAGCACCTCAAGCGTCTGCGCCGCATCGAGGGCCAGATCCGGGGCCTCCAGCGCATGGTCGACGAGGACGTCTACTGCATCGACATACTCACCCAGGTCTCCGCGTCCACCAAGGCCCTGCAGTCCTTCGCCCTCCAGCTCCTCGAGGAGCACCTGCGCCACTGCGTCGCCGACGCCGCCGTCAAGGGCGGTGACGAGATCGACGCGAAGGTCGAGGAGGCGACGAAGGCCATCGCCCGCATGATGAGGACCTGACCCCGAGCGGCCCGAGGGGGTCCGAGGGGTCCGCGCGGTTCACCGGGGCGCGGCCGGCCCGCCGCGCCCCTCGGGTATCACCTTCAGCACCTCGTCGATGAGGTCCGCGCTCAGCCGCTCCCCGTCCGCGGCCGACGCCGCGATCATCAACTCACCGCACAGCTCGATCTCGGCGAGGGCCACGTGGTCCTGGACTGTCGTCGGAGTGGGCGGGGCCACGCGCATCACCTCTTCCTGCCGGTGTCGGCTTCCTAGCGTAGGGAGCGCGACACGCACCGCGCATGGCACGTCCGGACCATTCTTGCGATGGTCAGGCCCTGACCTTCCCCGCGTAGATGTCCTTCCGCGGCGGCAGCTTCACGGCCACGGGGACGCCGAAGTCGTACAGCAGCGTCGTCGAGGCGACGGCGACCGTACGCCCCTGATTGGCGAAGCTGAACTGGTGGCGCACCTTGCGCAGCCGCCCCTCGCGGTCCAGGTACGCGTCGAACGGCACCGCGTCCTTGGCGAACCCTTTCGCCGCCGCCGCGAGCGCCCCGCGCACCTGTGGCGAGGCCGCCCGCGCCGCCCGCCCCAGGTCGCTGACGCCGCGATAGTGGACGACCGGCACGCCCGCGAGCTCCTCCTCGCCGACGTAACTCACGTCCTGGGCGCCGCGCAGCAGCTCGGCGGCGGCCGCGGGATCGGTCGCCCCGCCGGTGACGAGGTTGCCGTCCTCCAGGGTGGTGGTGTCGACCCGGACCCACTTGTCGGCGGGGACGCCGGCGCCGCGGTTCTTCATGTAGAGCGCGCCCGGCGCGAGGAGCTCGGTGATCGGGCGGTGCCCGTCGGTACCGGCGGGATCCTCGGGCAGGACGACCTTCAGCTCCCCGTGCCGCTCGACGAAGTCGTACGCGCCCTCGCCCCGGATGGTGACCCGCGTCCCGCCGGTCGCCATCTCCATGGACGTACGCGCCTTCGACGTGCCCGCCCGGGTCAGTGCGTCGGGGGCCTCGCGCACCGCGTCCGCGGGGTCCGCACCGGGCGAGGCGTCCGCCGCCCCGGAACACCCGGTGATCATCGCGCCGACCACGGCACTCACCACGGCGGCCGCGACGGCGAACGCGCCGCTCCTGCGCCTCTGCTGCACCACCATCGCCTGCCAACCCCCAACACTGTGCCGCCGGCCTGCCCGAGACCCCCACTCGCCCCGAATAACGACCGCACGGGCGCACCGTCACGCCGGTACCGTGGAGCTGTGCACGCGCATCACCAGACGCCCGCCGTCCCGGACGTCGGAAGCATTCACAACGCCACGACCACCGAGCGGGGTTCGTTCACCCTCGCCCGCTGCACCTGCGGCTGGGCGGGGCCCGCGAGGCGCTCACGGGACCGGGCACGCCTGGACGCGGCGGCGCACATGGCGACGCCACCGGAAGACACCGCTTAGGGCAGCAGCGGCCTAGGCGGCCAGGTCGTTCTCGTCGGCGTCCGTGGCGGAACCGGAGCCGAGCCGGGGGTCGGCGATGTCCAGCGTCTCGTGCCGCTCCCGCGCGGGGGCCCTGCGCGACCGTACGAGCCGTCCCAGCCGCCCGGCACGGGCCACCGCCGACACCAGCGGGGTCAGGAGCGCGAGGGCGACCGGGGCGAGGAGCAGCGCCACCGCCGTACCGAGGGCGAATCCGCCCACGACGTCCGTCGGGTAGTGCACGCCCATGTAGACGCGGCAGAAGCCCTCGACGAGGGCGAGGCCGATCGCGGCGAGACCGAAGCGGCGGTTGGCGACGAAGACCCCGACACCGATGGCCATCGCCATGGTCGCGTGATCGCTGACGAACGAGAAGTCGGTCTTCCCGTCCACCAGCACTTCCAGCCCCTGGTGATCGTTGAACGGCCGTGGCCGCTCCACGAAGCCGCGGATCGGGATGTTGACCAGGAGGGCGACACCGGCGGCGAGCGGGGCCCAGATCAGACCGGCGACGGCGGCGACGGAGTCCTCCGCGCTTCCGCGCCGGCGCACGCTCCACCAGCACCAGAGCACGACCAGCACCATCGCCAGCATGATCCCGTACTCGCCGGTGAACTCCATGACGCGGTCGAACCACGAAGGGGCGTCCTTCGCCAGGCCGTTGATGTCGTAGAGCAGGCCGACATCGGGGTTCGAACCGTCCGATGCGAGTCCAGCCATCTGCCGCGGCCCCTTGCCTTGTGTCACCTGGTCAGTGTCGTCGTCTGGTGAGTGTCGTCATCGTCAGTCCAGGGAACGCCCCGCAGGAGGGGTACGTTCCACTCTCCACGGAACGATCACGATGACGTTATCGAAGAGTGATACGTACGCGCAGCTCAGGGGCGCTCCGTGGGCAGCGCTTTCGCGCCATCCTCCGTGACGCGGGTGGCGCCGAAGTAGTCGGGGGTGTCGATCTTGTCGAACCGGATGACGGCCCCGGTGTACGGGGCGTTGATCATGTATCCGCCACCCACGTACAGCCCCACGTGACGGATGGCGCGCGAATCGTTCAAGTCATCCGAGAAGAAAACGAGATCGCCCGGCAGCAGCTCGTCCCGCGACGGGTGCGGACCGGCGTTGTACTGGTCGTTGGCGACGCGCGGCAGTTCGATCCCCACCGTCCGGTACGCGGCCTGCGTCAGCCCCGAGCAGTCGAACCGCCCCTGCTGCTCCGGCGTGCCGTTGCCGCCCCACAGATAGGGCGTGCCGAGCTTCTTCTGCGCGAAGTAGATCGCCCCGGCCGCCTGCCGCGACGGCTCCACGCGCCCGACGGGCCGGGCGAAGCTCTTCTCCAGGGAGCGGATGATCCGGACGTAGTTCTGCGTCTCGCTGATGCCGGGCACCCCGCCGGCCTTTATCACCCGGTACGCGCCCGCGTTGTAGGCGGCGAGCATGTTGTTCGTCCGGTCGCCGGGCACGTTCTTCACGTACCCCGCCAACTCGCAGTCGTACGAGGCGGCCGACGGGATGGCGTCCGCCGGGTCCCAGATGTCCCGGTCGCCGTCCTTGTCGCCGTCGATGCCGTGCGTGGCCCACGTGCCGGGGATGAACTGCGCGATGCCGCGCGCGTCGGCGTGGCTCACCGCCTTCGGGTTCCACCCGCTCTCCTGGTACAGCTGCGCGGCAAGCAGGGCGGGGTTGATGGCGGGGCACAGGTTCCCCCACTTCTGCACCAGCGGCTGGTACGCGGCGGGCACGGCGCCCTTCGCCAGCCCGACCGCCCCGTGGAGGGCGCCCCCGGCCCCGCCGAGCAGTCCGGCGGCGGCGGAGTACGTCCCGACGACGAGCAGCCCGACGAAGCTCAGGCACGCCCCGAGGGAGACCCCGGCGACCAGCCACGCCTTACGCACCGTCAACCACCCCTCACGACATGGCAGTCCACCGGTCGTCAGTGTAGGTGGCGGGTCACCCTTTCAGGGGGCGATCCGGCCCGTTATGGCTTGCGCCCGACGCCCGCGTACATGGCGACCGGGTCCGCCGGGGCGTCGGGGCGCCAGAGGGAGCAGGGGACGACACCGGGCTCGAGGAGGTCGAGGCCGTCGAAGTAGCGGGTGATGGCCTCGGGGCTGCGCTGGGTGAGCCTGGGCGTGCCGTGCTCGTTCCAGAAGGCGACCGCCGCGTCCACGTCCGGCATGGCGGGATGGACGACCGTGTGGGAGAGGACGAGGTGGCTGCCGGGCGCCAGGGCGTCCATGAGGCGGCGGACGACGTCGTACGACTCGGCGTCGTCCTCGACGAAGATGACGACGCCGAGCAGCATCAGCGCGACCGGCCGGTCCAGGTCGAGGGTCTTGGCGGCCGCCTCCAGGATGGCGCCGACGTCACGGAGGTCGGCGTCCAGGTAGTCCGTGCGGCCCTCGGGAGTGCCGACGAGGAGCGCGCGGGCGTGGGCGAGGACGAGCGGGTCGTTGTCGACGTACACGACCCGGGCGTCCGGGGAGACCCGCTGGGCGACCTCGTGGGTGTTGTCGGCGCTCGGCAGGCCGGTGCCGATGTCCAGGAACTGGCGGATGCCCTCCTCCGCCGCCAGGTGCCGCACGGCCCGCCCGAGGAAGAGCCGGTCGGCGCGGGCGTACTCGCCGATGCCGGGGTGGAGCTGCCGGATCCGGTCGCCGGCCTCCCTGTCGACGGGGTAGTTGTCCTTGCCGCCGGTCCAGTAGTTCCAGATGCGGGCGGTGTGGGGGCGGGTGGTGTCGATCCTCGATTCGATGTCGGTCACGACACCAACGTAGGCGCGAAGGCCTTACGCGGCAGGCTTCTTCAGCACCTCGACGAGACTGGAGGAACTGTCCGCCCCGTGCCCGGCGGCCACGCCGCGCCGGAAGATGTCGAGGAGGGCTGCGGGGAGCGTGCTGTCGACGCCCGCGGCCGTGGCGGTGTGGAGGACGTGCTCGACACTGGCCACCCCCATGGTGAGCCGGTCGTCGTCGCCGCTGTGGTCACCGGCGTCGATGCGGGGCGTGTAGACCTCCAGGAACGGCCCGAGGTTCAGGGCGTCGACGGCGAAGGGCAGGATGTCGGCGGCCTTCAGGCCGTGGGCGCCGGCCATGGCGACGGCTTGCCAATAGCTCGTCAGGGCGGTCCAGAACATGGTCATGTTGAGCTGGTAGAGCAGCGCCGCCGTGCCCGGGTCCTCGCCCCGGTAGTCGGCCGCCGTCAGGACCTCCAGGGTGTCGCGGTGGGCGTCGAACGCCTCGCGCGGCCCGCTGTAGAAGGTGGACGTGGTGGTGGGGTCGCCGATCCCGGCGGGCGGCGTCAGGACCCCTCCGGTGAGCTGCGTGGCGCCCCGTTCGGCCGCCCAGGCGGCGGCCGCGCGCGCCTTGTCGGGCGTGTCGGAGCTGAGGTTCACCAGTACGCGGCCGGCGAGGGCCGCGGGGTCGGCGTCGCCCAGTACGGCGTACATCGCGTCGTAGTCGGTGAGGCTCAGCACCACCGGCTCGGCGGCGGTCAGGGCCTCCTCGACGGTGCCCGCGAGGTGGGCGCCGCGCGCGACGAGGGTGTCGGCGCGGGAGGCGGTGCGGTTCCAGACGGTGACGCGGTGGCCGCGGGCGAGGTACGCGCTCGCCATGGCGTGGCCCATGGGGCCGAGGCCGATGACGGTGACGGGGGCGGGGGCGGTGCTGGACATGGGATCTCCTGCGACTAGAACGAACGCTCTATCCAGAGCACGGGCCCGACCGTAGCACAGCTCTAGAACGAACGCTCTACTCAATGGCTCGGTAGGATCGCCCCATGCAGACCAGCACCCTTGGCACCCGCGACCGGATCGTCGTCGCCGCCGCCCGCCTCGTACAGCGGCAGGGATACGTCGGCACCGGCATCAAGCAGATCGCCAAGGAGGCCGGCGCCACCCTCGGCTCCGTCTACCACTTCTTCCCGGGCGGGAAGGAGGCCGTGGCCGTCGCCGCCCTCAAGCACAGCGACGAGGAGTTCGCGGCGATCCTGCGCGAGGCACTGGACAGCGAGGACGACCCGGCCGCTGCCGTCGACGCCTGCGCCCGCCTGCTCGCCGGGGAACTGCGCGCATCGGGCTGGATCGACGGCTGCCCGGTCACGGCCACCGCCCTGGAGACACTCGGCACCGACTCCGAGATCCAGCAGGTGTGCGCCGACGCGTTCCGGAACTGGGAGAACCTGGTCGCCGACAAGCTGCTGCGCGCCGGCCTCGAGCGGACCGACGCCCGCGAACTGGCCGGCACGGTCATCAGCACCCTGGAGGGCGCCGAGGTGACGGCTCAGGTCGCCCGCAGCGAGGAGCCCCTCCTCGCCGCCGGCCGGCAGCTGTCCCGGCTGGTGGCCACGTACCTCTGACCCCCAAGAGTGCACAAACGACAGTCATTGCCCGGAGTCACCCTCCGTGATACACAGAGTGACGATACGCGTACTCGCACACCCCCGATTCGCCGCCTTCGCAGGTCAGGACACCCGGACCGGTCAAAGGTGCGGGGATCGGGTAAAGAGACCAGCCAAGTCGGCGCACATGGGCGGTTTCATCAGCGAAGATAGTGCGGTGACCCGTGCCATGGGGCAGGGGTGTCGAACTACCCAACAGGGGCGGTGAGTTACATGTACCTGGCGGCCGAAAAAGGCGACATCACCACCATCATTGGCGGAATCGCCCCCAACTGGGGGCCCTTCGGGAGCCTGGGGAACGAGGCCCGCGTGATGATCGAGGTGGTGATGGCCGTGGCCATCCTGCTGTGCCTCGGCATCGCGATCTGGGGAGCGGCCAAACAGCGCATCGGCGCGACGGCGCTCCGGGACACGTTCAGCGCCGAACAGGGCAAGGGGCTGATCGTGGCGGGCCTGACCGGGGTCTTCATCATCGGATCACTGGGCACGCTGTTCACCATCGTCTACGGGATGGCCGTATAACCCTCCGTCAACCGCTGCACCCCCGGCTCTCCCCTTGAGGCACGTCCACCTGATGTCCAGTCACCATCCAGATCAGCAACCGGTTGAGGGGGCGTACCCGTCATGAGCCTCGGCGACGAGCAGGACGGCGCCAGCAACACGGGAGTCGGCGGTACGGGCCAGACCCGTACCCGCCTGCCCGACAGCGGCGCCGGCGACGTCTACGGCGGCGTCTACGGCGGCGCCCGCCGCCCGGCCCGCAACTCCCGGTCGCTGATCACGGTGGTGGGCGTGGTGGTGCTGCTGATCGCCGCCATCGCCTTCGCGAACAGAAGCGGCGACGGCGACGACGCCCCCTCGGACGCCTCGGCCAACCGGGACGCCGCCCCGACCGCCGCGACGGGCGTCAAACCGGTGACGGGCAAGAACGGCACGATCCCGTCGGGCTACGCCCACGACGAGCAGGGGGCGCAGAGCGCGGCGGCGAATTACGCGGTGGCGCTCGTCTCCGCCGACATTCTGAAGCCCGACCGCCGTCGGGACATCGTGCGGCGGGTATTCGTCCCCGGCAGGGTCAGCGCGCTCGAGGCCAGCCTGGACAAGGCTTACAACAAGCCGTTTCTGGAGAAGGTCGGCCTGGATGCCAACGGCAACGCGGCACCGGGCATGACGTACGTCTCCCGCACCGCGCCGGTGGGCACCAAAGTTACCGACCTGTCAGCGGACGTGGCGACCGTGGAGGTGTGGTGCACCGGCGTGTTCGGCACCGCCGGAGTCGGCTCCACCAGCCCAGTGACGAACGACTGGTTCACCATGACGCTGAATATGCGCTGGTCGAGCGGTGACTGGAAAGTCGAGAGCTTCTCCCAGAAGGAGGGCCCGGCCCCCGTCAACGCCGACCGCACGGCCTCCGATGCCGACGAGATCGCCAAGGCCGTGACGGAATTCGGAGGGTTCACCTATGCCCGGTAGCCCTCGCGCGATGCGCACCGCCTCGGTTCTGGGTGCCGTACCCGCGGCGCTGATCCTGCTGGCGTCCGGCGCGCATGCGGCACCCACGCCGTCGCCGTCACCGTCGTCGCCCAACAACGAAGACTGCAACTTCATCGTCGGCCCGGCCCGCGACCTGTGCGAAACAGGCGACCCCGCCTCCGGGGCCCGTACCAACCCCGCCGACCCCACCACCGCCCTCGACCCGCTCGCGTCCCTCGCGCGGGGCTGCGCGGACGCCGCCGCGTGGATCGTGGGCAAGCTCAGCGAGGCCGTGAAGAGCACCGCCGAGGTGGACTTCACCAACCCCAAGTTCCTCCAGCAGTACGCCGTCGTCTTCGCCGCCTCCACCGTCCTGACCCTCGTCCTGTGGCTCCTCGCCGTCGCCAAGCGCGCCATCCGGGGCGTGCCGCTCGCGACGGCGGTCTCCGAGGCCATCGGGTTCCTGTGGCTGACGGTGCTCGCGTCCGCGTTCACGCCGCTCATCCTCTACACCGTCGTCTCCGCGACCGACGGCATCACCGAGGTGATCGCCAGCGGCAGCGGCGGGCAGACGGACGCGTTCTTCGGGACGTTCGCCGAGGCGCTCAAGAAGGGCGAGGGCATCGGCGGCGGGCCGATCATGCTGATCGTCGTGTCGCTCGTGTCGATCCTCGCGGCCGGCATCCTGTGGCTGGAGCTCGTCATCCGCGCCGCCCTGCTCTACGTCGGCGCGCTGCTCGGCACCGTCGTCTACGCGGGGCTGGTCGACAAGAACATGTGGGGCCACGTCCGCCGCTGGGCCGGGATCATGATCGCGGTGATCCTGGTGAAGCCGGTCATCGTCATCGTCCTCGGCCTCGCCGGGGCGCTCTCCTCCGACGAGGGCCCCAACGCCTTCTCGGCCGTCGTCTCCGGCCTCGCCATCATCCTGCTCGCCATCTTCGCCTCCGCGATGATCTACCGCTTCGTCCCCGGCTTCGGCGACGAGATCGCCTCCGCCCGTACGAACCGCAAGCAGGCCACCGACGGCTCCCAGGCCGCCGCGGTCATCTCCTCGCCCGCCGCGCTCGTCTCCCAGGGCATCAAGACCCACAGCAGCCGCAACCACCAGCGCGGTGGCGGCGGCAACGCCCAGCCGGCGAACGCCGTGTCCGGCGGCGTCGCCGCCCACAGCTCCCGCAACCAACCGTCCGGGAGCTCCGGCGGCGGGGCCGGCGGCGGATCTGTCCCCTCCGCCGCACCCCCGCCCCGGAGCCCCGGTACCAGCGGCACGCCGCACTCCCACCGTAAGAGCAACACAGGCACAGGCAGCAGCACAGGAAACACAGGAGGTGGAGGGCGTTGACGACCCAGTCCCAACCGATCACGCCCCGCCGCACGTATCTCATCGGCCGGGCCCGGCCGAACGCGATCGTCGGCAAGAACCGCGAGACCGGCGAGATCGCGCTGATCATCGCCGGCGCGTTCCTCGGCATGATGAGCGGGCTGCTGGTCCCCGTCCTGTCCCTGCGGATCGTGACGCTCATGGGCTTCCCCATGCTCGCGCTCGCCGCCGTGTACGTCCCGTACAAGGGGCGCACCTTCTACAAGTGGTTCGAGATCAACCGCAGCTACAAGCGCACCCTCCGCCAGGGCACCACCTACCGCTCCACCGCCATGGAGGCGGGCACCAAGCTCGACGGCCGTGAGATCGAGGTCGGCCCGCCGCCCGGCATCGGCCGCATCAACTGGCTCTCGGCACCCTTCGGGCCCGACGAGATCGCCGTCCTCCTCCACGCCGACCGCCGTACCGTCACCGCCGCCATCGAGATCGAGGGCCCGGGCGTCGGCCTGCGCGACAGCGAGGACCAGGAAGCTCTGGTGGACCGTTTCGGCACCCTCCTCAAGCACGTGGCCAACGGCGACGGTTTCGTGACCCGCCTCCAGATGCTGGCCCGCACCCTCCCCGCCGACCCCGACGCCCACGCCAAGGACGTCGCCCAGCGCGGCGACCCGAACGCCCCGGGCTGGCTCCGCGACTCCTACGAGCAGCTCCAGTCCATGGTGTCGACGTCCAGCGAGCAGCACCGCGCGTACCTCGTGGCCTGCATGCACTACACCCGCGAACTGGCCGCGGAGGCGCACGCCATGGCCCGCGCCGCCCGCCAGGCCACCGGCGTCCGCAAGCTCGACAAGGACGCCGGCCTCGCGGTCGTCATGGCCCGCGAGCTGACCGACATCTGCGCCCGCCTCGCGGAGGCCGACATCCGCGTACGCCAGCCGCTCGGCCAGTCCCGGCTCGCCTCCCTCGTGCACTCCATGTACGACCCGGACCACCCCATCGACCACATCCAGGCGATGACGAAACGAAACGCTTGGCCCGCCGAGCTGGACGCCGTCGAGCCGACGTACCTCCAGGCGAAGACGAGGGAGTCGTCGACCCGCGCGCCCTGGTGCCACGCCACCGCGTGGGTCAAGGAGTGGCCGATGACGCCCGTCGGGGTCAACTTCCTCGCGCCCCTCCTCGTCCACACCCCCGACGTCATCCGCACCGTCGCCGTCTGCATGGACCTGGAGCCCACCGAGGTTGCCATCGAGCGCATGCTGACCGAGAAGACCAACGACGAGGCGGAGGCCAGCCGTGCCGCCAAGATGAACCGCACCGTCGACCCGCGTGACATCGCCGCCCACGGCCGGCTCGACCAGCGGGGTGAAGATCTCGCCAGCGGCGCGGCCGGAGTGAATCTCGTCGGGTACATCACTGTGTCGTCTCGTACGCCCGAAGCCCTGGCCAGGGACAAGCGGACGATCAGGGCCTCGGCCGGCAAGTCGTATCTGAAGCTGGAGTGGTGCGACCGCGAGCACCACCGGGCCTTTGTGAACACGTTGCCGTTCGCGACCGGCATCCGCCGTTAGGGGCGCCTGATTCTGATGCGAGATCCGCTGTCAGCCCTCACCGAGGCCTTCACCTCCTTCCTCTTCGGGAAGGTCGAGACGACCCGGCTTCCCGTCCGTACGTCGACGGGCCAGGCCCAGGCCGTCTACCTGCCGACCGCAGCGCCCGGTCTCGGCGACTCCGGCGTGATCATCGGGCGCGAGGTGTACAGCGGCAAGGGGTACATCTACGACCCGTTCCAGCTCTACGGGCAGCAGCTCCCCGCCCCGCACTGGCTGGTGCTCGGCGAGTCCGGCAACGGCAAGTCGGCCCTGGAGAAGACGTACGTCCTGCGCCAGCTCCGCTTCCGCGACCGCCAGGTCGTCGTCCTCGACGCCCAGGGCGAGGACGGGGTCGGCGAGTGGAACCTCATCGCGCAGGAGCTGGGAATAACTCCCATCCGCCTCGACCCGATGGCCGCCCTCGACGGCGGTATCCGGCTCAACCCCCTCGACCCGTCGATCACCACCACCGGCCAGCTCGCGCTGCTCCGGACGATCATCGAGGTCGCGATGGGCCACGGCCTGGACGAGCGGTCCGGCTTCGCCCTCAAGGTCGCGCACGCGTACGTCAACGAGACCATCACCGACCGGCAGCCCGTCCTCACCGACATCGTCGAGCAGCTCCGCCACCCGGAGCCCGAGTCGGCGGCCGCGATGAACGTCGACATAGACGACGTACGGGCCTGGGGCCTGGACGTCGCCCTCGTCCTGGACCGGCTGGTCGACGGTGACCTGCGGGGCATGTTCGACGGGCCGACGACGGTCGGGATCGACCTCGACGCGCCGCTGATCGTCTTCGACCTCTCCCACATCGACCGCAACTCCATCGCCATGCCCATCCTGATGGCGATCGTCGGCGTGTGGCTGGAGCACACCTGGATCCGCCCCGACCGCAAGAAGCGCATCTTCCTGGTGGAGGAGGCGTGGCACATCATCAACAGCCCGTTCGTGGCACAGCTCTTCCAGCGGCTGCTGAAGTTCGGACGGCGGCTCGGCCTGTCCTTCGTGGCCGTGGTGCACCACCTGAGCGACGTCGTGGACGGGGCGGCGGCGCGGGAGGCCGCGGCGATCCTGAAGATGGCGTCCACCCGGACGATCTACGCGCAGAAGGCCGACGAGGCCAGAGCGACCGGCCGGGTGCTCGGACTGCCCCGCTGGGCGGTGGAGATCATCCCCACGCTCACGCCGGGTATCGCGGTGTGGGACGTCAACGGCAATGTGCAGGTGGTCAAGCACCTGGTCACCGAGGCGGAGCGCCCGCTGGTCTACACGGACCGGGCGATGACGGAATCGTCCGTACCCGACGACATCCAGGCCGCGGAATGGGAGGCGGAGCAGCGCGCGGCCCTGATCGAGCAGCAGATGAACGAGTCCTCTCAGTCGACGGTGGCGTGACATGGACCGCAGGAACGAGGAACGGGGCATCCCCGACGGCCTGCTGGTGGGGCTGCTGGGTTTCCTGCTGGGCGTGACGCTGCTGGTGTGGACGGCGACCGGCCTCGCCGGGCTGTTCGCGCACGGGGCGTGGCCCGACGGGGTGACGTTCTCCCAGGCCCCTGCCGCGATAAGGAGCCTGGTCTCCCAGCCCCAGGACCTGGCCGGGGCGTGGCCGGCCACCCCGGCCGGGCAGCTTTCGGGGTACGGGCTGTTCTGGGGCCTGTTCATCAGCGAGCTGCTCGTACTGGTGGTGCTGGCCGTCTTCGTGCTCGGGACCCTGGCCCGCTGGCGTGCGGTACGCGCGCGTACCGCGACAGGGGCGGCGGCCGTACGGCGGGGCCCGCGGGTCCCGGTGCAGGCACCGGCCCCGGCCGACCCCGCCCATCCGGCCCCCGATCCGGTACGGCAGGACGCGCCCGTCACCACTCCGCCGACGGCACACGGACAGGCACCCGCCCCAGCGTCCGCGTCCGCGTACGCACCCACGCAGTCAGCCACCGCATCCGCGTCCGCACCCGTACCCGCCTCGGCGCCCGTGTCCGCAACCCCCGGCGCGCCCAACCCTGCGCCCGCCCCCGCCGCCGTACCCGAAGCGGCCCCCGCCCCCCGTCTCCTCTACGGCGCCGCCACCGCCCGCCGCCCCGTCGCCCGCCAGGCCGTCGAGGACGCCGACGGCCCCGTCCTGGTCGTCACCTCCGACCCGGCCCTGTGGGCCGACACCAAGGACGCCCGCGCCAAGCTCGGACCCGTCCTGGTCTACGACCCCGGCCACCTGTGCGACACACCCGCCCGGCTGCACTGGTCGCCCACCCATGGCTGCGAGGACACCGGCACCGCGACCGCACGCGCCGCCGCGCTCCTCGCACCCGTACGCCCCAGGGCCCGGATGGACGCCGCCGTCGCCGACACCGCCGAAACGCTCCTCCGTTGCTGGCTGCACGCGGCGGCCGTCGACGGGCGCCCCTTCAAGCAGGTCCAGCGCTGGGCACAGAACAACGGCGCCCATGAACCCGTACGGATACTCCGTACGCACCCCAAGGCGACGAACAGCCACGCCGGCCTGCTCGAATCGGCGCTCACCGCGTACCCGGAACGGCGTGAGGTGGCTCAGGAGTTGACGGTACGGGCGCTGTCGGCGCTGTCCTCGGTCCACATCCGCGAAGCCTGCACGGCGAATCGAACTGATTCCCTGGCACTGGAATCATTCGTCGCCGAAGGGGGCACCCTTTATGTGGTGGGTGAACCGATCGAAGACCCGAGGACCCGCCCGGGCGCGATGCCCTTGCTGACCGCGCTCGCCTCAGACGTGGTCGAGCACGGCCGCCGCATGGCCGCACGGTCATCCGACGGTCGGCTCGACCCACCACTCACGCTCGTCCTCGACGACGTCGCGGCCGTGGCGCCCCTCCCCGATCTGCCCGGCCTGCTGACGAACGGTCAGGACATCGGTCTTCCCACGCACGTCCTGCTCCGCTCCGCCGAGCAGGGCCGCGCCCGCTGGCCGGACCGGCCCCTCACCCCGTGACGGGCCGCCGCACCTCGTACTCCACCTCCAGCGCCCCGCTCGGGTCGCCCTCCAGCGGCACGCTGACCCCGGACGGCACGAACCCGGCCTTGCGGTAGAACGCCGCCGCCCGCGCGTTCCGCTCGTGCACATAGAGCCGTACGCGCTGCACGGGCGCCCCGCCCAGCGACCAGGACCACTCCACGGCCGCCCGGAACAGCGCGTCCGCCAGCCCCGCGCCGCGCGCCTCGGGCCGTACGTACACCCCGACCACGTGCGTCTGGTCGACCACCGGCGCCTCGCCGAACCGGACGTCCCCGCCCGCCCGTTCCACCAGCACGGTGACCGTGCCGTCCCAGGACCCGTCCGGCGCCTCGGCCACGAACTGGTGGGCGGTGTCGCTGTCCTCGGCCACCCCGGCGGTCCGCTCCCGCCAGTGCTCGTCGGGCCGGGCGACAGCGGCCTCGTACGTGTCGAGGAAGGCCAGGGGCGCGGCGGGGTCCCTCAGGGCGGCGAGCCGGATGTCGCGGGCCTTGCGCCACTCATCGGCGCGGACGGGACGTATCACGTGTTCCATGACCCGATCCTGACGTCGTCACCCCCGCCCGGCAACGCATTTCAGCCCCGCGGGCGGCGGCTTCGGCCCGCCTGCGGGCAGCAGCCCCCTCAGGGCCGCGTCCACCCCCGGTACTACGCCCCACGCCCGCCTCCCGTCCCCGGTCGGACGCCCGCCCGCGCCCGGCTCCGTAGCGTCGACGACATGATCCGCGCCCATGAACTGACCAAGCGGTACGGCGGCCGAACCGTCGTCCAGGACCTGAGCTTCACCGTCAAGCCCGGTACCGTCGCCGGCTTCCTCGGGCCGAACGGCGCCGGAAAGTCCACCACCATGCGCATGCTGCTCGGCCTCGACGCCCCGACCCGGGGCCGCGCCACCATCGGCGGACACGCCTACGCCACCCACTGCGCGCCCCTCACCGAGGTCGGCGCGCTGCTGGAGGCCCGCTCGATCCACCCGGGCCGCACCGCCTTCCACCACCTCATGGCGCTGGCCCACACCCACGGCATCCCACGCGCTCGTGTCACCGAGGTGCTGGCCATGACCGGTCTGACCGACGTGGCCCACAAGCGCGTCAAGGGCTTCAGCCTCGGCATGGGCCAGCGCCTCGGTATCGCCTCCGCCCTCCTCGCCGACCCCGCCACCGTCATCCTCGACGAACCGGTCAACGGCCTCGACCCGGACGGTGTCCTGTGGATCCGTACGCTCCTCAAGTCGCTGGCCGCCGAGGGCCGTACGGTCCTCGTCTCCTCCCACCTCATGAGCGAGATGGCCCTGACCGCCGACCATCTGATCGTCATCGGCCGGGGCCGCCTGCTCGCGGACACGACCGTCGCCGATCTCGTACGGCACAAGGGCACGACGAGCGTCAAGGTGGTCACGCCACGGGCCCACGAACTGCGCACCCTCCTCGTCGCGGCGCCCGGCGTCGAGCTGACCTCCGACGCCCCCGACACCCTCCTCGTCCGCGGCACGGAGGCCTCGCACATCGGTGGCGTCGCCGCCGCCCACGCCATACCCCTCCACGAACTGACACCACAAACCGCCTCCTTGGAGCAGGCCTTCATGGACCTCACCCGCCACGCGGTGGCATACACGGGAGCAGCGGCATGACGACCACCACGTACGCGGTGACCCCGGTCCGCGTCCTTCGCTCCGAGTGGCACAAATTGTGGACACTGCGCTCGACATGGATCACCGCTCTCGCCACGAGCACCGTGGTCCTCGGCGTCGGCCTGATCACGGGCGTCACCTACACATCCGGCGGTGACGACGCGGACATCGACACGGTCGTCCTCGTCCTCTACGGCACGATGCTGGCCCAGATCTGCCTCGCGGTCCTCGGCGTCCTCGTCACAGCGGGCGAGTACGCGACAGGAATGATCCGCGCCTCGCTCACCGCCGTCCCCCGCCGCACGCCCGTCCTGTGGGCCAAGGCGTCGGTCTTCGCGGTCACGGTGTACGTCCTCAGCCTCACCACCGCCGTGGTCACCTTCCTCACGACGCAGCTCTTCCTCGCCGGCACCGACCAGGCGGCTTCCCTCACCGACCCGGGCGTGCTCCGCACCATCGCGGGAAACTCCGCGGGCCTCACCCTCGTCAGCCTGATCGCCCTCGGCTCCGCCACCCCGCTCCCCGGCGCGGCCGCCCCGGGCGCTGCGCTGCTCGCCCTGTGCCTGTGGGCGGGCGCGTCCCTCCCATGTGGGCCGCATTCTCGCCAAGACGGGTGCGCGAGACCGCGTTCAGGCGGTCATCCTGGCGTACGGCACCCGGCTGGTCAGCCCTTCCTGAAAGGCCCGTGAACGCAAAAATGCCTCAGTCCCCGGACACTAAAGTCCGGGGACTGAGGCTAAAAATTGTTCGGCGGCGTCCTACTCTCCCACAGGGT
>NZ_JBVJAH010000038.1:0-22018 GCF_055590785.1 Streptomyces sp. NPDC041796
GGCGGATCCTCCGCAAACCCGCTGCAACCCACACCGGATGACGTCAATCGTCAAAACCATCCTCACCCTCGAGACTCACCGCTGAACAAGCTCAGGGCGTGAGTAGTAAGAGCGCGTGCCGGATCGTCGGCGTCAACATCCGTACGGGAATGCGGTGGCGCAACGGCATCAAGGCAACGAAGACGAGACCTGCTCAGCTCGCACATCGTGTGCGGGCTGAGCAGGTCGTCTCGTCGTCCCGGCACCTGACGCAGGAGGAGCGGATCTACATCGCCGATCGGGTGCGGGAGCAGGCGTCGGTGCGGAAGATCGCGGCGGAACTGGGCCGGAGGCCGTCCACCATCAGTCGGGAGCTACGTCGTAACCGGCACCCCACCAACGGCCGGTGCCGCCCGTTCGCCGCCCGTGCCCGTGCGGCCTCCCGCCTGCCCCGCCCCAAACCCAGCAAGATCGAGAGCCCGGAGCTGCGGGACTTCATCCAGAACCATCTGGACCAGCGATGGAGCCCGGGACAGGTCTGCAGGCTCTGCCGAAGCACTTCCCCAACCGGCCGGAGCTGCACGTGGTCCACGAGACGAGCTACCAGACTTCTCATCGTCAAAGTGATCTTGGTTTGTGGATCATGGTGTGGTGATGCGTCGCCATGAACTGTCCGGTGCTGGGTGGGATCTGATATGGCCTCGGGACTGACTGGTGGGCTCGCATGTTGAGGTGACGCGAATTCCCGAGACACCCGATGCGCTGATCACGTTAAGTGATGAAGTCGGGGTTCTCCGTCTAGTCTGCCGGTATGGCTGGAATAGATTGGGGCAACGTCCCGACGTGGCCGGCGGGGCGAGGTAGAGGCCGACGACATCGCGGATCTTGTCGATCAGGAACGGGTCGGGTGAGATCTTGAAGGTCTCGGTCCGCCATGGCTGCAGGCCGAAGGCGTGCCAGATCCGCAGCACAATCGCCGGCGAGATCCCCACGGCCCTGGCCAGCTCCCGTTTCGACCAGTGCGTCCCGCCGGGCGGAGTCTGCTCCAGGGTGCGGACCACCACCTCTTCCACCTGGGCATCGGTGATGGTCCGCGGCACCCCGGGCCGCGGCTCGTCGGCGAGTCCGCCCAGCCGCAGGGTGAGGAACCGTATGCGCCAGCGGCGCACGGTGTCTCTGCCGACACCGAGTCGCGCGGCGACCACGGTGTTGTTCCAGCCGTTCGCGCACGCCAGCACGATGCGTGCGCGAAGGGCCAGTCCCTGCGCGGTCGAGCGGCGCTTGGCCCAGCTCTCCAACCGTCAGCCGCTCGGCCTCCGACAACACGACAGATTCCAGCCGCGTATCGCCCATCCACACAGCACAGCGCGAGCGCGCTACCCGCCGCAGCAGAACGCCGCAATCCGCAACAGGGGACACCTCACGTGGCGACCCACGACCTCAAAACCAGATCACTAGAACAAGAGCGCCACCGTCCATCTCGCCGCCCTCCACACCGCGGACATCTTCATCCGTTCCGCCCTATGCCAGTGAACCTCTTTCATCCTGTGCTACAGGAGTGAAACGGGCTGGTCAGCGGGTGTGGTGACGTGGCAGAGCCCCTCGTCGTTGGCGTGGTGATCTCACTCATCACACTGGCGACGGAGGGGCTCGGTTGGTTCCGTATCCTTCCATGCTCGACGTCCCGTATGAGCTGGTCGAGCATGTCTCCTGGCTCATCTGCGCCCGAAGGCGTGAACTGAACTCGCCGTGGCGGAAGCTGGGTTGCTTCAGGCAGGCTCTGCTCGTGCTGGCCCACCTGCGGAAGAACGAGACGTTCGCCCAGGTGGCGGCCGGGTTCGGGTGTCGGAGGCGACGGCGTGGCGGTACGTGGACGAGACGGTCGAGGTCCTCGCCGCCTGGGCGCCGGGCCTGCACGAGGCCCTGGCTGGCCTGGGCGAGGACGATTCCGTCATCGTCGACGGGACGCTGATTCCCACCGACCGCATCCGCGCGGACGAGCCGTACTACTCGCAGAAACACAAGAAGCACGGCATGAACGTCCAGGTCATCACCACTCCGGACGGCACCCCGCTGTGGTTACCACGGGCAGCACCGGGACAGGCCCACGACCTGACCGCAGCCCCGTGCCCACGGCATCATCCAAGCCTGCCTGACCCGGCAGATCATCATCCTGGCCGACCGCGCCTGCCAAGGCGCCAGCGCCACCGTCCGCACCCCTGTACTACGGACACCGCGAACTGCCCGAGCACTACCAGCAGTACAACCGCGACCACGCCCGCCTGCGCCCACCCGGCGAACACGCCTTCGCCCAACTCAAGTCCAGGCGCCTGCTACAAAGGGCACGCTGCTCAACCAACCACCTCGGCCGCAACGTCCGTGCCGTCCACACCCTTCTGATCTGCGCAAACACAGGATGAAAGAGGCTCAGTGACGACTCGGATTTGCGCTCACCCTCGTCCACCCAAAATCCTGTCTGCGCCATGGACACCTGCATGCCGCTCCCTGCGGGTGACACGCCGTCAACACTGCCGATTTCGGCGGGTTTGCAGCGGTAGGTTCTGATGTAACCTTCGCTGTTGTCATGAGTGGGGAGACACATGATGACACGAAAAGTCCTCGACGCTGTGGACGCACTAGTAGAGCGCCCCGACATCCTGCCGTCTCCTGCTGTTCGCGTCCGGTTGCGCCGGGCAGCAGGGCTTACGCAAACGGACGTTGCGCAAGCTCTCGGAGTGCACCGCATCCAAGTGCTGCGCTGGGAGGCTGGAGTAGCTAAGCCACGAAAGCCTAATCTGATGGCATATGCCCGACTCCTGGACGGGCTTGCGGCCAAGTATCCCGCTTCCGCCTGCACCCCTACGGATGAGGCGGTTGCCAGTTAGAAGGCCCTACCCGCCCTAGCCCCCGTACACACCTGAAGCGGCCCCCGTCGCCACAACGGAGACCGCTTCTTAGTGATCGACTCCAGCGCCTAGCAAGCTCTGAGCCGTGAATAGCGAGGGGACCTCGCAGGTACCCACTCACAGCGTGGTCCAGATGGGTACCCGTACCAAGGATAGGCCTCGGATGCTGGCACGCCAGCGCTGAGAGCCTTTTGTCCTTGATTTTTGATGGTTACCTTGCTGTTCAAGGCTCCCCGACGTCGGGGAGACACGACGAAAAATGCATGACCTGGCAGACCGACCAAGTATCGCCACCGCTGCGGACAGGGTCCCCACCCGATCATCCGAGGAGCCACCAAGTGACTCTAGGGCGCACGAGCAAAGCCTCGTTTGGCCACCGTCTCTGGCAGTGGTGCAGCCCCCTGGGTTGGTCCTGCGACACACCACGGTGCGCGGCTGCCGAACCGGCCAACTGACTCAAGGCTGCGTACTCCGAACCACACTAAGCCTTCTGCATCTTAGACCAGCCGTTCATGCCGTCAGTCTGAGCATCCGCACGGGGTGGCCCGTATGAGCATGACCGAGCCGCAGCTGCTCGATGAGACATTCGAAATGGCGCTCGGACGACGTGCCCCATTTACGATGGTGTCGGACTGGGTATTGCTGTCCGGTGCGTCCCCCGACGCGCTGTCCCTGTACTGGGGACTCTCGGCTCACATCAACGTCACTCGCAACGACACCGAAGTGTGGCCCGGCCTCCTGACATTGGCACGGCTACTGCAGCTCAAGAAGCCAGAGCACGTCGCCCGATACATGCTTGAGCTTGAGGTCATCAGAGCCGTAGATGTGCATCGGTCGACAGTTGGGCTCGTACGCCGAAACCGCTACGTCGTGCACCAGACGCCACCACCCGGCTATGCCGGCGCTCTGTCACTGGGCGAGTGGTACGGCCTCAACCGTGGCTCCGGGAACGAAACGAAGGAATCACGCCAACGGCGTGAGCAGGAGTTTGATGCATGGCTCTGTGCAGTCCGCCGCGCTTTGAAGAGCTGCTGTGAGCAAACGGCTGAAGACAGGAAGCAAGCCCGCAAGCAACATCGCCCTGAGCCGCCCATTGCGCCCTTCCAGCCTCCACACTTGGCGAGCTTCCGTACCCCCACACACGGGGGCACGGCTTCACCTGGAGAAATGCTTCCGTTGCCGTCCTCCCAGAGAGACGTACCAGGTCAGCGCGCACCCCTCTCAGCGGGGGTACGTACCCCCGCTGAGGGGAGGCCCGTAGCCCCCCAGCGGGGGGTTGAAGAAGACGAAGCTGAAAGAAACGAATCTAACGAGACGGGTGCGCCTTCGGCGCGCAGCGCCGCTGACGCCCGTAGGGCACGTACAGGTAGTAGCGGGCGCGCGAGCCTCGGTATCCAGGCGGCTAAGCGCCCGCCGAAGTCACAGTCGAAGAGCCATACAGCTCGGATGAGCCACAGTCAGAGCAGGGCAGTGAGGGCTGTGGAAGAGTCGTACCCTGCGGCTTTGCGGGCCATGCTGCCTCAGTACCGGCCTCAGGTGTTGCGTGACGCCATTCTCGACGCTCTGCGCTGGCGAACAGTGGACGAGCTCGCTCAGCGAATCGAGCGGCGCTGGTTCGCCTGGGGCTTCGCAAGGAAAGCAGACGTGCAAGCGGGTGGGGAGGGCCTCTCCAGCCCCGTAGGAGTGGCCGTCAAACTGGTTGGCGATGGTGATTGCCGGGCAGCACGCTGCGAAGACGGCATCGACATCGACACAGGAATGGCCTGTCCCCGATGCGAGGAGCGCCGCCCGGTTCGGTTGGCCCTCCGCAGCAGCGGGAGTGGTGACACCCGATCAGGGCTAGACCAGTCTGACAAACAGGTGTCGGTGCTTGAAAACCGCTGCAAAAACTGCGGTGTCGTCGTGAGCAAGGCGAAGAAGGACATGATGTGCGTTTCCTGCTCCAAAGAGCACAGCGCTGGAGGTTCGAATCCTGGCGCTGATGCCCATACGCTGGAGCTCTGCGCCGGCGTGAATGGTGCCGGTTGTAACAACGTCGCGGTGGCCCGAAGCCTTTGCCGACGCTGTCTGGTGGTCAGCATCCACGAAGGGCATGTGCCGTAGAGGCTTGGACGTCGTAGCCGTTCACGAACGGAGCGACAGTCCGGTCTGCCGCTTCTGAGCGGTGCTCGTGTGAGCGGAGAAAGTGACGACCTATCCGGTCACTGTGGACTGCTGAGAGAGTTCACGCATGTGGTGCTGCTGCCGCGCAGCGAGTGTGCTTCCGGGGCGCATAGGCCGACTGCAGGGGTGCTGGGGCCAAGGCATGGTGGTTGCTCGTGGCCCGGCTCTTCCCCTCAGGGCTGCTGAGGGGCTGCAGCTGCACGCAGCTTGCCGAGCGTGGGCCCCAGCAGCATCGGCAAGTTTTGCCGAGCGACGATTGCAAGTCCCCTAGAGTTTGTGGACTGAGACCGCGGCGAATGAGTAGTTCGCACCGGAGCGCATGGGGAGTGAGCGCTAAGAACCACAGCGGCAGGTACGTGGTTCTGGGCACGTATCTGGGCCGCATCACCAGCGCGTCTCTTATGTATACCGAGGAGTCGCCCCAAGGGACGCGATGATCATACCAGTCATGGGCGAGACTGCCCCAAACGAAGGGACAGGCGTCATATGGCCCACAGAATCACTTCTGTCTGTATCGGAGCTATACGCCCCTCGAGGTCGTGATTCCGCTCGGGGCATCCGTTAGTACCAGCAACGAGGAGTGACGCTATGTACCCCATCCCGCCCATCGTCGGTGGTCTCGCAAACACCGGTGCCACGACGGTTCCCCTAGCGGTCGCGGCGGCCTCGCTCTTATCCGTTGGCGCTCTGTTTCTGCGCGTGGCCTTAATGCGCCGCAGTGCCCGCCGGCGGTAGGCGGCAGGAGACCGTCACGCTGGGCAGTGCTTGCCGTGGTGCAGGCTGCCCTTTGTTACACCGTTCATAGGAGCCTGTTCGTTCATGTCGTGGTTTGACGTACGTCTGTTTGCAGGTCTGTACAGCGCATTCACCGCAGCAGTTGTTGCTGTGGGTCTGGGTTACTTCTTCGTATGGTCCTGGCTTGGGCTGCGACTGCTGCGACATACCAGTTCTCAGTCCGACACGGCAGTGCAGGCAACGGCTTCGGACGGGTGGGAGGTCTTCGTCCTGGTTCCCTGCCTGAACGAAGCCCGAGTCATCGGCGCCACGGTGCGCGCCCTTGTCTCCGCCGGCGCGGGCCGGGTGATCGTGATTGACGATGCCAGCGACGACGACACAGGCCCGATCGCAGCGCAGTCCGGCGGAGACCGCGTCCAGGTTCTGCGCCGCGAGCTGCCAGAGGCGCGCATGGGGAAAGGGCCTGCGCTGAATCACGGCCTTGCCGCAGTGCGGGCGGAGGTCGCACAACATGACCTGGACCCCGATCGGGTCATCATTTGCGTGATGGACGCCGACGGCCGGTTGTCCGACGGCGCCCTTGGCTATGTCCTTCCTCTGTTCGAGGACTCGCGGGTCGGCGGTGCCCAAGTCGCGGTGCAGATCCGCCGCAACGGGCGGTTGATCACGCGAATGCAGGACTTCGAATTCTGGGGCTTGTCGGCCATTTCTCAGTTCGGGCGGCGTAGCTCCGCGACAGTCAGCCTGGGTGGAAACGGGCAGTTCACTCGCCTGACAGCGCTTCTGAGCCTCAGTACGCAGCCATGGGGTCGCTGTATGACGGAGGACCTCGAGCTTGCCCTGGAACTACTGCAGGCTGGCTGGAGGCTGGACACCACACCCAAGGCATGGGTCACCCAGCAAGCGGTTGACCGATACCGCCCTCTCCTTCGTCAAAGGGCGCGGTGGTTCCAGGGCCACATGTCCTGCGTTCGCCACCTGCCGGGCATCTGGCGCTCTCGCGAGCTGGGCGGTCTGGCTGTACTGGAGCTGTCCCTCTATCTCGGTGTGCCGTGGGTGCTCGTCCTGCCGTGGAGTGTGATGTTTCACATCGGGCTCGTGCAGTCACTCATGACGTACACGGACGAGGGGCCAGCTCTGCTGGGGTCCACGCCAGCCGTCCAGATCGTTGCCGCCGTGGTCCTCTACTTTGTGTCTTTCGGCCCCATCTTGACGGCCGCCTATCTCTACTACAAGCGCTGCTACGGCACACAGGCTCATATTGGCTTGATCCGTGCCGTCGCGCTCGCGCACCTCCTGATCCTTTGGAACTACGTCGCTTACATCGCGTGCTGGCGGGCGCTGTTCATGCTCACCCGAAAGCGACAAGTTTGGGACAAGACCGCCCGCAGTGTCGAACTCCCAGTCGGGCGTGCACCCGCCGCTCTTGAAGCAGCCACAGCGGCAGGTAAGGCATCGGCAGCACGGGCGGCTGGCGAATGAGTACGACAACTCCGGCGACCTGGTCAGACCCAGGCGAGAAGAAGCGGCAGCCGTTGACCATGCTTCCCTTTGCTGGGCGACTTCTTATTGGTCTCGTCGGCTTGACGGCCGCTGTGTTTCTCGCCGTCGCGCAAGCTGACGTGCGGGCAGCCGAGGCATCCACCGCCAGCTGGCTTGTCAACACCGGGCTTCTGGGTCTGCACCCTGCTTACGCTCACGGGCCCACGGTGCTCGTTCACATGAGCCCCACTGTGGTGCGTGGTTTCACTATCTCTCCCGAGTGCACGTCGGCCTTCCTCCTCGCGCCCCTTCTGGCATTAGCCGGCGGAATGGTGATCTTCCGTCGCCGCGTATCCGTGATCAGAATCTGGTCCTCTGCCATCCTGGCCGGCCTCCTGCTCTTCGCGGCGAATCAAGTGCGCGTGGTGATGATCGCTGAGTTTGTGAAGCACTGGGGCATCGCAGACGGTTATCCGTTGTCACACCGAGTCCTCGGCTCCCTGCTAATCCTGGCGGCCCTGGTGCTCACCTACATGGCCTTTTTTCTGATCACCTGCCGACGTCCTCGGCACCTGTCTGATTCGGGGAACTGAGTTGCTTGGCCTCCGCAGCGCCGGAAACAATGCGATCCAACGCATCGCGCCACGCAAGACTGTCTTCGTGCCGTCCAAGTGGATCACTCTGCTGGTGGGCATCGTCGCGTCGTGCGTCATGACCATTCGCGTGTTCGCGCCCACGGTCACCGGGCTCGCAGACGACGGCTCATCCCATCGCCTCACCTGCTCGATCGGCCTCGTGCCGCACGATGCCTCTCGCGCGTCGCCGTACTTCGACTTCGTGGCCCTGCGGTGGGACCGCGGAGAGCCGACCACTGGCTGCCAGGACTTCCCCAGCAGTGAGCGCTGGCTGCTCTCCGCTGCACAGACCATGACCTCCTGGCTCGATCTACCGGGCGCCCTGGACCTTCGCGTACTGGCTGCCTGGTGGTGCCTCATGACGGGCGTGGCCGTGGCCGCCACCTTCGCGCTGGTCCGTGCATCGCTTCTCCGCCGCCTATTGGCCTCCGCGGTGCTGCTTATGGTCCTTGCTGACTCAGCATTCGTGAACTACGCCGCATCCATGAATGTCCATCTGGCCGCACTGAGCGGTCTGGTTATTGCGTCGGTCGGTGTAGTTATGGTGTTCGGCCGCACGAGGCGTCGCACCGCCGGATGCGGCATCTTCACCGTCGGTGGCATCCTGGCCATCGGGGCTGAACCCGGCAACGCTGTCCTGGCATTGCCCTTCCTGGCCGTTCTCGCATTCGTTCGCGTACCCTGGCGCGACATGACCAGCGGGTGGTCACGTCGGCTCATCCCCGGGTTGTGCGCAATGCTGCTGGCCGGCGTGTCACTGACTGTGCATGTGGGGGAGGATGCAAGGCTTGCCGATGTACGCGCCTACAACCAGGCGTTCGTAAACATCCTGGGCAATAGCTCCGAACCCGAGAAGGACAGCACGGACCTCGGGCTACCGGTGAACTTTGCCACCTACGCCGGTCAATCGTGGTGGGCATACCCCACAGCAAGACAAGACCCCGCCTGGCCCACACACGCGCGCTCGATCACCCCCACGAACATTCATAGCTTCCTGCTTCGCCATCCAGGGACCAGCCTTGACCTGGTCAGCCGTTCAGCCCAGCAACTTCTCACGTTTCGCCCGACCGACATCGGTACCTATCCCAAGGATGCACGTACACCTGCCCGTTCGGCCGACTGCCGATGGTGTGTGGTCAGCGCAGTGGGGCAGATCTTCGCCCCCCGTGCGCTTTCTGCCCTCGTGCTCTACCTACTGTTGTGCACGCTGGTTGCTGTGGCACTTCTCCGCGGCTCGGGCAGGAACCCTCGCTGCTGGTCCTTCAGTGTGGCAGCGTGCTTCATGAGCGGACTCACCGTAGTCGCTTTTGCCAGTGCCGCACTGGGCGACCCCCTTGAAGCCCCTAAGGCCATGATCGTCCCGGCCCTGTCCGCGTGCTTCGTGGGGGTCATGCTTCTCTGCGCCTGGTGTTCCGCCGGCAAGGTAGTCCTGAGTCCCGCTGGTTCGCCAGCCGCTCTGCTTCCGCTTCCGTCGGCGTACAACCCGGAAAAGACGCCAGCCGTCGCCACGGGTCCGAGTCAGTCAGCCTAACCACTTCGGCCTCCCAGCAGTGCCTGGCCTGTGACTCTGCGCAGCACATGTGCCCAAGCAAGGTCTCTCTGGTCATCTGATCGTTGGGTCGGTCGTGGAGGGTTGCGTCTGAGATATCCGATGCCGCATAGGCGGTGATCGAGCCGCTGCTCGCATCCGGGGGCCGGGCCCGTGGCCGGTGGCGGGATCACCGCCACCTGCTGGGCAGCATCGCGTTCAAGCTCTGTACGGGCGAGTGTCCTGGAGGGATCTGCAGTTGAGATTGCCGACGGCACTTGCGACCGGATGCTGGCCAGACGCAGATTCGGGCGGAGGTGGGCTGGCTACGTAGCCACGTTCGGCGAACAGCCGGGCCGGCCGGTGCCGGGGCCGTCCCCGAACTCCGCGGATGCCTCGTCGAACGCGCCAAAGGCCCGTGCCTGGTCAGCCGCCGCGGGTGAAACGGAACGAAGCGGTGACTGGGAACGCGACTCGTTTGGCCAGAGACTGCCTGCTGAAGGGCGGCCCTATGCAGAGTGATAGGAACACTCTGGCTTGGAGTGCCGAGCAGCTCCACCTCCAAGGAGTGCCGAGCAGCTCCACCTCCAAGTCAGTTGAGCAGATCGTCACAGCGGCGAGACCCCTGCGGGAGAAGACCGCTTCCACGGGCGATTCCTTCGAAGGGTGTGAGGACTTGCTGGCACCGCTGCTGCATGTAAGTACGTCTGCCGGCTCACCACGGCTCCCACTGTGTTCGCTGATGGGGTTCACCTCAGGCAATCCGATGCGAGCGCTGCGTCCGGCATGGCTAAAGGTCGCATCAAGGGGCGCCAGGTTGCGTCCACATGGGTGGATCCCGAGCCAGCACCTAGCAGTCATAACGAGCCATAAACGGTGAAACCTATACCGTGGTCCGCTATGCGCTGCTATTCATCCTGGGCATTGCCATGAACCCACAAGCGTCGCCAGCTGGCCTGGTCGCCCTGCCTATTGCACCGCGTAGCGGGAGCCAGGGTGACGCATGAATGCACCTCGACGTTGCCTTCCGCCGCTGGTGGAGCATTACGTTCCGCTTCATGCCAGCGCTGACTTGAGCAGCTTGAGAGCAGCTAGTCCCTGTATGCCGATCAGCGACCGCATATGGCGAGACCCTGCATCGTACTGACCGTCGGCCGAGCCGGTCGAAACGGAATCGTCCCACTCCAACTTGGAGAGCCATGGCTACCGTCGCCACGCACCCGTCAGCTGGCGCAAGCAGGGTGCTCCATGTCGTGACTTCCTTAGGGGAAGACAGTACTGCGGTCATCAACCAATATGTGGCTGCCAGTCGTCACCTTGAGCACTGGTTGATCACCTCACGCGTAACGGGAAGCGTCCGGATTCCTTCTCATCTGGCAGGCGTTCTGCGACTGCCTGCAGCCCGGCGGGACCGCCTCCACGCTGTTGGCGACGCGTATGAACGCTTAAAGCCTGCCTTTGTCCACGCTCACTGTGCCAGCGCGGGCGCTTACGTCCGCCTCAACCGCGGGATCCCGACGCAGTCCATCATCTACTCACCGCACGGCTACACCTTCGAACGACGTGACATCTCCTTGATCCGGCGGACAGCGCATGTCCTGACGGAGTACCTCCTGGCAGTGAGAGCAGCCACCGTGGCTGCGGCGAGTCCACGGGAAGCACATCTTGCAGCCCGCCTGCACCGCACACACCGCATCATTCATGTGCCTCAGGTACTTCCTCACCCGGCAGAGGAAGCGACGCCCGCTGTGCGAAAGCTTGGCTCGCCGCCTGTAGCGGTGGGCATGGGCACCCTGTGTGCCCAAACCGATCCCGGGTACTTCGCTAGAGCCGCCAGTACCCCGCCTGCAGAGCAACTCACGTGGGTCTGGATCGGAACCGGCGAGCAGCGTTACCAAGACGTCCTGCGGGATGCAGGAGTCCACGTAACCGGTCGCCTCGACAGAAACGAGACTGCAAAGGTGCTGGGCGGCGCATCGATCTACGTCCACACTGCGGCGTGGGAAGGAAGCACAACGCCTCTCCTCCTGCAAGCAGCAGACGCAGGTCTTCCGGTGGTGGCGCGGCAGATCCCCGCTATGGAAGCACTTCAGCTGCCCGATCTGGCCGACTCACCAGAAGAGCTAGCCTCCCTTGCCACCCGTCTCTCCCACTCATGCTGGGAGCAAGCGACTCATCGAGCACGCCTCATAAAAGCGCTCGAGCCATACAACCACGCCACCCAAGCTTCCCGACTCGCCCAGGCCTATAGCGCCCCAACGAGCCGCCCGGCGGTCCCGTCAAGGACTGGTCAGACGCGGGGAAGCGGGCGACCATATCCGCTGCCTGCCCAAGCCACTGGACCAGACGCCGACACGGTTGTCCCGACCATCCATCACAGCTCTGATCCGGAGCCTCCATGAAGATGCCGCACCACCCACGACATCTGTGGGTCACCATGCCTACCGGTGTCACGGCAAGGCGCGAGAATGGCGGCTCGCGTAAGGCCACGGTCCATGGACCATACGCCTCCGATGACCTCACTGAACCGTCCTCGTCGCCATCGTGGAATGAACCTAGTTGTCGTCCCACGGTCCTTGATGACAGCCTCGGCGGCGGATTCAAAGCGGCATACCCTGCAGATCCCGGCCTGCACCCTGCGCCTTGTTTCGGGTGGCGGAACAGCGACAACGGCCAGCGCTACAGCGTCGTCCAAGTGCCCATCCAGGCAGATCCGGAGGGGTGGTGAGAGACCAAGTGAAGACCGTCCTGAGGGAACTAGGGACATCGGCATTCATTGTGAACTCGGACGCACAACGAGCTGGCATCACGCAATGATTGCATCCACCCCGCTGAATCCTGTAAGGCCGCTGCCAGGTACGGGCGGGAGAACGCCGATCACTTCGTTGAAGCACCCCGGAGCCACCGCAGCACTTATGTCAACGGCTGCCAGAAAGTGCTGCCTTCATCGCCACCAGGGTGGCTGCAAGATCTAACCCGACCGAGCTCAAACCTCTCCCCCCTCTCCGGAGCCACATGGCTCCCGCACGAGCACCTGCCGCGCTATAGCCAATATCTCCGAACAGCTAAGCGCCCCCGCCGGTCCCACCAGAGCGTAGTTCGCATTGCCTGTACGTACCTGCTACCCCCTACGGAGCACACTGTGACCACGATGCATGTCCCCTCAGAGACTCCTGAACCAGACATGCCACGCCACCGACAGCAGCTCGGCCTCTCCCCCGGCAGCCCCACCACTCTCACGACCAGCGCTTCATGCCCTTCCCCTCGATGTGGTGACACAATGGCTGCAGACCAGGACGCCGTGCTCTGCACCCCGCAAACGAGATCCCCGGAATGCGACAAGAGCGCCCCGAACCACAAGGTGGCTATCGGGCTGGGCAATGCCTCGGCCGGCGGCGTCGCTCTGGACGGTGAAGGCCACGCCTACGTCTCCAACTTCTACACAGGAGCACTCAACAAGGTTGACCTGGGCACTGGTAATTTCAATGAGGTCGCCAATCTCGGCCAGGCAAATGCCATCACCCTCGATGGCCGCGGATCCGCCTACATCACCAACCTCTATGGCGGAACTCTATACAAGGTGCATCTCGCCACTGGATTGACCACTGCCACCGCGGACGGGATCGACTATTCCGCAGGCGTGGCCGTGAGCGCGGACGCCAAAACCATCTACGTCGTGTCCGCACTGGGAAGGCTGTATCGGGTAGACGCGAGGTCAGGCCTCCGCACCGAGATTGTCGCTGGACTCAGTGATCCTTGGGGCCTGGCGCTGGATGGTGCCGGTACCGCCTATATTACGTCCCACAACGGCTACCTATACGCAGTGGATCTACGCACTAAAGAAACACAGCGCATCGCCTCTGGGATTGGCGATGCATACGGAATCGCACTCGACGGGAGTGGCTTCGCCTACACGTCGACCTTCAGGGACGGGTGTGTCCTGAGAGTCAGCCTTGAGACGGGCGAGGTCAGGGAGGCAGCGGCAGGGCTCGGGAATCCCACTGCAGTGGCATTGAGCAGCCAGGGTGACGCCTACGTAGCCAACACTCACGGCATCCTGTGGAAGATTGAAGGGGTTAGCCGGCCTGTCCCGTCCGCCGTCCGGTAGCCAGCCTCCATCCCCAAAGCATCTGCCAGACACCTGACAGCGGCCGACCCGCCGACCCGACTCCGTCGGCGGGTCGGCCGCCCTGCAGCACGCAGGCTGGGGGGCCACCCCGCGTCAGACGTATCACGCGCTGATGCACCATCAGAACAGCCTGACGAGACGAAGTTGAAAACAGTGCCGACGCGTCGCAAAGCGGCATAAAGCGTCTGAGTGGCTGGCTTCGCGTAAGTTCGCCCTGCCTGGTGGACTGACGCTGCGGGCTCTTGGCTGCTGACTGCTGACTGCTGACTGCTGGGCCAATGCTCCGTCAGAGCTGCATGCTCTCCTCTTTATGAGGTGCTCCATTAGCCGCTTCCATCGCCCGAGGGCGGTGGCCCAGTTGCGTATGCGCAGGCTCCGCTATGGATAGACCTACGCACCCAGGGTTCGCGGGCCACGGCACGTGACGAGCCAGGGAAATCGGATTTCTCTAGAACTCTTTCACCTCACCCCTCCCCCAAATTGCTGCGTGACTGATTTCGCCCAGCAGTATGACGCCACATCCAGCAAGTTCCAGCAATTAGAGGAATGCGGCATCCCTCTGGGAATAAATTACCCGTTCAGAGTATTGAGCATGCATCACCGCTGGCCTAGAAACATGTAGCGTGTGACCGGGTCAGCACGCGCAACTAGCCATGAGTAAATTATCAAGTGCCGCGGGGAGGAAAGCTGCCCGGAGCTTCCTGACACCAAACGCAGCCTATCGGCATGAATGTTTTTCGACTCTACGCCTAACAGATCCGGGAGTTGTCTTGTCGAATTCGGCCGTGTATGACCGACCTGCTGCGGTTTCAATTCCTGCCCAGAATGCGGTTCTCATCAAATGTAGCGATCAGGAACTCACGGAAATCGTGCGCCGTGGCAATATCGAGGCATTCGCCGTACTGTTTGAAAGGCATCATGCTTCCGCAGCACGCCTGGCGTCCTTCTACGCCAAAGACGCCCACGTGGCGCAGGATCTCGTGGCCGAATCATTCTTCCGAGTCCTGCAGGCACTCAAATCAGGGGGCGGCCCTGCCGCGTCCTTCCGTGGATATCTGCTCACAGTCCTTCGAAATGTCGTAACTGAGTGGGGCAAGACAGCAGAGCGGCAAGTGGCAGTTCCTGACGTCGAAGTCTATGAGGTAGACAACGCGGCGTCAGCCGGCAGCGAGGCCATAAGGGACTACGAGCACACTCTGGTATTGGAAGCCCTTCAGTCACTGTCGGACCGATGGAGAACAGTTCTCTGGTACACGGTTATTCAGGGCCAACAGCCTGCTGCCCTGGCGGAACATCTAGGAATTAGCCCTAACAGTGTTGCCGCCTTAGCCTATCGCGCCAAGGAAGGGCTGCGGCAAGCATATCTCACGGTTCACCTTAATCACAACAACACAACCACCCGATGTGCATACTTCGTGGCCCGCTTCGCGGCCTACTCCAGAGGGCGACTCGGGCAGTGCGGCACTGAAGAAATCAGGCGGCATCTTGAGGTTTGCCATACCTGCCACCCCCTTCACCGGGAAATCGAAGAGCTCAACGCTCTTATCCGGTCATAAATCCCCACCCAGCCGCCGCATCCCGGAGTTTCCACTCATGAGCAATACGGGCAACGTCGCATTCGTACTTGGAACCCGCCCAGAGATCATCAAGCTGGCACGAGTAATCCGTCTCTTAGGTGACGACGCCAGGATCATCTATACCAGTCAGCATAAAGACGACGACCTTTCCACCAGCTTCTTCAGATCGTTCGAGCTGCCCAACCCCCGAGTACGACTTTCGAGTATCAGCGGGCGGCCTCGCGGCATCCAGATTTCGCGCGCAATCGAGCAGCTGATCGACCATTTCACCGACGCGAGACCTGCGCTCGTTGTGGTGCAAGGAGACACAAACGCTACTTCGGCTGGCGCCCAGGCTGCGAACTACTGCCAAATTCCGGTCATGCATGTCGAGGCAGGACTCAGATCCTTTGACCGCTCGATGCCTGAGGAAATCAACCGGCGAGTTGTCGCCACACTTGCCGATATGCACTGCGCTCCCACAGAGAGGAGCGCAGATAACTTAATTAAGGAGGGAGTCTCGCCTGAGTATATCCGCATCACGGGCAATACAGTAATCGAGGCATTGGAAGAGTCGTTACCCCCGCGACACATTTCCCGGAATGTGCTTACTGAATACAACTTAACAGACGGCGAGTTCGTTCTGGCGACCATTCACCGACCGGAGAACACCGACAGCAAGAGCAGCCTTGACACAATCATTCATGAACTATTACGGATGCCGCTTCCAGTGGTCTTTCCCATCCACCCCCGTACCATGGCTCGGGCACGAGAATTCGGGTTGAGTGACCGCCTAAGTGGACTGCAATGCACTCCACCACTAGATCATCCGACGTTTCTATCAATGGCACGCCATGCGCGCCTCCTCATCTCTGATTCGGGTGGCATCCAGGAAGAGTGCACAGTACTCAAGAAGCCACTGATCGTGATCCGAAATAACACAGAGCGACCAGAGGCAGTTGATGCGGGCTTCGCCGTCCGCATCCCAGTTGGCAACCAAATTTCCGCCGAGGCGTCACGGGTCATCGCCGACAGCAGCTTACCTTTTCTACTAGAAAGCCGCCCCAGCCCCTTCGGCGACGGAAAAGCCAGTGAACGCATTGTTGATATCGCACATGCCATGATGGCTGGACGTGCTGCTCCCCACTATCGCATCGGCGACCAGTTCAGCTTCCTTTCGCGGTGAGCGCCGCTAACACATACGCCCATCTACCCTTGAGTGCCTCATATGTCCTTGATTAATTTGGCGATTCGTCAGGCAGGCCAGTCGAAGTGCCGGTATAAGGTGGGTGCTGTCCTAGTGGCCGGAAGCCGAGTCATCGTGGCGGCGTGCAACAAACAGCGGAACTCGCCACTGATCGACCACCGCAACAGTACATTTCATGCCGAAGTGGCAGCGCTGCGTCGGGCAGGTACATCAACAGTGACCACCGTCTACGTAGCACGCGTTAATGCCTCAGGCGTACCGATGCTCGCCAGGCCATGCCCGGACTGCGTGAAGAAACTAGCCAGTGCCGGCATCAGCAGGGCTTACTACACGGCAGGGGGAAGCGTGGTTGGCAGCATGTCGATCCCCGGTGAGGGGTGCTTATGCTCCGACAACGCTATCGATAACCGCAGTCCAGGTGATTCGCTGACAGCTTGCAGCGATGCGGGGAAAGAGAAGGACGATGCCTGCAAACGTGCCCAAGCGGACCAAGGCGTTCGCTCGCAGCGGCAGCCTAATAGTCCTGGGTGAGTTGCTGGTTACACTCGGCCTAGTCCTGGCGTTGTTCATTTCTTACGAACTGTGGTGGACATCGGACCGTGCTCGTGATGAGCAAGAACGGACGATTTCCCAGCTCCAAAGAAGCTGGGACCAGGCACCCGTTCCCAAGCAGCCTGCCCCCAGCAGAGCGCCGGTCACAGCTGGGCCTCCGCCGCCGCAGAGCTCACCGAGCACCATCCCTCCGACAGGGCCGACGACATTGCAGTCGCCAAGGGCTACCGAGGTTCGGCCACGTCGATCGGAGGCCATCGGTATTTTGTACGTTCCGCGCCTCGGTGCCCGCTGGCGTGTCCCCATCTTCGAGGGAATCGGCCGTGCAAAAGTTCTTAATCGCGGCTTCATCGGGCACTACCCATCCGCGCTGCCGGGCGAGATCGGTAATGTGGCTTTAGCGGCTCACAGCATTACACATGGAGCTCCCTTTGCCCACCTGAATCGGCTGCGGGCAGGCGACCTTCTGTATATCGAAACCTCTACCACATGGTACGTTTATGCGATTGCCGCTGGCCCGTACGTGACATCACCTAAGAACGTGTCAGTGGTTGCACCTGTTCCGCGTTATTCAGGGTTTACGAGACCTGGACGCTACATCACGCTCACCACTTGCTGGCCTCCAGTTACTTCAGCCAAGCGCATGATCTACTGGGGCCAACAGATGTCTTCACAGCCCAGGACTCCGGGGGCTCCCCGACCGGTCGGAATTTACTCCTGACAGAGCGGTTTACGGTACAGAGTCACGGAGTGCCCTGGCGGCAACCGAAGACGCCGCGTAATAGGATGGATTCCCTTAACCTTCTCGCTAGTTGGGCAACTTGACATGTCCTTCTTTCCCTCCGCTCGCGTTTTCCAAGGCCGGAAACTTTGGCGATCTGTAACCCTTTCCAGTATTGCACTTGTTGCATCTATGTCAATAGTGCAGACGCCCACTCCCGCCGCGCAAGTTCCGGGGACCCGTTACCTTAAGGTGAAAACCGAGCCCTCTGGATTCTATAACACTGGGCGCCCGTATATTTTTTACCATGACGGCACAGGTGATTCCCACATGTCGAGGGCGATCGATCGGGCGGCAAGTACCTGGAATAGAAAACTTGGATATCCGATGCTGGTGAAGGCTGCAGAAAAGCCGGTCAATGGAATTACGATCACCAAGGAGACATCCTTGCCTCACGCCGGCTTGGCTACTACCTGTATCAATGCAGGTGACGCGGAAGGGTCAAATCCGTGCGGCAGCTCAGTGATCAAGCTTAACGATGAAACCGTGAGGGTGGCGGCACACGAATTTGGCCATACTTTGGGACTCGGCCACACCCCTGTGTTTCACTGCACGACCATCATGAATGGCATTGGAACAAAGAACTACTCTGCAGTTAATCCGGAGTGTGGTTTTCCATCGGAGCCAAACGCCTTCGAAGTGGACGCCGTAAAGCGCCTCTACGGTATTACTACTTAAGCAGGTAAAGCTTCTCGCCACGCGCGCAGCTAGCGACTTGACTGGGCGGAGAAAATAATCTCAGCCCGTCGGTGCCGGCTTCTGTATCCATCAGACGACAGGCAGGCAGTCTTATTACTCACTTTCTTGGCCGACACTAGAAATTCTCCTCTGTCGCCTGATCCTTCTAAATTGATCTTCTAATAGGACTCCGTTAGGTTGCTCTTGATCTTGGTGTGGTGTGTGGTCTGTCCGGGAGGGGCTGCCGGCAGGTGGTGCAGACACCGGTCCAGCACCTCAGGATGTCTTGGAGGGCATCGAGGGTCTGGTAGAGAGTGAGGCCGGTTCTGGGACTTTTGGGGCCAGCCTCTGCTCTGTGAGGAAAGCCTGGGCTGCGGTCACAAGGGTGACGTGGTGGTGCCAGCCAGGCCAGGACCGTCCCTCGAAGTGGTCCAGGCCCAGGCCGTGCTTGAGTTCCCGGTAGTCGTGTTCGATGCGCCAGCGGACCTTGGCCGACCGGACCAGCTCGGTGATCGGGGTGCCGGCCGGGAGGCTGGACAGCCAGTAGTCGGTAGGGGATTCGGCGTGCTCCGGCCATTCGACCAGCAGCCAGCAGTCAGGCAGGACCCCGTCCCACCAGCCCTGCGTGGACGAGGCTGCGGCTTTGACCGGACGCTCGACGGCCTTGCCGGCGGGCCGGACCCGCACGGCGGCGAAGCGAGACTTCAGCCGGCCTCGAGTGCCCTGCCGCCAAGTGACCGTGGTGAATGCCTCCGGCCCGAGACCAGCGGCCACGGTCGCCACCGACGGTGCGGGGTGCCGGTAGCGCGGCTGGGGCCAGCAGCCGACCAACCCCTTGCGGGGCGGCGCTTCGGGCTCAGCATCGAACGGATAGGCACTCACGTCTGCCCGGATAGCCAGGACATAGTGGAATTCCGCGGTCGGCAAGCCCAGCCCTGAAGTGTGCGTTGGTGCCGCAGGCGGCATCCGCCACCACGATCGAGGCCTCATGTCCCAGCCGGCCAGCGTGTCGAGTTCTCACGATGGGTGACCCCAGACGGGACGCGGGTGGACGTCCTTCGATCGGCGTCCGCTTCCCATGATCGCGGCAGGAACAGCCTCCACTGCAGCGCGCAGGAGGCGGTATCCGTCGCCGCATGGACACTGACCGCGACCTGGCAATTGGCGCGTTTGCCCAGGGCTCCGCAGTACTGCGGAGCCACCCCGACCGACATCCTTCCGTCCCTGGGCAGCGACACGTCGTCGATCACCCACGCCGTCGGAGCGATGAGCGGCAGCATGCGCCCGCAGATCCGGCGCTACACCGGCACCGGATCCCGGGTGGACTGGTTCACGAACTGCTGCAAGTTCTGCTCGTTGCCGTCCGGCAGCCGAGCGGCCATGGCCTGGATCGACTTGCGCCGACCGTCCAGCATCAGTCCCCGCAGGTAGCAGTCACTCTTAGCCCGCTGGTCCTTGCGCCTCAGAGAGGCGAACACATCAGCCACATACGACGCCAACTCCCCCCGCACACCGTCCACTTCGCGCGCATCCACGCATCCAACATGCCCACCCGCGAACAGCCCCAACCGGAAGACTTAACGGAGTCCTACTAAAGACGTGCGAGCACATCGACGACAATAACAAGTGCCTGTTGCTTGCCGGTTGGCGGCGCGTTCCCATACGCCAGCTTGGGGGGAACGACTAGTGTAAGTCTGTCACCCACGTTTTTTCCTACAAGCCCTTTCTCAATTCCCATCATTACGGCCCCTGTGCCTACCTGAAAGGCGATGGGGCCTCCCTGCTTCCACGACGATCCAAGAGGCTTCCCGTCCCACTGCGACGCGGTGTAATGGGCGACCAAAGCGTCGCCAGCCTTGATCCCGGGACCAGTACCCTCAACCAAACGCTGAACACGCAACTTTTCTGGGGATTTTTTCCCCGATGGGATCTTGATTGTGGCCGGTGATCCAGCCTTGCTCTCGACCGATGGCATACCAGGTTCTGGAGCCGTTCCTTTGACCTGCTGAGTGTTGCCGCTAACTCGTACTGAGTTGACGACATCAATGACCCACACCTGGCTTTCCTTCGGACCAGGCGAGGCGGTGCCTTTCTGCTCGAAAATCTTTACGGAGGGGCCTTGTACTTCAATCCGGCTGCCTACCGTTTTACCGACGACAGCGGCAGCAACCTTCGGAGGGAGGATCGGTTGAGCGCCATTCAGCCGACCTACCAGCTGGCTTCTTAGTTTGCCTTCCTCTGCCTTCTTCTGTGGCCACGTGCTACCTAGCAGACGGCCATCCTGGATTGCCTGAGCATGATAGTCGAGGCGCACGAAGTCTCCTTTCTCTACCTTGCGCCCGGTTCCCTTCACCAAGGTCTTTACGGAAATGTCGTCGGGGCCTTTTCGGGAATCAGGAAGCGCAACCTTGGGTTTCTGGCCGAACTTCCCAGTTACGGACGCCTCGGTCGGCTCTGCTTCATCGTTGGACTGCGTGCAGCCCGCGTTGGCCAGCAAAGATAGTGCCCCGAGGACTAGGCCCACCGTGCGGATCTTCAATGATTTTCGCATGATCGGGTAATTCATTCCATTCCTAAAACTGCGGCTTCGTGAGTGACGCGTTAAGGATGCGAGTGCAACTTAGCCAGCATTTCGTCTTCAGCTCCATACCCCACAGTCTGCCGTGGGCTCGCAGAGCCATTCCGGGTGCTTTCACAGACCTAGTTCGTGGCATGCTCATTCCCCCGTGCCGCTACCTTTTCCCTCAGCAAGGGGTGGGCTTTGGATACAGCGAGACGGGTATCATTTTCTAGGTAAATCTGAGAGTGATGTTGGCATTCGACGCCTACTGGGCACTCTTTTGAAGCAACAAATTCGCCGTTGACATCCCAGACCCGCTCGTCGGTCGGCAGTGGACGTGTAATGCGCTCGAGTGAGAAGTAGGGACCCAGATGGGCGACAATTCGGCACACCGTTGCGGCCGAGATGTCAAACCAGCTGGCCATCTGTCGCATTGTCACGTTTGTCCTGTAATAGATGGCCACGAGCAGTACCCTGTCCTCGAGCCCAAGACACCAAGGCCGACCACGTCCTGTGTCGACTCCGTAGTCCCGAAGGCTCTCGATCAAGTAGCTGAACTGACGCGACTCCATCCCGCAGAACAGCTCGATCCACGGCTGCCTGGCACGCAAGATACCCATGACTTATCTGACGTAGAAACTTTCGATCCGTTACGGACCTTGGCTGTCTTCCTATTTTCCACGCGAGACATCTTGCTGGCCGCTCGTCCGCCTGAGGAGCGTGATCACTGATCCTGACCGGTCGACGCATACTAAGCTGCGAGGCTGCTCAGTTCACTGGCGATTCCTCAGAGCAAAGCAGCTAGCCACATGGGATCGCATCGGTCCGCGTTCGTCTGGACTTCGGCTCCCCATCAGAACGCATGGAAGCCTGTCCGCACGGAGGCCGACGAGCGAGTTACCAGGCTCACGCATCAGCCAGACAGGTGAAATCCAGCCCGCAGTCCTGTTTCGCTGTGTCCCCAACTCCCACCATCCCTACGGTAATCCCCGGCGTACCGCCTGTCCGCCTGCTCGAGGGGTCGCGGCCGATCGCGGGGGGGGGGGGGGGGGGGGGGGGGGGGGGTGGGGGGGAGGGGGGGGGGGGGGGAAGGGGGGGAGGAAGAAGGTCGGGGGGGGGGCTTGTTT
>NZ_JBVJAH010000038.1:22028-25453 GCF_055590785.1 Streptomyces sp. NPDC041796
CTCGGCAACAACTCCCCCACCCACCCCCCCCCCCCCCTCCCCCCCCCCCCCCCCCCCCCCCCCTCCCCCCCCCCCCCCCTCCCCCCCCCCCCCCCCCCCCCCCCCCCCCCCCCCCCCCCCCCCCCCCCCCCCCCCCCCCCCCCCCCCCCCCCCCCCCGCCGACGCGCACGACTCTGTGCAGCAGACATGTTGAGCGCAGTCTGTTGTGCCTCTCAACGTGTGTAAACAGCCGATGGAGTTTCCTGTGTCAGAGCATACGGATTTGATACCCAGCTGATGTATCAGGTCTCCAAAGCTGTATGTGTTGAAGCTCGACATACCATTCACGAACCACTAGGAGTGGTCACTCTGGATGCACGGAACAAGCGCCGTCTCGCCGCCGGGTGCCCGAGACTCGAAAGGAGATATCACAGCGTGCTCAAGCTTCAACCTGGTACAGGCCTTACCTTCGCCATCAGTGCTGCATGGCAAGCCGGAGTCTATACATGGCAGTAGATCACGATTACTCTGCTGCCCCAGTTCAGAGCTCCGATAGGATCTCTTCTGTTTACGCGAACTTCCACACGGAGATCTTCAGGTATATCCACAACAAAGCTGGGGACTGGTGCCTCGCTGAGGATCTTACCTCTGAGACCTTCCTCAGGGCTTTGCGTCACGGCGACAACATCGTTCAGAATCCGGCTCCTTGGCTGATCACCATTGCGCGCAATCTCCTCTGTGACCATTTCAGGTCAGCCAGAGTCCGGTATGAGGTGTTGTCGGAGACACCAGAATCTTGCCACCGATCTGAGCAAAGCGCTGAGGAGGCTTTCTTGCAGAAGGAGGATGCCATCGCTGTCCTCAATGCGATGTCTCATCTGTCCGAGCAGCAGCGCAGCGTTGTAAGGCACCGCTTTTATGAGGGGCTGAACGTGCGGCAAACTGCTCAACGAATCGATCGTTGCGCGGGCGCGGTCAGGTCACAACAGCTTCGGGCGCTCCGAAAACTTGGACGTGTTCTGGAGGATAACGGCTTAGCTAGATAGGTCCTCTGGTCTCTCACTAAGTCCGCTGAGTCCTTCCACACACGAGCGGCTGTTTGGGCATCACTTAACACCTTTGATCATAAATTATTGCCAGCCAGAGTTCTCCGCCGCGGTCGCGCGCCCTCTGTCATGGCAGAGGAAGTGGTGACTACTGTGAAAACAATCGTACTTGCAATGCTTCTGTGGACTGCCGTCACCTACTGCATCTGCGCGTTCCTGAAAGCCTGCGCCGAGCCAGAGAATCCAGAATACGATGGGCGCGCGATTATGGAATCGAAGTACCGCCACCCGTCAGCCCAGAGACAGCGGCAGTACCACGTGGTTCCTCAACAGCCGGATTCACACTCACGCAAGACCCGTGAGGTTTCCCATGGCTTCGTTCCTGGCCCCCGGCTCCCGGATCACGACCGCAACCCGCATCAGTGACTCAAAGGGAAGTAATTTTTCTCGTGGCGGGTGCTTCACTTGGCAGTGCATGTGACTCGAGTCGAACGTCTAACGCTGGACGATGTGCGGAGGATGGTGCCGTCGGCTGACGTCGTTGCGGTCGCGGCCAAAAGGGGCGCAAGTTGGGCGCCGAGACAAGGGGAGACCGCCTGCCCGATGGCTCGACGAGCGCAGGGGCTCCCGTCACCGCGGAGGCGTCGTGTCCCTTCGACAACTTGACCTCGTGGCTGCTCGCAAATCGAACGCTGCTCAGGCAGGGGGTCGGCGTCTCTACTACCAGCATGAGAGGCCGAACTTCTTTCTTTCGTTGCTGCAGCACCATCGCCGTCAGCAGCCGTCAACTGCTATGCCCCATCGGCCAAGAACGGCGCTACGTCCAGCCCCGGTCATGCAGACCGTGTGATGATCTTCAGCGCTCCCAACGCGACTCGTGCTTTCCGGTTCGTAGGGTGTGCGGTGATCGAGCCCACTCCAGGAATCGATGACTGACCGATATGAGCAAATATTATATGGCAGTTATTTGTAGGTGTCCCGTTTGCCAGGAGCCCGAGCCTGGCAGGACGGGGCGGGTGCACACCACATGCCTAAAGCGTGTTGGCAGAAGGCTTAGGTTCGGGTATTTCCCGTGTATGGGCGGGGTGTTGAGGGCTGAGCCGCTGTGGGTGGAGACGTTCACAGGGCTGCGGATGCGGCAGTTCGAGCGACTGCTGAAGGTCGTCCGCGAACAGGGTGGGAACGGTCCGGGTGGCGGTCGGCCGTGGTGTGTGGCCGCTCGCGGACCGGGTGCTGCTGGTGGCCGTGTACTACCGCACGAACCTCACCATGCGGCAGCTCGCGCCACTCTTCGGATGCTCGCCGGCAACGGTGTGCCGGGTGATCCAGCGGCCGCGGCCACTGCTGGCGATCGCACCGGCGTCCCGGCCTGCCGATGTGGTCGTCGAGCGGTTGTGGATCGTGGACGGGGCTGTGATCCCGGTCCGCGACCGGACGGCGGGAGCGTCCTCACGCAACTACCGGTTCTCGACAAACGTGCAGGTCATCATCGACGCCGACACGAACTCGTGGTGACGGCGGCTCGTCCCGTTCCGGGCACCACCGCGGATGCGAAGGCGTGGCTGGACTCCGGCCTGGCCGAGAGTTGCGCGGGTGTGACCGTGCTCGGCGACGGTGCCTGTATCAACACCGGACTCATCGTCCCGCACCGCAAACGACCCGGCCGGCCTCTGCTACCCGGCGAGGAGGAGGACAATGCCGAGCACCGACGGGTGCGGGCCCGTGTCGAGCACGCCTTCGCCCCCATGAAGCACTACAAGATCCTCCGCGACTGCCGCCAGCGTGGCACCGGTCTCCACCACGCCGTCCAAGCCGTCGCCCCCCATGCACCACCTCCCCCTCGCGGCGTGATCAGAACGACCCCCGAACCGGCCAGACCTGCCCAGTCACAGCCCTCTGCAACACGCTTTACTGATCGTTTCGGAGTGGGGTGCGGAGGCGTCGCAAGCAGATGATGCTGCAGGGGAGTTGGAGCAGTCCGAGGTGGAGGTCGGCGTGTATCTCATAGCGGGTGCGGAGTTGTTTGGACTGGTGGGGCCAGGTGAAGGTCCGCTCGGCGGGCCGTCGGGTCTTGGCCCAGGCCGGAGCCGTGCGGGACATCTGAGGTGCCTCGAAGTTCTCGGACAGGTGTCCAATAGGATCGCCTGGAACAGGGAACGAGGAAGTAGTGGCGCCACCGAGGAAGTACTCGCAGGAGTTTCGTGAGGAAGCAGTGCAGCTCGCGCTGAGCTCGAGCAAGACGGTTAGTGAGGTCGGCCGGGAGCTCGGAATGAATCCCGAAACGCTCCGCGGCTGGGTGAAGAAGCACCAGCAACAGCAGGAACCAGCGGGCACCGAACTGACCGTCGGCGAACGCGCGCGGCTCAAAGAGCAGGACCGGCGTATCCGTGAACTCGAGAT
>NZ_JBVJAH010000039.1:0-24856 GCF_055590785.1 Streptomyces sp. NPDC041796
CCCCCCCCCCCCCCCCCCCCCCCCCCCCCCCCCCCCCCCCCCCCCCCCCCCCCCCCCCCCCCCCCCCCCCCCCCCCCCCCCCCCCCCCCCGCCGCGTGGGTCAGACGCGCTGCCACAGGCCGACGGCGCCCGGGGGCCGCCAGCCGGGCTGGGCCTGGTGCGACTGGAGGCACCGGTAGGAGACTCCGTCGTACGTGACCTGGTCACCGACGTGGTAGACCTTGCCCACGCCCCAGGTGCCGCCCGGCTTCCCCGAGTCGCCCGGGTCGGCGGCGTTGGTCTTCAGCGTCAGCCCGTACTCCTGGAGCAGCGGGTTGACCGGCTGGTGGAACGTGGTGCCGCCGTCCTTGCAGTTGCCGGAGCCGCCGGAGGTGACGCCCTGGGCCTGCGTCCCGGAGACGTACGGGCCGCCCGAGTCGCCCGGCTCGGCGCAGACCGTGGTGCGGGTCAGGCCCTTCACGGTCCCCTGGAGGTACGACACGCTCGTGTCGTGCTGTTCGATGGTGCCGCAGTGCCAGCCGGTGGTGGAGCCGGACCGGCAGATCGACGCGCCGACGAGGGCCTCGGTGGAACCGGCGACCTCGACGTTCTGGTCGCCCTGCCCCTTGATGTGCGCGGTCGCCGTCCAGTCGGCGTTGGCGGCCACCCAGGCCATGTCCTTGCCGGGGAAGGTCGATGCCTTGAAGGCGCCCTGGGCCACCTTGTTGTGACCCATGGTCGCGGCGCCGGCCTGGCCGCAGTGGCCGGCGGTGGCGAAGCCCTGCTGGGTGCCGGAGACGACGGCGAAGCCCACGGAGCAGCGGGCGGTGCCGATGTAGTAGGCGTCGCCGCCCCGGATCTCGTGGGCCAGCGGGCGGGGCCGCTCGGTCGTCGCCCTGACGCGTACGAGGGCACGGTCGACGCCGGTGGCGGTGAGGAAGACGTCGGCGGCGGAGTCCTTGGCGGCCTCCAGCGTCACGCTGTTGGTGCGCAGGTCGACGTACCACACGGGTGCGTCGGTGGTCTTGGTGCGCACGGAGCCCTTGTCCAACTTGGCCTTGGCGGCCTCCAGCTGCTTCAGTCCGTGGCGGACCACCTTGGCCTCGGCGCCGCCCGCCTTGATGGCGGCGGTGTCGGCGGCGTCGGTGGTGGCGACGGTGAGGGTGGCGGAGACCGGTCCGCTCACCCATGCCCCGGCGAACCGGTCGCCGAGGGTGTTGCGCAGGCGGCCCGCCCGGGCGCCCGCCTCCGCCTCGTTCTTCAGCCGGGTCTCGGCCTGTTCGCGGGTCAGGCCGAGGTCGCGCTGCATGGCGTCGAGCAGCGCGGGGGACGGCTTGTCCGCGCCGAGGGTGCCGGCCGCCGAGGGGGTGGACGGCGGCGCGGGCGCCTCGGCGGCGACCACGCCGGGCGAGCCTGCCAGCACGAGTGCGCCGACGGCGGTGAGGGTGGCGCACGCGGCTGTGGCGTGTCTGTGGAGCATCGGGTGTCACCTCTGTTCGGGGGTCTCTTCCGGGGAAGACGTGCCGAACCGTAGGTGTTTCCGACAACACGCCCGGCGATGTCGGATTAACGTTTCTTCGGCTTTATGGGAGACATGGGCGCCCGCCATGCGGCGTAACGCCCTCCCGCTGTCACCGTTTCCGGGCCGGCTCCCGTAGCTGCCTCCACAGCTCCAGCTCCGCGTCGCTCGGCGGGACGTCCGGCCGCAGCCGCTCGGGGTGGCCCCGCGGTGGCGGCCGCAGGGCGGGCCGCGGCTCCAGCGGCGGTGGCACCGGGAGGCCGAGCCACAGCCACCCCGCCGCGGCCAGGGCGTCGTAACAGCCGCTCAGGAAGCGGATCATCACCCTCATGAGCGCAGCGCGGGCGCCGGTTCCCGCCGCCCGGCCGCCCCGGTCCCCGCGGCCGGGGCGGCCTCCTCCTCGTCGCTCCACGTCCACAGCCGGGACACGGCGTCCATGTCCAGGTCGTGCCCCTCGGTCCAGATCCGGGCCGCGGCCGTGAGCACCGACTGGCGGTCGGCCTCCGCGGTGCCCCGGCGGGCCGGCAGCAGCGGCGTGACCGCGCTCGCGCCGAGGCGCACGGCCCGGTGCCTGCGGGCGAACGCGGTGAGCGTCTGACGCGGCCCGGCCTCGACGAGCAGGACGTCCTCGATCGCGACGAGTTCCTCCAGCGCCGCGCGGAAGTGGACCGTGTCCGTGATCTGGCGGGCCCAGAAGCGGGGGCTGAGCGCCTCCTCGGGGCGCATCAGCGCCCCGGTGTAGCCGGAGTACAGGGGAAGGGCCGGCTCCCGGAACGGGATGCGGCGGTAGTCGGCCTCCACCGCGTCGGACGCGGGGGCCATCGCCGGGGAGTGGAAGGGGCTCGTCGCCGGCACCGTGACCACCGTGAAACCGTCGGCCCGCAGCCGCGCCGCGGTGGCGGCCAGTGGCTCCACGGAACCGGCGAGCATCACCTGCTGGGCCGCGTTGACCGCGGCGACGGCGACGTCGGCGTCCAGGTACGGGCGCAGCCGGTCCTCGCTCGCGGCGACGGCCAGCATGCCGCCCTCCGGTATCTTCACCGCCTCCCGGACCCGCGTCATGACCATGCCGACGGCGTCGGGCAGCGAGACGATGCCCGCGATGACCGCCGCGACCAGTTCGCCGGCGCTGTGCCCGAGGAGGGCCGCGGGGCGTACGCCCCACCCGAGGACCATCCGGCCGAGGGCGTAGTCGACCGCGAACAGCAGCGGCTGGGCGCGGCGTACGTCGTCGATGGGGACGCGGGGCTCGCCGGGGGTGAGCCAGTCCTCCCGTATCCGCTCCCCCTCCTCGCCCATGTGGGCGAGGGCCGCGTCGACGGCCGCCGTGAAGACGGGCTCACGGCGGTACAGGCCCCGGGCCATGCCCGGGTGCTGGGAGCCCTGGCCGGGGAAGAGGAGGGCGACCGGGCGGGGCCGGCCGGCGCGCACGGCCTTGGCCTTGTGGACGGTCCCGGCGGCGAGCGCGGCCACCGCGACGGCCGCGCCGCGCACGGGTCCCGGGGGCGTACCGCAGGGCACGGCGGTCGGCAGGGCGGGGAACGCCTCGCTGTGGAGTCCGCTCAGCAGGGGCAGCAGTTCACCGCGGACGCGGACCTCGTCCTCCGCGTCCCGCCCCGACCACAGCAGCAGCCGGTGGCGTTCGGGATCGGTGGCGCGGCGGCCGTGGTACAGCGGGCGCAGGGGCGGTGTGGCGTCCTCGTCGGGTCCCGTCACGTCCAGGATGCCCAGGACGCGGTCGGCGTCGGCGACCGCCTCGGCGGCCCGCTTGACCGCGTACACGGTGATGGTGTGCGGGTCCGGTTCGCCGAACCCGGCGACCATGGCGAAGTCGGCGCTCCCCTCCTGCAGTTCCCGGTGCGCCTGGCGAAGGGCGCGGCCCGGGGTGAGCGCGGTACGGACGGTGAACCCCTCGTGCTCGGGCCCGAGATCGGGGTCGAGCGCGGCCGCCCCGATGTGGACGACGGTACGCACCGGGAGCTCTCCGGGCGGTCGTCCGAAGGCGCGGAGCACCGCCGAGACGGCGGCGGCCGAGGCCACGAACTGAGCCCGCTGCTCGTGTGCGGGGCCGGGGCTGACGACGAGTCTGCGGACGACCGCGCTGGACGACGTGAGCGACATGCTTCCTCCTGCTGGGGCCGCGGCTCCGGCCGCTGACGGAGTGCGTGGGATCGAGGCGGCCGCCCCGCTACGGGGGATGTTGGCGGGGCGGCCGCGTCCAGGGGACCGGATCAGGCCGCGGAGCCCTGACCGGCGTTGATGAGGGCGAGGAGCGCCCCCGGGGTCTCGGCGTCGACGACGGCGTCGTCCGGGATCTCGATGCCGTACTCGCGCTGGATCTGGCCTATGACCTGGAGCAGGGCGAGGGAGTCGTAGCCGAGGTCCATGAAGGGGGTGTCGATGACGTCGCCGTCCAGGTCGATGCCCTCCTCCTCACCGGCACTCTCGCGGAGCATGCGGGTCAGGTCGGCCAGGGTGACGGTGGTGGTCGTCGTGGTCATGGTCGGTGCCGTCCTCTCGTAGAACTTCCGTGGTGGTGCCTGCCGAACCCCTGCCGGTTCCTGAAGGTCCGGCGGGAGCTGTGTCGTGGGGGGTGTGTCGGGCTCGTGGGGGTGTGTCGGGTCGTCAGGAGGCGTGGCGTACGACGAGTGCCGCGTTGAAGCCGCCGTGTCCGCGGGCGAGCACGAGGGCGGTACGCAGCCTTGCCTCCCGGGCCTGTCCGGTGACCAGGTCGATCCGGTGCTCCGGGGACGCCTCGGTGACGTGCGCGGTCGGCGGGATCACGCCGTCCCGCAGGGCCAGCAGCGCGGTCGCCACGTCCAGCGCCGCGCCTCCGGCGAGCAGCCGCCCCGTCATGGTCTTGGGGGCGGTCACCGGTACGCCGTGGGGCCCGAAGAGACCGGTGAGGGCCTCCGCCTCGGCCCGGTCGGCCGCGGGCGTCCCGGCGGCGTCGGCGAAGACGACGTCGACGTCGGCGGGGGTGAGCCCCGCGTCCGCCAGGGCGTTCTCGGCGGCGCGGCGGAGGCCCGGCGGGCGCCCCGAGCCGGGTGCCGGGTCGAGGGTCGCCGCGTATCCGGCGATCTCGCCGTACACCCGCTCCGCGCCCCGGTCGCGTGCGGACCGCTCGTCCTCGACGATGAGGATCGCACCGCCCTCGCCCGGCACGTATCCACTGGCGTCGGAGGCGAAGGGCAGGTAGGCCCGCTCGGGGTCGTCGACCGTGCTCATCAGCCCGGAGGCGATCTGCGGGACCCAGCCCCAGGGGCAGATGGCGGCGTCGACACCGCCGGAGATGACGGCCGGGAAGCCCTTGCGGACGTGGCGGCGGGCCTGGCCGATGGCGTCGATCCCGCCGGCCTGCTCGGTGAGCAGCACGCCGCTCGGGCCGCGCAGCTTGTGGCGGATGGAGATCTGGCCGGTGTTGACGGCGTAGAACCAGGCGAAGGACTGGTACGCGCTGACGTACTCCTTGCCCTTGCTCCACAGGTTCTCCAGCTCGCGCTGGCCGAACTCGACGGCCCCTCCGGACGCCGAGGTCACCACGCCGATGCCGAACTCGGGCATCTCCTCGGGGTTGATGCCGGCGTCGGCCAGGGCCCAGTCCGCGGCGGTCAGCGCGAGGCGCGTCATGTGGTCGGTCTGCGGCATCAGCCGGCTCGGGATGTGCTGCTCTGCCACGTAGTCGGACACCTCGCCCGCGATACGGGAGGGGTACTGGCCGGCGTCGAAGCGGGTGACCGGGCCCAGGCCGGACTCGCCGGCGAGGGTGGCCTTCCAGAACTCGTCGGTTCCCAGGCCGTTGGGTGCGGTGATGCCGAGGCCTGTCACCACCGTTGCCGTGGTCATGCGGTTCTCCTCTCCGGGCGGGCCAGCACCATGGCGCTCTGGAACCCGCCGAAGCCGCTGCCCACGCTGAGAACCACGTCGGTCTTCTTCTCGCGGGCGGTCAGGGGGATGTAGTCGAGGTCCAGCTCGGGGTCGGGCTCGTGGAGGTTGGCGGTGGGCGGCAGCACACCGTGCTCCATGGCCAGCGCGCAGGCGGCGATCTCCAGGGAGCCGATCGCGCCGAGGGAGTGCCCGATCATCGACTTGATGGAGCTGATCGGGGTCTCGTACGCGTGGGCGCCGAGGCTGCGCTTGAAGGCGCCCGTCTCGTGGCGGTCGTTCATCTTGGTGCCGGAGCCGTGGGCGTTGATGTAGTCCACCGAGTCCGGTGCGAGCGCCGCCTCGCCGAGGGCGACGTCGATGGCCTCGGCCATCTCGCGGCCGTCGGGCTTGAGGCCGGTCATGTGGAACGCGTTGCAACGGGAGGCGAATCCCGCGATCTCCGCGTAGATGTGCGCACCGCGCCGGCGGGCGCTCTCCAGCTCCTCCAGGACCAGGATCGCCGCGCCCTCGCCGAGGACGAGGCCGCTGCGGGTCCGATCGAAGGGCCGGCAGGCGCTCTCGGGGGTGTCGTTGCGGGGCGTGGTGGCGTGGATGGCGTCGAAGCAGGCCGAGGTGATCGGTGAGATCGGGGCCTCGGTGGCGCCGGCGATCATCACGTCGGCGGTGCCTTCGCGGATCAGGTCGACGGCGTGGCCGAGTGAGTCGAGGCCCGAGGTGCAGCCGGTGGAGACCACCGCGGCCGGTCCCTCCGCGCCTGCCGCGCGGCCCACTTCGGCGGCCATCGAGCTGGGCACGAAGTGCCGGTACAGCTCGGGGACCGCGTACTCGTGGTCCACGTTCCACTTGCGGCCGCCGTCGCTGACCACGACGTACTCCCGCTCCAGGCTGGTGGTGCAGCCGACCGCGCTGCCCAGCGAGGTGCCGACCCGGCCCGGGTCGAGGGCCGCGACGTCGAGGCCGCTGTCGGCGAGCGCCTCGCGGGTGGAGACGACCGCGAACTGCGCGGCCCGGTCGAGCCTGCGGATCTCCTGAGGGGTGAGCCCCGCGGCCGCCGGGTCGAAGTCGCACTCGGCGGCGACCTGCGAGCGGAACGGGGAGGGGTCGTAGAAGGAGATCCTGCGGGTGGCGGTGCGTCCCGCCGTGAGAAGGTCCCAGTACTCCTTCACTCCGACCCCGCCGGGGGCCACGACGCCCAGTCCGGTGATGGCGACTCTGCGCATGCCGCTACCTCGCCTTCGACGGGGCCGAATGCCCCCACGGGCACCTGCCGGATGGAACTGTGCGGGCCACTGTCGATCCCTTCGTCCGAATCACTGCTGAAGCGGTGTCACGTGTGGAGCCGTGTCGCCGCTCGGGGCGGGAACTGCGGCGGCCGGGGCGGTTCGGGGTGGGAACGCCCCGGCCGGCCGGACCGGACGGTCGCCCGCTCGTGGCGTGCCGCCGTTTCCGGTGACGCCATGGAACGTCCGGGCCCTAGACCGGCGCTCGCGCCGACATGGACCAGCCGCGCCGGGCGGTCACGTGGGCACGTTGCCGTGCTTGCGAGCAGGCACTTCGGCCTTCTTGGCGCGCAGCATGGCGAGCGAGCGGATGAGTACGCGGCGCGTCTCCCCCGGCTCGATGACGTCGTCGACGAGCCCCCGTTCGGCGGCGTAGTAGGGGTGCATGAGCTCGGTCTTGTACTCCTGGATCCGCTGCGCCCGCAGGGCCTGGGGGTCGTCGGAGGCGGCGATCTCGCGGCGGAAGATGACGTTCGCCGCGCCGTCCGCGCCCATCACGGCGATCTCGTTGGTGGGCCAGGCGAAGGACAGGTCGGCTCCGATGGAACGCGAGTCCATCACGATGTAGGCACCGCCGTAGGCTTTGCGCAGCACGAGCGAGATCCGAGGCACGGTGGCGTTGCAGTAGGCGTAGAGCAGTTTCGCGCCGTGACGGATGATGCCGTTGTGTTCCTGGTCGACGCCCGGGAGGAAGCCGGGGACGTCGACGAGTGTCACCAGGGGGATGTTGAAGGCGTCGCACGTCGACACGAAGCGGGCGGCCTTCTCGCTGGCGTGGATGTCCAGGACGCCCGCGAGGGAGGCGGGCTGGTTGGCGACGATGCCGACCGGGTGCCCGTCGAGGCGGGCGAGCGCGCACACCACGTTGCGCGCCCACGCCTCGTGGACCTCGAAGTACTCGCCGTCGTCGACGATCTCCTCGATGACGCCGCGGATGTCGTAGCTGCGGCCGGGGTCGGCCGGCACCAGGTCGGCGAGGGCGTCGGTGCGGCGGTCCGGCGAGTCGTCGCCCTGGAGGGGCGGCGGCATCTCGCGGTTGTTGGACGGCAGCAGCGACAGGAGGAAGCGGACGTCCTCCAGGCACTCGGCCTCGTCGTCGTAGGCGAAGTGGCAGACACCGGAGGCGGTGGCGTGGACGTCGGCGCCGCCGAGGCCGTTGTGGGTGATCTTCTCGCCGGTCACCGCCTGGACCACGTCCGGTCCGGTGATGAACATCTGGGCCGTCTCCCGCACCATGAACACGAAGTCGGTGAGGGCGGGAGAGTACGCGGCGCCACCGGCGCACGGGCCGAGCATCACGCTGATCTGCGGGATGACCCCGGACGCCGCGACATTGCGGCGGAAGATGCCGCCGTAGCCGGCCAGCGCGGTGACGCCCTCCTGAATGCGGGCGCCGGCCCCGTCGTTGAGGCTGACCAGCGGGGCGCCGGCGGCCTCCGCCAGGTCCATCACCTTGTGGACCTTGGCGGCGTGGGCCTCTCCGAGAGCGCCCGCGAAGACGCGGAAGTCGTGCGCGTAGGCGAAGACGGTACGGCCGTGGACCAGTCCCCAGCCGATGACGACACCGTCGCCGTGCGGCTTCTTGTCCTCCAGCCCGAAGCCGACGGCCCGGTGCCGGCGGAGCGGTTCGATCTCGGTGAACGTGTCCGGGTCGAAGAGCAGTTCAAGGCGTTCATGGGCGGTGAGCTTGTTCTTGGCGTGCTGCCGCCTGGTGGCCTCGGGATCGGGCCCGCGGCTCACCTCCTCCTTGAGGCGCCGCAGCTCGGCGGCGGCTCGTCGCAGGTCAGGGGCAGCCTGGGTGACCGTGAGGTCGTCGAGGATCGTCATCGGCCGAACGTAGGCAGCTCGGCTCGAGACGTACTGGAGCAGACCGGGGCGGCCGCCGGCCGTCGGATCGGCTGTCGGACCGGCGTCGGACCGGCTGTCGGACCGGCGTCGGACCGGCGTCGGACCGGTCGCCAGTAGGTCGTCAGCCGGTCGTCGACAGGGGCAGTTCCAGCGCCGGGTCGGCGGAGAGCACGGCGTGGTGGAGTCGCTGCAACCGCGGCGAGGGCTCCAGGCCGAGCTCGTCGATGAGCGTGCCGCGCAGCCGCTGGTAGGCCTCCAGGGCACGCCAGGCCGCTCCCGCCCGGTGGAGCGCGGTCATCAGCTGGGCGCAGAAGTTCTCGTGCATGGGGTGCTTGGCGACCAGCACGCGCAGCTCGGGCACGATCTCGGTGTGCCGGCCGAGCCACAGGTCGGCGTCGATGCGCCGCTCCAGCGCGGCCATGCGGTCCTCCTCCAGCCGCAGCACCTCCAGTTCGAGGACCGGTCCGACGCGGACGTCCACGAGGGCGGGGCCCTGCCACATCCTGAGGGCGCCGCCGAGGAGTTCGGAGGCGGCGTAGTGGTCCCCCGCCTCGTGCGCGGCCCGTCCGGAGGCGGCGAGCCGGCCGAACTCCTGGACGTCGACCTGGCCGGGCTGCACCTGGAGCAGGTAGCCCCCGTGCTGGGTGATCAGGACGTCCTTGGCCTGGCGGGTGGGGTCGCCGTCGAGGGCGGCCGTGAGTTTGCGGCGCAACTGGAGGATGTACGTCTGCAGGGTGGTGGCCGCGCTGCGCGGGATGTCCTCCCCCCAGATCTCCGCCATCAGCGTCGGTACGGTCACCACGCGGTCGGCCTGCAGGGCGAGCAGGGACAGTATCTGTCGCGGTTTGGCGGCGGTCGGCACGATGGACACCCCGTTCTCACGGGCTGCCAGCGGTCCGAGGACCTTGATTTCCATGTGTGTGTCCTCCTCTGCTTGCGTCTGTGCGGCCGGCCCCGGCCCGACTCCCCCCGTACGGGGCGGTCTTCCGGCTCTGGAGCCTTGAGTGAGCGTCGCATCAGCGCCGTTGGAGCCCCAGTGACCTGGTCACGAGGCCCGGCATGAAAATGTCATACCCCGGTGGTGATTCCCGCACTGTGCCTCCGCTCTGGACTGGCAGCAGAATCCGTGGCCTCGGCACGTCGACGAATTCCGTACGACACCGACTCAGGAGGGGGATTCTCTTGAACACCGTCATGCGCACCACTGGCCCCGATTCCACCGGCACCATGACTGTTCAACTGACGCACGCACACCGTGTGGCACTGCTGACGGCCCGCACGGGCCTGGAGCGGGAGCTCGCGAAGCGTTACACCGAGGACCCGTGCTCGCTGCTCGCCGAATTCGGGCTCCCGGCGACCGAACCGGTGTACGGGGGTGGGTCGGCGGCCGGTACGTCGGGGCTGGTGATCGAAGACCTGAGTAGCTCCACCGACTCCGAGCCCTGGGTGTGCTGGATGCCGATGCACACCGGGAGAGTGCGCGGATGACGGCAACGGGCGTATCCGCCTCCGCCCTGACGGTCGGGTTCAAGCCGCACCTGCGGGTGGAGATCGTGGACGGGGAGGCCGTGTACCTCCTCTCCGAGCGTGGAACGACCGCGCTCCAGGGTCCGTACGTCGAGATGCTCGCTCCCCTGCTCGACGGCACCCGCACCCTGCACGCCCTGCTGGACGAGGCGCCGACCTCGCTGCCGCCCGCGGAACTGGGGCGGGTGATCGCCGATCTCGCCCGGGCCGATCTGGTCGGTTACCGGGACCCGAGCAGCGACGACGCCTCCGCCGCGTACTGGGAACTGGTGGGTCTCGCGGGCCCGCACGCCGTGTCCGCGCTGCGTACCACCACGGTGGAGGTGGTCGCGCTGGGCAGGACGGACGCCGACACCGTGAGCGGGCTGTGCACGGCCTCGGGCCTGACCATCGCACCTGCGGGGACCGAGGCCGGCTTCACCCTGGTGCTGTGCGACGACTACCTCGATCCGCGGCTCGCCGGGATCGAGGCGCGGCACCGGGCGGAGGGACGGGCCTGGCTGCTGGCGAAACCCACCGGCGCCGAGGCGTGGGTGGGCCCGGTCTTCGGTCCCGGTGCCGACCGCCCCTGCTGGTCGTGTCTGGCTCACCGGCTGCGTGCCCGGTTGTTCCCCCAGTCACCCGTGCGGCAGGCGCTCGGCCTGTCGGGCGCGGTGCCGGTACCCGACGCGTCGCTGGCCGTAGTGCGCGGACTGGGTCTGAACACCGCCGTGCTGGAGACGGTCAAGTGGGTCGCCGGGCTGCGGTACGAGGAGCAGGACGCCCTGTGCACGCTCGACACCAGGACGCTGCGGACCCGGCACCACCCGGTGGTCCGGCGGCCGCAGTGCGCCGAGTGCGGGGACCCGGGGCTGGTGGGCGCCCGGGTGCGGGGCCGCGTGGAGCTGCGGTCCCGGCCCAAGGCGGGTGCGACCGGCAGCAATCACCGGGCGCTGCCCCCCGAGACCGTGCTGGCCCGCTATCGCCACCTGGTCGATCCGCTGACCGGCATCGTGCCCGGGATACACCGGGTACCGGGCACGCCCGAGGGGATCGACCGGTGCGTGTCGGGGCACAATCCCGCGCTGCGGGCGGCGTCGCTGGGCGGGGTGCGCAGTGGTCTGCGCAGCGGCAGCGGGGGCAAGGGCGCGACCCCCCTGGAGGCCGAGGTGGGGGCGCTGTGCGAAGCGGTGGAGCGGTACTGCGGCACCCGTCAGGGGGACGAACCGGTGGTGCGCGACAGCCTGACGGGGCTGGGCGCGGCGGCGATCCACCCCAACCTGTGCCAGCTCTACGCGGACTGGCAGTTCCGGGACCGTGAGCGGTGGAACGCCACCTGTCAGCCGTTCCACCGGGTGCCCGCGCCCTTCGACCCGGGCGCACCGGTGGACTGGACCCAGGTCTGGTCGCTGACCGCGCAGGAGCACCGCCTGCTTCCCACGTCGATCCTGTACTACGAACCGGCGCCCCGGGCCGGTGAACCGGCCCTGTGGGCGGACTCCAACGGCAATGCGGCCGGCAGCAGCACGGAGGACGCGGTCGTCCAAGGCTTCCTGGAGCTGGTGGAACGCGACGCCGTGGCGTTGTGGTGGTGCAACCGGACCCGGCAGCCCGGTGTCGATCTCGACGCCTTCGACGACCCGTGGCTGGCGCGCACGAGGGAGACCTACGGCCGGCTGGGTCGTGAGATGTGGGTGCTGGACCTGACGTCGGACTTTGGAATTCCGGTCATGGTGGCGCTGTCGCGCCGGACCGGAAAGGACGGCCAGGGCATTGTTTTCGGCTTCGGCGCGCACTTCGATCCACGCCTCGCCCTGCGGCGCGCGGTGACGGAAATGAGCCAGCTCCTGCCCGTGGGAAGTGCCGAAACGACTTTTCGCGCGTCTCATCCGCAACTGGATCATTGGTGGACCTACGCGACACTCGCAAATCAGCCATACCTTGTGGCGGATCCCACGGAAACACCCCGCCGACCGGGCAGTTACGCCGAGGCCGACCGCGACGATCTGCTGGCCGACGTGGAGGCCGCGGAGGAGTTGGTCCGCTCGCGCGGCATGGAGCTGCTGGTGCTGGACCAGACCCGCCCCGACGTGGGCCTTCCCGTGGTGAAGGTCCTGGTGCCCGGGATGCGGCACTTCTGGGCGAGATATGCGCCCGGCCGTCTCTTCGACGTCCCGGTCGAGCTGGGCAGGCTGGACCGCCCCACCGAGGCCCACCACCTCAACCCGTTTCCGATGTTTGTCTGATTTTGATCGCTGATCGCAAGCAGTGGCTCAGACGCAACGGAAAGTCATAACATGCGCTTCGCCAGCCCCTGTTCCCGGCGAGGAGACGGCAATGCCGGACGAATCTTGCGAAGCGAGATCCTTTGTTGCGCCCCGGCCACTGCACGGCAGGCCGGCTCCACCAGAAGAGTCAGGCCAATACCGAGCGATGGAAAGCAATTTCCGCACCCCGCCCCGTCAGCAGATACCGGCGCCGAGGCTGGCGCGCGCGATCGTGGTGGTGGCCCTGGCCGCCCACTGCGTCGTCACGGTGCTCAACGTGCTGCACCAGGGCACCGGGGACCGGACCCAGCTCATCGTGTGCGTCGGCGTCGTCCTGTCGGTGTTCGCCGTGCAGTTCACCGTCTCGTCTCCGCGCACCCGTTCCTGGACCCTCGGCAAGCGCACCGCCGCCCTGGGGGTCCAGGCACTGCTCAGCTACCTGCCCCTGTTGTGGTTCCAGGTGAGCTGGGGCAGCATGCAGGGGCCGCTGGCAGCCACGGCACTGCTGACGCTGCCGGTCCGGCTCGCCTGGCCCGCCTATGGGCTGATCATCGCGGCGATCCCCCCGTACGCCCTCGCCACCGGTGTGAGCGTCGTCGAGACGTGCTATCTGGTCATCGCCAGCGGCCTTACCGGACTGGTCATCTACGGCCTCAGCCGGCTCGCCGACCTGGTGCAGGAACTGCACGCCACACGGGAGCAGATGGCCAAGATGGCAGTCACCCAGGAACGGCTGCGCTTCGCGCGGGACCTGCACGACCTGCTCGGGTACAGCCTTTCGGCCATCGCACTGAAGGGAGAGCTCATCCAGCGACTGGTCCACCTGCGGCCGGACCAGGCGGCCGAGGAGACCGCCGATCTGCTGCGCGTGGCCCGGCAGGCACTGTCGGACGTGCGTCTGGTCTCCAGCGGGTACCGCGACATGTCCCTGTGCGACGAGGCCGAATCGGCCGGGGCGGTGCTGGCGGCCGCCGATGTGCGGGCGGAGGTACGGGTCGAGTGCGGGCGCCTCCACCCGGCTGTCGACACCGTGCTGGCGACCGCCCTGAGGGAGGGAGTCACCAACATCCTCCGCCACAGCCGCGTACAGGTATGTACCATCAGGGCACTCATCGAAGAGGAAACGGTCCGGCTGACCTTGGTGAACGACCGGCCGCACGAGGAGGGCGGCATCGTGTCGTCGGCCCGGCGTGGCGGCAGCGGCCTGGACAATCTTCGGACGCGCTTCGCATCGATCGGTGGCGGTCTGAAAGCAGGAGTGCGGGACGACGGGCGGTTCCACCTCGAGGCGTGGGCGCCCCTCCGTCCGCGGAGCACCGGGGCGGAGGGAGCACCGGACGCGGCCAAGGAGAGAGCCGCGGCCTGAAACGGACGTCGATGACGGGGGTTTTGATGCTGTCCGTGAAAATCCTCCTCGCCGAGGACGTACACATGGTCCGGGGGGCGCTGGTCGCACTGCTGGAACTCGAACCGGATCTGGAGGTGGTGGCCGCCGTCGACCGCGGTGACACCATCGTGCAGGCCGCCCTGGAGGCACGGCCCGACGTGGCCGTGATCGACGTGGACCTCCCGGGCATCGACGGGCTCACGGCGGCAGCCGAGCTGCATGAGCAACTGCCCAGCTGCCGCACCCTGATCCTCACCAGCCTCGGCCGGCCGGGAACCCTGAGGCGCGCCCTGTCGGCGCACGTCTCCGGGTTCCTGCTCAAGGACTCGCCCTCGGACCAGCTCGCGCTCGCCGTACGTTCCGTCGCGGCGGGCCGGCGTGTCGTGGACCCCCAACTCGCCCTCGCGGCCTGGGATTCGCCGGACAACCCGCTGTCCCCGAGGGAGCTGGAGGTGCTACGCCTCGCCGCCCGCGGTGCCGACGCCGCCGAGATCGCCGGATGTCTGTACCTGTCCAAGGGAACCGTCCGCAACTACCTCACGGCGATCGTCACCAAACTGGGCGCCCGCAACCGCATCGACGCCATCCGGCTCGCCGAGGAAGCCGGCTGGATTCCCTGACGCCGGGCCCGGCGCCCCCAACAGCGCGTCGAACAGCCCCTCGTCCAGCATGGTGTCCACGGCCACGTCCGCCGGCTCGCCGAAACCGGTGTCGAAGACGGCGGCGCTCACCACATAGCGGTCACCCACCGGGAAGGTGCCGAAGGTCCACTCCGAACCACTCGCGCGCGTGCCGTCGGGCCGCACCAGCCAGGTGTCCTCCCCGTGCAGCGCGAAGCCGAACTCGGTGAACCGGAAGCGCAGCCCCTGGCCGAGGGCCTTGCTGTAGGCCTCCTTGAGGGTCCACAGCCGCACCATGGTGTCGTTGCGCGTCCCCTCACCGCCCGCGTCGAGCCGTGCCTTCTCGTACGGGGTGCACGCCTGCGACTCCGAGCCGGTGTGCGCGAGGCGCCGGTCGGCGCGTTCCACGTCGACACCGACGCGCCCGGTGCGGGTGATCCCGACGACCATCATCTCCTCGGTGTGGCTGAGGCTGACGTCGATCTGGTCGCAGCCGCGCACGTACGGGCGGCCACCGGGCTGGTACGACAGGTCCACCAGGTGCGGCGCGGTCCGGAGGATGGCGGCCGCCGTGTGCCGCAGCAGCAGGCGGGAGGCCGCGAACCGCTCACGCATCCGGGGCTGGGTGAAGTTCTGGTAGCGGTGCCAGTCCCGCCCCAGCACCAGCCGCAGTTCGTCCTCGGTGCCCTCGCGGGGCAGCCACGCCGGCATCTCCCCGTACACCAGGACGGTGCCCGCGCGGGTGAGTTCGTCGCGTACCCCCTCCCACGGGCCGTACGGTCCACGCAGGGGCAGGGGCCGCCGGATCCGTCCCGTCACCTCACGCCCCGGCCAGTGCGGCGGCCAGCGGGCCGGCGTCCAGCACGGAGATCACCCCGGCCAGGTCCACGGCGTCGCTCTGCGGACCCTGGCACACCGGGAGGCAGACCGGGCCGTGTGCCCCGCCCAGCCGGCGCAGGTACGGGGTGAGGACCGCCCGGGGGCCGATCTCCACCACATGGGTCGGCGTCTGCTGGGCCAGCAGACTGCGGGCGGCGTCGGCGAACCGGACGGGCGCGGTCAGCTGCTCGGTCCAGTACGAGGCGTAGAGCGGCTCGGTGGTGAGCCTGCCGTGGACGGTGGAGTAGAAGGGCATCGAGGCGGCGCCACCGGGGACCCGGCGGACCACGGCCTCGAACTTGGGGACCACGGGTGCCATCAGCGGGGAGTGGAAGGCGTGGGTGACCGTGAGGTGCCGGCACCGCACACCGCGCTCCGCCAGCTTGCTCTCGATGCGCTCGAGTCCGGCGCGGTCCCCCGACAGCACGGTGGACTTCGCCGCGTTGATGGCGCTGATGCCCACGCCCGGCTCGCAGGCGATCAGTTCGGTGGCCTCGTAGGGGGTGATGCAGGCCGCCATCATGCCGCCGCCGGAGGGCAGGTACTGCATGAACGCCCCGCGCAGCGCCACCAGCTTGGCGGCGTCCGGCAGGGTGAGCGCCCCCGCGACCGTGGCGGCCGCGAACTCGCCGATCCCGTGACCGAGCACGGACACCGGTCGCACACCGGCCTCCTCCAGGGTCTTGGCCAGGGCGTACTCGACGGCGAACAGGGCGGGCTGGGTGAAGGCCGTCTGGTGGATGCGCGCGTCCCTGTTGAGGATCATCTCCACGACCGACAGCCCGGTGTAGGGCTGGAGCACCGCCCCGGCCTCGTCCAGGAAACGGCGGTAGACGGTCGAGTTCCGGTAGAGCCCCGACGTCATGCCGGGGTGCTGGGAGCCCTGGCCGGTGAAGACGAAGGCCGCCCGGATGCGGTTGCCGCCCGACCCGGCGCCGCGCTCCGCCATGTGGCGGGCCAGTTGCCGGACGGTGGGGTACGCCCAGATGTCGGCGGGCTCGACCAGCGGTCCGAACTCCTCCTCGATGTCGCCGTACAGGCTCAGCCCGGCCACCGAGTCGAGGTACTCGTGCACGGAGTCCGTGTCCAGCACCGGCCGGCCCAGATAGTGCGCGAGCCGCTCCAGCAGCCATTCGCGGTACGCCGTCTCGAAGTCGTCCTGCTGTTCTCGCATGATCTGCTCCTTCTCGGACTCTGGGGGCGGCCCGCACCGGCCGGGCAGGGTGGCCCGCGCGGGGTCAGGCAAGCGGTGAGTCGTACAGGTCGTAGCTGCGGCGGCCGTGCAGCCGCGTCAGGGCTTCGGTGAGCACCCGCTGCTCACAGGCGGTGGGGCGGTCCGGGAGCGGCAGCCCCAGCCGTCGGCACAGCCGGTACAGGGCGGCCGTGGGCCAGGCCGCGTCGGCGAGGAAGGTGGTCGCGGCGCCGGGGACGGACCGCCGGACGCGCCACACGCCGAGACACGCGGCCGCCGCCAGGACCATGGTGTACCGGTCGGCGAGCCCGAAGTTGTGCGGGCTGGCCAGGGCGGCGCGGTCGCCCTGCGGGACGTCCGCGAAGGCCTTGCGCAGGTCGCCGAGCTCATCGGTGAGGGCGCGGGCGAGGAGCCGCAGCACGGTGCCGCCCTCGCCCGTGCCGTCCGGTGCGCCTTCCCGTGCCAGCAGGTCCGCCGAGGCCACGAGGGTGGCGGCGAGCGGGTCGCCGTCGCCCAGGAGCGCGGGCTGCGTCAGGTCCAGCGGCGGCAGCTCGTCGTCGAGCGCGAACAGCGCGGCCGGGGCCTCGGGACCGGTGAACCAGGCGTTCCGGGCGAAGTACGGCAGTTGGGGCAGCAGGCTGACCTGCCTCCCCGCGCTGCCCGCGTGTCCGAGCGAGGTGACCGGCAGGTCCCGCAGTTGCTTCTGGAACATCCCGTACATGCCGTCCTCGGCGAACGTCGCCTCACCCAGGACGGCCGACATCTCGTCCATGCTCTCCGCGACCAGCTTGGGCGCCAGGTAGGCCGCGGCGGCGGCGTAGGCGCTCATCTGGTGGGGAAGCAGGTGCAGGCCCCGGGTGGAGACCAGGGCGAGGCAGTCGATGAGCAGCAGGTCGAGGAAGGCTCCGGTGAGGACGTCCCGCACGTGCTGGACGTCGAGCGAGGAGCGGCCGTCGTCGCGGCGGCGGGCGGCGAAGCGGGCCACGGTGCGCAGGGCGGTGTCAGCGCCGGCGAGGACGATGGAGGGGATGAGGCCGCGGATGACCAGCGAGGAGCGCAGCGACAGTTCGTACCCGTCGCCCGGCTCGCCGAGCACGGCGCCGTCCGGGACCGGGCACTGGGTGATGCTCAGGCCGCCGAACTCGGCGCTGCGCATCCCGGTGGTGGTCCGGCGGGCGAGGTTCCGGACGCGGTCGGGGGGCAGTTCCTTGCGGTCCAGCAGCAGCACCGTGCGGCTGCGGCTGCCGGTCACACCGGGGTTCCGGGCGAAGATGACCAGCCCGTCGGCCCGGGAGGCGTTGGCGATGGCGGACTTGGCTCCGTCGAGCACCAGACCTCCGTCGCCACGGCGCACGGTGAACTCGTCGCTGACGAAGTCGTTGCCGTGCGCCACCTCGTGGCGGGCCACGGCCATCCGCCGGCCCTCCAGCAGGATCCTGGCGGCGAGCCGCGTCTGTTCGGCGTCTCCGGCCGTCCACACCGGGGTGGCGGCGAAGAAGCAGTTGAGCCCGTAGCCGAACCCCAGGGAGGCGTCCCGGCGGAACACCGGCCGCAGCAGTCTGCCGAGGACGTCCATCCGCCGGAGCCTGCCGCCGAGCGGGGCGGGGACGAACTCGGCGTTCAGGCCGTACGCGTCCAGTACCCGCTCCCCCTCGGGCAGGACGTGGCCCGCCGCGTCGGCGGCGAGCAGGGCTGCGCCACCGAGCGGGTTGGCGGGGTCGTCGAGCGGCCCGAAGGCCCGCTCCAGGGCGTCGATGCGCTCCTGCGCCGGGAGGGTGCCCGGGTCCTGTGCTCCGCGCTCGTCCTGTGCGCCGCTCACCGCTGCCTCCCGGTCGCCACGAGCCGCTGCACCTCGGGATCGACGCGCTGGTGCAGCGCGGTCACCTCGCCACGGAGGAACAACCTCCGCATGGCGGCCCGTTCGACCTTGCCGCTGGTGGTCCTGCGTACGGTTCCCGGGCGGACGAGCAGCACTCCTCCGGTCGTCACCTCGTACTCCTCGCGCAGTTGCTGCTGCACGGCGGAGACGAGCCCGGCGAGGTCGGTGTCGTACCGGCTGCCCGCCCGCAGCTCCTGGAGGATCACGATGCGTTCGCGTTCGCCGCGGACGGCGAAGGCGGTGGCCGGGCCGAACAGGGCGCTCACGCGCTGCGCCGTGCGCTCCAGGTCCTGCGGATACAGGTTGCGTCCCGCGACCACGATCGTGTCCTTGAGGCGCCCGTTGATGTGCAGGAGGCCGTCGACGAGGGCGCCGAGGTCCCCGGTGCGCAGGTAGCCGCCGGGACCGTCGGCGATCCGCCCGTCGAAGGCCGCCGCGGTCTCGGCGGGACGCGCCCAGTAGCCAGGGCCGATGCCGGCCGCCCGTACCCACACCTCGCCCGTCCGGCCGTCGGGCAGCTCCTCGCAGGTCTCCGGGTCGACGATGCGTACGTCGGCGGAGGCGGGCGGGCCGCAGTGGACGCCGCCCCTGGTGCCGGTGAGGTCGGCCGGGGCGGTGGCGGAGCCGGACACGAGCAGCGTCGCCTCGGCCAGCCCGTAGCACGGGATCAGCGCCTCGGGGAGCAGGCCGGCCGGGGCGAACCGCTCCGCGAAGGCGCGCAGGGTCGCCGGGTCGACGGGCTCGCCCCCGCTGACGGCGATCCGCCAGCCGGACAGGTCCAGTCCGGCGATCTGCGTGTCGTTGACCCGGCGCACGCACAGTTCGTACGCGAAGTCGGGTGCGCCGCTCGCGGTCAGCCCGTACCGCGAGATGGTCTCCAGCCAGTGTGCGGGCCGTTTGACGAAGGCGGTCGGGGAGAGCAGCACGGCGGTGCCGCCCAGCCACAGCGCGTGCAGCAACTGGCCGACGAGGCCCATGTCGTGGTGGAGCGGCAGCCAGCCGCCGATCCTCGCGCCGCGCCGGGTGCCCAGTGCCGCGCCGATGGCCTCCTGGTTGGCGAGCAGGCTGCGGTGGGTGACCACGACACCGCGCGGGTCCCGGGTGGAGCCCGAGGTGTACTGGAGGAAGGCGACGGCGTCCGGGTCGGAGGGGACCGGGGGAAGCTCCGTCGCGGCGGTGTCGGCAGCGGTCCGCGGGGCGTCGGTGAGGACGCAGGTGACGTGTCCGTAGCCGGTGCGGGCCAGTAGCTGGGACACGTCGGCGGCCTCGTCGGCGGCGGTGAGCGCGCAGGAGGCCGCCGCGTCCTTGACGATTCCCGCGATGCGTTCGTCGTGGTGCGGGCGGCCTCCCGGTGGGGCCACCGGTACGGCGACGGCTCCGGCGTACAGGCAGGCGAGGAAGCCGGTGGCGAACAGTGCCCGGGAGCTGTGGGTGAGCAGCACCCGCTCCCCGGGGGCGACGTGCCGCCGCAGCCGGCCCGCGAGCGTGCGGGCCGCGTGGTCGAGCTCTCCGTAGGAGATCGTCCGGGGCTCCAGGACTCCCGACCTCTCGGTCAGGATGATGAGGGCCTCCCGTTCGGGCGACTCCGCGGCCTGGGCCTGGATGAGTTCGGTGAAGGTCCGGTGACCGGTCACGCCCTCCCCCTTGCTAGTCGTGCGGCCGTACCTCCCGGTGCGGCCGCGGCTGTCCCTGGCGATCGTGTGGTGGGTGCGGTCACGGACCGGGCCGGGCCATCGGGGGCCGGTAGTCGCCCGCCTTGACGGTCCATTCCGCGTACGCGGCCTTCTCCGCTTCGCCCGGCTCGCTCCCGCGGCGCGCCAGGGCCAGCAACACGACGGTCACGGCGGCGAGTTCGACCTCGTCGGGCTGCCCGCGGAGCACGGTGATGCGCGTTGTATTCACCATGGGGACAGCGTGCGCCCGCCCGCTCGAAGCGGGCTCGCGCCCGGAACGCGGAAGAGCCGAGGACCTGTGGTCCTCGGCTCTTCCGCCGGTGGAGCCGTTCCGGGCGGCCGGTTCAGCCGATCACACGCTCGTACGCCACGTGCCGGGTACGGTCCACCTCGATGTCCGCGCGCCGGCCGAGGGCGTGCCGCAGGGCACGGTACTCCGCGCTGTCCAGGGCACGGTCGCAGTCCGCCGTGTTCCGCCACCACTGGAGACCGGTGTACCGGCCGGGGAGCAGGGTCGAGCGCAGCAGGTCGCTGCCCCCGAAGCCGCCGAGCGTGCCGAAGTGCTCGTTCATCTCGGCGTACCCCCGCTCGAAGGCGTACGGGTCCTCTCGCACCGTGACGCGGGTGAGCACCACGTTCTCCGCTCCGACGACGGCGTTCTCCCTGAGCACCCGGGCGACGCTCACGGCTTGGTCGGCCTCGGCGTCCACGAGCGGACCGAGCTCCTTGACGTGGAGCTGGAAGGTCTCGTCGTTGACGGTGTCCAGGAAGCCCCGCAGGGTGCGCCAGTGGCCGATGTGCGCGTACACGTGCGGCCGTTCGACGAGTCTCACGGTGACGAGGAAGTCGAAGTCGTCGCGGCGGCGCAGGAACTGGGAGTGCTCCCTGAAGAGCCTCTCGAACCGGGCCACGTCGCCCTTGACCTCGAAGCGGTTGATCACCGCAACCGGCTTGTGCAGACTACGATCCGGCACGCGCTTCCTCCGCGAACTGCTTGGCGTGGCGCAGGGTGGTGGAGCTGTTGGTGCCGAGCGCCTTGCGGACCAGGGCGCGGGCCTCGGCGAGCGTCGCCTCGGGGCCGAGTGCCGCGCGGACCCCTTCGGGATCGAGCGTGACGGTGTGCCACGAGGTGGCTCTGACTGTACCGTCACCCAGCGACTCGATCACCCATCTGCCGGTGTGCCCGCTCATCGCGACCGGCACGCGCAGTTGCTTGTACACGATCATGTTGCGGTCCTCGAAGCACACCCGTACCGAGGTGGTGTTGTGGGTGGAGCCGTCGGGGCTGCGGGTGTCCATGTCCATGTGCTGGACGCCGGGCTCGTCCTCGGTGAGGTCCAGGCGGGCCACGTGGGGCAGGCGCTCGGGCCAGAGGTCGGCGCGGTCCAGGAAGGCGTACACGTCGCCGGCGGCGCCCGTGACGAGTTCGGAGTCGCTGAAGGTGAAGTGGAGTTCGTCGCGGGCGTCGCCGAGTTCGGCCGCGTTCTTGAGGGCGGCGAGCTCGGCGCGGCTGTTGCGGTCGACGGCCTGCTCGATCAGCTCCTCGGCGGCCGGGTCGTCGCCGGTGGCGCGGTAGTCGTGCAGCAGCACCACGCGGGTGCGGCCGTCCTCCAGCGGCTCGACGCGCCACTCGCCGCCCATGGAGGCGACGGGGGCGGCGGAGACGACCTGGCGGAAGGTGATGGTGCGCGACACCGGGTCGAGGGTGCGCCGGGAGGTCCAGGTGCGGACCTTCTCGTTGGCGATGGCCCAGATGCGCAGCAGTTGTTCACCGCCGGCCTCCGGCGCCTCTTCGAGCACCTCGACGTGGACCGTCGGGCCGAACACCTGGGGCCACGCGGAGACGTCCGCCACGAGGTCGTAGATGGTGGCGGGCGACGCCGCCACGGTGATGGAGTGCTCCGTCACGTGGGGAGCTGTGGTCTCGGACGTAGCGGTCGGTGCCACGGCAACCTTCCCTTCGAAAGCCGTGAGAACGGCGGATCAGCAGATTGGCATGAGGGTGCTCAACAGCGGGTGGAGCCCGGGTGGAGTCAGGGCGTGGGGTGCTCCTCGGCCCACGCGGGGCGGTGCAGGATCTCCAGGACGGCGCAGCCCCAGCTGTACCCGGCGCCCACGCTGACGAGGACGCAGCGGTCGCCGGGGCGGGCCTTCCCCGAGACGATCAGGTGGTCGAGGCCGGCGAACTGGTCGCCCGCGCCGAGGTGGCCCACGGTGCGGCTGAAGTCCCAGCAGGTCCGCTCGGGGTCGATGCCGAACGGCTGGTAGTAGATGGACTGCAGCCGCCGCCGCCCGAAGTGGGGCAGGACGACCCACTCGGCGTCGGCCAGTTCCATCCCCGCGTCGGCGAGGGCCTGTTTCAGCACCGTCTGCTGGCCGTTGTGGGCGCGGGTGATGGCGTACGACATGCCGACCCGGCCGATGAAGGCGCGTTTGGCCTCCTCGAAGTCGACCGGGATGCGCTGGCTGAACGGGGCGGGGCCGAACGGCTCGTCGCCGCGGTGCAGCGGCTCGAGTTCGGGGTCGGCGTGCATGGCCAGCGAGACGAGCCGGGCGAAGCCGCCCCGGCGGGAGAGCACCAGGGCGCTCGCGCCGTCGGCGTACGGGGTGCCCGGGTCGGTCCGCCAGCGGTCGATGCCGGGTTCGCAGAACCGGTCGGCGGCGGTCAGCAGGGCGTCGCCGCGGCCGTGGCCGGCGGAGAGGTAGGCGGTGGCCAGGTCGATGGCGGCGAGGCCGCCGTTGGACATCTGCCGGATCTCGATGGCCTGGCAGCTGTTGCCGAGGGCCTCGCGCTGGATGTACGAGGCCACCGGCCACAGGTCCTGGCCCTGGTGGTAGGTGTCGGCGTGGAGCAGCAGGTCGACGTCGCCGCCGCCGGTGCCGGCCCGGTGCAGGGCGGTACGGGCGGCCGCCGCGCCCATCTCGGCGGCCGACTCGTCGGGCGAGTACGCCACGGACTCGAGGCCGGTCGACGAGGCCACCCGGGGCGGGCAGGCCCCGGAGGCGACGGCGTCGGCGACCGTGACGACGGAGGGGAGCCGCACGGAGGTCCCCCGTATATAGATGTCTTCCACACGCACAGTGGCTCCCGGGAAATCGAGGGCTCAGCCCGTGGCCACCACGGCCAGGGTGGGTGAGCGGTGGGCCTCGGCGGGCCCGTCGAGCAGGACGTAGTGAACGGCGTCGAGGAGCGCCGCCCAGCTTGCCGTGACCGTGTTCTCGTCGACGCCCACGGTGCCCCACCGGCGTTCGCCGTCCCGGTAGGAGATCAGCACGCGGGCGGCGGCCGCGCTGCCGACCTGGCCGCCCAGGACCCGCACCTGGTAGTCCACCAGTTCGAGGCGCGTGAGTACGGGGAAGTACGGGTCGAGTGCCGAGTGGAGGGCGGTGTCCAGGGCGTTGACGGGGCCGTTGCCGTGTCCGGTGGCGGTGACGCTCTCCCCGTCGACGCGCAGCCGCACCGACGCCTCCGTGCGGACCTCCCCGTCGCGGCGCCGTGAGACGCCCACGGCCCACGAGTCGACCTCGAACGGCGGCACCGCCGGGCCGCCGGCGAGCTCTTCGCGCAGCAGCAGGACGAACGAGGCGTCGGCGGACTCGAAGCTGTAGCCGCGGTTCTCCAGGTCCTTGACGCGGGCGGCGGCGCGGGCGACCTCCTCGGAGCCCGCCTCGACCTCGTAGCCGAGCTCGCGGGCCTTCAGCTCGATGGAGGAGCGGCCGCCCATGTCGGAGACGAGGGTGCGCATGGCGTTCCCGACCCGGGAGGGGTCGGTGTGCTGGTACAGGTCGGGGTCGACGCGCAGGGCGGAGGCGTGCAGGCCCGCCTTGTGGGTGAAGGCGGACAGGCCCGTGTACGGGGCTGCCGGGTTGCTCCGTACGCCGGTGAGTTCGGTGATCGCCCGCCCGGTCCGGGACAGGTCCCGCAGCTTCTCGAGCGGGACGACCTCCCGGCCCCGCTTGAGGACCAGGTTGGCGATCACGGTGAACAGGTTGGCGTTGCCGCACCGTTCGCCGTAGCCGTGGGCGGTGCCCTGGGCGTGGACGGCGCCGGCGTCGACGGCGGCCATGGTGTTGGCGACCGCGCACCCGGTGTCGTCGTGGCAGTGGATGCCGATGGGGGCGCCGGTCATGGCGATGGTGTCGGCCACCACGGCCCGTACCTCGTCCGGCAGCGATCCGCCGTTGGTGTCGCACAGCACGACGGTCTCGGCCCCGGCCTCGGCGGCGGTGCGGACGACCGCCAGGGCGTACTCGCGGTTGACGTGGTAGCCGTCGAAGTAGTGCTCCGCGTCGAGGAACACCCGGCGCCCGGCGTGCACGAGGTGCCGCACGGTGCTGCCGATCATGGCGAGGTTCTCGGCGAGGGTGGTGCGCAGGGCGTGCTGGACATGGCCGGTGTGGCTCTTGGCGACCAGGGTCACCACGGGCGTCTCGGCGGCCAGCAGGGCCCGTACCTGCGCGTCGACGGACACGGGGATGCCGGGGCGGCGGGTGGCGCCGAAAGCGGCCAGGACGGCGTGTTTCAGGTCGAGTTCGGCGGGTGCGCGGCGGAAGAACTCGGTGTCCTTGGGTACGGCTCCGGGCCAGCCTCCCTCGATGAAGCCCACGCCGAGGGCATCGAGCCGACGCGCGACGGCGAGCTTGTCCTCGACCGTCAGCACCAGGCCCTCCTGCTGGGTGCCGTCGCGCAGGGTCGTGTCGTAGAGCTGGAAGCTCTGCTCAGCCATCGGCCCCTCCCTTGTCCGGTATGTGTTCCGGCGGTCTCGGCACGCCGGTTGGATTCCCCACGGTCGGGCGACGGGCCGGAGGACGGCTCGAGCGGTACTGGACCGGGAGGAGGCACGACGGCGGGGGGGGGGGGGGGGGGGGGGGGGGGGGGGGGGGGGGGGGGGGGGGGGGGGGGGGGGGGGGGGGGGGGGGGGGGGGGGGGGGGGGGGGG
>NZ_JBVJAH010000040.1:0-24486 GCF_055590785.1 Streptomyces sp. NPDC041796
CGCCGATCCCCTCCGCGGACGACCCTGCACGGCCCCTCCTCGCCGTGGTCGACGAAAAGCGCGCCCGCACCCGGCGGACGACCGGGGTGCGGCCGTGCAGGGTCGCCCCCGCAGAGGCTGGCGGCGCCAGAACGGCTCCTGACTCGGCGCACCCAAGGCCGCCGGCCTCGAGGAGGTGAGCCCGGAGGGGCCGCACCCCACACCCACCGGCAGGCGCCGCACCGCACCGCACCCCGCGCCGCACGGCCGAAAACGCTCTCCTCCCACCCACGCCCCGCCCCTCACAATGCGCATGACAAAGTCACCGCCAGAGGGGACCCCCCACATGCGAAAGCCTCTCGTCGGCGCGCTGCTCGCGCTCACGCTCCTTGGAGCGGGCGCTCCCACCGCCACGGCAGCCCCGACCGCCCCCACCGCCCCCACCACCACGGCCGTCGACTTCGCCGGAACCGTCGCGCTCAGCAACTGCTCCGGTTCCGTCGTCCGCGTTCCCGGCTCCCAGCCGACCGACCCCGCGCTCGTGCTGTCGAACGGGCACTGCCTGGAGAGTGGCATGCCCGGACCCGGCATGGTCGTCGTCGACAAGCCCTCCACCCGCACCTTCAGCCTGCTGAACTCCGCCGGCAGCAAGGTCGCCACCCTCCGCGCATCCAAGATCGCGTACGCGACGATGACCGACACCGACGTGTCCCTGTACGAGCTGACCAGCACGTACGCCCAGATACAGGCGCGCCACTCCATCAAGGCGCTGGAGCTGAACGCCACCCGTCCCGCCCAGGGCACGGCCATCAAGGTGGTCTCCGGCTACTGGAAGCGGATCTACAGCTGCTCGATCGACGGCTTCGCGTACCGCCTCAAGGAAGCCGGCTGGACCATGAAGGACTCCGTTCGTTACACCGCCGCCTGCGACACCATCGGCGGCACGTCCGGGTCACCCGTCATCGACAACGCCACCGGCAAGGTCGTCGCGGTCAACAACACCGGCAATGAGGACGGTCAGCGCTGCACGATGAACAACCCGTGCGAGGTCGACCAGAACGGCACCGTGACGGTCCGCCCCGGCATCAACTACGGCCAGCAGACGTACGGCATCGTCGCCTGCGTCGGCACCGGCAACAAGATCGACCTCGGGCGGCCCGGGTGCACCCTGCCCAAGCCGTAGCAGGGCGGCCGTAGCCGAGCGGCCCGGACCCGCCCGATAGGTTGGCGGGTCATGTGGGCAATGAGCGCTGTCGGGTACCGCCGGCTGGGCGCGGCCGGGTCGGTCGCGACAGCCGCGGGCGGCTGGGCCGCCGGGACACTGCCGACCCGCGACCCGTGGGGCATCTGGGTGCCCCACGGGCCGGGCGTCACGGTGGCGGCCACCGTCCTGGCGTACCTCGGCCTGACCCTCCTCGTGGTCGCCTGGTGGGGCTACGGCCGGGCCGGGGCGTCCGTGCGCGAGACGCTCACCACGCTCGGCTGGTGGACGGCGCCGATGCTCCTCGCCCCGCCCCTCCACAGCGCCGACGTGTACAGCTACATCGCCCAGGGCGCGATGGTCCTGGAGGGCCACGACGTGTACGGCGCCGGACCGTCCGTCCTGGACCCGAACGGTCTCGGCGGTGACGCCGCCGCGAGCGTCGGCGGGAACTGGACGGACACGCCCGCCCCGTACGGCCCGGTCTTCCTGGCGCTGGCACAGGCGGTGACCCTGGCCACCGGCGGGACGATCGTGCCCGCCGTGCTCGGCATGCGGCTGATCGCCGTGGCGGCCCTGGCCCTGATCGTCTGGGCGCTGCGCCGACTGGCACGCGACCGCGGCGAGGACGGCGAGAGCGGTGCACTCTGGCTCGGTGCGCTCAACCCGCTCCTGCTCATGCACGTCGTCGGCGGGATGCACAACGACGGGCTCATGATCGCCCTGATGCTCGTGGGCGTCGTCCTCGCGAGTCGCGGCCGCTGGGTCCTGGGCAGCGCGGTCGTCGGGCTCGCGGTGATGGTCAAGTCCCCGGCAGCCGTGGCGCTCCTCTTCATCGGCGTGATCGTCGGCCGCGCCGCCACCGGCCGCCCGGTCGTCCACCGCGTGGTGAAGGGGCTGCTCGGCCCCGGGGCGGTCGCCGGGGCGGTGGCCGTCGGCGCCACGCTGGCCGCGGGCACCGGGTTCGGCTGGCTGCGGACGCAGAGCGTCGCCGGGACGATCCACACCGCGCTTTCGGCCACCAGTGACCTGGGTCTCGTCCTCGGGGAGCTGCTGCGCCTGCTGCTGGGCGCCGACCCGGACCCGGTCAAGGCGGCCGTCCAGCGCCTCGGCCTCGTGGCCGCGCTCGCCCTCGTCGCGCATCTGGCGTGGCGTGCGGCGCGCGGCCGTCCGGACCCGGTCCACGCCCTGGGCCTCGCCCTCGTGGCCCTGGTGGCGCTCTCGCCGATGGTGCAGCCCTGGTACCTGCTGTGGGGCGTCACCGTGGTGGCCGCCGGCGCGTGGGACGGGCGCGCCGGGCGGGTCCTGATGGTGTTGTGCGCCGCCCTCGTCTACGAGACGGCGCCCTCCGGCCGCACCCCGGGGTACGGCTTCGCCCTGGCGGCGGTGGTGTGCGTGGTGGGCGTGCTGCTCACCCGGCCGGTGCGGGGCGGCGCCGTACCGGGCGCGGACCTAGCCGGTGCGCCGGACCGCCCGGCCCGCCAGGGCGTCCGTGCGGCGGCCGTCCTCGATGACGAAGCGGCCGTCGATCAGGACGTGGGGGATGCCGGCCGGGAGGGTGCGCGGGGCGTCGAAGGTGGAGCCCGCGGCGACCGTATCCGGGTCGAAGAGGACCAGGTCGGCACGGTAGCCCTCGCGGACCAGGCCCCGGTCGGGGAGGCGGAGGCGGGCGGCCGGACGTGAGGTGAGGTGCGCGACCGTCTCCTCCAGCGACAGGACGCCCAGTTCCCGCGCGTACCGCCCCAGGTAGTGGGGGAACGTGCCGTACGCGCGCGGGTGCGGCTTGGTGCCCTGGAGGATGCCGTCCGAGCCGCCCGTGTGGACGCGGTGGCGCATGATCGCGCGGACGTTCTCCTCGTGGCCGACGTGGTGGAGGATCGTCGTGCCGAGCCGGTCCTCGATGAGCAGGCGGCGGGCGTCGGCCCAGCCGTCGAGACGTCTGCCGACGCGGTCGGCGAGCCCCGGCGCTGAGACGCCGGAGACCTCGATGCCGTCCCACTCGACGGGTACGCCGTGGCAGCCGTCCGAGCCGGTGACCTCCAGGTGGTGGCGTATCCGCTCGGCCGTCGCGTCGTCCCGCAGCCTGGCCAGGACCGCCTCCGGGCCGCCCTCGCCCGCCCAGCTCGGCAGCAGCGCGACGAGCGTGGTGCAGCCGGGCGTGTAGGGGTAGGTGTCGAGCGAGATGTCCGCGCCCTCCGCCAGCGCCTCGTCCAGCAGCGCCAGCAGCTCGGGCGCCCTGCCCTCGTTCACGCCGAAGTTCATGGTGGCGTGCGCCAGGTGCAGGGCGCAGCCGGCCTCCCGCGTGAGGGCGACCATCTCCTCGTACGCACGCAGGGCGCCCGCGCCGTAACTGCGGTGATGCGGGCAGTAGTAGCCGTCGTACGCCGCCACGACCCGGCACAGCTCCGTCAGTTCGGCGTCGCGCGCGTACATGCCGGGCGTGTAGGTCAGGCCGGAGGACATGCCGACGGCGCCCTGCTCCAGGCCTTCGGCGACGAGCCGTTTCATCCGGTCCAGTTCGGCGCCGGTGGGCGGCCGGTCCTCCCAGCCCATGGCGTACGCGCGGACGGTGCCCTGGGGGACGAGGTAGGCCGCGTTGACGGCGATGCCCTGGCGGTCCAGGCGGTCCAGGTACTCGCCGACGGTCCGCCAGTCGAGGTCGACGTCGGAGCCGTCGCCGTTCCAGCCGGTGATGGCGCGGCGGACCTCGTCCAGGGTGCGGTCGTCGGCCGGCGCGTACGACAGGCCGTCCTGGCCCAGCACTTCGAGCGTGACGCCCTGGGCGGCCTTGGCGCTGTGGTCCGGGTCGCGGAGCAGGGCGAGGTCGCTGTGGGCGTGCATGTCGATGAAGCCGGGCGAGAGGGCCAGTCCGTGCGTGTCCAGGACGCGTGCGGCGGTCAGCGAGCGGTCGCCCTCCCGCCGGATCTCCGTGATGCGGCCGCCCGTGACGCCGACGTCGGCGCGGTAGGACGCGCCGCCGCTGCCGTCGATGACGCGTACGTCCCGGATGACGAGGTCCATCCCGGCCGCTCCTAGAAGAAGGTACGGATGAAGTCGACGACCGTGCCGTCCTCCTCCACCAGGGGGATCAGCTGCCACTTGTCGAACGCCGTGCACGGGTGCGACAGGCCCATGCCGACCCAGTCGCCCACCTCCAGCCGGGCCCCGGCCGTCGTTTCCAGCCAGGCGTGCTGGTCCGACAGCCGGGTCACCGTGATCCCGTCCGCCGGGCGGACCGATCCGTCGCGCGCGGAGCGGACGACCTGTGCCTCGGGCAGGTGGAGGTCGTACGCGGCGTCCCGCTTGCCCGCGTTGACGAACGCCTGCTCCGCCGTCGGGCGGGACACCACCTGGGTCCACAGCCGGAACGCGGGCCGGAGGGCGCCCTCCTCCGGGACCCGGTTGAAGGGAGTGAGGTTGCGGTACTGGCCGTCGTCGTGCGACACGTACGCCCCGGAGCGCAGGAGCCTCAGCACCGGGCGGGACAGCGGCGGGAGTTCCGCGAACACCTCGGCGACCGTGTCGAACCAGGCGCTGCCGCCCGCGCTGACGACGATCTCGTCGAGGCCGGCCGGGAAGCGGCCGTCCTTGTCGAACGCGACGGCGAGACCCGTGAGCCGGTGCAGCCAGGCCCGTACGGTCTCGGGTGTCGCGTCCGGCACCTCGCCCTCGTACCCGGCGACGCCGACCAGCCGCAGCGTGCCGGTGGCGGCGACCGCGTCCGCGACGGCGGCGCAGTCCGCCTCCGTGCGCGCCCCGGTACGGGCGCCGTCGCCCGCGCCGAGCTCGACGACCACGTCGACGGGGCGCCCGGAGCCGCGCAGGGCCTGGTCCATCAGCTCGACCCCGCGTACGGAGTCGACGTAGCAGATGAAACGGAAGTCCGGGTCCCGGCCCAGTTCGGCGGCCACCCAGTGCAGGGCGGCGGGGTCGACCAGCTCGTTGGCGAGGAAGATCCGCCGGATGCCGAACGTCCGGTAGACGCGGGCCTGGTGCGGCACGGCCGCCGTGATGCCCCAGGCGCCGTACTCGACCTGCCGGTCGAACAGTTGCGGTGCCATGGACGTCTTGCCGTGCGGGGCGAAGGCGAGGCCGTGCCGCTCCGCGTACGTCTCCAGCAGTGCCAGGTTGTGTTCCAGGGCCTCGGCGGAGAGGGCGAGGACGGGGGTGGTGAAGCCGCCGGTGAAGAGGTTGCGGCGCTGGGCCGCCAGCCCACCCACGGTCAGTCCCTCGGCGTCCATGGGGAGCCCCTTGAACCGGTGGTCGACGCGCTCCTGTCCGAGGTCCTCGGCCTTGAGGTGTTCGGCGGCCATGGCTGCCCCCCATCTGTTGCATTGTGTGCAACGCTCATTGCGTATATTGCTCAGTGGTGTCTAACATCCGGCGCAACGCCGGGTCAATGGATCCGGGTAGGACCCAGTGAGGAGTCCCCAGCGTGACCGCACCCGACGTCGTCTGTCTCGGCGAGTCCATGGTCACCTTCCTGCCCTCCCGCCCGGGCCGCCTCGCCGACGTGCCGTCCTTCACCCGCGCCATCGGAGGCGCCGAGTCCAATGTCGCCTGCGCCCTGGCCGCCGCCGGCCACCGGGCGAGGTGGGTCAGCCGCGTCGGCGCCGACGGCTTCGGCGACCACCTGGTGGAGGCCGTCGCCGCGTACGGGGTCGACACCTCCGCCGTACGCCGCGACCCGCACCGCCCGACCGGTGTCTACTTCCGCACGGCCACCGACCGGGCCGCCGACGGCCACGAAGTCGTCTACTACCGGGCCGGGTCCGCCGCCTCCGCGATGTCCCCGGACACCGTTCCGTACGAGGACCTCGCCACGGCCCGCGTCCTGCACCTCTCCGGGATCACCGCCGCGCTGTCCGCCGACTGCCTGGCCCTGGTGCGCACCCTCACCACCCGCCGCCCCGGCCGGCCCCTGGTCTCCTTCGACGTCAACCACCGGCCGGGCCTGTGGCGCGGCACGGACCCCTCCGTCCTGCTGGACCTCGCCCGGGGCGCCGACCTCGTCTTCGTCGGCGACGACGAGGCGGAGGCGGCGTGGGGCCTGCGGGGCGCCGCGACGATCCGCGGGGCGCTGCCCGAACCGTCGGTGCTGGTGGTCAAGCACGGCGGGCGGGGCGCAACGGCGTTCAGCCGCTGTGCGGGGTCGCCGCCGGGGGCGCCGCCTCGGGAGCCCCCGGGCTCCGAGGGGCCGGGAGCGAAACCGCCGGACGGTGACACCGTGGCCTTCGTCCCCGCACCCCGTGTGGACGTCGTCGTCCCCATCGGCGCCGGGGACGCCTTCGCCGCCGGGTTCCTGTCCGCCACCCTCCGCGGGCTCGGCCTCACGCACCGGCTCCGCCACGGCCACCTCATGGCCGCGGCCGCGCTCACCGTCCCCGGCGACCTCGGCACCCCGCCCGCCACCGCACACGCCGACCGCCTGGCCGACCTCGACGACGACGCCTGGGGGAGACTGCACCTCGGCCCCGGCTGGACGCCGGCCGGGGAGGACCAGGAGGTACGTACGCCATGAGCCAGACCGTCGACCGCGCGCTCACCATCCTGCCGCTGCTCGCGCGAGGACCCGCCGACCTCGGACAGGTCGCCGACGCCCTCGGCGTACACAAGTCGACCGCGCTGCGGCTGCTGCGCACCCTCCACGAACACGGCCTGGTCTACCGGCAGGAGGACCAGCGCTACCGCCTCGGCGCCCGGCTGTTCGCCCTCGCGCAGGAAGCCGTCGAGAACCTCGACATCCGCGAGATCGCCCACCCCTACCTCGTACGCCTCAACGAGGAGACCGGACACACCGTGCACCTCGCGGTGCACGAGGAGGGCGAGGTGCTCTACATCGACAAGGTCGACAGCCGCTACCCGGTCCGTATGTACTCCCGCATCGGCAAGCCCGTCGCGATCACCGTCGCCGCCGTGGCGAAGCTGCTGCTGGCCGACCTGCCCGAGCCGGAGCGCCGTGCGCTGGCGGCCAGGCTCGACTACCCCATGTACACGCCCCGTTCGATCCCGAACGCCGCAGCGTTCCTCCAGGAGCTGGCGACCGTACGCGAACAGGGCTGGGCCACCGACCTCGGCGGCCACGAGGAGTCCATCAACTGTGTCGCGGCCCCCGTCCGAGGGGCGGACGGCCGGGTCGTCGCCGCCATGTCGGTCTCCGCGCCGAATGTCGTCGTCACCGCCGACGAACTCCTCACCCTCCTCCCACTGGTACGCCGTACCGCCGACGCCATCAGCGGCGAGTACTCAGGCGGCACCCCACCCAAGGAAGCGAGCGCATGACCGAGAAGACCGCCCTCACCCCCGCCACTCACGTCGCCCCGCCCGCCCGGTTCTCCCACGGCGTGCGCAAGGGCAACATCCTCCAGGTCGCCGGCCAGGTCGGTTTCCTCCCGGCCGTCGAGGGGCAGGCCCCGACGCCGGCCGGTCCGACGCTGCGCGAGCAGACCCTCCAGACCCTCGCCAATGTCGAGGCGGTCCTCAAGGAGGGCGGCGCCACCTGGGACGACGTGATGATGATCCGCGTCTACCTCACGGACACGGCGCACTTCGCCGAGATGAACGAGATCTACGACGCGTACTTCGCCGGACTGACCGTGCCCCCGGCCGCCCGCACGACGGTCTACGTCGGTCTTCCCGCCGGCCTGCTGATCGAGATCGACGCCCTGGCGGTCCTGGGCTGACCTGCGAAGCCCTCGGTGCGGTGCGCGAACCGGCGCGGTACGGCCTCGTACGCCGTACCGCGCCGGTCGTCGCGCACGGCGCGTACTACGCGCAGTACTGCTGTTCCTTGCCGATCGACCGGTACATGCAGTCGGCGTTCTCGATCAGCTGGAGCACCGCGTCACGGTTGCGGCTGGTCTCGCGCTCGATGACCTCGTCGGGCGGGTAGAAGCCGCCGCCCGAGGCGGAACGCGGGTACATCTCGAAGGTGTAGCCGAAGATCTTGTGCGCGCCCCACAGGTAGTCGTCGATGGACCCGTCGGTGATGTAGAGGTCGCTCGACTGCTCGGGCGTGTAGCCGTTGCTCGCGGCCATCTTGCGGCCGACCGTGGCGAAGGCGTCGCGGTCGTCCTGGGTGAGGCCGGGGGCGGTGTCGTTGTAGGTGTAGCCGTACGGCCAGAGCACCAGCTCGCTGTACGTGTGGAAGTCGATGCCCGCCGTGATCTGCTGCTTGCCGCCGACGACCCGGGAGCGGACGAAGTCGGCGACGACCTTCACCTCGGGGGCGGATTCGGCGGCGCGGCCCCGGTAGGTGTCGGAGCTCGGGGAGCCGGAGGAACCGCCGCAGCAGCCCCACTTGAAGTTCCAGTTGCGGTTCATGTCGGTGCCGATGTACGACGAGCCGGAGTTGGGCTGCCGGTTCTTGCGCCAGCTGCGGTAGGAGCCGGAGGCGATGTCGTACTCGCCGCCGTCCGGGTTGAGGTCCGGCACGATCCAGATCTCGCGGTTGTTGACGGCGTTGGTGACGCGGGAGTCGGAACCGTATCCGGCGCCGAACTCGCGCAGCAGGTACAGCGCCATCTCTACGGTGAGGTGTTCGCGGGCGTGCTGGTGGTGGGTGAAGAGGATCTCGGGCTCGTTCTCGTCGGTGGCGACGTTGTCGCTGATCTTGATGGCGACGATGTCGCGGCCCTGGTAGCTCTTGCCGATGACGCGGCGGCTCATGATGTTCGGGTACTGCTGGAGCCGCTGGCCGATCTCCGCGTTCATCTCGGCGTAGTTGTGGTAGCGGGCGTCGGCGGAGGGGAAGTCCATCGCGCCGACCGCCTTGCCGCCGGTCCGGTCGGGCGGGGCGGGCAGCGCCTCCAGCTTGTGTCCGAGGGCGCGCAGCATGCGCGCCTGCTCGGCGTTGGCGCTGACGACGACCGCGTGGGAGTCGGCCTCGTCGATCGAGACGCCGGTGGCGGCGAGGGCGGTGCGCTCGGCGGGGGTGGACGGGCCGTGGATCTCGTACTGCCGGACGACCTCCTCCGTGGTGGCGGCGGAGGTGGCGGGTATGTCCGTGGGTGGTGCGGTCGCGGTGGCGGTGAGCGGCGCCGCGACGGCGAGCGCCAGGAGGGCCGTGAGGGTGGCGGACCTTCTGCCGCGTATGCGCATGCGCATGTCGTCTCCTGCGGTGGGGGGTACGGGGTGGGTCTCCCCGTGCGACGCATCGTCCGGCGATGGCATGACCGCGTCAAGTACGCGTTCGGTCGCGGTCGCCACGCCCGGCACCCTTGCGCGATCACCGTGTGCCGCGCTTTGGTGACGTGACGTCGGGTGAGCGAAAGGCGGCAACGCATGACAGACACCGCGCGACAGGGCGAGACCGAGGGGACGGGACCCCGGCTCCGCAAGGCGAGCTGGCGTTACATCGGACCCGGCATCGTGGTGGCCGCGACCGGCGTCGGTGCCGGCGACCTCGTCGCCACCCTCATCGCCGGCAGCAAGTTCGGCTACACGCTCCTGTGGGCCGCCGTCGTCGGCTGCCTCATCAAGATCTCGCTCGCCGAGGCCGCCGGCCGCTGGCACCTCGCCACCGGACGTACCCTTTTCGACGGCTGGCGCAGCCTCGGCGCGTGGACGACCGTCTACTTCGCGGTGTACGTGGCCATCTGGGGCTTCGTGTACGGCGCGGCGGCCATGTCCTCCAGCGCCCTGCCCCTCCAGGCGCTCTTCCCGGGCGTCATGGACCTCAAGTGGTGGGCCGTCCTGTGCGGTGTGGGCGGACTGGTCTTCGTCTGGTTCAACCGGTACGCCGTCTTCGAGAAGGTCATGACCCTGCTCGTCGGTGTCATGTTCGTGGTCACCGTGTACCTCGCCGTCCGGGTCACCCCGCACCTCGGCGAAGCGTTCGCGGGCCTCGCGCCCGTCCTCCCGGACGGTTCACTGATCTACACCCTCGGCCTGATCGGCGGCGTCGGCGGCACGATCACGCTGGCCGCCTACGGCTACTGGGTCAACGCCAAGGGCTGGACGGACACCTCCTGGATGAAGGTGATGCGCCTCGACAACCGCGTCGCCTACATCACCACCGGCATCTTCGTGGTCGCCATGCTCTTCGTCGGCGCCGAACTGCTCCACTCCTCCGGCGTCGCGCTGGCCAAGGGCGACAAGGGGCTCCTGGACCTCGGCAAGGTCCTGGAGGACCAGTACGGCACGGCCACGGCCAAGCTGTTCCTCATCGGCTTCTTCGCCACCTCCATCACCTCCCTCATCGGCGTCTGGCACGGCGTGAGCCTGATGTTCGCCGACTTCGTGACCCGCTTCCGCAACCGGGGCGACGGCACCGGCGAGGAGGTCGCGGCGGGCGCCCGCGAGAAGTCGCTGCCCTTCCGCGCCTACCTGCTGTGGCTGACGTTCCCGCCGATGTCCCTGCTCTTCCTGGACCAGCCGTTCGGACTGGTCATCGTCTACGGCGTGATCGGCGCCTTCTTCATGCCGTTCCTCGCCCTCACCCTGGTCTGGCTCCTCAACTCCTCCCGGACCCCCCGCGAATGGCGCAACGGCTGGCTCAGCAACGGTGTCCTGGGCGCGGCGGGACTGCTGTTCCTGGTGCTGTGCGTGCAGCAGGTGCGCGAGCTGCCCTGGTAGGAGGCGGGCAGGGGCCCGTTGGCCATACTGGAGGCATGACGACTCCCCCCGGATTCGGCCCCCCGATACCCGTACAGCCGCCGTACGGCGCGCCGCCGGCGCCGTACGGCGCCCCGCCGAGCGCCCCGCCGCCCGTCCCGTACGGCGCCCCGCCGAGCGCCCCGTACAGCGCCCCGCACCCTCCGCACTACGGGGCGCCCGCCGACGGACCGGAGTTCATGGCCCACGACCGGCGCAACTCCGTGATCGTGGACCCGAACGGGGTGTCCCTGGAGATCAACGGCCACACCATGGACTTCCCGTGGGCCGCCGTCGCCACCGTGCACCACGCGCCGTCCCCGCACGGCGGGGCGGTCCTCATGGTGGCCGTCGCCCATCCCGGCGGGATGCTGTACGAGTGCCGGATCGACGCCAAGCGCAAGGCCCAGCTCCACCAGTGGCTGGCGGAACTGGGCCCCGTACTGCACCACTACCTGTCGAACCGGGCCTGACGGCTACGGCAGGTTGTGGACGTGCGGTCCCACCGCGTTCGACCAGGCGTTGCCGGCCGTGGCGTCCCAGTTCGTCGACCAGGTCATCGCCCCGCGCAGCGCCGGGTAGGTCTTCGACGGTTTGAAGGAACCGCAGCCGGTGCCGCGCGTCAGGCAGTCCAGCGCGTTCTTCACCACCGACGGGTCGACGTAGCCGCTGCCCGCTCCACGCGGTGAGGCGGGAACGCCCAGGCCGACCTGGGAGGCGTCCAGGCCGCCCTCCAGCTGGATGCAGGCCAGCGCCGTCAGGAAGTCCACGGATCCCTGCGAGTAGACCTTGCCGTCGCAGCCCAGCATCGAGCCGCTGTTGTAGTACTGCATGTTGACGACCGTGAGGATGTCCTTCACGGCGAGCGCCGTCTTGAAGTACTCCGTCCCGGTGTTCTGCATGTCGATGGTCTGCGGCGCCATCGTCAGCACCATGCCCGGCCCCGCCTTCGCCGAAAGCTGGCGCAGCGCCTTGGTCAGGTAGGTGGAGTTGATGCCGTGCTCCAGGTCGATGTCGACGCCGCTGAAGCCGTACTCCTGCATCAGGGCGTACGCGCTGTTCGCGAAGGCCGTCGCCGACGCGTCGCTGTTGATGGTGACGTTGCCCTTCTCGCCGCCCACCGAGATGATCACCGACTTCCCGGCGGCCTTCTTCGCCGCGATGTCCGCCTTGAAGTCGGTGGCCGAGGCGTAGCCGACGGCCGGGTCGAGGTTGAAGACGATCTGGCCCGGCGTCGAGGTCGAGTCGGCGAACGACACGGCGATGATGTCGTACTGCGCCTGCACGTCCCGCAGCTTCTGCACGGCGGCGCCGTTGTCGAAGTTCTGCCAGTAGCCGGTCACCGCGTGCTTCGGCACCGCCGGGTTCGGGTTCGGCCCGGTGGTGGAGGTCCGGGCGGTGACCGCCGTGGACCTCGCCGACTCCCCGGCCGTGTTGGCCGCGCTGACCTGGAAGCTGTACGAGGTGTTCGCCGCCAGCCCGGTCACGGTCGCCGACGTCCCGGTCACCGACTGGACCTTGGCGCCGTCCCGGTAGACGTGGTAGCCGGTCGCGCCGGAGACGGGGTTCCAGCTCAGGGTGACGGAGGACGAGGTCACCGCACCGGCCGTGAGTCCGGCGGGCGTGGCGGGCACCACCGGGTCGGGGTCCTGGCCCCCGCCCCCGTCGGGCCCGAAGACGGATATGTCGTCCGCGTAGTAGGCGGCCTGCCCGTACCAGCCGTGGGTGTAGACCGTCACGGACGTGGTGCTCGCGCCCGTCGTGAAGCGGGTGGTCAGCTGCTTCCAGCCGGCCGAGTCGGGCGTCCAGGTCGACACGTCCGTCGTCCCGGTGCCGCTCGCGCCGAGGTAGGCGTACCCGCCCTGCACCCAGGCGCTGAGCGTGTACGTGGAGTTCGGCCGGACCGCGACGGTCTGGGAGCACCGGGCGTTGTCCTGCCCGCCGGGCGTGGCCCTGAGCGCGACGGCCCCGCCGTGCACGGGCGAGGAGACGGTGGCGCCGCTGCCCGCGGTGCAGGTCCAGTTGGCGAGGCCGGACTCGAATCCGGCGTTCTTGGCGACGTTGACGTCGGCGGCGTGGGCGGTGCCGGCGGTCACGCCGGTCAGGGCGAGCCCGGCGCCCACGGCCAGCGCCAGGCTCCCTTGGAGCCATCCGCGGTGACGTAGGGGCGCGGGTCTGCGCTGCGAGGGGTCCACGTGCTGCCTCCGGTGGGGGAGTCGGGGGAGGGGCTGGGGAACGGTGGCCACCGCCGTTTCCGTAAAACTGGTCCAGACCAATCAACTTGTCAAGACCTCTGCAAAGAAACAGGAGTTAACCACTGACGCCTTCGTCCTGATTGGTCACCCGAGCGTCGCCCACGCATTGCGACCGAGCGATCTGAAAGCTGTTCTCTGCCCCCTCACAGGTGGTTAAAGTGCGGGTGGGCAGGAGTGAGCGTGGAGGAGCAGGCAGAGCAGGTGCCTGCGGTTCGCCGGAATCCCGGCGGCCGGAGCTGAACGGGGAACAGCGTGCCGACCGCAATTGCCGTCACCAGCGCGGATCTGGTGCTGCCGCCGACCGACCACCAGACCCCCACGGCGGCCCTGCTGCACCCGCCCGGCGTCCAGCCGCTCGACGCCGCCGTCGCGGACATGCAGGTCATGGTCGAACAGCACGGTTACGTCATCGCCCTCTATCCCGCCTCCCTCCCCGCCCCCCACGAACGCCGCCTGCACACCGTCCGGTCGGTCCTCGAGAGCGACCGCATCGCGCTGCTGAAGCTGGACCTCCCGCCGCTGGGCGTCGCCGTACTTGTCCGCCAGCTCCGCCAGTTGTCCGTCTGCGACTTCGGCGCCGGGGTCATCGCCTCGGCCGCCCGGCTGCTGTCCCACTACATCTACGCGGGAGCCCTGCTCAACACGGTCACCCGGCTCGACCGCGTCCCCGTGAGCCTGAAGTCCCACGCCAAGTCGTGGGTCCCCGGCTCGCAGTTCGGCGTCCTCGCCAACCCGGCACCCCAGCTGATCAGGATCGGCACCGGCGAGCAGCTCGCCGGTCCCGAGTTCGGTACCCAACTGATGGTCGCACGTGGGCAGTTGGCGTCGGAATGGGTCACCGAATCCCTCGCGCCCGCCTGGCGGGTCCAGGGCGTCGTGGAGAGCGCGCTGCCGGCCGAATCACCGAAATGGTGGGGGACCGCGAAGCTGGTTGAATTCGCCGCCTTTCTCCCCGACATCTCGGTCCTCTACCAACTCGTCGCGTCCGTGCGGCGGGAGGTCTGTTCCTGGTGCGGAATCGACCTCATCGGGGACCGCTGCGGATTCTGCTCGGCCCCGCTCGTTCCGCCCGAGCTCAGCCAGGGCACCGCATGAGCCCCCCGCCCGGCCCCCGCCCGCCCTCGCGCCCACGTCAGCCACGTCAGCCACGTCAACCCGGTTCCCGTCCCCTCACGGTCCCACGCCTACGTCTCCTCACGAGGTCGCCCCGCCCATGAATTCACGTCAGCGTCGCGGTGTCATTCTCCTGCTCCTTTCGCTCCTGTGTGCGCTCGGCGCCTTCGCCGGTGTGGTCACGGTGATCAGCGACGTGAATTCCAAGGTGGGCCCGGAGGTCGACGCATACGAACTGAAGGCCGACGTGGCGGCCTACACGGCACTTCAGCCCGCCCAGTTCCAGAAGATAAAGATGCCCGAGCGCTGGCTTTCCGGAAACGCGGTCACCGACCTCTCCGTCGTCAAGGACAAGATCGCCGTCACCGACCTCAAAAAGGGCTCACTGCTCCAGGAGGACATGATCGCCAGACGGCCCGCGCTGGAAAGCGGCCAGCAGGAGATCGCCATCATGATCGACGCCGCCACCGGTGTCGCCGGAAAGATCACCGCGGGCTCCCTGGTGAACATCTTCGCCACCTTCGACGACGACAACCGGGAGAAGGGCGCCGTCGCCGAGTCCCGCATCATCGTCGCCAACGCCCGCGTCCTCGACGTCGGCAAGCTCACCCCGCTCGACGGCAAGCGCGACGACAACCGGGGCGTCGGCGTGCGCGAAGCCGTACCGATCACCTTCGCCCTCAGCACCACCGACGCCCAGCGCGTGGCGTACGCCGAGTCGTTCGCCGAGCACGTACGGCTCGCGCTGCTGCCCAGGAACAGCCCCACCGTCCTCCGGCCCGGCGAGGGCAGCTACACGCTCGACGAAGACAAGAACAAGTGAGGGCCGGATGACCACACGCATCCTCCCGGCCGTCGGTGACGCCGACGCCGCCCGATCCATCACCACCCTCCTCGGCCAGCTCCCCGACGCCGAACCCGCGGGCCCGGTCGGTGACTCCACCTCGCTGATCGACACCCTCGCCAGGCTCGCCGCCGAGTCCCTGGACGAACTGCCCGAGGTGGTCCTGGTCCACGGCGGCATCGGGCCCGTCCCGGCGCTCGACCTCATCCGGGAGGTGGCCCTCCGCTTCCCGGCGGTCGGTGTCGTCCTCGTCACCGCCGACACGGGCCCCGGCCTCTACTCGGCCGCCATGGACTCCGGCGCCCGCGGCCTGGTCGGCATGCCCCTGTCGTACGAGGAGCTCGCCCAGCGCGTCCAGTCCGCGGCCGCCTGGTCCGCGGGCGTACGGCGCCACCTCGGACAGGGCGGCGACGTCTTCACCGGGCCGGGCGGCCGGGTCGTCACCGTGAGCGGCGCCAAGGGCGGGGTCGGCACCACCGTCACCGCGGTGCAGCTCGCCCTCGCCGCCCGGGCGTCCGGCCTGAGCGTCGCGCTGGCGGACCTGGACCTCCAGTCCGGGGACGTCGCGTCCTACCTGGACGTGCAGTTCCGGCGGTCCATCGTGGACCTCGCGGCCATCCAGGACATATCACCCCGGGTCCTCCAGGACGCCCTGTACGCCCACCAGTCCGGCATCGGCCTGCTGCTCGCGCCCGGCGAGGGGGAGCGGGGCGAGGACGTCACCGACCGGTCGGTCCGCCAGATCGTCAGCGCCCTGCGCAACCGCTACGAGGTCGTCGTCATCGACTGCGGTACGCACCTCGACAGCGCCAACGCCGCCGCCATCGAGATGGCCGACACCACGCTGCTGCTCGTCACGCCCGACGTGGTGGCCGTACGCGCCGCCAAACGCATGGTCCGGCTCTGGGACCGGCTCCAGATCCGCAAGGCGGAGGAGACGGTGACGGTCGTCAACCGGCACATCAGGAACACGGAGATCCAGCCGCAGCTCGTCGAGAAGATCACCGGCACGCGCGTCGCCAGGACCTCCGTACCGGCGAACTTCAAGGAACTCCAGTCGGTCGTCGACGCCGGCCGGATGCAGGACCTGGAGGCCAAGTCCTCCGTCAAGCAGGCGCTGTGGGCGCTGGCGGGCGAACTGGGGATCGTGAAGGCGCCGGAAGGGGAAAGCAGGCAGGGGAAGTTCCGCGGCGACCGGGGCTCGGTGGGCCTCCGGCGGGCACGCGGCAAGTAACCGGAGGGGGCAGGGGTGGGTCATGAGACGCCGTTACGGAAGTGACCGCGGGCAGGTCGCGGTCGAGTTCACCGGGATGGTCCCGGTCGTCCTCGGCGTGATCGTCCTGCTCTGGCAGGCCGCCCTCGTCGGCTACGCCTGGTCACTGGCGGGCAACGCCGCGGACGAGGCGGCCCGGGCGGGCACCGTGGGCGGATCCGGCGCCTGCGCGGCGGCCGCGCAGGGCAGCGTGTCGGGAGCGTGGACGGTCACCCCCGCATGCGGCGGAGGCGGCCCGGACCTCTACACCGCCTCGGTCGAGGTGAACGTCCCCGTGCTGTTCCCCGGGTTCGACATCCCCGTGACCGTGCGCGGCACGGCGTCCGCGGCGTGGGAGGGCGACGAATGACCGCGTACGCGAGGCGGGGGCGGCGCCCCGGCGACGTCGGCCAGTCGGCCGTCGAGTTCGTCGGCTGGGTCACCGTGCTGCTCATCGCCGCCCTGGCCGCCGTCCAGCTCGGGTTCGTGGCGTACGCGGTGCAGCAGGCGGGCACGGCGTCGAGAGCGGCGGCACGGGTGGCGTCGCAGGGCGGCGACGGCTCATCCGCCGGATACGGCGCGATGAGCTCCTGGCTGGCGGACGGCGCGAGCATCGACGCCCCGTCCGGAGGAGCCGGCGACCAGGTCACCGCCACCGCCACCGTCCCGATCCCCTCCGTCATCCCGCTGTTCACCTTCCCCAGCGCCCAGAGGTCCACCACCATGCCCGTCACCACGCCCGCCACCGACTGAGGGAGTTGAGGAACGACATGAGCTTGCGGGCGCGCATCAGCAGTCCCGAGCCGGTCGACGGCAAGGGCGAGGACAACCACCTCGTCGGCGTCTACCGCGTCAAGCTGCTGGAGGAGATCGACCTCGCCGAGATGTCCGCCCTCGCGGCGGCCGAGCGCCGCGCCCGCCTGGAGCGGGTGCTCGGCCACATCATCAGCCGCGAGGGCCCCGTCCTGTCCTCCACCGAGCGCTCGCAGCTCATCCGCCGCGTCGTCGACGAGGCCCTCGGGCTCGGCATCCTCGAACCGCTCCTCGAAGACGCCTCCATCAGCGAGATCATGGTCAACGGCCCCGAGCAGGTCTTCGTCGAGCGGCGCGGCCGCCTCGAACAGCTACCGATGCGGTTCTCGTCCACCGAGCAGCTGATGCAGACCATCGAGCGGATCGTCTCCACCGTCAACCGCCGCGTCGACGAGTCCAATCCGATGGTCGACGCCCGCCTGCCCTCCGGCGAACGCGTCAACGTCATCATCCCGCCCCTGTCCCTCTCCGGTCCCATCCTCACCATCCGCCGCTTCCCGCGCGCCTTCACGCTCCAGGAGATGGTCGCCCTCGGCTCACTCGACGAGCACATGGTGATGCTGCTCGCCGGACTCGTACGCGCCAAGTTCAACGTGATCGTCTCCGGCGCCACCGGCACCGGAAAGACCACCCTCCTCAACGCCCTGTCCGGCCTCATCCCCGACGGCGAGCGCATCGTCACCATCGAGGACTCCGCCGAACTCCAGCTGCAGCAGTCCCACGTCATCACCCTCGAAGCCCGCCCACCGAACGTCGAGGGCAAGGGCCGCGTCACCATCCGCGACCTCGTACGCAACTCCCTGCGCATGCGCCCCGACCGGATCATCGTCGGCGAGGTCCGCGGCGGCGAGACACTCGACATGCTCCAGGCCATGTCCACCGGCCACGACGGCTCCCTCGCCACCGTCCACGCCAACAGCGCCGAGGACGCCCTGATGCGCCTCCAGACCCTGGGTTCCATGTCGGAGGTCGAGGTCCCCTTCGTCGCGATCAAGGACCAGATCAACAGCGCGGTCGACGTCATCGTCCAGCTCACCCGGCACGCCGACGGCGCCCGCAAGATCACCGAGATCGCGATCGTCGACTCCCACGGCCGCGAGGAGTACCGCATCGTGACCGTCTGCCGCTTCGCCGCCCGCCCCATGTCCGCCGACGGACGGATCCACGGCCAGTTCGAGTACTTCCCGCTCCCGCGCCGCGTCGCCGAACGCCTCTACCTCAAGAGCGAGGCCATACCGGCCGCGTTCGGCGTGGCCCACACCGACCAACAGCTCGCCCTCCGCCGCGCCACCACCGCCTGACCGCCGCCCCCGACTGGACCCCCGTGACCCCCATGGACAACCTCCCGCTCCTGACGCTCGGTGTCACCCTCCTCGCCTGCGTGCTGGGCATCGCCGGCGTACACGTCTACGCCTCCGGCAAGGCGCAGCGCCAAGCCCTCGTGGCACGGATGACCCAGACGGGACACGTCCCCCCCGACGGCCGGCGCCGCCGCTTCGTACGCGTCGACCGGCGGCTGCGCGCCACCCGCCTCGGCCGCCGCATCGAGCGCAAGATCGCCGCCACCGGCCTGGACCTCACACCCGGCGAGTACGTCGTGTACGCGGTGGCCGCCCTGCTCGGGATCCACCTCACCGTCGGCGCGGTCTTCGCCCCGTTCTTCGGCGTCCTCGCCGCACTCGCCGGCCTCTGGGGCGCCAACTCGTTCCTCAACTGGCAGCGCCAGAGGCGCACCGAGGCGTTCATCAACCAGCTCCCCGAGCTCACCCGCGTCCTCGCCAACGCCACCCAGGCGGGCCTCGCGCTGCGCACCGCCATCGCGATGGCCGCCGAGGAGCTCGACGACCCGGCCGGCGAGGAGCTCCGCAAGGTCGCCGACCAGCTCGCCGTCGGTCACAGCCTCGACGACGCGCTCGGCGACCTCGCCGACCGCCTGCCCTCCCGGGAGCTCGTCGTCCTCGTCTCCACCCTCGTCCTGTCCAACCGCGCCGGCGGACAGGTCGTCACCTCGCTGCGCAACCTCACCAGCACCCTGGAGGAGCGCAAGGAGACCCGGCGCGAGGTCATCACCCTGCTCTCCCAGGTCAAAGTGACCGCCTTCGCCCTGCCCCTGCTGGGCCTGGGCTTCCTGCTGATGATCAACGGGATGGCGCCCGGAGCCCTCGACAAGATGACCGGCTCCGCCGCGGGACAGATCGGGTCCGTCCTCGCCTTCGGCCTGTACGCCGTCGGCTTCGTCCTCATCCGCCGCCTGTCCCGCATCCGAGTCTGAGGAGGTGACACGTCATGGGCCTGTTGTACGCGGCCGTCATCGGCCTGTCCGTGTACGGCGTCTTCCACGGCATCCGCATGTACCGGGCCGACGCCAGACTCCCCGGTGACCTGGTCCTCGCCCTCGAGGTCGGCGCCACCCGCACCACCGCCGTCGGCTCCGGCGTCGACCGGCTCGGTATGCGCTGGGCCCCCGCCGTCCTCGGGATGATGGGCCCCAAGCGGGTGGACGCGCTGCGCCGCCGCCTCGACATGGCGGGCAACCCCGGCGGAATGACCGTCGACCGGTACGCCGCCCGCCGCGCCGTCTACGGCTTCCTCGGCATCCTCGCCGCCCTCGCCATGCTGGCGCGCGGCCAGGCGGTCGTCGCCGTCATCATCCTGCTGTATGGGCTGACCTGGACCGACGTCCTCCTCCGGCTGGCGATCCGGCGCCGCAAGGACGACATCGAACGCACCCTGCCCGACTTCCTCGACGTCCTCGCCGTCGTCGTCTCCGCCGGACTCGGCTTCCGCCAGGCCCTGGAGCGCGTCGCCGAGAAGTACTCCGGGCCGTGGGCCGACGAACTGCGCATCACCCTGCGCCAGATGGACATGGGCGTCAGCCGCCGCGACGCCTTCGACCAGCTACGCAAACGCAACGCCTCCGAGCAGGTCTCCATGTTCGTCACCGCCCTCCAGCAGGGCGAGGAACTGGGCGCGCCGATCGTCGACACGCTCATCCAGATCGCCAACGACATGCGGCGCACCGACGCCCAGAACGCCCGGCGCACGGCCGCCAAGGCCGTACCGAAGACCACGCTCGTCGTGACGATGGTGATGCTGCCCGCCACCATGATCCTGATCGCCCTGAGCTTCTACTACGGCTCCGGTGTCGACTTCGCGGACATCATCGGCGGGTGACGCCATGACTCTGCGGACACCGGATCCGCCGTCCCTCCCCCTGCAGGTCAACGCCCTCCAGGCGCTGTGCCGCCAGGTGTTCGGTTTCCGGCTGGCGATGATCGTGCTGGCGTCGCCGTTCGCCCTCGACGGCGCGGCTCCCGGCGTCGGCACCTGGCTGGTGGGCGCCGCCGTCCTCATCACCTTCATGGTGTCGTACGTCGTCCTGCGCGACTGGGAGCGCTTCGGCCGCATCCTGCTGCGCCACCCCGCCGTGCTCACGGTCGACATGCTGTTCGGCGCGCTGCTGCTGGCCACCGCGTCACCCGAGTCGACACTCGCGTACGTCACCATCTGTACGCCGCTGCTCGCCGGCCTGCTCTACGGCTGGCGCGGCGCCGCGTTCTTCGCGGTCCTGCAGTCCCTTCTCCTCCTGCTGTCGTACGGCGTGAACACCGAGGTCGCGGTGGAGCCCTCCTCGCTCCTCTTCCCCGGTCTGTGCGTGATCGTCGGGGCGGTCGGCTCGACCCTCCGGGGCCTCATCCTCGACTTCGGCGCCGCGAGCCAGGCCCTCACCGAGGCGCGCGCCCGGCTCGCCGTCAACGGCGCCGTGGAGGCCGAACGCGCGCGGCTCGCCCGGGAGATGCACGACTCGGTCGCCAAGACCCTGCACGGCCTGGCGCTGGCCGCCGACGGCCTGGCGTCCACGGCCGACCGCGCGGACCCCGCGTCGGTGCGCCGCCAGGCGGAACTCGTCGCCCGCTCCGCCCGCCGCGCCGCCGCCGAGTCCCGCGAGCTCCTGGCCGACCTGCGGCGGGAGTCGGACCTCGACGGAGGGGTGGACGTGGGCCTGGAACTGGCCGCCCGCACCGCCGACTTCGCCCGCCGTCACGGTGTACGCACGAGCTACCACCCGGCCGGCTCCCTCCCGCCCCGCGTCCCGCACGCGGTGGCCCGCCAGCTGCTCGCCGTCGCCTCGGAAGCCATGGAGAACGCCCACCGGCACGGCCGGCCCACGTACATCACCGTGTCGTCGGGCGTCATCGACGACGTCCTGTACCTGAGCGTCTACGACGACGGCCGAGGCCTCCCCGCCGGCACAACGCTCGACGGCCTGAAGCGGGCGGGCCACTTCGGCCTCGTCGGCATGGTCGAGCGCGCCGCGTCGATAGGCGCCCGCATCCGCATCGGCCGGGGCCGCGCCACGAAGGGCACCGAGGTCCGGCTGGAACTGCCGGTACGGGCACTGGAAACGGAGGGCGCACCACCATGCATGAGCACCTGCGAGTGATCGTCGCCGACGACAACCCCGTCGTCCGGGCGGGCCTGACCGCGCTGCTGTCCGGCCGCGAGGACATCGAGGTCACCGCCCAAGCGGCGGACGGCCGCGAGGCGTACGAAGCGGCGGTACGCCACCAGCCGGACGTCATCCTCCTCGACGTCCGCATGCCGGGCGTCGACGGCATCACGGCCCTGCCCCACCTGGTCCGCCTGGCACCGGTCCTGATGACCACGTACAGCCAGGAGTCGGACATCGTCCACGAAGCCCTCCGCCTCGGCGCGTGCGGCTACCTCGTCCACGGCGAGTTCACCGCCGGCCAACTCGTCGACGCGGTCCGCGACGCGACACTGGGCCGGGCGCACTTCACCCACACCCCCTCGAACGCCCTGCTGGCGGCAGTCCGCGCCACCTATGCTCCTGCAACGCCCCACACTCCGCCAGTTGGCGTACGCGGAGGGGTATTTGCTGGAACCCCTTCGCAGCAGCAAGCGAATATGGCACATTCGTTACTGAGTCAACGGGAGGTGGAGGTGATGGACCTGATCGCGTCGGGCATGACCAATCAGCAGATCGCCGCCACGTGCTTCATCAGCCAGAAGACGGTCAAGAACCACATCAACCGCATCTTCGCCAAGCTCAACGCCGAAAGCCGAGGCCAAGCCATCGCCATCTGGCACGGCCTGTCCCACTCCCAAGGGGGACCCACCCATGGCTGACCACCCCCGCCCCCACGATTGGGCCCCCACTTGGGCCCCCAGGCCCATGCCCACCCCACTCCCCCCGCCGTACGTTCCCCCCATCGACCTGTACGAGCCCGGAGGAGACCGCCATGCCGAACACCATGCTGAAGGCCACGACCCAGGCCAAGGTGTACGTGGGTACGTGGGCGCACACCACCGCCGCGGCGCTCAGGCGCAGGGGGGACAGGGGGCAGGGCGCGGTGGAGTACGTCGGGATCATCATTCTGGTGGGAGTGATCATCGCGGCGGTGGTGGGGTCGGGGGTCGGGGACACGATCGCCGCCGGACTGCTCGCGCGCGTCACCGCGATCGTCGGCGGTGGCTGACGCCAGGCATGCGCTCCCGCGAGACAGGGCAGGCCTCGCCCCTCTACATCTTCGTAGTGGCGAGCCTGCTCTTTCTCGCGCTCGCGTTCTTCGCGGTCGGTCAGGCCGGGGCCACACGCAATGGTGCCCAGTCTGCGGCAGATGCAGCGGCGTTGGCAGCCGCCCGGGAGCAACGGGACAGCTTCGAGCTCACCCTCGACAATCTCATGGACCTGCTGGACGGCGAACTCGTCCCCGCGCTCGACGGATGCGGCGCAAGCCACTACTACGCCGGGCGGAACGAGGCCAACGTTGTGGGCTGCGCTCCACTGGCCGACGGCCGGTGGGGCTCAACGGTCAGTGTGACGTCACAGAAGCCGGTGGGGGACACCATTCTCCCCGGCACCGACAACCGGACCGCCAAGGCGACGGCGACGGCCATTGTCGTTCCCCGATGCAGCTTCGATCCTGCCGAGGACGACGACTCTCCGTCCCCGGGTTCTCTGGAGTGCGAGGGTGACATGACGGACCTGGACCCGAAGCTTCTCCCGGACATGTCCGACCTCTTCGAAGTCCGGCTCGCCGAGGACTGACCGCGAAGGAACGCAAAGGAATGGCACTTATGAGTAATGGGTACGGAGCGGCAGCACGCAGAGCGGCGGCCGGAGTGACCGCTGTAGCACTGGCTGTGCTCCTGTCGGCCTGTGGCGGCGGTGGCGGCCAAGGCGGCGGTGACGAGGGAAAGGCGTCGGAGAACGCGGGCAGCGCTTCCTCGGCCCCGGCCGGCCAGGGCACCCCCAAGACGGATGACGGCCCCGCCGTGCCGGACACCAGCGCCACATTGGCGACCATCAATGGGAGCAACGGCTTCCAGTTCGTCATCCATACCGCGGTGAGAGATCAGGGCGGCTTTCTGACCGTCACGGGGAGCCTGAAGAACACGTCGTCCAAGATGCTGATCGCGCCACCGCAGTGGAGTGGTCAGGAGGTCAGCGTGAAGCAGACTGGCCCGTCCCTTGCCGGGATCACGCTCTTGGACAAGACGGAGAAGAAGCGCTATTACGTACTGCGTGACACCGAGGGCTACCCGCTGACGACGACTGGCGTCACCACGGTGAAGGCAGGGGAGACCATCTCGATGTTCGCCCAGTTCCCCGCGCCGCCCGCGAACACGTCCCAGGTCGACATCCAGATTCCGCAGATGCCGGTCGCGACGATCGAGATCTCGTAATGCGCACCCTCCACAAGCCCGCCGCCTCCGTGCTCGCCGCCCTGGTGCTGTTCACCGGCGTCCAGCTCACCGGGGCCTCCGGGGCGTACGCCGATGACATCCCCAGCACCCCACCGGGTACCGAGTCGACCGTGCCGCCACCCGAAGTCGACGGGAACTCGCCCGGCCTGAAGATGCGTGACGGAGCCACCCTCGCGCCCGCGAAGGTGCTGCCGCTGATCTCGATCGTCGAGTCCGAGGGTGGCGAGGAGCGGCGTGAGGAGACCAGCTCGAACCTGAAGTTCGCGCTCCAGGCGGAGGTCCTCTTCGGCAAGGACAGTGCCAAGCTGACCCCCGAGGCCAACTCCCGTATCGCCGCGATCGCCGAGGAGATCAAGAAGCAGAACGCCACCAAGGTGCGCATCTTCGGCTTCACCGACAACCTCGGCTCCTCCGCCCACGGTGACGTGCTGTCCAAGCAGCGCGCGGACGCCGTGCACAAGGTGTTGTCGCCGTCGCTCGCCTCCGGGGGGATCACCTACGAGATCCGTGGCTACGGCGAGCAGTATCCGATCGCGGACAACAGCACCGAGGAAGGCCGGAAGAAGAACCGCCGCGTGGAGGTGTCCTTCCCGCGCGGCTGAGATGCCGCAGGGGCCGGGGGGGGGGGGGGGGGGGGGGGGGGGGGGGGGGGGTGCCCCCCCCCCCCCCCCACCCCCCTCCAGGATCCTTCCTTCTCCTCCCC
>NZ_JBVJAH010000041.1:0-23781 GCF_055590785.1 Streptomyces sp. NPDC041796
TCCTGCGAGTACTTCCTCGGTGGCGCCACTACTTCCTCGTTCCCTGTTCCAGGCGATCCTATTGGACACCTGTCCGAGAACTTCGAGGCACCTCACTGGCCGAAAAACTCCGTGGTCATGCCCAATCTGTGATTTCGGTACCGCAAGTACGTGAGGGATGTCATGTTCTTCCAGCCAGACACGGATCCGGCTCGTCTGCCCATACAGTTCATCAGCGGTGACCCACCCGAACGGGATGCCGGACTCCACGGCACGCTTCAGCATACGCAAGCCCAAGTCGGGTTTCGTCGTGAACTCCACCTCATCACCGATGCCGGCCGCCCGACAGCGCTCACGGTCCGATGTCTATTCCTTCGGCAGATACAGCTCGCGATCGATCAGCGCCCGGCCCTTGTCTGATCCATACGCCAGGAAGACACCCACCTGGGAATTCTCGATCCGTCCGGCCGTTCCTGAATACTGCCGGGCCACCCCCGCCGACCGAACGCCCTTCTTGAGGAATCCCGTCTCATCGAGAATGAGGATTCCCCGCTCGGAGTCCCCGAGGCGCTCCACCACTGCGTCGCGGACGTCATCACGCACGGCGTCCGCGTCCCACAGGTAGTGGTTCAACAGCCGCTGCATGCCCTGAGGACCGTCGTCCCCGACAGCCTCCGCCAGCGTCCAGCCGTTCTTCCGCTCTGTCTCACTGAGCAGTCCCCGCAGGCAGGACACCATCCGTCGCCGTGGCTCCACTCGGCCGAACCGGCCCGCGAACCTCGCCACGAAGTCGTCAAACGCTTCTGCCCAGCCGCCAGTTACTTCTGCCCCCACGCAGCAATCAACGACGCGGCACCCACAACGTCACGGAGTGTCGTTGCAGTACTAACCCACACCACCCCAGGGCGGGGAGATATCTGGCCGCCACCGGGGAACTTCCAGTGACCGTCAGTGGGGAGAACTACTGGCCGCCTCTGGGGAGAACTACATGGCCGTTGACACCGATACCAGCCAGATCACGATCTACAGCTGCCGTGAGGCCGGGGGCGCGTGTTCTTGTGTGTGCTCGGGTGGTGTGCTCCTGCACGCCCCCACCGGTTCTCTTGCGTGTTCCGGACAGTGGCGGGACATTGACGATACACGGGGCAGTGCAGGGAAATGGTGTATCCGAGGACTCTCAGGCCCTTCTGGAAGGTCGACCTGGGGCGACGGCGCTTGTTCCCGCGTCGGTGGCTTCGTCGTCGCCGCACCGTTGACGTTGTCGGTGCTGGAGATGTTCGGGTCCGGTTCGTGGCACATCCGTTGAACGGTCTGTTCTTCGGCTGGACCGACGACCGGTACGGCCAGCGCCAGCACCACACCGGTCGCTGCCACCGTGCCATCCAGCCGAGACGAGAGCTTGGCCTGGTCTTACAACGGGAGAAACACGCGTTGGATGCCGTGGCCTTGAAGTACAGGGCCACGAGAGAGAGGAGAAACGCACATGCCGACCCTTGTAGTCGCAGGCATCGCAACTGCCCAGTGGAGGTTCAACCCGCCAATCAGTGAGACACGTGGTGTGGTGACTGGGCACTGTGAGGGAGTGTTTGTTCCTGCGGTACCAACCTCGGACGTCCCCACCAGGCTGCTGATGTCCTTTCAGTCCAACAGTAACGCCGAACTCGAGTGCACAGGCACCCCCACCAACTTCGAAGTCCACGGCACGCTTCGCTGGTCGGACGGCACCACGAGCGCCTACCGCCTCAGTCAGCCGACAGTCGCCCAAACCGTGCAAGGCCATGGAGTCGGCCACGTTCCGGGTACTATCACGAGCGGGCACTACCAGGGAGCCCGCCTCGACTATCTGGTACTGGGGTTCGCAGGAGACGCCGCAGCATGCCTGAGCGGCCGCGGTGTATCGGCCGCGACGGGCGCGGCCGTGATTACCGTCACGGCACCCTGACGCCCGCAGTAGTGAAGTTCCCCCCTGATCTTGGACAGCTGGTGCTTACGCTGCGGGGGTGAAGTCTTGCTGCAGCCTGGCTCGGGTTTCGAGTGGGGTGAGGTACCCGAACTCGGGGTGTTTGCGGAGCCTGGTGCGGTTGTACTCGACTTCGATGAAGCGGAAGACGTCGGCGCGGGCCGCTTCGCGGCTCTCCCAGATGGTGGGGCCGATCTCCGCTTTGAGTAGGCCGAAGAAGCTCTCAGCAGAACTGCATTATCGTAATATATGCCGGTTCGTCCCAGGCTTTGGCTCAGGTTCAACTTCCTTGCTTGCCTGCGGAATTCGCCGCTCGTGTACTCGCTGCCGCGGTCGGTGTGCATGATGCAGCCGGGCTGGAGGCCACCCCGGCCGGCGGCCATGCGCAGGGCGTCGGTGACGAGCTCGGCGCGGTGGTGGTCGGCCATCGCGTAGCCGATCACCTCGCGGGTCGCCAGGTCGAGGACGGTGGCCAGATACCACCAGCCCTCGATCGTCGGAAGGTACGTGATGTCGCCGACGAGCTTCGTGCCGGCTCGGCGGCGGTGAAGTCGCGGCCGACCAGGTCCGGGGCGCGGGGCGGCGGTGGTGTCCTGCTTCGTCAGGTGGCGGCGCCTGCGGCGGGTGATGCCGCGGATGTCGCGCTCGCGCATGATCCGCTCGACTTTCTTCCGGTTGATCGCACGGCCGCCCCGCCGCAAGGCGGCGTGCACGCGCGGGACGCCGTAGGCGCCCCGGGAGGTGGCATGGATCTCGCCGATCTCCCCGGCCAGCTCGTCCTCGGCGCGCTGCCGTTCGGCGGCGGCCGGCCGTGACGCGAGCCACGAGTAGTAGGTGGAGCGGCCCACGGCCAGCACGCGGCACAGCCGCGCCACGCTGTAGCCGTCGGGGTTCGCCTCGGCGGCCTTCTCCGCATAGATGAAGAGGCACACAGCGCCTACTTCACGATCTCCCTCGCGAAGAAGGCCGCGGCTTTTACCAGGATCTCGTTGGCCTTCTTCAGGTCGGCGTTCTCACGGCGAACGCGCCGCAGCTCGTCGCGCTCATCGCTGGTCAGCGCACCACAGGGCCCCTCGCCCCGGTCGACCTTCGCCTGCTTGACCCAGCCGCGCAGCCCCTCGGGGCTCACCCCCAGTTCCCGGGCGATCTCGGTGACGTTCCGATGCGGCGAGGACCGGACCAGAGTGATCGCGTCCCGCTTGAACTCAGGCGCGTACCGCTTGCTCATGTTGCTCTTGCCACTCACGATCTGGACTGCTTCCTCCGGGACTCAACCGTCCCAGTATCAGGCTGTCCAGTTCAGCGGGGGAACTTCACTGATGGTCCTGACCCAGGCCCAGGTCACCCGCTAGTGCTATTCCGCGCGGCCGCAAGGTCCGGCAATGCGCCGTGCCCCACCACCCCTGGCGGATTCAATAAATCGTCGCCACACGAGTGTTGGGGTCGTTCATGAGGAGGCCGGCGAAGCGCTCGGCTGGGGTGTCCCAGCCGAGCGTCTTCCGGGGCCTGCGGTTCAGTTCGGAGGCAGCGGCCTCCAGGTCCTCCTTGGCGTACTTGGAAAGATCCGTCCCCTTGGGGAAGTACTGCCGCAGCAGGCCATTCGTGTTCTCGTTCGTGCCTCGCTGCCGGGGGCTGTGAGGCTCACAGAAGTAGACCGGGATTCCGGAAGCCGCCGAGAAGCCGTAGTGATGCGCCATCTCGGACCCTTGGTCCCAGGTCAGAGATCGCTTGAGATGGGCCGGGAGGCCGCTGACGGCATCGAGCAGCGCCTTCCGGAAGAACCCGGGAGACGACCGTTCGGAAGGTGCACAGCAGCGTGTAGCGGGTGCTGCGTTCGACCAGAGTGCCGATCGCTGAGCTGTTCTTCGTGCCGACGATCAGGTCACCTTCCCAGTGCCCCGGGACGTTGCGGTCGTTGGCTTCGGTGGGCCGCTGGCTGATCAGGACCATCGGGTAAGTGAACCGAGGTGTCCTCTGATCCGGCCGGCGGCGCCGCTTGCGCATGCTTCGGCCCGTTCGTAGGCGCCGCGAGGCCTCCCGCATCAGGCCGGTCTTGGCCTGGACATACAGGGCTCGGTAGATCGATTCGTGCGTCACATGCATCTCCGGGCGATCCGGGAAGTCGCGACGAAGGATGTGCGCGATCTGCTCGGGGCTCCATTTCTCGTCCAGCCGGGCCTGGATGAAATCCCGCAGCTCGGGGCAACGGTCGATCTTCCGGGGCTTGGGCCGCGGCAGTCGTGCTTGCGCCCGTCTGTGAGCGGTGAACGGGCGGTAGTGGGCCGGATGACTCGGACTGGTGTCAGGGTTGCCGTTGCGCCGGATCTCCCGGCTGATCGTTGACGGGCTGCGGTTCAGCTCGCTGGCGATTGCCCGTATCGACTTCCTCTCTCGCCGCAGGTCAGCGATGCGCACCCGCTCCTCCTCGGACAGGAAGCGGGCAGAGATCGAGCGTGAGCCGTTCCGTTCCTCCGCACGCGGATGGGCTTCGAACTCACGGGGATCCCCCACGATGGGCTGGACCGCAGCCCGCACCGTCTTCCGTCCTGCCTTCGTGGTTTTCACGCGTGCACCGCGCCCGCTGACCCACTCCTGGCCAGTTCGGCGATTGATGCTGACGATGCGGCTGGCCTCTCTGATGCTCACGCCTTCGTGCTATCAGTTCGAGGAACCGCTGCTTGACCTCGGGGGGCACCCTCTTACCGTTTGGGCGCCCCCGGCAGTGCTTGTGTCTTTCATCGCCCACCCGGACGTCGGGTGTTGCGACGTTCATTAGAACCCAAGCCTATGGTGGGGCATGTCGCCGGTTTCGCGTTCTCGCTCCAAAGAAGTCGAAGTCCAAGCCCGCACGGGTCAAAGGGCGCCCAGCGCAGCGGCAACCCGGCGGTGCGGGCTGAGAAGGCCGAGCAGGAGAACCTGGCGGCGTGGCGCCGTCTGCCGGCGCCGGCCACCTCGCCTTGGTCGATGGACGCGGCCCGGCAGGTGCTGTCCGGCTGTGACGCGCTGCGCGGCGTCGGCAGCGTCCTGGCCGCTGAGAACGCCGTCGCGAAGGTGCTGGTGAGGAACTGGCCAGCGAGCACGAGGGCTGCGACTTGTCGTCCTGGCTGCTGCACGCCATCGCGCCTCCGGCAGCCCTGATGCCGCCAGGGACGCCGCCCCGGCCGGGATGCCGATGATGGTCCGCAACGCCTACGGTGACCGCCGGGCGGTGCTGGCCCCGTTCACGATGGACGGTAGCGGCCACCCGGGCAGCGTGCACTGGTACTGCTGGGACGTCGACGCCTGCGGCGCCCGGCGCCCCGTGGCCGCCGACGTGTTCGCCACCGACACCGACGCCCTGGCCCGTGGCGCGCCGCCGGCCCCACCACCGCCGCAGTAGTTCCCGAGCCAGCCGGCAACATCGCCGTTCTTGTCGGCGTACACGTGAACGTGGCTCTGGCAAGATTTTCGTAGGCGGAGATCATCTCGGTGCCACGGTCGGCCGGTCCGTATAGCGTCGGCGAAGGTGGGCGATCAGGACGACGCGGTGGTGGAGAAGAGAGACGCCGGCACGCCCGGCCATGATCCGTTTCTGCAGCTTGACGTCGGTGATGCGGCCTTCGTTGACTCCGGAGTTGTAAGGGGTCGTGATTCCCTGGGCGACGGCATGTCGGTCTTCGTGCAGGGCTCCGGCGAGGCAGGTGAGAGGAGCGAGTCCGCTCTGTGCGAGGTCACTCAGCCAGCCCGGCAAGGGTGCCGCGTCCTGGTTGTCGACCATGGTGGCGAAGCGGCGGACCAGGTCGTGGGTGAGCTTGAGTTCGGGGCAGTGTTCGAGGAGCCGGGGCAGGCGCTCGTTGATGTGCGGACTGCGGCGGTGCGGGTGGGTGGTGATCCAGCGGGCCGCTTCGCGAGGTGAGGGTGGCCGCTCGCGTGGCTCGTCGATGGGCAGGCCGCGGCGGAGCGGTGCGACGGCCATCTTCACGCGCTGGTAGTGACCGAGGTAGCCCTTGGTCTGCAGTTCTTCGAGCAGGATCTTCGCGCTGTGTTGTCCTTCGTCCCAGCGTTGTCGCAGGTAGTCTAGGTAGGGGTCCAGCGTGGAGGGCTTGCGGGGCGGCCGGCCCATTCCTTCCTGCCAGGTGCGAGCGCGGGCGTACTTGCCGACGGTGCGGCGGTCCAGGCCGAGCTCGCGGGCCACGGAGCTGTGGCTCCGGCCGGTGCGGGTCAGGGCTTGGACCGCCTCGAACAGACTCTGGGCATGGCGCCCGGCCCTGCTGCTCGCTGCGGCGTTCTCGGTAGTCTCCTCGGCCGGCGGGCGATCATCCTCGCTGACCGTTGGCAGGGCTGCGGGCAGGCGGCCGCGGTGGGCGGAGGCGATGTCCTGAACTCGGCGGGACAGTCCCTGCCAGAGGGTACTGGTGGGCCGTCGGCGAGGTGCCTGCTGAGCAGGTCCTTTTCCCACGGCCCCCAGCCCGAACGACGCATGCGACTTATGACCGCACGTCGCTCTCCAGTGACTACTCCGTGAGTGCTGAGACAGGTCTCTTGCCGTGGATGGACGCATAGCAACCCCCGCAGACCACCAGGGACTTGCGGTGCCGTGCGGCCATGAGATCTGCCCATGGCGGCCGATCGCCCGGTCGTCCGAGGTCGGCGAGCTTGGCGACGTGGTGGACTTCTACCTCGTCGATTCGCCCACATGCCTCGCACCGTCCGCCGAGGAGCCGGGTGACCAGCTCCTTGCGTTTGGTGTTGACCGGGGCCAGCCGACGGTCGGTGATGACCGTCTTCTTGTCCCGTCGCAGCGGGATCCCACCGAACCTTCCGACCAGCGGTTTCCTGCCGATACGTTCGACGCGTGCTTCAAAGCACTTGCGTGGCCCGTGCGGTGTCTCGATGGTGGCCGCATACTTGCGGGCCATCGTCGACACCGTCGAGCGGTGCTTATTGGCGAGCGTCATCAGCATCGAGGTCTCCATGACCCATTGCAGCCGGGCGAGTCGAAAGACGTCGCCGGCCAGCAGGTAGTACGGGACGATGCCGCGGTACTCCGACCCGTAGGTGCTGAGGATGGTGATGTCGTAGCCGAGGAACCTCGCCGCCTGAGTGCGGGCATGCGTGATGAGCGTCTTCTCTGGCGACAGTTCCAGCTTGAGTTCGTCACGCAGGAATTGCGCCAGACGCTGCTTGATTTCCTCGGCTTCTGCCTTTGGTCCGGCGAACCCGAGCAGAGTGTCATCGGCGTAACGCACATACCGCAGCCGCCGGTAGCCAGGATCCTGAGTATCCATGCTGGGCATGCTGCGGAGTTGCTTGCGAAGGTCCCGCATCTCGGTGTGGTCACCGCGCTTGCGTGCGCGACGCATCGCGTTCCAGACCTTGAAGAAGGCTTGGCTTGGCTTCCTGACGCTCCCGCGGGTGTATTCCGGGATCAGAACGTTCTCGACGTACTCGTCCAACTTGTGCAGATAGATATTCGACAGGATCGGTGAAACAACTCCGTCTTGCGGACTCCCGCTATGCGTGGCGTTCCAGACCCAGTCCTCCAGGTATCCGGCCTTGAGCATGTTGTGCACGAGCCGAAGGAACCGGTTGTCGTGGATTCTCTCACCCAGGATTCGCAGCATGACCGAATGGTCAAGCCGGTCGAAACACTGCACGATGTCACCCTCAACAAGCCAGACCGTGCCCGTCCAGGTATTGGCCACATCGCGCAGCGCGGTGTGGCAGCCTCGGCGGGGACGGAAACCGTGAGAGGAATGAGAGAACGTCGGCTCGTAGTACGCCTCAAGTAGCAGGCGGATCACCTCGCCGACGAGCTTGTCACTCCACGGAGGCAGGCCGAGCGGACGCAGTTTTGTGCTGCCCCGCCCCTTCTGGATGCAGACCCTGCGAGCTGGGCTCCACCGGTAGCGCTCGTGGCGCAGCGCGTCGATGACGTGCTCGATCTTGCCCAGAGACATGCCGTCCACGGTCTCCCCAGTGACTCCGGGCGTCATCGCTCCCTTGTTGGAGTACAGACGTCCGTAAGCCATGAGATACAACTGCGGATTGAAGAGCTGTCGATACATTTCATTGCACGGCAGGCCACGCCTGCCGCGTTCACGGAGGACACCCAGCACCGTTTCGGCACTCTGCATTTCGCATACCTCCCAAGTCTTGAGTGTCCGATCACCTAGCCCCCTTCGCCCGATGCAGACGGCTTTCCCGTCCTCCTTGCCCGGTCGTGACTCCGGCGACTACTACGGGGCCTCCGTCGCCATAGGAAGATCTCCTCCCGTAGGCGATCCCATGTTCGTCCTTGTCGTACGTCCTAGCGTGATGTAGGTGCCCCACTCATTCCCTTGAATGCCCTCGCTGGGCATCGCTCCGCGCCTCAGAGGTTGCGTCGGCCATTCCACAAAGCCGTCGCAGGACGCGGCGCCGGTTTCAGGTATCTTTCCGGCGGACTCGACCTTCAGTCTCCTGGGAATTAGGGTTCAGGCAATTCAGCTTTCACCGTGTCACGCGGGTCCCTCGATACCCCGCCTCTGATACCTGAGCCCGGTCATCGATTTCCTGGCATGCTCTGGTCCCCATCACCGTTTCCGGATCGGGTAAGCCATCAGACCCAAGAACCTCCCTCTGAGTTCATCCCGACTGAGTCGGGGATACGACAAGGCGCCTCATGGCGCACTGAAAGCGGTCGCTGACCTGCACGGCTTGTGATGCGCCGGCGGTGATGCCCTGTCGGTAGGTGAGGGAGCCGTCGCGGCAGGCGACTTCGACGCCCGGGTGTTCACGGAGCCAGCGGCTGAGCTGTTCGGCGTCGCGTCCTTCCCAGAGGGTGAGCGAGAGCCGGGTGGTGGCGTCGACGAGGAGGGTGCCGTAGGTGTCGCCGTGAAGAGCGAAGTCGTCGACCCCCAGGACCAGGGGCGTGACCAGTGGTGGCAGCGACACCCGCATCAGCTGGGACAAGACGGCGATCCGCGAGAGCCTGATATGCAAGATCCGAAGCATCCGGGAGCCGCCCCGGACGGCCAGCACCACGCCGATGTCCTCCACCTGGCGCTGCAGTCGTGGTGTCCGCTTGCTGGTAGCGCACGGTCAGGCCCGGTACTTGCTCGGCGAAGGTCGCCTTCGGGCAGGCCGTGTTCTCGCAGTACAAGCGGCGTACGGACAGGTCGATGCGCAGAGGGCGGCCTGCGAGCGTGACGTCGGCGAGGCGCCGTGCGTAGCGGCTGTGGCACCACTCGCTGAGCTGGCCACATTCCGTGCAGCCCGCTGGTTCACCGGATCTCGTGCGGGCGCGGACCGCCACCACCGCATCGGAAACCTCAACCGAGACCACCTGCACATCGGACAACTGCGGTAACAGGCTTGCCAGTTCAACAGAGCACAGTCACAGGCTGCCCGTCCTGCGGACCGGCCGACCGTGGCACCGCGATGATCTACGCCTACGAAAATCTTGCCAGAGCCACTTTTCGGAGTACGCCGACAGTTCTGCGTGAACTGCTGGCCGAGTACGCCCGCAACGGGCTCCTGGCCGGCTTCCTCGTCGGCGACGAGCCAGTCGAACTGCTGGCCGAGCACTACCGCGCCCGCAACAGGGCTGCCGCGCTGCTACCCCACATGGGCCACGCCGGACACTCCACCGCCGACACGATCGCCTGGGGACCGGATCCACCCGGCCCAGCCCCGGCAGGCAGCCGACCGGTTCACCGCCTGGTGTCGCCAGCACGGCTACGCACCACGGCCCGGCTCCAAGTCAGTCATCACCTTGGCTGACCAATGGCTCGCCGGCGCCCCGGCCGCCTGGCGCTATGCCTGCTCACCGCACCGTATCCGCGCCCAAGCCGTCCTAATCGGGGAATGATGCGCTGCTGAGTATTTTTCCTGTGGCTGAGCGCGGGATGTGGGCCACGGCTTGGATCGAGCGGATTTTCTTGTGCGGCGCCACGCGCGCGGCGACGAACGCTGTGATGTCCTCCAGCGGGACCGGTGCACCGAGCACGACGAATGCTTTGGGTATTTCGCCGGCGGCGGCGTCGGGCACCGCGATCACCACCGCGTCGAGAACCTGCGGGTGGGTCAGCAAGATCGCCTCCAACTCGGCTGGCGCGATCTGGTGGCCTTTGTACTTAATCAGCTGTTTGAGGCGTGCGGTGATGGTGATGCAGCCGGTGGTGTCGCGGTGGCCGATGTCGCCGGTGCGCAGCCAGCCGTCGGCGTCGGCGATGGGCTCCACGGTGCCGGACGGGTCCAGGTAGCCGGGGCTGACCTGTGGGCCCTGCACCCAGATCTCGCCGGCTGCGCCATCGTCCACGTCGTGTCCGGTATCCGGGTCGACGAACCGGGTTTCGGTGCCGGGCACAGGAACCCCGATGGAGCCCCGGGTGGGCGGCCGTCCGTCCACCGGCGCGCAGGTGCAGCCGGCCTCGGTCATTCCGTAGCCCTGGACCACCGGCACCCTCAGCGCCGTGGCGCATGCTGTGGCGACCGCGGGCGGCAGCGGGGCGCCGCCGGAGAACACCAGCCGCAGGCTGCTCGTGTCGTACTGGTCGACATCCTCGCGCCGGGCCAGTTCGGCCAGGACGCTGGGCACCAGGTAGGCGATCGTGATCCGGCGGTGCTGGAGCACGTCGAGCAGGTCCGTCGCGGTGAACGGGGTGGACACCGTGACCAGCGTGCCGCTGGCGCGCAGTGTCGGGTTCATCGCCATCTGCATGCCGTAGACGTGCCGGAACGGCGTCAGGCCGAGCACAACATCGTCCGCGGTCAGATGGTGGACCAGGTCGATCTGCGCGAGGTTCGCGGCCAGGTTGCGGTGGGTCAGCACCACCTGCTTCGGCAGGCCGAGGGTGCCGCTGGAGGACAGCACGAGCGCGTGGGCGTGGCCGAATCGCGTCGGCGCCGGCCGCACCGGCGCTGCGGCGAGCACCTCCTCCCAGCCAAGCACCGGGATGTCCAGCGTGTCGACGTCGACCGTGCCCATCGCGCACCGCGCGCCGCACTGGGACAGCGCCTGGCGCCATTCGGCCGCTGTGCCCGTGGGGTCCAAGGGCACGACGACGCCGTCGGCCAGCAGCACGCCGTGGTATGCGGACACGTATTCCGGGCCGTTGCCGCGCACCAACGCGACCCGGTCCCCGGGCCGCAGGCCGTGCCGTGTCAGCGCTGCCGCACAGCGCCAGGCGTCGGCCTCCAGTTCCGCGTAGCTGGTGGACCGCCCCGTCGCATGCTCGATCAGCGCGACCCGGTCGGGCCGGGGCGCGGCCCACACTAGTTCGGCCAGGTTCCGGCTGCCGAGTTCGGCGATGGTGGCGGTCACGGGGTCTTCTTCCGGGCCAGCGTGAGGCCGTCGGCGATGGGCAGCAGCACCGACTCGACGCGGTCGTCGGCGCGCACCAGGTCGTTGAACGCGTCGATGGCCTTCGCGTTGGTGCTCGGCGACTCCCCGACGACCTCGCCGCTGTACAGGACGTTGTCCACCAGCAGCAGGCCGCCGGGGCGCATGCGGGGTATGAGCAGTTCCCAGTATTCGGAATAGCCGGCCTTGTCGGCGTCGATGAACGCCAGGTCGATGTCCGGTGTGGTCGGCAGTGCGCGCAGCGTCTGGGCGGCTGGAGCGATCCGCAGGTCGATGCGGTCGGCCACGCCGGCGGCCTGCCATGCCTGTCGGGCGATGGCGGTCCACTCTGTGGAGATGTCGCAGGTGATCACCTGGCCGTTCGGTGGCAGGGCGGCGGCCAGGGCGAGTGTGGAATATCCGGTGTAGGTGCCGACTTCGACGATCGAGGTGGCGCCGGTGATCTTCACCAGTAGGGTGAAGAGGACGGCCTGTTCGTGCGGGATCTGCATTTCGGCCGATATGCCAAGGGCGCGGGTGCGTTCGATCAGCTTCCGCTGCACCGCTGTCGGGGGTTCGGCATGCGCCAGCAGGTAGTTGTAGAGTCGTTGATTCATGACGACGTTCTTCAGGTCGGTCACAGCGTTGCCCTTTCCGGGGGCGTGTTCGGGGACCGGAGGTCGCCCAGGATCGCGGCCGCGTGGCGGTGCAGCCGGGTGACCGTCTCGGCGTGGGCGTCGGGCAGGTCCGATGTGCCAGCCCACTGGCCCAGCGGGTGCTTGGTGAGGTCGTCGACGACCGCGACGGCGAGTCTGTTCTGCTCGGCTGCGAACCTCTGCCGAGTGATGTCCGTCCGTGTCACCAGGAAGAACGCGTCGTAGATGTCCCGTTCATCGTCATTGACCGGCTGGTCCGGCTCGGTCCGGTTCTGCCGCAGCAGGGACGGGCCGTGCGGGATCAGCCGCTTGCCGACCGCGCAGTGCACCACCTGGTTGACGCGTCCGGCCGCGACGAGCGGGCTGACGATCGCCGACGGCCCGGCGCGTCGGATGATACGCAGCAGCGGCGGAACGTCTTCGTAGTCGCGCGCCCAGCGGCCGCTGAACGCTGGATGGGCGGCGGCCATCGCCGGGCGCAGCGTGCGGCAGTAGACGTCCGGGCGGCAGCTGCCGGCGTAGAGCAGCAGTACCGAGTATGCGTCGTACAGGGCGGTTGCGGTGTCCACGAGTGCTACGGGCGGCTGCTCGGTATACGCGATCGATGTAAGCGTCTCGGCCAGCTTCCGCCACACGCAGAAGGTTAGGTGGTGGCCGAGCCACCACCTGTATCGAGCCAGGTCGTTCTCGCCGTCCGGTGCATGCGGCAGTTCGACGTCGGCCATCGGGGATGTACTGTCGTCGGGCAGGAAGGTGTTGCGCGGCAGCGGCAGCAGCAGGTGCGGCAGGCCCGGCACCGGCCTTCGGTCAATAGCGCGCGGCCAAGGTGGCGGTGGCGTCACTCGGTCCACCCGTCCTCGGCGCTGATGGAGTCCAACTCCTCGGCGGCCCGGTGCACGTCCGTGTGCAACGGACGGTCCGGATCGATCGCGGGAACGGCGTCGATGAGCCGGTCGAGCACCGCCGCGCACGCCGGTGCGGTCGGCGGCCGGCCGCCGACGTGCACCGCCTGGCGCAGCGCAACTGCCAGCGCTCCGTGCAGCCAGCGCAGCGACCGGGCCTGGTCCAGTGCGTTCAGCGCGGCCTGCGTGCCCAACGGCACGACGTCCTGGTTGTGCAGGTTGGTCGGCAGGCTCTGCGTCGAGGCGGGCACGGCGGCCCGGCGCATGTCCGCGATCGTCGCCGTGGCCACCAGTTGCACGCCCTGCACACCGTGCTGCTCACCGGGTTTCGTGGCCAGCATGGGCGGCAGGCCGCCGTTGCGGTGCGGGTCGATCATCAGGTCGAGTTGGCGTTCGGCCAGGTTGCCCATCTGTACCGTGACCGCGGTGAGCAGGTCGGCGGCGAAGGCCACGGGCTGGCCGAAGAAGTTCCCGCCGTGCACGACCTCGTCCTCGTCCGGGAAGAACAGCGGGTTGTCGCTGACTCCGTTGAGATCGGAGGTCACCACGGTCCAGACGTGTTCGATCGACGAGGCCGCGGCACCCAGCAGCTGCGGCACACACCGGATGCTGTAGGGCTCTTGCAGGCCACGCGTGCCGGAGGGAACGATCCCGGCCAGCAAGGTCCGCATCTTGGCGGCCACCGCGCCGGCATGGTGGTGCCCGTATGCGGCCAGCAGATTGGCGGACAGGTAGCCCGGTGCGCAGCCGAGCACGTCGGTCATCAGCGCCGAGAGCACCTGCGCGGCCCGCAACGACCGGCGAGTCGACGCCAGCGCCAGACCGGCCGCCGCCGCCGTCAGCGACGTGCCGTTGACCAGTCCCAACGCGTCCCGGCCATCCAGTTCCAGCGGCGCCAGCCCGGTCTGGCGCAACGCATCGGCGGCCGGCATCCGCTTTGGGCCGACATAGGCGTACCCGATCCCGCGCAGGCCCTGCACCGCGTGCGCGAGCGGCACGAGGTCACCGCTGGCGCCGACCGAACCGAGCCGCGGTACGGCGGGCGCGAAGTCGGTGCGCAGCATCGCGGCCAGCGCGTCGAGGACCGAGGCGGACACGCCGGAGCGGCCCTGCGCCAGCGACCACAGACGGGCCAGAAGCGCCGCACGCGTGATCGCCGGCGCCAACTCCTCGCCGTGCCCTGCGGTCAGGTGGTTGAGCGTGTTCTCGCACTGGTCGGCGGTGTCCGCGCGGCCGGCGACCTCGACCAGCGGCCCGAAACCGGTGGTGACCCCGTACACCGGCCGACCACGGTCAAGGGACCGGAGCACGAATTCGCGGCACAGCGCCACCCGTTTCCGGGTGATTTCGTCGAGCACGACGTCAACCGGACGCGCGGCATGTTCGAGAATCTCCGGGCTGAGTCGGCCGGGAAAAACCAGCAGCACCGCAGCACCTCCCTTGGGGATCAGGCGCTTTGCCGACGACCGTTGACCGGGTCGGCTGAACCTGAGCCTGGACAGGTCCTCATCGGCCGGGCGGTGCGTCAGCGGCAGCGAACAGTCGGCGGGGTCGCGGTGCCGCGCAGCACCCTGTGCGCACGCCGTGCTGTGTGAGCCGCCTGGTGCGGGAGGCCATTGCCGGCCTGACGCCGCCACCGCGGACTCCGACCAGGACGTGGCGGCACCTCGGCTCGACGAAATTGTCGGCCCCATCTGCGGGCTCCTCAAGACCGTTCCCCAGCGCCGCGCGGCGAGCATCTCCGGACGGCACAAATTTCGACCCAAGGCTGACGGTAGCTCGACTTACGTAGGAAAGTCGAGCTACCGTCAGAAGAGCCCGGATAAAAGGGGTAAGGGAGGGTTCGATCATGCTGCGGGCCGTCGATTTGAGGGAGCTCGGGCGTCGGCTGAGCCACGCGCTGAGGCGGCGGTCTGAGGAACTGTGCGCCGCCGCGGCGAGCGACCTGCCGGTCCCGATGAAGGACCTCCAGGTGGAAATCAACGCCACGACGCGCTACCTGGAACACCACGTCGGCTCACTGCATGATCGTCTTGCGGGTCGGCGACCGATCTGCCGCGAGGACGAGTGGGCCGTCTTGATGCTGCCTTCGAACTTCCTCGCCAGCGGGATCCACGCGATCACCGACCTGCTGGTCGGTGGCAACCGGGTTCGGGCGCGCATGACCAGCCGCGCGTCGCGGACCGCCGCGGTGATCCAATCCGTTTTCGACGACGTCGCGCCGGGGGCGGTCGCCATGGACCTGTCCACCAGCGGACCGGACTTCCTCGAGCACGCCATCATGTCGGAGACCGTGCCGTTCTTGCAGGTGTTCGGCGGTGAAAGGCTCGGAGACGACCTGCTTCGCCGCGCTCGGGAGGGAGTAGCCAAGCGGATTGTTTTCGAGGGCCCCGGCAAGGATCCCGTCATCGTCCTCGAAGGTGCGCCGATCGACGGGGTGGCGACGATCACCGCCAGGGCGAAACTCGCCAACGCCGGACAGCGCTGCGTCGCCCCCGAAAACGTGATCGTCCACCGTTCGATCGAAGACGCACTCGTAGAGCGCCTGGTCGCCGCCTTCGATGCCGTCCCCGCCGCCGCATCAGATGATCCGGCCGCGGACTTCGGGCGGATGATCAGCCCGAAAGTGCCCCCGATCGTGCGTGAACAGCTTGCTGACGCGCGGCTTCGGGGTGCACAGGTCGTGCGCGGCGGAACCGTGGAAGGAAACCGGGTCGACCCGACCATCCTCACCAAAGTCACGGCTGAGATGTCGGTGTTCCAGGACGAGACATTCGCGCCGGTTCTCGCCATCGCTTCGTTCGACACAGTGTCCGAAGCGCTGGAGTTGGCCCGCGCGAACAGGTTCGGCCTGTCGTGCAGCGTGTTCGGGGACCAGGCGGACGCGGTCGCCGCCGCGCTGCGGGGCCAGGCCTACGCGCATCCCGTCGACGACCTCGTCTTCGGCCGCTACGGCCACGTCACCGTCAACGACGGGCTTCCAGCCGCCGTGCGCGGACCCGTCGGCGGATACGGGAAGTCGGGATGGATCTGGGACGGCGACAGGCTGCGCCAGGGCCCCAAGCTGCCGGCCCTGGAAGCAACGCGCCCGGCGGACTGACCCGTCCGCGCCGCCGGCGCGGACGGGTCATGAACTCCGAGCTGGGGAGCAACGAATGACAACCATGCCTGAGCCACATGACGTGGCTTCGCCGCCGATCTTCAAGTTGATTACCGGGGCCTTTCTGCGCGACCCGTATCCGGTGCTGGCATCGGTTCGCGAGGACAGCGGCGCGGTGCCGGTCGTGACCAATGGCCTGCGGATGTGGGTCGTCACCCGGTACGACGATGCGCGCCGACTGCTGACAGACCCCGCCTTGGGCAAGGATCTGGTGGGTGTCCGTGACCAGATCGCACACTGCATGGTTCGACCGGATCAGCATGCCACATTGCCGCGTGACCTGCGGCGAAGCATGTTCGAGCAGGATGGTGCCAATCATCGGCGATTGAGGGGCATGCTCGGCCATGTCTTCGCGCCGCGGCGGATTGCGGCGTTGCGGCCCGAGGCAGAGCGCGTAGCCGATGAACTGCTTGATGAGCTGCCCAGCGGTGTGCCAGTAGATCTCGTGGGCGGTTTCACGCGGCCGTTGTCCACGACGCTGCTATCGGATCTGGTGGGGGTTCCACCGGGCTCGAGAACAGATTTCCCGAACTGGGAGAATTCGATTTTGACGGCGACGTCCGCGGCGGAGGCGACTGGGGCAGGGCGCAGGATGTACGCGTTCTGCCAGGAGATGGTGGAACTCAAGCGGCGGGAGCCGCGTCAGGACGTGTTCACCGAGCTGGTCGAGATGGAGCGCGACGGGAGGCTTGATTCCGAGGAAGTCGTGGCGACGGTGTTCTTGCTGCTGATCGCTGGTGTCGAGCCGACCAGTGCGATTCCCAACGGTGTGTTGGCGTTGCTGACACATCCTGACCAGCTGGCGCGGGTGCTGGCCGAGCCAGGACTGTGGCCCGCCTGCGTGGAGGAAGTGCTGCGGTATGAGACGTCGTTCCGGATACTGCCGCCACGGCACTGTCCCGTCCCGGTCGAACTGGACGGGGTGACGATTCCGGCGCACGAGCTGATCATCGTGGCGAACTCGGCGGCCAACCGCGACCCGGACCGGTTCGAGCACCCGGACACCTTCGATGCCGGGCGATCCCCGCATGATCACCTGGCGTTCGGGTACGGCCCGCACCGGTGCCTGGGCGCGGCGCTCGGAAAGCTGGAAGTGGAGGTCGCCCTCACCAAGCTGTTCGACAGGTTCCCTCACACGAGCCTCGCGGTTCCTGCAGACAAGCTCCGGTGGCGGCCCGCGACCTTCCTCAGACGACTGGAATCCCTCCCCGTCATCCTCAAATAGGCCTGAGGGCATTGTCAGGTTGAGTGAGTCGACGGCGGGGTGAGCCGGTTCGGGGTGTGTCTGGCCGTGGTGGTGGCGTCTGGTTCAGGCTGTGGCGGGCAGGCCGGCGGTGCCGGTGATCTGGTCCCAGATGGCGAAGCGGGTGATCATTTCGGTGCGGTATTCGGTGGCGGTGAGCAGGTGGCGTCGGGGCCGGAAGTGGGGTGAGATGCCGCTGAACGAGGCGAGGAATCGTGGGCCTACTACGACAAGAAGATCGCTCAAGGCAAGCACCACACCCAAGCACTGCTCTGCCTCGCGAGACGACGAGCCGACGTGCTCTTCGCGATGCTCCGAGACGGCACCTTCCACGAACCCCAACCCGCCCCATCACCTTGACCAAACCCATAGGGGCACCCCCCAGTGCTGTGGTGAGCTGTTTGATGTCGAGCTCGTCGGCGAGGGTGAGCAGCCGAGTCGAGTGCAGGATGCGCGGCAGCAGGCCGACCGGGTTCAGGCTGTCACGGATGTGGGCTGCTCCGGCTGGTGCTCTCGTGGTTCTGGTCAGGCGCGTCACCAGGACCTGCGGGTTGTCCGTGCCCAACGAGGCCCGGTGGCTGAGGCAGCCTGTCAGCGCGTTCCACGTGGCCGTATCGAATGCGAGGTCGGCGGAGCGTCCGGGGAAGCGAACCGCCCGGCGGGCAGGGGTGAGGTCATCGAGGGTGAGGAGGCACAGTTCGGTGGTTGTGGCAGCGTGAAGAAGCGCGGCCAGGCCGATGAACGCCTCATGTGGGTGCATCTCGCCGTAGCCGTTCCAGCGGTGGTAGAGGATGCGCTGCTCGTCCAGGGTGAGGGTGGCGCCTCTGAAACCGCGCTGTTGCGGGGCGTCGAGGGAGGCCGCCGGGTCGTGCAGAACAGCTCCAGCGCGGTGAGCGTGGGCGAAGAACTGGTGCAGGCCCGTGAGCCAGGAGGCTCTGCGAGCCGGGTTTTGGGCGAGGAACGCCTCCAGGTCGCCGGCGGTCAGGGACGCCCACGTCCGGTGGCCCCGGCCCGTGGCGTGGAGCGCGAGGTCCCGGACGGTGTCGAGGCGGATCTCGATGGTCTTGAGCTGATTCGGACGCAGTCCGAGACGCTCCGCGTTCTCCCGCCGGGCCACCAGCGCCTCGGCGAAAGCGCGTACGGCGGGGCGCAGCGGGGTCGGGACGGCCTCGATCCGGCGCTCACGACGCGACGCGGCCCGCCTGCTCTGGACGTCGGCGGGGTCGTCGATGAGGTGGTGGGCGTGGAAAAAGTCCGCCATCAGTCGGTAGAGCCAGGGGCGCGCACGGCGAGCTTCGGCCAGCAGGCTGGGCGGACAGGTGGAGTCCGTGTCGATGACGAGACGGGCCGTGTGAGCCAGGGCGTCCGCACCATAGAAGACGTTACGGTGCATTGCCAGATGCGCAGCGAACTCTTCCCACCATGGCGGCGTGCGGGGCATCCGACGGGCCCAGCCGGCCGCTCGGGTCCGCACCGTATGAGGCGAGTACTCGTAGCAGCGCTTGCACATGCCCCGCGCCCACTGCGACAGCACGCCGCATCCCGTACAGGCAGCAGGCGGTTCTGCCGTCGCCGGATCGGAACACGAACGGCACCACTGCGTCGCCGCATCGAGGATGCGCCTACGCCCGCACCCCTGGCACGGGCCACGCCCGTGCCCGCCCACGGCCTGGCGCCGGCAAGCCGCGCACATCTCCTCTGCTGAGCGTCTGCCGCCCCCGCAGCCAGGACACGTCCGCAAGCACCACGCGCACAGGCCCGGGCCCGGGCGCAGCCGGCGCAGCTTCGTGCAGCCGGGACAGCGCCCGTGCACGGCGTCATGAGCGGACGTGGACATGGATCTTTAACCTGCCAAGTAGGAGGAGGATGACTCGACAGCCGCGAAGGTCACAAGGGAGGAAGTGACCGTCTCCCGGCAGCCCTCAGCGGGGCAGGCGACGACTGCCCGTCCTGCAGCCTCGCTTGTACGGGCGCCGTGGCCGGCGGCGCTGCGGGACTCAGCACGAGGAGATCCCCAGGAGCGCAGTCCAGAGCCGCGCACAGGGCAGTCAGGGTGGACAGCTTCACCTGGGACGGCTGCTTGGTGAACAGAGACGACACCGAGGCCGCGGACAGGTCCAGCCCCGCCCTCTCGGCCACCAGCCGCCGCAGCTGGGTTCCCGTCCACACACCGCGCTCCGCCGCCGCCATCCGCAACCGCGGCGCCACCGGGAGCTCGGGTCCTGTCGAGGTCATTCCCGTCGCCTTCCTTCGGTCAGCCGGCCAGCGCGTGGACAGCGGAATCAGTGGCCCGCCGCCAGGCATCCCCGATGAACCGCTGCGACGGCTTCACGTATGCCATCGTCGAGGCGATATGCCGGTGCCCCAGCAGCTGCTGGACCGCGATCAGATCCATGCCCCGCTCGTACTGATGCGTCGCGCACGCCCGGCGCAGCGCATGCGGAGTGAACCGCTCGTCCCGGCCGGTGCCCTCGAGATCGAGAAGCCGGGCGAGGCGATCCCGGACCGTCCCTGTCTTCATGGGCCGGCCATCCTCGTCGCAGAAGAGCGCCAGGGCGGTGGCTATCGCGGCGAAGAGGCCGACTGCGGCTCCGACCGGTGCGGCGGCGCTGGGCTATCTGGTATGGGGCCAGATCAGGGCCAGCGCGGTGGAGCAGAGGACCGCCGTGCTGAGGAGGAGCGGGCCTGGCATCGGGGTGTGGCGGTTACCCCTCCGGCGCAGTGTCCGTGAAGGGGAGCGAGGCAGGGCGTAGTGGGTCATGGCCAGGCCCAGCAGTGAGACGGCAAGGGCCAGGTTCATCGTTTCGATGTAGGCCAGCCGCCCAGTTCGCCCCGTGAGGGATCCGCGGCCGTTCAAGGCGGCCACGCAAGTGACGGCCCCAAGTAGGGTGACAATGACGCCGACGGCCTCCAGGCGGGATCCCGTCCGCGAGGGCCGTGGGCGCTTTGAGCGGTGTTGCTTGTTCATCCGGCCATTGTTGTAACACAGAGAGGGCTCCCGCCCGCTGGGGGCGGCCATAGGTGGTAAATGGCGCGGAAAGAACATTGGCACATCAGCTTTGTGACAGGTTGCGATGGCCAAACCACATTGCGGATGTATTCACGGCCGAGGGGCTGGACGGCCCGGAGAAGCCCGTTGCTAGGGGCTAACACGAACTGGCCAGCCCTCTGGCTAGTGCCATATTAGGCAATATTCGCCCTGTCGTGATGGATTGCGCAGTTGCTGCGCCGGGTGGCGTCGGACAGCCAGAATGATCACGTGGCTGAATGAGGTTCCCCCGTTTTCCGGAGACTGGGTTATCTGGTTCGGGTAGGGTTGGGTTGGATGGTAACCGGGTCGGGTTGATCTTTATGTGGCCGGTGCCAGGCCTCTTCGTATTCGTCGGGTGAGAGTCCGCCGAGGCGGTGCTGGATGCGGCGGGGGTTGTACCAGCCGTCGATGTAGCGGAAGATCGCCGCTTCGGCGTCGGCCCTGGTGGTGAAGGTGGTGCCGGGCCAGTAGACGAGTCGGGTCTTCAGGGTGGACCACAGGTTCTCGGCCAGGGCGTTGTCGTACGAGTCGCCGACGGTGCCGGTGGAGGGGGCGATGCCCGCGTCGGCCAGGCTGGGTGAAGCGGATCGCGGTGTACTGGGCGAGTTCAACCAGTCGTTGCAACACCGGGCTGTTGCAGCGAGCGTAGCTGCTCTTCTCGGCGGGTGTCCGCCAGCCGAGGGTCTTGCGGGGCCGGTTGTTGATCGCCATGGCGACGGCTTCGAGGTCCGTGGACGACCACCGGGACAGATCAGTGCCCTTCGGGAAGTACTGACGCAGCAGCCCGTTCGTGTTCTCGTTCGTCGGTCGTTGCCAGGGCGAGTGGGGATCGGCGAAGAACACCTTCGTCCCGGTATCGAGGGCGAACTGGGCGTGGCAGGCCGACGCGACACCGCTCACGGACGTGTCCGCGGGGCAGATAGCGACGTTCGCCCTGCAGGACAACGGCCGTACGTACACGATCAGCACCAGCGGGGTGCGATGGCGACGCCACGACTACCTCGCCCCCTGGATGAACGGCCGGACCGGCACCAAGGTGTCCGTACGCCACCTGCCCCACCACGACGACACCATCGAAGTCTTCGACGCCGCGACCGGCCGCCACCTCGGCTCAGCGTTCCTGGCCGCCATGGCAAGCCGGGAACAGATCCGTTCCGTCCAGGCCGCCCGAACCGCGGCCGCCCGCCGGCTCAAGGCCGATCTGAGGGCGGCGGAGAAGCTGCGCCGGCGGCGCTTCGAGGCCTCCACCACCGCCGCCCCGCCTCGTCCGCTCGTCACCCCGACCTCCGCACAGGCCGAAGAGGAACTAGCTAGCCCAGAACACGAACACCCCCTACGTCCTCCACGATGATCTTGCCGAGGCCTCCGGTTAGGATGCTGGGCAGGGTGGAGGGGATCGAAATGCCGCAGAACGCGGCCCGGGTGGTCGTCATGATGCCTGACGGGCAGGAGTTGCGGGCCTGCCTGTATGAGCGGCGGCGCGCGGCGGTGGGATGGCAGTACCGGGTGGGCTCACCTCTTGGGCAATTGGCAGCAGTGGCCGTACGGAGCCTGCGGAGCAGCGGGTCTGGCTCGACGCCCGTCATGTCCGCCCCCTCGAAGGCGGTGACTACAGCCGCGTCCCCACCCTCGCTACTGCCACCAACGACGGGCGGCAGGCCTGGACGGTACAAGACCTCCCTCACCGCCCCGGCCACCCCGGAGCGCGCCTGATCCACGTCATCGGCTGCCAGCCCCACGCCACACCCATCACTCTCGACCAGGCCCTCGACATCCTCCGCCAACCCCGCACGGTCCCCTGCCGCGATGCAACGCAGCCACATCCCTCCCCGCCGCAACCGACCCGCCGCTGCCGCGATAGGACCGCGCTCCACTCGGAGAAGGCGAGCGACGTCCGGACGGGCAGTGGCACAGCGACCGGAGAGCTGGCTGGCAGGATGGGCGTATGAGCGAGGACGCGTTGGAAGCAGCACAGCGGGCATACCAGTCGGCACAGGAAGCGTTGCACGCTGCCCGTCGAAGGCTGGCCGCCGCCGTCCTGGATGCCTATGCGAACGGCGAGCCCGTTGGCCGGATCGCCGAACGCACCGGCCAGGGCCCCACCAGCGTCTGGAACACCCTCGCCGTCCACGGCATCACACCCCGCAACTGCATCAACGGCTCCACCTGACAGACGTCGGTTCCTCTCGAGCCCCGAGCCCGGAGCACGGGCGCCGGACGCGGTCCGGCGCCTGCGGAGCTGCTTTGGCGGTGTTTCGGTCAGAAGAGTGCCAGGCCTTCGCCGCTGGTGTCGGCGATGACGGGCCGCGGCTCGGCAGGTAGGCCGTCCAGGCGGTCGGGACCGGCCGCCGCCGCCACCTCGGGGGCGGTTGCGGCCAGCCAGGCGCCGAAGCGTTCGACGGCCTCCCGGTAGGGCACCCGTGCCAGGACACGGTGCTCACCAGAGGGGCAGAAGTCGACGGAGACGGTGAGCAGGCAGGAGCGGGGTGTGTTCTGGCTGCCCGTCCACGAGACGCGCAGCACTCCGCAGGGCTTGCGCCCACGGGACCCGGGATGGGTGGGGCGCAGGGTGCGGGTGGCTGTGTGGGCGGTCCATGCGGCGAGGTGAGGCAGAGGCAGAGTGGTGCGGGTGCGGCAGCCCGGACAGCGGTGCCAGTGGCGCAGCCAGCCGACCGCGTCGGTGTCGAAGAGGCGCCGGTAGCGGCTGGCGACGCGGATGTCGTTGTCGTACAGGTGGTCGGGGCGCTCCAGCGTGTTGCAGGACGGGCAGACCGGGGCGCGGACGTAGCCGTGTTCATGGCAGTGATCCAGCACAGAAGCCGGCGCCGTATCGCAGACCGCACACACCCACCCAGCCACCTCGTGGGACATACCCGGCCTGCGGCTCAGCACCGTGTACAACTGCCCCCGCAGCTCCTCCTTGTACGGGCGTAGCGGGATGGGGGGACCGTTCACGCCCATCGTGGGCTGGCCGTCGGCGGCTCGGGGATCCCGGCGGTGCTGTTCGGTGGCAGCTGTGTCCATCTTCCAGGCCCGCGTGGTGTGCAGCCACTCGGCTTCGGTGTGCTCGGCCGCGTCCAGCAGCCTGACCACGGCACGCGGAAGCCACCACGACCGCTCCACACTGTTACGGGACCACTCCACCAGCAGCAGCCGCCAGTCGACCCCCGCCAGATGAGACCATGATCCAGCCCCATGGCTGGCCTGCCATCCGGGACGATCTGCCTCCTGCAGTTCCCAGCTGACCCGTCGGCGCCAACCACGCAGCGTTCCACCGGCGCGCTCCTGCTCCGGCACACCACGGAACGGACCAATACGGACCAGGTCTCGGGCGTCCATCTCCACCGCGTTCCATGCCGCCGCGGCCCGGCGTATCTCAGCCTCCGGAACACTCCACCGGCCGTCGCCCGTCCTCACCAGCTCCACCACACACGCACCGAGCACGGTGTACCTGAGGTGCCTCGAAGTTCTCGGACAGGTGTCCAATAGGATCGCCTGGAACAGGGAACGAGGAAGTAGTGGCGCCACCGAGGAAGTACTCGCAGG
>NZ_JBVJAH010000042.1:0-21295 GCF_055590785.1 Streptomyces sp. NPDC041796
CGCGAACCGGGCATGCAACCCCGCCAGCACCCCGTCCCACCTCTCAACCAGCCCCACCCCAAGCTCAGCCATACTCCAACTCAACCACACACAAGTGTGATTGCAGTACTATGGGTCTGTCCTGCGGGTGGGGGTCGTGCACAGGGTGGCACCGGGCTGTGATCAGTTGGTCCGGTAGTGCCAGCGGGGCGTCAGAGTTCGCAGTTGGTGACGGTTTCGGTGCAGGTGCAGGTGCAGGTGCAGGTGTCGGTGCCGGGTCCGGCGTCACCGTTGTCGTTGCCGGCGCCGCCGTCGATGGTGTCGTCGTGGCCGCCGCCGACGGGGATGAGGTTGCCGCTCAGGTTTTTGGCATCCCCGTAGATGGTATCGGCGCCTTCCCCCGTTTTGATGGTGTCACGGCTGCCTGAACTCAACGTCGCCGCACCGAGGTTGAGGTTCTCGTGGTCGCCGAACACCAGGTCCGCGCCGTCGCCGGCGTTGATGTCGTCATTGCCGTTTTCTAGGCCAACGACAGCCGCGGTGTATGTGACAGTGCGGCTGCCTCCGTAGATTACGTCGTTTCCTGGTCCGCCCCGGATGGTGTTGTTGGCCGCCCCCACAGAACCGCCGCCGCCGCTGGTGATGGTCTCCGCGTTGCCGTAGATGGTGTCGCCGCCTTCGCCCCCGTCCAGGTAGTCGCTGGTACCCGGCACTCCTGCACCGGCGGGTGTGGTGAAGGCTCTGAAGTCCCCGAAGAGCTTGTCGGTGCCGCCCTCACCGAAAATCCGGTCGTTACCGGCCGTGAACAGCCCCGGAGCCGGGTTTTCCACGTCGCCGTAGACGGTGTCGTCGCCGCCGCCGGCGCAGATGCGGTCGTCGCCGCCTCCGCTGGAGATGGTGTCGTTGCCGCCCAGTCCGACGATCACGTCGTTCCCCGGCGTGCCGGTGATCGTGGCGGGCAGCCCGTCACAGGTGTACTCAGCCGCCGAGGCTGCGGCCTGCCCGGGGATAAGGCCGCCCAGCATCAGGACGAACGAGCCGGCTGCTACTGCCAGGCGGGGGTACAGGGGAGAGGATCGCTGCATCGCACACCTTCCGTTCTGGCCGGGCAGTGCCATGGGAGGTGCTGCATCAATCCGCCCAGATCGAGAATAGTGTTGTGCAGATCCGGCATACCGGGAAAGAGAGTGAACTGGCGCCAACTTGGGGCACTCGAAGCACTCGCGGGGCTCACGCAGCTGACGACGCGGCAGCGAGGAAGTCGCTCAGCGGTCAACCCCACGGAGCCCCGAGGGGGCGCCCCGTCAGTGGCTCGGAACGGCTTCTGCTCTCCCACACCGGCGGTGATCAGACCTCAAGGGCCCCATGCCATGCGGGCTGTGCTCCCGGGCGTGCCTCAGCCTACTCGGTGACCGTCACCGTGGTCATTGGGATGATGCGGACCTGTCGCCGCTCGAAGCCGATCGGCCAGGCCGACGACCTGATCGCCATGGCCCGCGCGGTCGATTGATGTAGGGCCCGGGGCATGCCCACCTTTGCCGTAGCGGGCTTCGCGGCCGGGATCCGGAGCCGGCCCAGCGGTGCCTGACCGTGCCCGCGGCGGTGTGTGAGACGACCAGGTGTGTTGTGGTAGCCGTCACCGGTGATCACCATGGCCATGCAGGTGGCGGACTTGGCGCCGGACATCTTTCCCACTTCCGGATTGCCCGGCATTGTCTGGCTAGCGGCTACGGTGAAGCGCGTGCCAGCGCCAGGGACAACACGGTCATGGCTCCAGTAACTCGGTAAAGATTCGACTTCTCGGCGTCGACGCGACCGCCCCCGCTCACCCCGAGGCCGGCTGGGAACGGCTGCGTGTGGTGGAGGAAGACCGGCAGATCATGGCCCGTTTGCGCGTGCTCCGGTGGGCCACAGCAGCCCAGGCGAAGTGGTGGTGGCCCCGCCTGTCACGTTGCCGTCCCTCCACCGTGAGCGCATGCTGTTGGTGCTGCCGTCTGCTTGCTTCCGCAGATGATTCGGTAGTGATAGGCGGCCGGGTATGCGGGCCCGGCCGCCGCTACCAGAGAGCTCAGGGCTGTGGGACTCCCGATAGGCGGCGCTGGATTGGGCGCAGTCGGCCTGTGATCAAGCATATGCGTTTTGAGCCGGGCGGCGGTGGGTGCAGCAGAGCAGCTCTCGACCATACGGGCCCCTGCGCGCCAGTGGTCGTCGACCGGAACCGCAGCACCCCGTCCTGCACTTCCAGCGTGGTGCGCCGTGGTATGTGAAAGCAGCAACAGCCAGTCTTGGCCAGTCATTGATGATGAAATCAATTTGTGGCACTTATTCCATCTTGTTAGGCTCAATAGTGAAGGTCAACTACGCAGAAGCAGGGAGGTGTTGACATGCGGGTCGCAGAGAAGCTCTCGCAGCCAACCGACTCGGAACTGGTGGCGGTCAGGTGCCTCATGGAGTCGCCAGTGACGCCAATCAGCGACGCCCCCGGTTACGTCCCGATGGGGAAGGGCCAAGGCCTCCTTCTTGGGGCGCTGCTGGAGTCGCCGAAGGCACCGAAGGACCCCAAGCCGAAGAAGACCTGACCGCAGCAATGAGCTGAACCGCATGATCAGAGGGTGGAGGATCGATGACTCCGCAAAGCAGTCGTGAAGCCTATGCGGAATCGACATCGGCTCTCTCTGCCCGGGTCCTTTGTGCTCTGCAGCCGCAGGGCACAAAGGACCCGCACCTGCTTGAGGACTTCGTCAATGAGACGACTGACGCAAAGGCCTCTCTGGCTGCCGTGCGCGCGCTAGGCCCAGACGCCCTTTGTGCCCACGCGGTCCATGCTATTCCGCTGGATGCTGGTGAAGTACAGGTACTCGAAGAGGCCTATCGTCTATTCCCCCTCGCAGCAGCATCACGTACAAGCGAAGCAGACTCGACCAGAGTCTGGTATGACTGGGCAACCGCTCAGCTACTCGGACGGCCTTCCGCTGCCTTCGAAGACCTATCCGATCCTCCACTTGTAGCTACGAGTCAAGCCGACTGGCTGACTTTGTGCACGGAGTTCGCGCGTCTGCCAGCTGTAGCTCTTCCAGGTTTGTCTTCAGAACTGCATGCAGCAGCGCAAAGAAACCTGCTCGGCCTTGCCCGTGGCATTGTCTGGTCGGTTCTTCGACGAGATTTCCCGACCACCGCTTCTCTGGCCAGGTGGCTGGCCTTGGAGCAGACCCGGTGCAGGTCTAGGGTATTGTCCGTTGCGCCGATTATCGATCACATTGAATTGGTTGGCGCGTATAACGCACGAAGCAGGATAAATCTAGAGGTAGCCCGACACTTCGGCGGGGGCGAAAGATGACGCAGCCAGTACCTGCAGGAGTTGCACATAGCATGCTGACAGCTGCCCTCGAATGGCTATCGGCCGGGCGCCACCATCTAAAGATACCGGGAGATGTGACCGCTACCTTCACAAATCCCGATGAAACATACATGCCCTTGGCAGAGAGCGCCCTGGCTGCCTCGCTTGTAATCCGGGACGGAATCGGGGGAAGGAGAGGTGATGCACATGCAAGAGATTTGCTCAATTACACCTGGGAGCAATTCCGCGAGGGCGACCTTCTGTACGAGCGTCAACTGAATCATCCGATGATGACGGATCCGCTGGAGACATACTCACCGTTCCGGCGCGCCGGCACCCACCGTCACGTTCAACTGGAAAGACTTTTTCGCCATTTGCATGCGAGGCGTTCGGTGCAAGTGAGCGAGCTGCTGCCGAATCGCCAGCTAGCTGTGGCGAATGCAGCGCATGTGGTTGGCATCGTAGATGATCGGAACTGGGAATTTCTTACCTCAGTGACGTGGCTGAACGCAACGCCAGAGCCCTGGTTGATCGATTGGATGACTGCCTATAACGTGACTCATACTGTGTTTCATCTGAGTGATTGGGGCAGCCAGCCCCGACGCTTGCCTCCGGAAGTGGCAGATTATCTCGCACAATGGTTGCCTGCCTGGGTAGAGGCTTGGGCAGAGGCTGGCGAGTGGGATCTAGTCGGCGAATTGCTGGCCGTTGACAGCTGCCTATCCGAGCCTGTATGCGGACTCGGTGCTTGGCGAATGCTGGCTGCTGCGCAAAATCCGGACGGACTCCTGCCACGCGATGCCCATGCCGTGTCGGAGGACCCGGCCGAAGCATATGTCACCCATCATCACTCCACCGTCGTGGCCGTAACGGCCGCTACCATAGCGTTGTCTCGCGCCCTCCAGGCTGGACCATGAGGGCTCACCTACTCGGGGAGCAGGGCGGGCTGACCAGCCAGTTGTCTCCCATCGCCAATAGTGCGCCTCGGGCTTCTTCTGTAGCGTGCGGAGTCACTGACGGTGCCGCGCATACCGTTTTTCACTCAGGGACCGGTACTCACATTGATGGCGCCACGGGCGGCCCGAGCATCCGGTACGAACTGGGTTCAATAAGTAAAACCTTTACGGCTCTACTTCTTGCCGACATGCATGTTCGCGGAGAGGTCAGCCTAGATGACTCGATAACCCGGTTCCTCCCCAGATGGGTGTCGGTGAGGAATCCCTATTTGCAACGTGTCACCTTGTGTCATCTGGCCACACACACGTCCGGCTTGCCACGGCTTCCCCGAAACATCTGGCCTGTCGCTGTCAAACGCTGGCGCACTGCTCCGTACTCCCAATACAGTTATCAGGATTGCCTGCAGGCTTTGGCAAACGTAAGACTTCGGCATCCCCCGGGCAGCCGTATTCATTATTCGAACTTTGGTGCAGGTGTTCTCGGTCATCTATTGGCGGAAGCTTCGGGGTCGCTCTACTCGCACCTACTTGCCAGGCGGATTTGTCGCCCGCTGGGCCTGACTTCTACTGATGCAGCTTCCGTGTTGCACAGCCCCGGCAAGCGGGGCCAGCCGCCTGCGAGGCAGCAGACATATGCGCTGAATGGAGGCCATCACCGACAGCAGCCGTTTCCCTGCTTGTGGACGCACGGACTACCTGGGGCTGGGGGTGTTCGAAGCTCGCTCGGTGACCTGCTGATTTATCTGGATGCCCACCTGGGTGTATCGGGATATTCCGCTATCAGGGAAGATGCCTTCCGGGAAGTCCTCACACCGCGAGTGCTGGACCGCCGAAGTGGCGAGGAGACTTCTCTGTTTTGGAATATTCGACGCTTCGGCAAGCATCGGATATATTACCACTCCGGCGCGAATTGCGGATTTACTTCTTTTATAGGTTTTTGTCCACAGTCCCGAACCGGACTGGCATCCGTATGTGGCAGCCGGCCTGATCTAAAAGGCAAGTTTGTTCAAACTTCTTATGAGGCGCTGGTGACTGTTGCTGCAAGTGGAGCCAACGGTGACTGGGCAGGTGTTTCTTAGCTTTGGGGCCGGGCGCTGTGCTCTTGGCCCCTGGTCTAGTAAGGCAGGAGCTAAATGATGGACGAAGAGAATCAATTCCCTCCATCTCTGGATCTGCATGACGCGGTTGATCGGATGATCTCCGATCCGGAGCCGGATGCGAAATTCCGAGAATCCCGAACGATGGCACAGGTCTTCTGTCCACCTACGCATGCCGAAGGGGACTTCCCTGACACGGGGAGGGGGGTTTGTTGGTGTACGCGGTGGTAGCTGGCCTGGGGTGTTGCTTCGCGGCCTTCGCCGCTGCCGCCTGCGCGAATCCTGGCTAATTCAAAGCTGATCGCCGAGGGCGTCGACATCCCCAGCGTCGACGCTGTTTGTGTTCGCCGACCCCACCCGCTGCGTCATCCGCTGCGTCCAGGCCCTCGGCCGCGCCCTGCGCCTCGACGTGAGCGGCAAGACCGCCTCGCTGATCGTCCCCGTCTACATCCCGCCCGGCACTGACGCCGAGAACATCATGGGCACTGCTTACGAGCCGGTGTGGGCGATCGCCTGCGCGCTGGCCAGCCACAACCACCGCATCCTCGAACGCATCCCCGACAAGGCCAACCGCCTCCCACGCGAGACCAGCGACCTCATCGAACGCTGCCGGCACTTCGGTTTCACTGAACTCTTCCTTGGTGAGGACCTGCCTGACGAAGGCGATGGCCGCGTGGGCGATCCTTCCACCGCGTCCGGCCCGGCCCGCCCCCAGCCGCGCAGGGTGGCCACCAGGACCCGGCCCGACGGCCTCCAGGGCGAAGGAGTCGTCGCAGGGGCCGGGCCGATGCCGCATCCGGGCTGGACGGACCGCCCGTACTGACGGCTCCGCCCGATGTCCCGCTTGATCGGTTTAACGGAGCCGGTGCTGCCGCAGGGATGGGGGGGACTTACCCCCGCGCTGTGCGGGGTTTCATGCCGCAAGGGAGAGACGATCTTGGGTGAGTTCCGTCCGGTGGCCAACGGACTTCGTACCGATCATCCCGTGCCGGGCCTGCCGTTCATCAACGACGAACGGCTGCCGCTCGACAATCCGGACGCGATCGAGCGCACCGGCCGGGACCAGGGCGAGGGCCTGTGGGGCCGCACCGACCCGTTACCGGGAGGTGCGGCTGGGTGGCGTTCACCACCGAGCCGAAGAACCGCGCGTACGCGTGGGCCGTCCACTACCACCCCGATCACGGCCGCACGGTCGTCCTGGTCACCGACGGCAGCTGGAGCGGGCTCCACCACGACTGGGTGTACGGGCACACCGGCTTCCTCTACCGGCACGGCGGCTACTGGTGGGACGGCACCGCCTGGCACCGGCCCGGCGTGGTCTTCGACGGCGCCTATGAACGCTACGACGCTCGCCCCGTCCAGGACGCGCTCACCGTCACGGCTGCGGACCTCCTAGTCCACCCTGCCGACCCGGGCAAGGCGACTGTCGCCACCATCGCCGGGTTCACCGCGCACAAGACGGCCCTGCCCAACTGGCGTGATCATCTGGCGCTGTGGGCGGAGCACCGCCGGCGCGTGCCGGACGCACGGCCGTTGGACGAGTGCGTCGTCGACCTGCAGGCCCCCGAGCTGGAGTCGGGCCTCCTGGTAGACCGCGCCGGGCTGGCGAAGATCGCGAACATCGCCGAGGACGACCTCCCGATGCCGGAGTACGAGGACCACAAGATGCCCGAACCACAGGCCCACGGCGCAGGCGGGCCTCTGTGGTCGCAGCCCGTGGCCCGGGACTGGGCTGAACAGCATCACCGCGCGCAGGGTCCCGGCGCACTCCTCTCCGCCACCACCTCTTTTGGCACCCCGCAGCCCCAGGGGCTCGTCGCCGACCACAACCGCCTCACCAAGGTCATCCACGTTGACGGGAAGCACACCGAGGAGGCAGCCAAGACCCTCGCCTGGTGGCCCGCGGTCTCCCTCACGGTGGGAACCGAAAGCCTCGTCCCCATGTCGGCGCTGCGCACGACCCTGATCGAGGCAGTGATCTCCCATCTGGCCACAGGCATGAAGAAGGGGAGGAGCGGAATCTGGCTCGGCACCCTCCGCCGCGACGTGGTCAAGGTCTTCGACTGGTACGTCCAGCGAAAGCCGGACCACACCGCAGGACTCCTGAGCGAGATCTGCCTGGACGCCCACACACAGCTGGACGTGGACCCGCAGACTGTGGGGCAACTCATCCGCCGGTCCCTCCACCACGACAGCACGCTCGGCGAGGAAACCATCGACGCACTCCTCGACATGGCCCTGCCGCCATCCGCGAAACCCTCCGAGAGCTAGCCAGGAGACTTCAGCCAGCTGCGCCCTGTGGCGGCGACCGGGCCCTGATCCCGACACCCGCCCGGCCACCGGGCAAGCCTCCCCGACAGCAGGCCGCGCCGCCCAGGAAAGGGTTGCACCGGAAGGGGGCTGGAGGGTTGCACGTAGAGGTGCACTAGGGGTCGCACCGGAGGTGCGACCGGGAGTGGGACCCTCCCTTTTTGCGATCTTGAACCTCGTGCCTGGTCAGGACCGGTGGGCAAGCCGGTCTGGGACGGCGACACCTCTTCCCCACGCGATAGCCGAGGGGAAGAGGTCTACGTGGCCGGCTGGCTGAGGTGCCGCGGTGTGGGTGAGCCTGGCGGGCGTGGGTAGTGCACCGGCCGTCGGAGTCCGGCGGGCGGCGAGTGACCATGCACCGTGGTGGCCAGGACGAGATCCGGGCCTGGCGCACTCCGACCACGACCTGGTCGTCTTCCTCGAAGCGGCTGGAGTGAGCGACCTGGAGCGGGTGCTGGATGATCCGCGCTGGGTGGAGTGGCGCGGGGGCCGGGCCCATCAGTGGAGCGCTGCTTAAGCGAAAGTCCACCCGCGGGAAGAGGAGTTGCTGTACGGCCGGGTTCCCGGAAAGTACGACTTCGGCCCGGCGGTCGTGCCAGCACCAGATCTGCTTCGGGGGGCTGCGAGGGTGGCGAGTGAGGACCGTGGTGGTCCTGGCCTTGGGGTAGGCCAGGACCACGGTGGCGGGACCGGCTCGGGAACGGCCTCGCGGGTGATACGCCCGCTTCAGCGATGCCGGCTCATCGCGGCAACGCCGCCGGGTGAGATACGTGCTGCGGCGGGGTTCTATCGGGGCAGGAAGGCACGTACGGTTTTGCCGCCGGACGGCCGGTGGGTGACCGACGTGGCGCGGGCGAGGCGGTTGACCATGGGCCAGCCGAAGCCTCCGGTGCCGCCGTTCAGGTCTGGGGTGCGCATGCGCGGCGCCCGCGGGCTGGAGTCGTGGACGGCGACCTGGAGGCTGTCCGGGTGTGCGGTCAGGTCCAGGGTGCAGGTGCCGCCTGTGTGGCGCAGGGCGTTGGTGACGAGTTCCGAGACGACCAGGACCGCCGTGTCGGCGGCCTCGGCTGCGATCAGGGGTACGAGGCGGTCGAGGAAGTCCCGGGTGCTCTCGCGGGCGCTGGCGACGGAGGCGGAGGAGCCGGTGGTTGCGACGTTGACACTCGTCCTGCCCATGAGGTCCACCCTGGTCTCTGGATCGTCGATGCCGGTCGCACCTGTGTGGTGCTTGTGCCCCCGGCTGTGGCGGGTAACCCGGGCGATGATCGCTTCCGTGTCGTTGTTCAGGTCCATTACCTGATCGCCGAACACCCGGAAATCTATGTCGGCCGGAGTAGACATTAGACATCGGCGTGGTTATGGTTTCTCCCGTAACCAAGAAGGACCGCAGGGCCCGGCAGAGACGAACTGCGGGTACCGCAGTACACGCAGTTGCAGTTCGCAGGACGGTGCGGTGACGGAGTTTCGAAGCCAGGGTTGTTGCAGGACGGCGACGGGACTGGTGACCGGACCGGGCGGCCCGCAGTGATCAGGGGCCGCCGTGAGCACTACCGCAGGTGCAGTACCCGTAGTAAGAGCAGTTGGCAGTGCCCAGCAGTGAAGTCTGGTGAGCAGTACCTCGGTGAAGGCGTCGGCTGCGGGCGCGCGCACCTGGAAGTTCGGCAGTGGGGTTCTAAGCCAGAGCAGACGCAGGACGGGCGACGGGGCTGGCTGCCGAAGTGGCGCTGTGAGAGGCCACCAGCAGGACAAGCAGTTCGCAGAACAGCAGTACGCAATTCCCGTTTGGTAAGTGATGGATCCAGAGGGAAGAACGGAGAAGCCGAGCACCATCAGGATCGCCCGGGCGAGCAGTACGGAGCCCGGGTACCGCAGGACATCGATAGTGAGGTGGTCTCCGGTCAAGCATCCGCGATCCCCGCACCCCCGACAGCATCCAGGTCGGGTCCGCGGAAACAGAAGGCCGGCGCAGCATCAGGGCCGGCAGATGGTGTAGCAGTTCCTTCGGGGCCCGAGTGCCAGTACGGCACCCGGGCCCCTCCACATGTTCCACAGAGAGGTGCGATGACCGCAGACGACACGTACGGCCGTCTCGACGACGACGAATACCCCGCCTACACGATGGGCCGGGCCGCCGAAATGCTCGGCACCACCCAGGGCTTCCTCCGCACCCTCGGTGAACACCGCCTGATCACCCCGCTGCGCTCCGCCGGCGGCCACCGCCGCTACTCCCGCTACCAGCTGCGCATCGCCGCACGAGCCCGGGAACTCGTCGACCAGGGCACCCCCATCGAGGCCGCCTGCCGCATCGTCATCCTCGAGAACCAGCTCGAGGAAGTCCAGCGCATCAACGCCGAATACCGCCGCGCCGCCGAATCAGCGAACCCACCGGCCGCGGCGTGAGCTGGGGCGCGCCCGCCGGCCTCGGCGGGCCTGCGCGGACCCGGTGCAAGCCATGACGTGTGCTCATTTCCTGTGGTGACAGCATGTGCGGACGTGTACCGTCTGCGTCAGCTGTCGTGGTCGGAAGTTCCCTTTGCCCACGCCTCCGGCGTGGGCGTCTTGCTGTGCTGTGCCGCAGGAACCAGGGCGATCACCTCCGCCTTCCACACGTCGTGGGAGGCGTTCATCGACTGGAAGGCATGGATATGGCTACGGGAACTGTGAAGTGGTTCAACGCGGAGAAGGGCTTCGGCTTCATCGCCCAGGACGGCGGCGGCCCGGACGTCTTCGCCCACTACTCCGCGATCAACTCCTCGGGCTTCCGCGAGCTCCAGGAGGGCCAGAGCGTGACGTTCGACATCACCCAGGGCCAGAAGGGCCCGCAGGCCGAGAACATCAACCTAGCCTGACCCCGTCCCATTGGCAGCTGAGCCTGCCCCGAGGCCCCTGCTCCTTCAGGTTCATTCCGAGTAGGAGCAGGGCCTTCGTGCTTCCCCGCCCTCGCTACGGGGCGATGTGCCGGGTGGGTGTCGGTGATGGTGTGTCAGGGTCAGGGTGTTTCTGCTGGCTGGGGGAGGGGAGTGGGCGGGCGTACTGTCGTGGAGCGGTTTCTGGAGGGGGTGTCACTGTTATGGGCTGGTACACCCCACTGCGCTCCACTGTCTTGAGAACGGCACTTCTGATCCTTCGGGGGCCGTGTGGCGGCACCGTGGTCGGTGACCGGTTTTTGGTGGGCGGCAGGGGCGTGGGGGCATGGAGGACCAGGGTGCTGTCCCTGCGGGTAGTGCGCTGCCTGCAGTGTCGAGAACGGCACTCCGCGGGCCTGCGGTGCGGCGGCTGCTCGCTCTGCGGGCCGGGGGGAACCTGACAACAGGTCATGTGCGTTTGGCTGCGGATGCGCTGGGGGTATCGGAGCGCACGGTGTGGCGCTGGCTGGCCACCGCTCAGAGCGATGAGACCGCGGCCGCCTACCCCGGCGCACGCTCCCGGGCCGATGCGAGGTTCACGATCACGCCCGAAGTCCGAGGGCTGCTCGCATTGTGGAAAGGGAACGTGCGGGCAGTTCATCGCGAACTGGTCCTGCGTGCTGCTCGGCAGTCCCCGGCTGCAGGCCCACCGTCGCTGACAACGCTGCATCGGGCGATCCGCCGTGATCTGTCGCCGGGGGAGCGGGCGGGGCTTGCGGGTGGGGAGGGGGCGGCGCGTAAGCATGATGTGTTTCTGGCCCGGCCGCGGGGCTGGCGCAACCAGGTGTGGGAGACCGATCACGTCCAGGCGCCGGTGCTGGTCGATGTTGAGGGCAGGGCTCGCATGCCGTGGATCACCTGGTTCATCGACTGTGCCACCAACGCGATCACTGGCGTCGCGGTGACACCGGTGCATGGTTCACGCATCCCTGTCCCCGGTGCGGCGCCAAGAAGGGCAAGGGCTGTCTCAACGACGACGGCATCGGGCCCCGCCGGCAGCTCCCCCACGACGAACGGCTACGCCTGATCATCAACGAACGAAAGCCCTAGGCTGAAGTCCCCACGCCCGCGGCTACGTTCCGTGTGGCGTGTCACCGACGTCGCCTGCCCTACCTGCAAGGCTGGCCCGGGAGTCCGCTGCAGCTCACCGGGCGGACACCCGCACCAGCCCCGTGTCGCGCAGCTGCGGCGACGGTCTCGGTAGTGAGCCGTTTCAATGGAAACGGCGGCCGCCACAGTCCGTCCCCCCAAGGTGAGGATGCGGTCCTCCGGCTGTGCTCAGTGAGGCGGTTCGAGCAGGTCCACGGTAGACAGGCCGGTTTCACCGTCGACGAGTTGGAGAGCGACTTCGGCGCGGGCGGCGAGGTCGAGCGGGTCGAGTCCTTCGGTGTACGAGGCGTGGACAATGCGGTCGAGGCCGGCGCCCAGGAGGGGTGCGGCTGTTCGCAGGGATGCGTCCAGGGCTACGCCCTGGGTGGCACCGCCGTGGAGAATGATGTTGCGGGTGCGGTAGAGGCGGCGCATGGCGATGCGGAACGCGTGATTGACCTCAGCGAGCTGCTTGCCTGGGTTCTGCACGAGTGCGGCCATGCGCTGGGCAGCCGCGGTGTCGGTGTACTTCAGGGCGAGGGCTTCGGGCCCTCCGGCCCGCAGGGCGTCGGCAACGAGCCGGGCACGTTCGCGGTTGGCGGTGCAGGCCGCGACCGCCGCGGAGAGGGCGTCGGGCTGTGCGGGCTGATGGCGGTGGGCCAGCGTGGTCAGCTCGGCGCGGGGCCAGGAGCAGGCGATGATCGCGGCCATACGGTCGGCGGCGACGGCTTTTCCGGACCGTTCTCCGTCGCCCCGGGGGTCATCGGGATGGACGAGGAGAGACTCGACAGCTGCCCAGCCGCCGGCGACGGCGGGCGCGAGGGGGCCGCGGTTGCTGACGGCGGCGAGCTCAAGGGCGTCGTCGATGCGCTCTCGGCTGTCGACCTTGTAGAGGTGGCCCTCGTAGACGAGGGAGAGGACGTCGACGCCGCGGGCTGGCGGTTCGAGCGGTACCGGGGTGTCGTACCCGGCGACCCAGATGAACGGCAGGGGCAGTACGCCTCCGCGGCGGCCGCGCAGGAACTCCGAGCGGGCGGTCATGCGGTCCAGGAGCTGGCGGGCCTGGTCGGCCGCGCTGAGGGGGTCGAGTGCCTGGAGCTGGTAGACGAAGCCGCCTCCGGTGCGGAAGCCGGCGGTGCTGTGGCCTTGTTCGCGGAGCCAGGCGCCGACCTTGCCCTTGTCGAGCCAGTTCGGCAGCGCTTCGGCGAGTTCGCGGTGAGGGACCTTGTCGAGGGCGACCAGGACGTCGAAGGTCTGCGTGCGGGCGCGCGCGAGTTCTGCTGCGCTCTCGGCGATGTCGGTGGCCGTCACGCGGGCGGTCTTGAGGCCGCGTGCCCATTCGCGCAGGTGGAGGCCGCTGTAGCCGAGGTCCAGGAGGTGGGCGGCTACGGTCCGGGAGAACCGCTCGGGCTTGATCCGCTTGTCTTCCTCGACGGCGATCGCCGTCACCCACCGGTCCAGGTAGCCGGGGCGCAGGTGCCCGATGACCTCCTTGAGCCGGCGCCGTTCCGGGCTGGGGTCGGGGAGGGGCTTGCTGAGGAGGTTCGTGATCTCCTTGCGGAGGTCCTTGTCGCGCCGAGCCCGGCGTCACGGCCGAGGATGGCCTTGAGCTCGTGGCGCTGCCAGTCGCAGGCGGAGGAGGAGAGCACGTTGTGGGCCTGCCAGTGGCCGGCCTCCCACAGTTCCTCCAGCGCGAGGACGGAGCCTATGTCCCACAGGCGGCGGGGCCAGGGCGTACGCTCATCAGCGAAGAAGTCGGACATACGCGCGAGGACGTGGCGTGCGTAGGGGTCCTGGACTGCGGTGGAGACCATTTGGGCACCCTATCGGAGCCTGACCAGCAGAAACTGGCGAACGTGTCTCCCGTGCTACAATCGGTGCAGACTTGAAGGGGCACTCGCCATTTATGGCCACTGCCCCTCTTTTCTTTTGGGTCCGCACGCCAGTCGGCGTGCGGACCATTTGTTTTGCCGGGGACCTGGTGCCGACGGACCGCACGATGGTCCCGCACCAGCTCCTGGTCCGGGGCCTCGTGTTTGCCCGGGCGGTCAGTTTCCGGGGCGCAGGTGTTCCTGCCGGGCCTCCACCAGGCGGCGCCACGAGGAACGGACGGGACGCCTACCTGGCGACGATGGCCGACCTGGGCGTCGCCGCCGACCTGTCCCCGCAGGGGTTCCTCGCGGCGATGGACGGCTACCGCCAGCGCGACCCAAGGCGGAAGAGATGAGACTAGCCATCTCACCGATTTGATCACTTCAAGACGCAGGTCTAGACCAAATACCGGTGACTTTGCGGGTAGTCGGTTATCGGTCTCGGGTGCCCTGGCCTGATCAGGTCGGGTAACGCTCGGAGGGGGGTGGGTGTTTGTTGGCCTGGTGTGTTGTGGGTTTTGTTGAGAGGCGGGGTGAGTGGTTCCGGTGGGGTGGACCGGGTGTGTGAGCTGGGGCTGCGTGTTGTGTGTGGAGTGTGGCCCGGGTGGGTTGTAGGTAGTCCTAGCGCGTAAAGGTTCGGTTGGTGTTTTCGCTGGCCAGCGCTGTTTTGCCTGTTCGGCGGGTGGGTTAGCGGCTTCGAGTGCGGGGGCGGTGGTGGGTTTCGGCGAGGTGGTCGAGTCGTACCGCGTCGAGGGTTGTTTTGGTGATGCGTTCGGTGCCGTCGTGGATGGCGGTGATGGCGGTGATGGCTGTTTGGCGGATGAGGCGGGTGAGGGATCCGATGCGGCCTGCGGTGCGCTGGTGGAGGTAGGGGGCGTGCCGGGGGAGGGTGCCGGGTTGGTGCTGGTGGAGGTCGAGGGCGTTCTCGATGTCGGTGATGACCTCGCGGAAGGGTTGGCGGGTGCCGTGTCGGGCGGGGAGGGGCCCGCAGGTGATGAGGGTGGCGCGGCCGGCGAGTTGCGCGCCCCGTGTCCCGGTGAAGAGGGGTGTGTCGGTGACGTTGATGCCGGCGTAGACGAACGTGGCGGGCAGGCGTTCGGTGAGGTCTTTGAGGAGGTCGGCGGTTTGGGCGCCGGTGGTGGTGCGGGGGTTGAGGCGGTGGATTTCGTCGATGAGGACGAGTTGGACGCTCGCTTGGGTGTAGGTGTGGCAGACGGCGTCGGTGATTTGGGTCTGGGTCATGCGGGTGGTGGTGGGGATGCCGAGGTAGCTGGCGAATTCGGTGATGAGGGTTTTCGCGGTGGCGCCGGGCGGGACGAGGACGTACGCCACGGGTACCGGAGTGTGGGCTGATCCGGGCGGGGGCGGGTTTTTGCGGGTGTGGGCGAGGTGGCAGGCGCGCACGACGTTGAGCAGGGCGGTGGTTTTCCCGGCGGCGGGTCCGGTAACGATGAGGGAGGGCCGTGCGGTGGTCTGCTGGTGGCGGCCGAGGATCATCAGGGTGCGGACCTGGGTGACGAGGGTGCTGATGGCGGGGGTGCGGATGGTGACGAACGCGGAGTGGTAGGCCAGGCGTTCGTCGGTGCTGCGGGGTGGGTCGCCGGGCGGCTCAGTGGTGGCGAAGCGGTGCCAGCCCTGCCAGGTGGTCAGGGGCCAGGACAGCTCGGCCGCATCGCTGTCGCTGCCGCCGACGGGTGTGCTGCCCGCACTCTGCGGGTTCAAGTTCACCACTTGTCGGCTTCCTCGTGTGCGTCGTAGAGGCCGAATCCGGCGGCCGCGGCGGGGTGGGTGTCGTCCTCGGGGAGGTCGTCGAGCTCGTCGATGCTGTCGTCCTCGTCTTGCTGCGCCGGCTCGCCGGTTATGGGGCCCGGTGCCGTGGCGAGGGTGCCGTGCGGCGGGAACCGGCAGCGTGGTGGCGCGGGCGAGGAGAGCTTGTTCGGTGGTGGTGGCGTGGCCGGTGTGGACGCGGCGCATGAGCTGGTCGAGGGCGTCGGCGAGGTCAGCTTCATGCTGTTGGCTGTCGTCGTGGTTGTTGCGGTGGGCGTGAGTGCGGATGTGCTGCCAGGTGTGGTCGTTGAACGGCTGGTGGACGTGGTCGCGGTGGACCACGGGATTTCGGTGAGGTGGCCGTCGGTGAGGCGGATCCAGATCTGGCGGACGTCGTGGGGGTTGTAGTGGATTTCCCCCGCCCCGGCCGGCGACGGGGGAGGCCTGGCCGCGGTACGGGGCGAGGAGATCGTGGTCGTAGGTGCGTTGGTGGATGCGGATGCCGGCGGGAGTGATGGCCTGCCAGCGCACGGGCAGCAGCTCGAGGTAGTCGCGGCCGGTCAGCGGGACGGGGACATGTCCGGCGACGGCGACGAGCACGGCCCACATCTGGTTCGGTGTGAGGGCCTTCTTCGGCATCATCGGGTGGCGCAGGCCTTCGTGGGGCCGGTGGTGGTAGTGCACCAGCCACTCATCGAGCAGGTCCTGCAGCTGGGCGACGCTGTAGCAGGCGCCTTTCTCGGTGTCGGGGCCGCGGCGGGTGACGTCGGAGCCGGTGTAGCCGGGCAGGCGCTGGCAGAACAGGTGGTTGATGGTGCCGAAGGTCCGCTCGACGATGCCTTTGGCGGTGGGGGCGTGGGGCGGGGCGGGCTGGACGCTGACGCCGAGGTGTTCGCAGGCGGCGGTGAACGCGGCGGAGACGAAGACTTTGCCGCGGTCGACGACGATCGTCTCGGGCAGGGCGACGGGCCGGGCCGCCGCGCCGGCCAGGCGCGCATCCAGCGTGGCCAGCCGCTGGTGGGGGAGTGCGGGGGCGTGGTCCATGCGAAGGATGTCCGGCCAAGTGGGGCGGGCGGGGTACGGGACCGCCATCGCCGCCAGCAGCAGGGCCGCGTCGACGGCCTTGGTAGCACACGGGCACAGCACGGCGGCAAGGATGGCGCGGGTGGCGACGTCGACGGCGATGGTCAGCTCAGGCCGGGCCAGACGCCCGTCGTCGAAGAGAGCGAGGACGTCCAGGCGGGTGGTGTCGACCTGCACCTGCTCGCCGGGCCGCAGCGCCGTAGCTGGAGTGAACGCCCACCCGTCGACGCTCGCCGGTACTTGCCGGACGGGCCCGGAGGGCAGTTCGCCGGGCCGGGCGAGATTGGTGGCGAGCCGGTATAGCGTGGCCTGGGACGGCGCGGGCACCGTGCCGGGACCGTGCCGGTCCTCCAGAATCTGGTTGATCAGCGGGAACAGGCCGTTGATGGTGCCCTTGGAACGCCCGCGGCGGCGGCGCAGCGCCTCGCGGACGGCGGCGACGACCCGTTCGTCGGCCCGCCCGGTAGGGCTGGAGGCCCGGTGGTGCGGTGGTCGAGCAACCCCCACAAACCCTGTTTGCGGTAGGCCAAGCGCATGCGCTGCACCCCCGGCAACATGGGGAAGGGCGGCCGCGGTATCGAGAAGGGAAGGCCACTGCAATGCCGGAAGACGCCCTGCCGAATGGCGGAGCTCCGGACCCTCGGGCCCGGTTACTGGAGATGCAGAACAAGCTTCACCCTTGAGCGGTGGCCGATCCCGGCCGCCGGTTCGATGACCTGTTCAACTTACGTGCACGACCCGGCAACGCTGCTTGTGGGCGTTCGAGTCGCGGGCAACCAGGGAGCCCGGACGCCCGGCGTCGACGGCCTGACCGCTATGGATGTCGAGGAGTCGATCGGTGTTTCCGCGATCCTGCACGACCTGCGGGCCCCCCGCAGAGACGGCTCGTTCCGTCCTCCTCCCGCTGCTCAGTGGATCGGCATGTGGGCTGGTCTCGTTCATCAAGTCACCCACTGTGCGTCATTCCCGGTGTCAGCAGGGCCCGACCAGCATCAACGAGATCACTTCTGACGCAGAGGAGTAAACAGCCTCCTCCACAAGCTCATGAGGAGGGCCCGGTACGGCAGGACAGGTAATCAACAAGGCTCCCTGGCGGACGCGTTGTGACGTGTGATCTCTCGCTCAACCGTCCCGGAGCCTTGCCCGGTTACGAGCCCTTGCCTGTCACCCGGTCGGTGGCCAACTCGAAAAAGCTCAATAGAACCGCCACTCGGCGATCCGCGTGCCGAGTCCGGCTGGGGGATGGCTGGTCGGATCTATTGGGTCTTGGGTAGGTATCCCTTTGAGGGCTGAGCAGTTCGGCTCCCAGCAATCGGCGAACGGAGCAGTCATGATTATCTTGCCGCATCGGCCCTGGCTGAGAATTCCGAGTGGAGCCGTGTACGTATTCATGAGCATGCTTGTGGCAGTGAGCAGCGTGCTCTTTGCCCCGTCGGCTCACGCTGCCCCGGGCGATTTTGCCGTGTGCTCGGGCACCCAGACCGTCACATATACGCCGGGGATGACCTTCACGCCTCGGACAATCGCTACCTCCGGCGCAACCGTATACGGTCCCTGCGCTTCCAGTGATCCGAACATCACATCCGGCACAAGCACCGCGACGGGCACGGGGCTTCGCAGTTGTACCAGCGGCAGCGTTCGCGGTACTCAGATCATCACCTGGAACACGGGTGAAACGAGCACCGAAGTCTACGACCAGGTCATCGCTGTACGGCCCGGAGGCATGGTCGTCGCTGTCTCTACCGGTACTGTAACCGCAGGCAAGTTTGTCGGCGCTCACGTCACCCGCACCTCCACCCTGGGCCACCTTGACCCACTGGCGTGTGACAGCGAGCAAGGCGTAACACGAACCGACGGCGTGGTCACCAACGAAATTGTTGACGTGACAGGCCTGGGAACGTCCTGTGACGCCAGGCCGGCCACCATCGTCGGCACAGAGGGATCTGACACACTGACGGGAACTGCGGGTGCCGACGTGATCGTCGGCCTGGGTGGCGATGACACGATCAGCGGTCTCGGAGGCGACGACATCATCTGCGCCGGTGACGGCAACGACACCGTCTACGGCGACAGGCAAACACCCACAGCAGCCGGAACCATCGGTGACAACGACCGGATCTTCGGAGAGGGCGGCACCGACCTCCTCCTGGGCGAGTGGGAGACTGCTGTCACCCCGGTCAGTGCGAACACTGGCGGGGCCGACTACATCGACGGCGGATTGGGAACCGACACCATGGCTGGCGTCGCCTTGACCGTTAAGGTAACCAGCGCCAGCGCGGGACTCGCATTCACCGGTGACACGCTCCTCGGCGGGGATGGCACAGATACGATCTACGGCCAGACCAAAGAGATGACGTTTACTGGCGTTGGAGCCGTGGACATCTCGGGCGGCGACAACAATATTTCTGGCGGCGAAGGCACTGACATCCTTTACGGGGACACTGAAACCCTCACCGTCACCGGACCAGGAACCGGGGTATCGACCTCTGGTAACCGCGACATTATCGACGCCGGCAGCGGCAGCGACACCATTTACGGTGACGCCAAGAACGGCAACCAGTACTACAGCCCCCTCGGAACCGGCCTGAGCGACGCCATCGACGGCGGAGACGACGCTGACACCGCCGACGCGGGACCCGGCGCCGACACATGCACCAACGTCGAGAGCGCCACCAACTGCAACCCCTGAAAGTTGCGCGGGGTCTGGGTGTGTCCGCCGCGAGGCTGCCGCCACACCTTCCGCGAACAGGTGCCCGGGGTGCTGGAGCGATACCAGCGACGCACCGCTCGTCTGACCAGGCAGGTCAAGGCCGTGGTCAAGGAGTTAGCGGGCCGGGCGGGATCACGTTTGCTGGCGATACTCGCGGTGGGCCTGTCCCGTCACACGGCCCTGCGCACCCTGCTGCGCATCCCGTTGCCCACCGGGCGGGTGCCCCGCGTGATCGGCGTCGACGATTTCGCCCTGCGCCGACGGCACCGCTATGCCACCGTGGTGATCGACGCCGAGACCCATGAGCGGATCGACGTGCTGCCCGACCGCACGGCCGACACGCTGGAAGCGTGGCTTCGCGGGCATCCGGGCATCGAGGTCGTGTGCCGCGACGGCTCAGCCACCTACGCCGAGGCCATCCGCCGTGCTCTGCCTGACGCGGTGCAAGTCGGTGATCGCTGGCATTTATGGAAGAACCTGTGCGATGCCGCCCTGAGCGAGGTGAAGGCACACAGTGCCTGCTGGGCCACCGTACTGGACGCGCCGATCTACCACGGGCCCCGCGCTCAGACCACCCTCGAACGCTGGCATCAGGTTCATGGCCTGCTCGAGAAGGGCGTGGGCTTGCTCGAATGCGCCCGCCGCCTGCAACTGGCCCTGAACACCGTCAAACGCTACGCCCGAGCCGACCGGCCCGAGCGCATGCTCCGCGTCCCCAAGTACCGTGCCAGCCTGGTCGATCCCTACCGCGAGCACCTGCGCAAACGCCGAAGTGAAGATCCCAGCGTCCCCGTCCAGCACCTCTTCGAAGAGATCAAGGCCCTCGGCTTCATGGGCTGCCTGAACCTTCTGCACAAGTACATCAACCAAGGCCGCGCGGACGCCGACCGCAGCCACATCTCGCCACGCCGGCTCGCCCGGATGCTGCTGACCAGACCCGACAACCTCAAGCCCGAGCAGCACGAGCTCCTGGACAAGCTCACCACCGCCTGCCCCGAGATAACCCAACTGGCCGCAGGTATCAGAGACTTCGCACCGCTCCTTACGCCACACGCCGACAACGCCGATGCGCTCACGCACTGGATCGCCCAAGTCCGAACAGCCGACCTGCCCCACCTACACGCCTTCACCCGGGGCCTGGACCGGGACATCGACGCCGTGATCGCCGGGCTCACGCTTCCGCACAGCAACGGCCCCACTGAGGGCGTCAACACCAAGACCAAACGGATCGCGCGCCAGATGCACGGACGAGCAGGCTTCACCCTGCTCCGGCACCGCATCCTCCTCGAAAAACAGCACACTCCGTCACCACCGAATGTGAGACAGAGCCAATCGAACGGTGTAACGAGGGAGTTTTGTCAAACGAGTGGTGTATCCAGGGTGGATGGGGCTACTGGCGGGCTGCTGAGAGTCGGCCGTCGGGGGTGATGTCGAAGGCGTTCAGGGCGGTCTTCCAGCGCATGGTGTCCAGCGGGCCTGGCCCTTGCCGGTGGGGTCCAGCGGCATGATGGCCATGTAGACGCACTTAGCGGTCTCGTTCGGGAAGTGGCCGGGGGCCTTGACCCGCCCGCCCGATCCTGGCGTTCACCGATTCGGTCACGTTCGTGGTGTAGACCTCGGCCAGATAGGCCTGGACCTCACCGGTCGGCAGACCCTTTACGGACAGCGAGATCACCATCTCGTCCACGCCGGACAGACGCTTCTGCCGCTTCCCTTGGTGTTACGCGTACATTTGGCGTACGAACAGCGTACGCAACGTACATTTCGGGCCCATTCGGCTTCTGTGTGGGCAGGCGCTCGTCCAACGAGGGACGAGCACCAGCCATGGCCCGCACGGAACTCCTCAGTACTCCGGGGTGGCCACGAGGTTCTTGCCTGACCCGGTCGCCATGATCGCCTGAGTCCGAGCCCCCCCTGCGTGAGCGCAACGAGCGCCGTGTGGCCCGGATGATCCTGAAGGACATCATGGACCACCCTGTCGGTCAAGCGGACGGCGGCGGGAGACATCTGGGCCGCTGCGGTCGAACTCCGCGCTCCGGCTACGAGCCGGACGGCATCCTGGACGCCGACCCCCGGCACTGACCCCTGCTACCTCGTACGGGGGGGGGGGGGGGGGGGGGGGGGGGGGGGGGGGGGGGGGGGGGGGGGGGGGGGGGGGGGGGGGGGGGGGGGGGGGGGGGGGGGGGGGGG
>NZ_JBVJAH010000043.1:0-19765 GCF_055590785.1 Streptomyces sp. NPDC041796
CGTAGATCAGCCAGGAGACATGCTCGACCAGCTCGTACGGGACGTCGAGCATGGAAGGATACGGAACCAGCAGAGCCCCCGGGCTGTCGGCGGTGCCGAGTGGAATCAACACCGCCAACGACCGGGGGCTCTGCCACGTCACCACCCCAGATGACCAGGCCTTACAGCCCCGCAGAGGCAGGATGAAAAAGGTTCAGTGACCTGTATCGGAGATTCGTCGTTGGTTCGGTATGGGTCGTCCGGGTCCGAAGATTCCGCCGTTGTCGGTGACTGATGCCCAGCGGGCCGTGCTGGAAGGCTGGGTGCGTCGCCGCACGACGGCTCAGGCGCTGGCCCAGCGCTCGCGGATCGTGCTGGAGTGCGCCGAGGGACACTCGATCATGGAGATGTCGCGCGGCTCCGGATCACTCCGGACACGGTCCGCACCTGGCGGCGGCGCTTCCTGGAACGGGGTCTGGACGGCCTGGCCGACGAGCCGCGGCCGGCGTCCCCCGAAAGATCACCGACGCGGACGTCGAGTGGGTCATCGTCAGAACACTTGAGGAGACACCGAAGAACGCGACCCACTGGTCGACCAGGTCGATGGCGGCGGCCACGGGCATGTCGCAGTCGGCGATCACGCGGATCTGGCGGGCGTTCGCCCTGGCGCCGCACCTGTCGCAGACCTTCAAGCAGTCAACGGACCCGCTGTTCATCGACAAGGTCCGCGATGTCGTGGGCCTGTATCTCGACCCGCCGGAGAAAGCTCTGGTCCTGTGCGTGGACGAGAAGTCCCAGATCCAGGCACTCGACCGGTCCCAGCCCGTACTGCCGCCGGTTCCAGGCGTTCCCGAACGCCGCAGCCACGACCACGTCCGCGCCGCCACCACCACACTGTTCGCCGCACTGGAAGTCGCCAGCGGCAAGGTGATCGGCTCCCTCCACCGGCGCCACCGGGCCGTCGAGTGCAAGAAATTCCTGGCCAAGCTCGACATGGAAGTCCCCGCTGACCTCGATGTCCTCTGATCCTGGACAACTGCGTCACCCACAAGACGCCCGCCATCACGCAGTGGCTGCTGGCGCACCCGTGCTTCCATCTCCACTTCACACCGACGAGTTCGTCCTGGCTGAACCTCGTGGAGCGGTGGTCCGCCGAGCTCACGCAGAAGAAGCTCAAGCGAGGCGTCCACCGCTCCGTCCAAGCCCTTGAACGCGACATCCGCAACTGGCTCGCCGACTGGAACGAACACCCCAGGCCGTTCATCTGGACCAAGACCGCCGACGAGATCCTCGACAAAGCAGCCGCCTACTGCCAACAAATCTCCGACTCACGTCACTATAGTCGAGCATCTGGGTGCCGGCCATGGAGTCCTGGACGCTGGCAGCGGTGATCAGCACCGCGAGCAGGAGACCGATTGTGTGTCGGTCAGGATGCTCCGCTTCAGCCGACGATCTTCTTGCCCGCGTCCGTGCCCTGACTCGAGGCGGGGACGCTGGTGGAGGTCTTGACGCTCCCAACGGGCATCGGACAGAGCACTCGGATACGGACGTCGCTCACTCATAACCTCGACGTACCGCCCGAACACGAGTGCGCCCAGGCGGCGTCTTTGACCGGGGAAGCACGGCCACGGAATGAGGCGCCCTGGAACGAGACAGGCGTAACCCCCAACACGCCCGGGCGTCACCCCACCCGGCCATCCAGGATCAACCAAATCAGCAGTCGCACCAGCACCCCATCCCTGAATCAGGCAAACCAGGAGGTAACGGTGCCGAATGGAAACGACCTCTATGAGGTCGTTTCCAACTGGTCGGCACCGAAATAGACTTATTCATGGAGCGTGAGGTCGTGGTGATCGTGAGGTAGCAGGGGCGTTTTGGTGCCTGTGGGTGGAGCGGGGTGACAGGTGGGGCGAGGTAAGGCTTGTTCCTGTCTCATCCCAGAACGCGCGGGCGGCTTGTGTGTTTCCGTCGTCGTCGCTTCGCGCCTGGGCGCACTCGGTTTGGATCGATACGCCGGATGCGTGCCGACGCGACGTCTGTATCCGAGTGACCTGTCCGATACGATCTGGGAGTTGATCGAGCCGGTGCTTGCGGCCTGGTGTTTCGAGCACCAGGGCAGGGCCCTCGACTTCGGTCGGCCGCCGGAGCATGTCCTGCGTGACATCATGGGCGCCATATACGCCACGCCACTCATCCGGTGCGTTGTCGACGTGAGGGCACAGCAGGTCCGCCGCCTCCGTGACCCCCCGCGGTGCGTCTTCTGGGTACGACGTCTCGCGCAGGACGTTCCCATGCTAGTCGCTGCCGCGATGGCCGCGGGGTCGTCAGCGTCCTGTGCCGCAGTCAGAGTCCGGTCTGCCACCAACCCCGGCGGGTGCGACGATGCGTTTACCTGGCTAGTCAGCCCGGTGACCCGTCAGACACGGCCACGAGCACAGCACGCCGCTCGTCCATCGAGCCACCGCGCTGCTGATTCCGTTTCGCAGATCAGTTGGGGCAGCAGCAACCGACCTCCGTGCGGTTGACCTGAGCTGTGCCAGGGGTCTGGTCGATCTGCCCTGGAACGCGGACATGCCAGTTGGGGTGGGCCGGCCGAGGGCCGTGCGCCGGTTCATGACGGCGTCCCAGTTACGGGCATTTCCTCGTGGCGGAGCTCCCGATGGGGACTGTCTGTGCCTTACTGATCGTTTCAGAATGAGTTCGGTGTGAGGGCTTGGCGGTCGGGCTCGGCGGCGGCAGAGCGCTGCAGGTGTCTGATGGCCTGTGGGATCGCGTCGCTCCTTAGCTGCCAACCTGACCGGCTCGGCGGCACCGGTATCCCGGGCGCCTGCCTGCCGATGACCGTGCGGCCCTGCGGGGCATCGTTTACGTGCTGTGCAAGAGCGTGAGCTGGAGGGATGTGCTGGCCGAGCGGACCGGCTGCAGTGGAGTGATGGGCCCTGGCGGCGGTTGCGGGACTGGACCGAGGCCGGCGTCTGGCCCCGCCTGCCCGAGGTCCTCCTGACCGAACTACGCAGAGCTGGTCTGCTGGCCATGGACGACGCTGCGATCGACGCCTCGCACGTCAGGGCCCTCAAGGGGGGCTCACACCGGACCTTCGCCGGTCGACCGGCGAGACCGGGCAGCAAGCACCACCTGATCACCGACCGGCACGGCATCACTCTCGCAGCCACGCTGACCGGCGGAATCCGCCACGACGTCATCCAGCTGATACCACTGCTGGACGCGATTCCCCGCATCTGGGGGAGTCCGCCGAAGACCCGGCACCGGCCGGGGCGACTGTTCGCCAACCGCGGCTACGACATCGACAAGTACCGGCGCATCCTCCGGGCCCGCCGCATCACACCCAAGACCGCCCGCCGAAGCGTCCCAGACGGATCGGGTCTGGACAAGACACGGTGGGTCGTCGAGCAGATCTTCGCCAGGCTCCACCAGTTCAAACGACTCCGCATCCGCTACGAGATAGGAGCCGACCTCCACCTCGGCCCTGCTTCAACTCGCCTGCGGCATCATCTGCTTGAGACGACTCCGAACCTCATTCTGAAACGATCAGTTAAGCCCGGCTGTGGGTCCTGGCGCGGCGGCTAACATTGGTCAGGTTCCATGTGATGACGTGCCAGGTTCCTTCAGTTCCTTGACGGATGCGTGGCGGGCGGCCAATGGGGCTCGTGCTCCGGCGCAGAAACCGCTTCTCGCGGCGCACGATCGAGTATAGCGTCGCTTCGTGTACGTGTCGGTTGTGTGGTGTGCGTGGCGGCCCCTGCCTTGGTTCACGACACGGAACTCGTTGGCACCGCTCAGCCGACCGCCCATACGGCCAACCTTGTGTGATCACGCCTGCCCGCTGCTATGCCCGGCAGTGGTCTGGCCGCCTTCCGTATGGATTGCGGGCGCGGCCAGCACGAACGTCGTCCCTACACCGGCGGCGAGTACCGCGTCGGCATGCGCCGCCGTCTCTATCCGGCCCGGTCAGACCGCCATCGTCTTCTGGCTACGTGACCTCACCAAGGAGTCATCGGATACTGCGCCTAGGTTTGCCGGCGGCTCCACGAGCGTAGGCGGTCCGCGATGTCATACACGTCCAGCCTCAACATTTTCACATCGTCGATGAGTTGGAACCAAAGCTCAGGCTGATGGTCGATGGTCTCACCAGATGCTTCGAGGTAGGCGATGGCGACGCCATACCCGAAGGCTTCGTTCCGGAAGGGGAGCGGCCGGAGCAGAACCAGCGTGTCGAGCAGCGCGCCCGCGCGCCAGTAGGCATCTGGCTTGTCCACGTCGAGGTGCGGCGTGTTCACACGATGGCGTGCCACCGCGGCGACCAGGCTGGAGTAGTCACGCACGTCGAGCGCTTTGCCGAGTACCCTTTCCTGGCGCTCCAGGAGCCACCGGATGTCGATGTAGAGGTCCAAGATCAGGCCGCCCGGCTGGGGTGGTCGGCCGGGGCACTGCCATAGTGCTGGTCGAACGCGTCCAGCACATCTGGTGAGAGCGCGTCCTCAAAACTGGTTGTGGCGCGCCGCAGGTGCTTGTGCGCCTCCGCCTGTTCGGCGAGGCTCGCGACGTAGGCCCGCACGCTCACGCCTTCCTCGGCGGCGAGCGCGGTGAGGCGCTTGCTGGTCTCCACATCGACGCGGACGGTTGTCGTCTCAGGCATAGCAGCAGTATGCACCACTGACTACTCCCGTATCTACATTCCGTCGGAAGGTAGCCTTGATCTTCGGTTGCTCGGTCTCGGACGCTGAACGAGGGCCTATGGCCACAGCCAGCAAGGCCTGACCCCGGAGGCCGAGCCGCTGCCTCGCGGTGCCCGGAACCCCGGCACGGACACGGTGGGGAGCACGAGGGCGGCCGCGATGACGGGGTCCTTGATCCAGAAATGGACCGCCAAACACACTCCCCGGTGAGAGTACGGCCCGCGACCGCACCAGTGGCCATGCCGCCCGTGAAGACCGACACTCCGCTACCGATCGCCGGCGCTCACTCCCTCGGATCGGGCCTCGCTTACCAATGAACCAGGGGCCACGGGTCTGAGCCTGGAGGCGCCGCTTCCTGGACGGCAATGGGCCACGCGCGCCACAGAAGGGGGGCCGCGCAGACCAGCGAGGCCGCACCTAGCTAGGCACCGCACTGGAACACCCGACGGCGTCTGAACCGATCTGCCAGCGCACTAGAGGTGACCAAGAGGCTGGCCACGGCGAGGGTTGACGAGAACGTGCGCGCGCACAGCCCTTTCGAGGGTGCGCGTCCCGGCCCCCCATGCCGTGTCCTGGTTGCAGGCAGGCTCACCGATGGTGTTGTCCGAGCCGCCCAGGCAGGTGCTCAGGCAACAGACGGCCAGCACCTCTGCAGTGTCTCCGCGCGGCCTGGGCTTGGGAAGCGAGATTTCTCAACGAACCGGTCGCCTGGTTGGAGTCCTTGCCGAACCGGGCCCGAACGACGGGATCTTACGGCACGTCCTGGTACGTGGCGTCGGCCACGACCGAACAGTCCCGACCAGTGGCTTCCGTAGGATGAAGCGCAGTGCGATGTGCGCGAACGGGCGGGCCCGCTGTTGATCATTTTTGATCCACAGCATCGCCCTCCACCGCCTTTCGGGGCGATGGAGGGCGATATCACGCCTTGCAGCCGGATTGCCTTAGAACTCCTAACGAAATGATCTTCAAGATGGTTGGATCACTCCGGGACGGAATATCCGGGGGTGCGGGGTGGCGCGGCTGAAGCCATGGGAAGTCGACGACGAGCTGTGGGCGGTGGTCGAGCCACTGCTGCCGAAGGTCGAGCGTCGGGCTCGGCACCCCGGACGTATGCGGCATCCTGACCGGCTGGTGTTCCAGGGCATCCTGTTCGTGCTGCACACCGGGATCGCCTGGGAGCAGCTGCCGCAGGAACTCGGCTTCGGCTCGGGCATGACCTGCTGGCGCCGTCTGGCCGAGTGGACCAAGGCCGGGGTGTGGCCTCGGCTGCACGCGCTCCTCCTTGCCGAGCTCCGCAGCGCGAACGTCCTGGACTTCTCCCGTGCGGCGGTCGACGGCTCCCACATCCGGGCGTTAAAGGGGGCTCCAAGACAGGACGAAGCCCTGTCGCCGGGGCAGGACGGGCAGCAAGCACCACCTGATCACCGACGCCACCGGCATCCCGCTCGCCGTCACCTTGACCGGCGGCAACCGCAACGATGTCACCCAGCTGATCCCGCTCCTCCAAGCCGTGCCGCCCGTGCGGGGCAAGCGCGGTCGGCCCCGTCGCCGCCCGGACGTGGTGCTGGCCGACCGCGGCTATGACCATGACAAGTACCGCCGCCTGGTCTGGGGTCTCGGCGTGAAGCCACTGATCGCCCGCCGGGGCACCGCGCACGGCTCCGGACTGGGCACCCAACGCTGGGTCGTGGAGCGCGCGTTCGCCCATCTGCACTGGTTCCGCCGCCTACGGATCCGCTGGGAGATCCGCGACGACATCCACGAAGCCTTCCTCACCCTCGGATGCGCACTGATCTGCTGGCGACGGCTGAACTCAACTATTGCTCACTAGTTTTTCTGCAGGGTGCGGGTGATACCGGCGATGATGGCGGTCGTCAGCATCCAGCCGAAGGCGATCAGCAGGTAGGCCAGCCACTGGAGGCTGCTGTTCGGCCAATACCACCCCGTGCGCTGACCCAGACCACCGAGGGGGATCAAAAGGTCGAGCGTGTAGACGAGGGGCTGGAACGGGCTGCCTTCGTCTCGTTTGACCGGGCTGGGAGAGTGAGTGCTAAAGGCCAGCGTGCCCAGTAGGGTCAGCGCGAGGAGCCAGACGCCAGCCAGCCAGGGCCGATAGCCATAGCCCACGGTCACGTCCAGCAGGTGCCCCCATACCCGGGCCGGCGGGGACAGGGTGAGACGCCGGTGGCGCTGCTTGGCCAGGAGCACGCGGCGGGCGTCATCGTCATGGCCGATTTGCCGGTACCAGCCCGCGAGTTGCTCGTACGGCTGCGGGACATAGCCAGGATTCCGGCGGACCCAGGCCAGGCGACGGGCCACGTCGTCCCTCGCAGGCGGTGCGTCGTCGCCTGCCGCGGACGGGGCATCCCCGAATCGGATGGACCCGTAGGTGAACCCTTCCAGGAGCACCTTCCTCGGCCAGCTCTGCTCGCTGTCCTGACACCAGGTGGCCTGGGCGGACCGGAGATCCACCAGTCCTGAGAGCGGTGCTGCGGTTCTGTAGTCGAAGTCGCCCACGTGCATGGATACGCAGTCCAGGGCTACGCCATCCCCGTTCAGATGGGCTCCTTCGAAGGTCAGCAGACCTTCTATTCGGGCCCTTCGCAGCAGTACGCCTCCTTGCGCGGTGAACCCCTGGGAGCAGTCCACCGTCGAAGCGGCCATACTTCCTGCGGCAAGTGCGACGCCCGCGGTGTTCCCCAGCCGTGCGCCTTGCAGGAACAGGCCGCTGAGCAGCTGTGCGCCGGGCAGCCGCAGTCCGCCTTGCGTGGTGAGCCGCTGGCCGAAGACGCCGCCATCCAGGACGAGGCCGCCCGCGCGCACTGCCCACTCTTCCGGGCCCGAGATCCTGGCATCCGAGATCACCAGATTCCCGGCCATACGAGCGTTGACGAGTATGAGGGAGCCGCCTTCGAGAGTCGACCGCCTCAGGTCCAGGTCACCCTCGATTCGGGCGAGCTCGGCGTTGATCCCCGGCACCCAGCTGTCCGATATCTCGATCGTCCGGGTCGTCGCACCGTGCAGTTGCACCGCCTCGTCCAGCCGACAGCCCTGCAGCAAGAACGTGTGACAGATCTCCGCCCCGGACAGGTCGAGACGACCGGTGATACGCGCGCCGGTGAGTCGCAAGGCGGCTACGGTGCCAGACCGGTCTTCGTTCGCGCCGAGCAACAGCGTCGCCACGACGGCCGCGCGGACAGTACGGTCGGGGCCCCACCGGTCACCCGCAGCGGGAGCGTCCGCGTCGGGTACTCCTGTGCACAGGTCAACGCGACGCCCCTCAGGGAAGGCGTCCCACAGCTCGCGCTCCGGCGGGGTCATCTCGTCATAGGACAGCACCCATGCAGAGTAATGATCTACTCACTCAGGCGCGCCAAGCGGGTCACCGGTTCATTCCGTTAGGAGTTCTTAGGGCATCCCTGTGCCAGTGGGTTGGCAGGGCGGTCAGTCGGCTGCCGGGAGTGAAGGGGCTGTTACGCGGGTGTCAGCCGCTTGAACCAGGTGACTGGTGCGGTGGTGTCGGCCTGGACGTAGACCCGGGCGGGTATGGCCGTCATGGACTCATTGTTGCTGCTGTCGATGTCCCGCAGGACGATGTAGCCGGTGTAGTACGCGCCGTTGGCTCGGCCTTCCAGATGGCCTCTCTTGTCTTTCGGAACGCTGATCTCGACCGCCGTCTCCAGGGTGTTCTGTACCCTGTTGATGGAGGTGGAGGCGTAGCTGTAGGCGAAGCTGGCTTCGGCGCCGACTTCGGCCACGTCCTTGCTGATGATCTTGGGTGAGATCTTGCCGCCCGCTGACCAGCCTTCCGTCACGCTCTTCTCGTCGGTGACGGATGCGGTGACTTTGTAGGTGAGCTTCCCCTCACCTGCCATGGCGTCACTGGCTCCACGCACCGGGTACTTCTCGTCGAGCTTTCCGACGAAGACGCACGGTGCTGTCTGCCCGTACGCCGGGTGCTTCGGGTTTTTGTTGACCATGCCGCAGTACTCCTCGGTGGTCTGTCCGCCCGAGGGAGCCACATCGTCCTTGGTGTTCTGGCGGATGTCGTTGGTCGTGGGCTTCGTTCCTCCGGGCCAGCCGTTGGCCAGATGCCTGGCGCTTTCTCGGAGCGGCTCGGGGTTCTTCTCGCTGGCCGCGTACTGCTGGGCTGCGTTCTTGGCGTCGGTGATTGCTTGCTGGGGGTCGTAGGCCTTCTTCACGTCTGCCAGGGTGACGGCCTTGATGTTGCCGCTTTTGTCTTTGTCCAGTCCCTTCGGGTAACCCATCACGCTCTCCGAGCTGTTGACGGGAGCCCACTTCTCCATCGCCTTGAGGACGGCCTGGTCCGTTTCGTAGGTGTAGCTGTCGACGCTTGCCAGGACGTCGGCGTGGGCAGGTGAAGAGCCCAGCAGCGACATGCTGGTGATGAAGGTGGTGGCGAGTGCAGCCGCCGTCAGACTGCTACGTCGGCCTCGGCCAGCTTTTGTGCACAGTGTGGACATGCGGATTTCCTTCTTCCTTTCCGTCAGGCACGGCCGTTTGCCGGCCGTGCCGGTCTGGCGCCCTGGCGCGGTGGGTATGGGCATGCGGTGCCGCCTCTCCAGATCCGTCGCAGGGCAAAATCGGTATCGGCAGGCTGCCTGTGCCGCCCGGCGTGTGCGGCTCCCCGGCGCGGCTCAGCCGACCGGCGCGCGGCCGCGTGGCTCAACTCGGCTGGATCGACCGCAGCATGTTCATGCGGGCCGCCCGGCGGGCCGGCCAGATTGCGGCGAGGACTCCGATCACCAGGGCCAGTGCCAGGAGGGTCCCGAGCCTCGCCCATGGCAGGACCGTCTCGTATGCCTCCATTGAGGACGTCGCCAGGCTGCCTCCGGCCCAGGCGAGGAAGATGCCCGTGCCGATCCCCAGTACTGCGCCGAACAGTGAGATCACCACCGATTCCAGACGGACCATCTGCTTGATCCCGGAGCGGTCGAGGCCGATGGCCCGCAGCATGCCGATCTCTCGGGTGCGCTCGAAGACCGACATGGCCATGGTGTTGATGACGCCGAGCACCGCGATGACGACGGCCATGCCGAGCAGCCCGTACGTCATGTTGAGGGCCATGGTGACCGACCCGCCGTCCGCCTTGATGACCTGCTCGCGGCTTTGGACCTGGATCAGCGGGCTGTCGCCCAGCGCGGCGCGGATCTTCCGCTCAAGCCCTGCGTCCTGGCCCGGCTCGGCCTTGACCAGCACCTTGTCGAGTTTCTTGGTACCGGAGTACGGGAGTACGTCGGCGAGCGTGCCCAGTGCCTCCTCCGCAGCGCGGGTCTTGGCATAGATGCCGGTGACCGTCAGCTTCTTCATCCCGGCGTTGCCTGTGTCCATGGCGGCATCGATGGTGTCACCGACTTCGATGTAGGCCTTGGCCGCGAACTCGTCAGAGACAGCGATCTTCCCGGGGCCGATGTCGCGCAGGGAGCCGGCGAGGAAGTTCAGGTGCGCGGCCTTGCCCAACGCGTTCGGGTCCGTGCCGGTGATCAGGGCGAACCCGTCCTGGGTGCTGAACCCCGCTGTGGTGATGGGGATGGCTGCAGCAACCCCGGGCACTCGCGCGACCTGATCCGTCACGCCCGCGTCGAGTCCGGTGAAGGAGCTGTTGGAGACTTTGTAGTCGGTGGCCAGTCCCTGGGTCGCCTCTTTGTCCATGGCGCGCTGGGCGGAGTGTCCGGCCACGGTCAGACCGGTGATCAGGGTGAGTCCGACCATCAGGGACGACGCGGTGGCGGCGGTGCGGCGCGGGTTGCGCAGGGCGTTCTCCGTGGCCAGTTTGCTGCTGACGCCGAAGAGGCGGACGGTGGCTTTGCCCGCCATGGTGATCAGGGGCCGGGAGAGCAGCGGGGCGAGCACGATCATGCCGGTGAGACACAAGGCGGAGCCGAGCATCGCGCTCATCAGGTGGGGCTGGGTGCTGGTTTTGAGCGTGGAGACGTACAGCATCACCAGCACGCCGGCTCCGGTGAGCAGGGTTCCGAGCACGTTGCGGACCACCAGGGCGCGTGCAGGCAGGGCTTGGTCGGTGCTGCCGAGTACTGCGACGGGGGCGATCTTGGCGGCTTTGCGGGATGGCAGCCATGCGGCCAGTACGGTGACGAGGACGCCGACCGCGAGTGAGCAGGTGAGAGTGGTGGGTGAGATGACGAGCGGTCCGTCGGGCAGCCCGGCGCCGCTCGCGTTGAGCAGGGGGCGCATGGCAGCGGCGATGCCGATGCCGCAAGCGATTCCGGCGGCGGAGGCGCCGAGCCCGAGGAGGGTGGCCTCGGCGAGGGCGGAGCGTACGACCTGGCGGCGTGAGGCGCCCACGGCCCGCATCAGCGCGATCTCGCGGCTGCGTTGGGCGATGAGCATGGTGAAGGTGTTGGCGATGATGAAGACGCTGACGAACAACGCAATTCCGGCGAAGACGAGCAGCGTCTTGGTGATGGAACTTGTGTTCTCGGTGATGCGGGCGGACTGCTCTGCGGCCAGGTCGGCGCCGCTGATGGCTTTGGCGCCCTTGTCGGGGAGCAGTTCCCGTACCCGGTCGGTCAGCGCGCCCTCGTCGGTACCGTCCTTGGCCGCGACCGTGATCTCGTCGTACTGGCCGGGGTGGAGGAACAGCTTTTGTGCGGTGCTGGTGTCGAAGAGTGTGAGGGTGCCGCCGGCGCTCAGGCGTGGGTCGTTGGTGGCGACGGTGCCGACGAGCTTCTTGGCCAGAGTGGGCCCGTTGGTGGCGAAGCGGACGGTGTCGCCGATCCGGTAGCCGGCCTTCTCGGCGGTCTTGGCGTCCAGCGCCAGCTCGCCCTCGGCGGTGGGGCGGCGGCCTTCCTTCAGCGGGAAGCGGCTGTCCTCGCCACCTTTGCCGGGCAGGTAGTTGGTAGCCAGGTTCTGGCCGCTGTTGTCGGCGTCGACCGGGCGGCCGTCTTTGCCGGCCACGGTGGCGTTGCCGTGAACGGTGGGACGCACTGAGGCGACGCCCGGCAGCGCGCGGATCTTTTGCGCCAGGGCGGTGTCGAGGACGGTGGTCCGCTTGCCGTCCTCGCGGCCCGCTTGGGTACCGGGATCCTGGGCCTGTACGGAGACGGCCACATCCTTCAGGCTCATGGCCGCGGCGCTGCGGAAGCCGTGGGCGGCAGTGTCACCAAAGACAAGGGCGCCGGAGACGAAGGCGACGCCCAGCAGGACCGCGAGAGCGGTCGTGATCAATCGGGCTTTATGCGCAAGAACGTTGCGCAGGGTTGTACGCAGCATGGTCGGCTTTCAGTCCTGGAGGTGCGCGGTGGAACAGGCAACCTGCATGGGAGGGAACGTGCGAAAGAGCGTTAGCTCGTCCGTTCCTTGGCGCTGAAGAGCCGCAGACGGTCGAGCACGGTCTCGGGGGTGGGGGCGTGCAGGTCGTCGGTGAGGCGCCCGTCGGCGAGGAAGACCACCCGATCCGCGTAGGAGGCGGCCACCGGGTCGTGGGTGACCATCACGACCGACTGCCCCAGCTCGCGTACGGAGTCGCGCAGAAAACCCAGGATCTCCGCGCCCGAGCAGGAGTCGAGGTTGCCGGTGGGCTCGTCCGTGAAGATGACTTCCGGCCGGCCCGCGAGCGCGCGGGCCACTGCGACGCGTTGCTGCTGGCCGCCGGAGAGCTGCGAGGGGCGGTGCCTCAGTCGCCCGGAGAGACCGACGGTCCTCACGACCAGCTCTAGCCACTGCTGGTCGGGCTTTCGGCCGGCGATGTACATCGGCAGAGTGATGTTCTCGATGGTGTTGAGCGTGGGCAGCAGGTTGAACGCCTGGAAGACGAAGCCGATCTTCTCTCTGCGAAGTCTGGTGAGCTGCCGGTCGCCAAGGCTGGCCAGCTCGGTGTCACCGATTTGCGCCGAGCCCGCGGAGATGGAGTCGAGTCCCGCCATGCAGTGCATCAGCGTTGACTTGCCGGAACCGGACGGCCCCATGATCGCCGTAAACCGGCCCTGCCCGAACTCCACCGAGACCGAGTCGAGGGCGACGACGCGGGTTTCACCCTCGCCGTAGACCTTGGTCAGCTCCGTCGCACGGGCGGCAACGCACGAAGGAGCCCGAAGGCCAGCGGTCAGGGTGGCGGGATGCGACATGGCTACTCCTGGAAGGGACGAAAAGCTCCCGACCATCGTGGCCGCGGCGTACCCATGTGTTCGTCGTTCCCCAGTCGGGCATGCGCCCTCTGTCAAAAGGCACACCCGCCCTCGGCTGTCGCCTTCACGGACGATGGCCTCTCTGCCCAAAGAGAGACCCGCCCAACCGGCCCCGGCCCGGGGCTCAGCCCATGAGGTCGGCCTGGTGCGCCAGCAGCGCCGCCTGCACCCGGCTGTCGCACCCCGTCTTTGCCAGGATCGACCGGACGTGGGTCTTGACCGTCCCTACGCCGATACCGAGGCGCCTGCCGATGTCCAGGTTCGACAGCCCCTCCCCCAGCATGACCAGCACCTCCCGCTCCCGGTCCGTCAGCCCCGCCACCCTGTCGTCCGGGGCGGCGGCCTGGGCGCCGGCCAGGCCGCGGCTCAGCATCCGCCGGATGACGGACCCGGTGACGCCGGGCGAGAGGACCGCGTCCCCAGTGGCGGCAGCCCGTACCGCTCTGATCAGTTCCTGTGGCCCTTCGTCCTTGAGCAGGAAGCCGGTGGCGCCGGCCTGAAGGGCCCGGATGACGTTTTCCTCGTCACCGAAGGTGGTGAGCATGACCACTTTCGGCGCAGGGTCGAGGGCGGTCAGCGGTTCGACGGCTCCGAGTCCGTCGAATACGGGCATGCGGATGTCTAGGAGCACCACGTCGGGCCGGTGCTCGGCGGCGAGCCGGACGGCCTGGTCACCGTTGGCCGCCTCGCCCACCACTGTGATGCCGTCGGCGTGCCGGAGGATCAGTCGGACGCCGTGGCGGATCATCTCCTCGTCGTCCGCGAGCACCACCCGGATCGTAGAAGCCGCCCCCGAGCCCGCAGAATTGCCCTGTTCAGTCATGTGTCCTGCTCCCATGAGGCGGCTCGGTCACCTTCTCCGTCACTACAGGGACCGTAAAACGGTCGATCGCGATCAAAATGTCGGAGCGGAAACAGTAACGGACGATCTCGAGCCGCCTGCCCTTCAACCGGTCCGTGTACGGGTACACGCAGTCCGTGGCTCTGGCCGGCCGCGGCGGCTCCCGCCCGGCAGCAGCCGAGCGCGTCACGTCGGCGTCACCCGCCACGGCCCGCTCCACCCGCTCCCGCGCCATACCCACCCGTGGTTCCTCGGGACTCCGGTGCTCAGCGGGTTGCGCATTGACCACCAGCACAACCCCGAACAGCATCATCACGCCCACTCCGCCCAGACCGAGCAGACCGATGACGACGCCGGTGAGGCGCCGCTGGAGGGCGGTAAGCCCGCTGCCGGGCGCGTCCTCAATGTCCGGACCGTCATCGTACGAGGCCGCGTCTACCGTCTCCGCACTCGGCCCGGGGTCAGCAGGGAAGCCAGCCACGACCGCGAAGCCACCACCGGACGTGCGGCCAGCCTCCAGACTTCCACCGAGCAGCGCCACCCGCTCCCGCAGACCGGTCAGCCCACGCCCGGAGCCGAGCCCAGTATCGGCGGCGGGGGGCTTGGGCGGGACGCCGTTGCGTACCTGGACCGTCACCCGCTCGTCAGAATGGCTGACAGTGACGGTCACATGGGCTCCCGCCGCGTACCGGTGGACGTTGGTGAGCGACTCGCGCACCACTCGATGAACCGCCCGACGCACTCGGGCCGACCGAGCGTCGAGATCGGGCCCGTCCCAGCAGAGCGTGACGGGAACGCCGCCGTTGCGTGACTCCTCGACCAGTGCCTCAATGTCCGCGCGGGTGCCCGTTGCGTCGGTCAGCGCGCCGGTGCCAGTATCCGTGCCGAGGGGGCCGAGGACTCCAAGCGTCTCCCGCAGCTCTCGCATCGCGTCGCGGGTCGCGCCGCGCAGCAGAGCCGCCTCCTCTCGCAGCCCGGGCGCCTCTTTGAGTAGCGCCATCTCCAGCCCGCCCGCGTGGAGGGAGACCAGGCTCAGCCGGTGCCCGACCAGATCGTGCATCTCCGCGGCGATACGCGACCGCTCGCGCATACGAGACTCGCTGTCAGCGAGCCGCCGCGCCTCCTCGGCCGCGGCGGCACGCTCCCGCAACGCCAGCAGCAGCCGATCCTGCTGCCCCGCGGCGGCGCCGACCAGACCGGGCACCACGACCGAGGTGGTGGCGAGCACCGCGGTGAGCGTCAGGCCGAATGACCTGCTGCCCACCCCCAACTGCGGCGCAATCACCGTGCAGGTCGCCATCGCCGAGGCCGCCGCCGCGAGCAGCAGCACGGCACGCTGTCGCGGCGTAGCCATCCGCCGGTTCGCGGTGTACACGGCCACCGCCGTCAGTAGCGCCACGGAGGGCACAAGCCCCATCAGTGCGGCCAGCCCGACCACGCTGATCACAGGGAAGCGGCGCCGCACCACCACCAGAGCGACGCCGATCAGTCCCATCGCCGGCCCGCCTCCCTCGAGCCTGGTGTCGATGTGCGATTCGCCCTTGTAGGTGAGCAGCACGAGCCCCCAGGCCAGGATCGCCTCGCCCGCCGCCCGCCACAGCCCACACTCCCCGGGGCCCGCGAAGAGACCTTGGGCTGGGCGGCCTTGCGTAAAGGGCGGAGCATTGGACGGCATAGGGCCGATTATCGGCGGCCCCGGACGGGTTTCCCTAGTCCTCGTGGAGGACCCGCCTCTACCCAAAGGAAGATTCCGCACTCAGAGTTGCAAACGAAATGCCCTGCTCAAGATCCGCGCGGGCGATAGGCCGGTGGCCATGTCCGGGTTTGGGGGCCATTGCCAGCGGGGCTCGGGCCTCATGGCGGCACAGACCGTTCTGCCACCCGGTGAAGGCTTCAGAGCGGCGGGGTGGTACTTGCGGAGCGCGAAGCGAAGCTGGCTGGGGGCATGCTGCCGTTCCAGGAGACATCTTGCTGTGCCCGGGTTAAGCCGGTTAGGACCACGATCGCCTTGGCGAGGTCGCTGTCGTCGGGCAGCGGCCGGTGCATGGCCGCATGCGGTGCGCATGATGTTGGCCAGGACCAAGGTGTCGCCGGGGCGGACTTCCTGAGCAGACGCAGTGCCGGCCGCGGTAGGGTGCGGCGGCCGTTCGCAGCTGGCCTCGATGACAACTGGGATGGGGGGCGTCCTCGGTCACGGTACCCGCGCAGCAGGTCCAAGAGCAGCTGGCCACCAGCCGCGTGGTCCATGATGCGCCGTTTGGCTAGGTGCTTTCCGGTCTCGTCGGCCAGGGCGAGCCGTGGTGATTCTTAGCCCAGCCGATCCCGCAGTACATCAAGTGGTCTCTCCGGATGTTCCTGCTGCTCACGCTGGTTGCGAGCGCATGTGGGCCACGCGGCGACCTTATACAAGGGCTCGAACGATCTTGACCATCCGCCATCTCACAAGCCGTTCGCGACACCAGCGCACCCAAGGGCATCGATCTGCACAGAACTCGAGAATTCGTGACGTTCAAGAGGTCAGCGCTGCGGTGGGATCGCACCACGAGCCTCAACGAGCGGACAGGGTGCCGTGGCGGCCGCGACAGCCCTGGGCGCCGACGGTCTCTCTGAAGGCATTGCCGACCTGGGCTCCATGAGGCATCGCCCCGGCGCGGACGGCCGCCAATACGCAGGCGGGCGGGCCGCCCGCCGCTCTTCAAGAAGGCTTCAACGGCCGGGACAACAAGAGGCGTCACAGCCTCTCGCCCGAACAATTCGGGAGCACGACGCTACGTCCGAACCATTACTCATTAGGGCGCTGTGGCCACCGGCGGTGGTTTCACACCAGGGTCTGCTCTTCCCCGGCGTACGTGTCGGGGAAGACAGACATGGGACCATCCGTCTCGCGATCCGCAGCCAGGTTCGACGAATGCTGACTCAGCAGAAAACAAAGAGGGAAGTGATGGCCTGGCAGGTCCTACTGTCAGTGTTGTTGGCCGGGTTGGAGTCGTACGGTGTGCTGGCGGTGATGGTCGCGGTGGCGTTGATAGAACCAATGGTGAGCAAGCCGACCGTTACGGGGAACGAGAACTGAGCGGTGTCTCCGGGCTGGAGGTCTGTGCTGATCTTGCACGTTTCGGTGTTGGGGCCCGCGTTGTATGTGCAAGATCCGGCCGTATGTCCGACGGTGCCGGTAGGTAGTTGGATCGAAATAGTCGCGCTGGTGACCACCTCGGGGCCGTTGTTGGTGACCGTGGCGGTGTATTCGATGGTGCTGGTCGCCACGCCGCTGGAGCTGGCGTCGAGGCTGACCTCGAGGTCTGCGGTCGGCTTGACAACGCCGAATGCCACCCCACTCGGACCGCTGCCGACGGGGATGGTGGTGGTGACGGTGTTGGTGGAGGTGTCGATCACCGACACGCTGTCACCAGCACCGTTAGCTGTGTAAACCTTGGTGCCGTCCGGGGTGATCGCCACCTCATTTGGTCCGATGCCGACGGGGATGGTGGTGGCGACAGTGTCCGTGGCAGTGTCGATCACCGAAACAGTGGAGCTGCCACCGTTGGTGACATAGGCCTTGCTACCGTCCGGCGTGACTGCCACGCCAAAGGGGCCGTCCCCGACGGGGACGAGGGTGGTGACAGTGCTAGTAGCAGTGTCGATCGCTGACACAGTGTCACTGCTACTGTTGGTGACATAGGCCTTGCTACCGTCTGGCGTGACTGCTACGTCAACGGGATTGCCCCCGACAGGGATGGTGGTGGTGACAGTGTTGGTGGAGGTGTCGATCACCGACACACCGCCACCGACGTTGGCTGTGTAGGTCTTGGTACCGTCGGGGGTGATCGCCAGCCCCCAAGGACCGTTGCCGACGGGGATGGTGGTGGTGACAGTGTTGGTCGCAGTGTCGATCACCGACACACTGCCGCCGCCCCCGTTGGTCACGTAGGCCTGGGTGCCATCTGGGGTGACCGCTACCCCACCCGGGTTGCGGCCGACGGGGATAGTCGTGGTGACAGTGTTGGTCGCAGTGTCGATCACCGACACACTGTCGCTGCCACCATTGGGAACATAGGCCCTGCTGCCATCCGGAGTGACCGATACGCCGAACGGAGCCTTGCCGACGGAGATAGGACTGCCGGGAACCGGCGCGGCCGGATCAGCGGCATTGATCACCGAAACCGTCGCGCTGTGCTGGTTAGTGACATAGGCATACACGCCAGGAGGGACGGCTGCCGCCGCAGCTGGGGCCGGAGGAAGAATAGCCAGCCCCAGCAGGCACATCAGCAGCGCGATAACAGCCCTCGCACCCATATTCTGCTGACACCTTCCATGAAAGGCGTCAGCTGAGGAAGGGCAGCCGGACACCGCAGTCCCGCGACTCATGTGACCGAACACGACGGACTCCTTAAAATGGGTGCGCGGTGGTCTCCGCCTGCGGAACCACCAAGGTAGTTAAGGGACAGGGCCGTTATACTCAGTTAGACATCTGATACGAGTAATCGTGACGGCAGTACCAGGACTAACCGGCGCCGAGGGCTCTCCCGTAAATGATCTACGCGTGGTACTGACCAGCCCGTTTCCCTGTTACCCGGTCACGGTGAGGTTGGGGAGTGTCTAATCAACGGCGGATCTGATGATCAAGGAGACGCCTGATTGAGCGAGGCCATCACCCGGCACGAGGCCGTGGAAGAGCCGGTCGTGGAGTGGGCCGTGGAGGCCGTGTCGGATGGGCAGTTGATCGCGATGCTGGTCGACCGCGCCTGCAGTGAGGGGCTGCAACTGACCTGGGAGGGCGGGCTGCTGCAGCTGACGAAGCGGGTGCTGGAGTCCGTCCTGGAGGGTGAGATCACCGGTCACGTCGCTATGGGAAGCACGACGTGGCGGGGCCGGAACAGCGGCAACAGCCGCAACGGCACCCGCACCAGGACAGTGCTGACCGACGTCGGCCCGGTCGAGGTGAAGGTGCCGAGGGATGTGGCCGGCACCTTCGAGCCGCAGATCGTCAAGAAGCGGCAGCGGCGTCTGACCGGTGTCGACGAGACGGGTTCTCTCGCTGTCAGCGAAGGGCCTCACCCACGGGGAGATATCGGCTCATCTGGCCGAGGTGTACGGAGCGGAGGTCTCCAGGCAGACCATCACCACGATCACGGACAAGGTGATGGAGGGCATGGCGCAATGGCAGGCCCGTCCGCTGGACCGCGTCTACCCGGTCGTCTTTGTGGACGCCATCAACGTGAAGATTCGCGATGGCAAGGCCGCTGACCGTCCGGTCTATCTGGCCATGGCCGTCACCGTTGAGGGCACCGGCGACATCCTCAAAATCCGGGCCGGCGACGGCGGCGAGGGCGCCAAGCACTGGCCCAGGTCTTCACCGAACTGAAGAACCGCGGCGTCGAGGACGTGCTGATGCTGGTCTGCGACGGGCTGAAGGGGATGGCGGACGCGGTCGAGACGGTCTGGCCCCGAACTGTCGTACAGACGTGCATCGTTCATCTGATTCGCAGCAGCATCCGTTACTGTGCCCGCCAGGACTGGGACAAGCTCGCCAAGGACCTTCGCCCCGTCTGCACCGCGCCGAGCGAAGCCGCCGCGACCGAGCGGTTCCTGGAGTTCTCCGAGAAGTGGGGCAGCAAGTATCCGGCCGTGGTCAAGCTGTGGCCCGACGCCTGGGCGGAGATGGTGCCCTTCCTCTCCTTCGACCTCCAGATCCGCAAGGTGATCTGCCCGGCCAACGCGATCGAGAGTGTGAACGCCCGCACCCGAAAGGCCGTGAGGGCCCGCGGCCACTTCCCCTCAGAGGCCGCCGCGCTGAAGTACGTCTACATCGCGCTGATGAGCCTCGACCCGACCGGCAAGGGACAGCGCCGCTGCACGATGCGCTAGAAGGCGCCACTGAGCCTCTTTCATCCTGTGCTGAAGGGTGAAATGGGCTGGTCAGCAGGTGTGGTGACGAGGCAGGGCCCCTCGTCGTTGGCGTGGTGATTCCACTCAGCACACCGGCGACCGAAGGGGCCCTGTTGGTTCCGTATCCTGCCATGCTCGACGTCCCGCACGAGCTCGTCGAGCATGTCGCCTGGCTGCTGCACGAACACCGCCGG
>NZ_JBVJAH010000044.1:0-18619 GCF_055590785.1 Streptomyces sp. NPDC041796
GCCCGGGCGTCGGCCTCGGCGGCGTGGGCCGTGCCGGGCAGGTTCACCGAGAGGGCGAGGGCGGCGGCGGCTCCGGAGACGGTGAGGAAGCCACGACGGCCGAAGTGACGGGCGGCGACGCGGAGTTCGGGATCGTGCTGCTGGGTGTGCCGATATGCGGACGGCATGGGCCCTCCCCTGACGACGGTTGTCGCCGTCATTGCACGACGCCGAACAGGAACGCTGGCTGTCGTCGACTCGATCGGGTGATCTTCTGGCTTGCTGAGCGTGAAAGTGGGCCTTCCGTACAGCTCGTGGGTGTCGAATCCAACCGAGCAACAGGAGGCCCCTGGTGCTGCAGTCTTCCGTGTCAGCGCCGGTGTCGTCCAACTCGGATGCCCTGACGTGTGATTGCCTCGCTCACTGGTTCGGGGACGTCCGGGATCGTTCGCACAGGCGGGCGACCCGTCCGTCATGAGCGACGCGGAGTGGGCCGTCGTGCGTGACGCGCTGCCGGTCCCGCTTCCCTCGGGCTTCGCGCAGGAGGACACCTCTTGCGGCTAAGACCGTGTCCTATGTGGTGAGGCGGTCGTTGAGGTCGTCATGGGGGGTGTCCGATTTGGGGGTCAGTACCTCCGGTCCCCTGCTGGAAGCAACCATCCAGCCAACGGTTCAGCCGCCCTTGGGTGCAACCTTCTGCTCGCTTGGGGCGGGCTGTAGCAAGGCGCGGCGTGAACCAAGCTAGCTCCCAGCACCAGGCCGCCCACCGCTCGGCGTGCGCGAACAGGCCGGAGCGTTCGGTGAGCATCGCGAGGACCTCGTCGCGCGCGGCGTCCACGGCCTGGTGCTCGGTGTCGGTAACGATGCCGAGCCGCCTCACGGGCGCGGATTTGTCTTCGCCGTTCCACTCCCAGCGGGTGAGGTCAGGCGGGATCACCAAATCCACGCTGAGGTCGAAGGTGTGCAGGCCGTCCGTCGTACGGCAGGCGGGAGGCTCGAAGTTCACGTATCAGTTCCACGGCCCGCCGCTCGTGTAGCAGGCGTTGACCCTGAACCATGCCGCCGGCGGCTTCCATAGCAGCAGCTCGGTCTCCTGCCACACCGCGCACGCGAGCTCCCACATGCCGGTCGCCATCGCGTCGAACGCCTCCGTGCGCACCGACCGGTCGCCATCGTCGCGGCCCTGGCATACACATACAGGGCCGGCCAGCGGGTCTCGGCTCCCGGCTGGCAGGCGCCACCAGGCCCTCATTCGTGTCGGCGACGACGAGCAGAACGTGCTCGCTCCAGACACGGCCCGTGCGGTGCACGTCGCGCCGTACGACCGTGGGGCCCTTGTCGAAGCATGGTCACCGCCCAGGCGCGCCCGGGCGGTGGGCAAGCCGCCGGCCGGGGAAACGGCTTGCCCGGGCTCCCTTTGGGCTTGCCTGGGCTACCGGGGCCGCCCCATCCCGAACACGCCGCGGCTCCTGGCCGCCGGAAGGTCGGCCACCGCGCAGGCACCAGCCTGTTCCGCCTAGCGGCGCGAGGCACGTTCAGCTGTGGTCCGAGCGCTCGCTGCGTCCGCGCACGGCCCGCACAGGCCGTCGCTCTCGCTGCCCCAGGACCGGTGCCCTTGTAGGCGGTCGACCTCCAGGAGCATCGCGGGCACTCCGGCGTCCGGGACGCGCATCGTCGGGCGGCGTACTGGGTGTAGCCGGAGTGGAGCTTGCGGCCGATCTAGGTCTGCCACGACAGCGGTGTACCGAACCCGGCCCCGGTGAGCACGGCGGCGGCGTGTTCGTCGTAGCCGTCGCTGGCGACCGGCTCGCCTTGGTCGTACTCGAGCTTGCGCAGCGCGGAGATCCGTACGTTCTTCGGCAGCCGCAGCTTGGCTTCCTTGTGGCCTTCCTCGGTGAGCATCCACAGCTGGTGTCCCAATTCCAGATGCGCCGGACCGCCGGGTGCCTGGGTCGTTGTCGCGAGTGTCGGATGGGTGGCGCCTAAACCTCATCGGCCCCCTTCTGGTGACCGCTGGCGGATGGGACGGCCTGCGCCTTGTCCCGCCGCACACCATCTGGGGATGCTGCCAAGGGGATCCGTACACCCTCATACAGTGCTATCTAGACGCCGAGGTTCGAGGACCCAACTTGGATGCGGCTGACGTCGCCAGTAACCAGTGGACCATGTCGTGGCGGGTCGAACAGGTCGTGCGCGGGGGTGAGGTCACTGACTCGCTTCTCATCAGCGCGGTTAAGATCACGGGGCTGTCGGCCTGGTGGGCTGCGCGGCCGGCAGGTCGATCCGCTTGCGGGCCAGGAGATCGAGGAGCTGGCACCTGGTCTGCAGGCGCCACTTCCTTTGTCTCCTTCCTTGGAAGAAGTGCCGTCGTTCCTCCCGGCGTGGCTCAAGGTTGCTCGCCGTTGTTCTGTGCCTCTGGAGGCGGTGGAACCCTGTCAACGGTCCGGATCCCTGCGGCTGCAGTTGCTCGACGTCGTCAACGCGGCCGAGACGCTTCATCGGGCTCTGCACGACGAACCGACTGAGCAACCCTTTCGCGACACGTCTTCGTGATGCCCTCAAGGAGTCGGGAGGCTTCAACTCCGGCAAGCGTCGCGACGTGCATACTGGGTGAAGATCTTCGTCGGCATCAGGCTCGAAAAGCGCCTGCTGACCTTGCAGAGGAACGGGGCCCTGAGGTATGCGAGGGGCTCTTCCGCGGTGCCACCGAGCCCTGGTCCTATGTCACAGGGCCGGCGCTAAGGTGTCTCACCAGCTCAAATACCTCTCAGAACGGATCGCGGCTGTGCGCGACGAGGCGCCTTGTTGTATCCCCGGCGAGCCGCCTGGGCAATGCCCCAAGGCCCCCACATTTGGGAAGCGACGCTGAAGGACCTCATTAACGCGCGAGGTCGCGTTGGCGCACTCGCCAGTGCGGTCCGTCGGACCGTGGGCGTTGGAGGATGAAGGTATCGACCGCCTTCAGGTCGCCGTGGGGGCCGTTGAAGGTGTAATATGTGACGTTCATCCGGGTCAGGCCGCCGGGCCGGTGGCCGGGGTCGACGTCGAAGGCGGCGAAGCCGTGTGTGTGCTTGCGGTCCTGGACGGCGGCCCAGGGGGCGTCCTCTGTGACCCAGACGGAGTCCTTGTGATCAGGCAGGGCCGGGCTGGACTGATCACTGAGAGCGACGATGACCCGGCCCTGCGGCGTCTCGAAGAGCCGGTCCTGGTCTGTGGCGAAGTTCCCGCCCCCGCCGATGATCATATGGACTGTGCCCCGACTGGTGTCGATGAGGTCGGTGCGTGTAGAGGCAGGAATGGGTGTACGGGTGTGGTTCGGGAGCGCGCCGCGCAGCGGGTGTGAGCGCTCGTAGTGGTGTTCGTGGCCGCTGACTACGAGGTCGACGCCGTATGCGTCGAACAGAGGTCCCCAGGCCTCGCGCACTCCGAGGTCACTGCCGTTGCTGGCGCGGGAGCTGGAGATGAACGGCTGGTGCATGCAGACTACGATCCAGTCGATGTGGCGGCCCGCGCGTGCCGCCTTCAGCTCCCTCTCCAGCCAGCGGCGTTGGGCGCCCCCGGAGTAACCACGGATATACCTGTCCCCGCCGTCCTGGATGGCCACGTCGTCATTGTTCAGCAAGATGAACCGGACCGAGCCGACGGTGAATGCGTACCACATCCCGCGGGTTTCCTCGTCTGAGTCTGCGGAGGACTTCGGCAGCGCGAAGTATGTCTGGTAACCGGTCATCCCGATCGGGCCGTTGTCCTTCTCGTTCTCGTGGTTGCCTGCGCAGGGCATCCACGGGCGGAACCGGGCCGAGCGGCTGTTGTTGATGAACCACTCAGCCCAGGTGTGAAGGCGGTTCTGTCCGAAGTACAGGCTGCCAACTGGGGCGTAGCAGAGGTCGCCGTTGACAAGGTTGAACAGCGGGGCGATGCGTTCGACAGCCGCGACGATGTCGCCGGCCGCGGGAGAAGCGATCTGGCTGTTTGTGTACAGCGGGTAGGGGCCGGTAGGCGAGGGCACCCCGTCCGGAAGGGTGATCAACCGGCGCAGATCGGGGGTTGCCTGGTCGCCGAAGCTGGTGAAGGTGAAGGGGTGCCGACCGCAGGGTGCGGTAGTGAACGACCCTATCTGCGCAGTGGTTCCGTCATGCCCGGCCGCATACAGGTATGTGGTCGCCGGACGCAGACCCGTCAGGCGCGCATGGTGGACGCAGACCTCCTCCTTGGACAGCCCGTCCCGGTAGGTCCGCGTTTCAGCGCTTACGGCCAGGCCGAGCCCGCCATCGGCCGATCCGAGCCTGACCTGTGGGCGGCGCACCGACTGCGGGGTGATCCATGAGACGGTCATCTCTGACGAGGGATCCGTCCCGAACTGCAGGTGCAGGCCCGTCACGCTGGGGGTCCCCGCTTGGTGCGGCCGCACCTGCAGCAGCGGCGAGGATCCGGCGGCCGGGGTTGCGCCCACACCGCCGCCCACCAGCGCGGCACCCACAGCACCGCCCCCGACCAGGATCGATCTGCGCCTGATCTCCATGAATCGCTTCACCTCACCGACGCCCTCTTCGGACAAAGGACTAAAATTGCTGGACCACCAGGCAGCTGGCAGTCGCCGCATGGACAGCCCACTTCCGCAAGGACACGCATCCCGCGGATCCCTTCGGTCAGCCAGCCTCCAGCCTGAAGAAGTCCACGTCCAGTAGGCGTCATGGCCAGTGAGCGCATACAGGCGCGCTTTCCGGCCTATAATCCAGACCAGGCAGACCAATGGCAGCTGAGCCCCCGCCCCCGAAGCACCGGCGGACCTGGCCCTGCCCGTTCCCGCGCCGCCGCCTGGCCCGCCATCCACGTACCGGGACGAGCCCACCACCAGAACCACCGCGGCCGCCGCCGCCTCAGCATGTGCACGCTCCGTCCGGGCTTGTAGTCAGTCACCATCCATCGGCCACTTTTCGCCGTCGCCATCGCCACGTACCGGAGCGGCTGGTTGCTCGGCAGCAGAGTGGGCTCTCGGCCTCGAATGGGCGGGACCGGTGACATCCACCCAGGCCACATCCCGGGACCACGGCCCGGACCCTCAACGGACGGCATAGCGTTCGGTCTACGCCGATCCAACCTACTCGAACCCGCCACGTGCGCAATCTCCAGCCCCCCGAGTCGGGGTCCGCAGAACCGTCGACACTGAGCGGAGCCTCCTGGTCACCAATGCGGAGCATCGTGTCTTCGGCGGAAAGGGCTGTCTCGAAGATCTCCCGAAGCCGCCCTGCGTCCTCGCCCTTCGGCAGGTAGAGAGTGCCGGACCAGTGCGGAAGCCCGACGAACGTCTCATGACCTGCGCCTGAGACACTCCCCTGGCCTCTTTCCAGTACCTCAGCCTGACTCTGCACGTGTCCCCCACGACGCCTTAGAGGTCCTAACAGAAGTTGTTGATCAAGTGACCGTCGTGCGCTGCAGCACAAACTGGCTGCTCTGCGAGACGCGGTGGGCGCGGCGGTCTACGTCAGCAGCTACACCGACGGGGAGATCCATATCTCGCGGTACTCCGACGGGCCCCAGGCGCCGCGCGTGTATGAGTGGGTGGACTTCCGCGCCGCGGCCCACGCCAGTGCGGTGGGCAAGAGCCTGTTGGCACAACTGCCGTTCGAGCAGCGCATGGAGCACCTCTCACGCCATCGGGCCGCCCGTTTGACCTCGCGCACCATCACCGATACGCGCCAGCTGTTCGCGACCATTGACGAGCACGGCCCCCATGCAGCGCAGTTCGACCGCCAGGAGTACTCCACCAGCGAAGTGTGTGTGGCTATTCCGCTCGATCTGGGAAACCAGGCCGATGCCCTGGCCCTGTCCATGCCCGCCGACCAGCAACACCGCTTGGAAGAGGCCGCGCAGATCCTGTCCGATCAGTCCACCGTGGTCCTGCTGTCGCTTCTCCTGGCTGGCAATCCGCCCGTGGAGCCGACTGGCGCACCAGGGCAGGAGATCATCGTCGTCCCACCTAGCGAAGTCCTCCAGCAGAGGTCCGAACCGATCACAGTCCTCACCAAGCCCACTCTCCCACCGGCGCCGGTTGAACAGCCACCTTCGCGGGACAGCCGCCACGAAACGAAAAAAATGAGGAGCCTGAGCAACCGCCAGCCATGGACTGGGACGAGGTCGTCGTCGGCCGCGAGGAACACGTCGTGACCCTCGAACCGATCAGCGCCACCTGCGCCGCGGTCCTATAAGCGGGATCATCAGGTATCGGCGTCCGCACAGACGTCGATACCACTCCTGCCAGGAGGACCGGTGCAGACCAAGCGCAGATCGCTGTCCGGCATCCTGCAGAACGCCTGGTCAAGGCGGCGGGCGACGTCGACGCGCTGGACGCGCAGGACCTCGACCCGTCCGGTACCACACATCTGCGCATCGCCGAGGAACTGGAATCGGCAAGCCGCGCGGACGGCGGGACTGTGCCAGTCGACCATGTGTGCGTCTGGTACGCGAAGGCGGGGCGGGCGGCCGACGCGGTCGCGGTGCGGTGGGACCGGCTCCGTGTCGAGCGGTCGCTAGCTGCGTATCAGCAGCTGCGGTCTGCCGCCCGGGCCACGGAACGCTGGGAGGCTAAGCGCGTGGTGGCGCTGGCCACGTTGAGCGAGGACGCCCGTGGTGACAGCGGCGGTTGGTACGGCGGGCCCAAGCTGATCGATGTGCTGCTCGACGACGGCGCCCTGGACGCCGACTGGCGGGATGCGGCCAGGCCGGTGACCGGCAGTGTGAGCAGCTCGCCGACCTGTCGCGTCAGACACATCCAGCCGAGGCGCTCGGCGTGCCTGCGGCTGCTCGAACAGGTGAAGAGGCAGACCGGGGAGCGCGCCTACGAGCGCCTGGCGGGACTGCTGATGGGTGCACGTGACTCTCACCGCACGCTAGGGACCGAGGACGCGTTCACCGTGTACCTCGCCCTGCGCACAGAACTGAAACACAGGCGGAAGCTGATGGGCATCCTCGACGGGCACGGGCTGTGAGCGAGGGCAGGCCACGCCCAGAAGGGGGCATTTCAGTGTGTCCACAAAAGCAAGACCCGCCCCGTCGCACGAGCCAGTCAGCCAGTCCCACGTGAGTCATCGTCGCTCTGGCACTCGACGGCAACACCACCCGCGAACAGAGTCGGCACCGCCGGTGGCCTCATTTTCTGCTTCATCTCTTCGATGACTTGAAGTCCCGCGATGTATCCGGGCGAGTTAGAGCACTCGCACTCATCAAAAGGCTTGTAGCACTCGTCGCACACAATGTACCCCTGCAGATCAAGACGTCATTTTCTGTCCCTGCATTGCGCGCCCGTTGTCTCCACTGGCAAGGCCCGGTGGGTGAAGACAGGCCCCGCAGTGGCACCCACTCCAATCAGCACCCGCCAGCTTTCCTCGATCGCTCTGGGAGGTGACGTTGGGACGCCCTCGAACCAAGAAAGCGATTCCAGGAGGCTCTGCTCAGTACCCTGAGCACCAGCCTCCCTGGTGATTGGTTGGTGATGCGGCGGGTCGCGGGCACATTCCGCCCTCGACCGTACAGCAAGTGCGCCGGCGAAGAGCGGGTCTCGGTGCCCAGGGAGATGAGCACGTGAAGGACCAGAGTTTCGGACCTGTATGGATCTCTGATTCGCAGAGCCTGTCGCCCTCCGTACCATCAAGGACCATGTAGATCGAAGGCCCAAAGTGCCCACTCTCCTCGCCACAGGATGAGACGTCGCCATCAAGCAGTCCGAAAACTGTGCGCCCTGGCCGCTCGTCACTCGACAAGGCAAAGCGCCCTGGACACAGTCTGTCACGGACATCCTGCTGCGTGAATGCCTCGCACACCCGGGGACGCTCAGCGAGGTGCCGCCGTCCTTCACTGGCGTCGCCACTGGTTGGTGAGGGGGCCGCCGAGAGGAAGGAGGAGACCCGGCTGCTGCTCTGGTTCACTCCCCCCGGGACCCGGCGCTGATCGCGAAATGGATCAGCTACCAGGTTCTCGCCTCCGAGGCGCCGACTGTCGCCGCGGGTACGAGGCCCCCTTGCGGGACCGGAGCGGGAGGACGGGCTGGAGGTCTGCGACCACACCGAAGCGCCTACCCCCTGGGACGGTGGCTCCCGACCAGCGGCGGGTCTTCCGGGCCGGGACCATGTCCGGGGAACAGGCCGTCGAGCTAGAGGGGCTGGGATCTTGTAGGACACCGCCGACGCCGCCTTCGAGACGCCCCGCCGCCGCGCGGGCTTACCACGCCCAGCGCGGAATCCTCGCCGCACCACGAGAGGGGTTGCACTGGACGAGCCCGTCGGACAGGTGGCTGACCAACATCCGCCGACTGGAACCCCGCCGTACTTGGACCGTCGACTGGCAACGTCACTACACCTACCTGCGGCAGCTCCACGCCGGAAGGCGCCTGCCTCACCGACATCGTGCCCGGCGTCACCCGACACAGAGACGACATCGGACACTGGCTCGCCGCCCAACGGCGGGACTTCGACAGGTTGAACGCTGAGCAGTAACGCTGTGGGACCAAACCTTCGGGAGAGCCCGTGATCAAACTCCGGCAGGTCGCGTCAGAGCGGGCGCGGGGTTGGTCTCGCGACGCTGCTTCTTGCGCGTTCTGGACATCGCCCGCTCCAGGCGTCCGGGCAGCCGGTCGGGGCGCTGCGGGTAGCGGGGCGCCGACGCTGCGGGCGGGGCCGGCCAATTGGGCGGCGTGGGTGGGAAGAGCAAGAGCAGTTCCTGCAAATCGTCGATAGATACCGCTGCTGCCCCGCGGTCGTCGTGCTGGTGTTGGCGGGGCGCGGCGGGTGGTGCGGCTGGGTTATGTGGCAAGACTGCGGGCCGTGCGCGTGAGGTGCTCTCCGGGCGTGGCCGGGCCGGGCGTGGTGTGGCCCCGTCGGGGCGTCTCCTGTGGCTGCTGGGGGGTGCTGTGCAGATGAGTGCCGATCAGGTATCCGATCAGCAGTCCGCCGATGGCGAAAACCTTGTGGCAGTTGGCCTTCCACCAGGTCGGTGCCGGGGACTCGATGAGCACTCCTACGACGGTCGGAGCTTTCGCCAAGACCGGGTCTCCTTCTCGCTCGGGAACGGGGTGGCGCGTGGGGTGGGTGTGCTGCCAGCGGTGGTGTCGCGCCGTGATCGGTCGAGAAGGAGCGGGACGCGCCGCAGGTGCAGGTTCAGACGTAAGGGTCGAGGCGGTTGTCGTCGCGGTTGGCGTGACGTTGGCGGGGTGGCTGTCGTGGCTTCCGTGGAAGGTGCCGACGCAGAACTCGGTGTCCTGCAGCTTCAGCAGATTTGCTTCGGTGCGCGGTGGTGGTGCTGGGCGGGGCGAGGTTCGGTGTCAGTGCTGGAGCGGGCGGACATTGTCGGTCGCCGAAGTCGTCGTCCACCGGGGTAAGGGTGGGGTGCATGCGGGTCGAGCACGGGAGTCGAACGAGTCTTACTGCGGCGGATAGTGGTGGATGATGGGCCGCAGGGTCAGGCCGCGCAGGGCGAAGATGCTGGCCAGCGCCCACATGAGGGCGGCGAGCCCGGTGGCGACGGCGCAGCCTCCGGCTAGGGCGGCGGACCAGATCATGGCGAGGCTGCCGATGCCGAACTGCACCCAGGCACCGGCGTGGCCGAGGAACCCACCGATGAGTCCGAGCAGCCCGGTCAGCTGCCAGAACGGTTACAGTGCGGCCGGGGCAACAGCCAGGTGCGCGGCCTGGTCGAGGTGATGTCACCGGCGGCGTCCACCATTGTCACGATGAGGCTGGGCCCGCCGAACAGCGCCACCGCCTTGATCGAGTTGGCGACCTCGTGCCGGCTTGCGTGCCTGGCTTGGAGGACCTCTTTCCACCGCTGGTAGAGGAATTCGCCCTCGTGTCAGGACTCCTTCCACGCGGTGCACAGCCGCGCGAGGCGCTGCCTGTTCTTGCGGGCCGGGGGCAGTTCGAACTGGTCGGGGATGCTGTCCGGGCCGGACTGGCCGTTCTTTCTGCCTGTCGTTGTTGGGCATGGTGCAGCTGTTCCTTCGGGGAAGGGTTGGTGGTGAGTGGTGGCGGGATGGCCGGAACTGGTCAGCGAATCTCGTTGCGGGTGCGGGCGAAGAACGCCCCGCGCGTGGTGCTGTTGATGTGGTCCTCGGTGTGGTAGATAGCATCCTCGTAGACGTTCTTCGTGACGGCAGAACGCGCCTTACTGATCGCGCTGCCGATGACGGTGGCAGCCATGGCAAGGCCCGCGAACGGCAGGGTGATTATCAGACGCCGTTCCTCGTGACTGAGGCCAGAGCCGGTCTGTAAGCACTTGCTTTTCGCTCCGCGGTGGGAGGGTGCAGTGGCTCCACCGGGTGTAAGAAGTTGATCTGGCTCCACGCCGACACAGGGCGTGGTCCGTCGTTCATGCTCACGTCAGAGACTGTGCCGTGGCCATGGTCGTGTCGGAGGCCGGGGCGGTTTCGTCGCGCATCGAACTATTTGCGGAGACCCGCAGGAACAAGCGCCTTGACCCGACGCTGCCTCAGCGCGCGTTGGCGGAGAAATCACCGAAGGACCGTCCGGTGGGCGCTTCAGTCGGCCGTTATGCCACCACGAAAGACGCCCAAACTCCAGGACGCGACGCTGTGGGCGACCAGACCTCACCGCGCAAGCAGAAACACACCGACCTGACATCCAGCAGCGGCTGGCCGCCGCTCGCGGCGGATCACGGCTCGCATGACGGTCAGTCGGCAGACAGGTTGACCGGGACGATGTCCATCTCGGAATTGATGAGCAGGGCGTCGGGCGTGCGGGTACGGGTGACCCCATCTGTCACAGAGGTGCGTTCTCGGCGTTGGCCTACTGCCTCCATGAACGAAACAGGACAACTATATCATAGCATGATCATGGATTCGGGGGTGTTCTTCATCGACTAGGGAATAGGTCCGCCGATCGGGGGCGGGGCACAGCCGGTCGGGCAGTGCCCCGGTATGGGGCGTCAGGCCAGTACGGGCGGCGCGTCGGAGTACTCCATGTCCGGCTCCGGCGGGATCGGCTCGCCGGTAGCGAAGTCCGTGCAGTAGGCGTCGAAGATTTCGGCCCGATTGAGTGGGTGGGCGGTGCAGCCGCTCAGCCGCCAGCCCAGGACGCGGGAGGTGCCATCGCTACGGCTGGTGCGTACGACTGCGCCGCCGATGCAGCCAGACGTCAGGGACAGCAGCACGACGACGTCGACGGCGGCTTCCACATCCATTGCAGTGGCGTCACCGAAGTTGTGGAACGGAAGGGTGAGCACGACATCTTGGGCACGGTCTCTGACCGAAACGACCAGGGTGTGACACCCGTCGCCGACAGCATGAAGCATCCCCTTCAGCAGGCGGGCAGCACGCTCTACGGCGGGGTCCATCGGGGGAAGGCTGTAGGTCATGGGTCTACCTCGCTTTCGCATCTGCGCTCGGTGCTACGGGGGTGCTACTCCCCCGCCACGGGGGGGGGGAGCCGGGGCGCAGCCGGGGTGCTGCTCCCCAGGGGGTGAGTCAGTCCTGGACGAGTCGCAGGTGCGGGGCCCGGGCGGCCGTGTCGACGGCCGGGGCGCACCACTGAATGCTGCCCAGGACAACCAGGTCCGTCACGTCACCGAAGCACTTGGAGAGCGTTGGCGGACATGCGGACGTAAAAGAAGAACGCGAGTGCGTCGAGTTCCTTAGAGGTCCTAACAAAGGCGTTGGACGTGGCGGTGGGTGATGAGGCAGGTGGCGAGGCCGAGGAAGGCTTCGTGGATGTCGTCGCGTCTCTCCCAGCGGATGCGCAGGCGGCGGAAGCCGTGCAGCCAGGAGATCGTGCGCTCGACGACCCAGCGGAAGATGCCCAGGCCGGAGCCGTGCGGCTGTCCGCGTTCGGCGATCACGGGCCGGATACCGCGTTTCCACACCAGCCGCCGGTACTTGTCGTGGTCGTAGCCCCGGTCGGCGAAGAGCATGTCCGGTCTTCTGCGTGGCCGTCCGACGACGCCGGCCACGGGTGGGACCTTGTCCAGCAGGGCCAGAAGTTGGGTGACGTCGTTGCGGTTGTCGCCGGTCAGCGACACCGCGAGCGGGACGCCCTGGCCATCGACAAGGACGTGGTGTTTGCTGCCCGGCCGTGCGCGGTCGACCGGGCTGGGACCGCTTTTGGGCCCCTGCGAGCCGCCCGCACATGGGAGGAGTCGATCACCGCCCGAGACCAGTCCAGCTGCTTCGCCGACCGCAGCTTCTTCAGCAGCACCACGTGCAGCTGGTCCCACACGCCGGCCTCGTTCCAGGCGGCCAGGCGTCGCCAGCACGTCATGCCCGAACCAAAACCGAGCTCCTGCGGCAGATACTCCCACTGGATGCCGGTGTGCAGCACGAACAGAATCCCGCACAGGGCCTGCCGGTCCGGCACTCGCGGCCGGCCCGCCACCAGCTTCGGCACCGGCTCGGGCAGTAACGGCTCGATGAGCGACCACAGTTCGTCCGACACGATCCACGGCCGCGACTGACGTTTCCCCACGCCCCGACCAACGAGCAGACAAGCCGACGGTCACTTGATCAACAACTTCTGTTAGGACCTCTAAGGGAGAAGGCCATTGAGGTCAGCAGCCCGGCGACCAGGTCGCCTCTCACCCAACCACCGGGCAAGCGCCGCTGCTGCTGCCAGCACTGCAACCGCCGCAGTACCGCCCCCCAGCACCATCAGCCACGTGCCCGAGCATGGGCCCAGCTCATCTTCAGCGCCGGCACCCACGCTGTCCCAGCGCGCGCCTGTCCGGCGCCCAGCTCGACGACACCCTCGCAGCGCCTGCCCCCACCGCCCCACCGTCCTGCGCGCGTCAACCGGCGCGGCCCTGCCCGGCTGGCGCTCCCCATGGCCGCACCAAGGCCGCCAACGAGGCGCTGGCGCTCGCCGCACGCGCCGTGGTGTTGCGGCCGCGGGCGGTCTACGGCGCCGGGGCCCCACACGTGGTGCGCCCCGGCTGCTGTCCCGCATCCCACTACTCATGCTGCCCGGGGCCCAGCGTCCGCCATGACAGATGGCTGCGGCCTGCGGCGCCGGGCAGGTGCGAAGTGGCCTGGTGCTGGCCGGTCTCGCGGTGGCTGGGACATCCAGGAGAGGACCGTTCAGACTGACTCAGCCGCTCTCGTCATGGTGATGCCGATCCCGAATTTCCTCACAACTACTCTTCGCCCCAGTTGGTTCACGGAGTGAACCAACTGGGGAACCCGGGGAGCGAGCGTGGGCGTGACGTGGTTGCTCTTCGACGGGTGTCAGAGCTGTGGGTGACCGGGCCAACCTGGGCTCTTCCGGCTTCCAGACCCGCCCGGCTTTGCCGGGGTGAACAGCAGGCAGCGGTAGCCGTCGAACTTAGGGTGTCGGGGGCGGCGACCAGCGCACGGGGCTGCCCCCAGGGTCCCGTCCTGTCATCCCAGACCCTGAAGGCCGCAGCATCTGCCTACCCTCCCGGCCGCCGTGATCCCGCTGCCTGTCGCCGCACCCTCTTCCTCGGGCGGCTCGTGCACTGGGGTCTGCCGGTCCGCGCGGGGTGCTAGAAGGAGGCGTGTTTGCCGATGTACTTGGTCTTGTCGCAGCTTCGATGCCCTTGAATCGCACGCGTATCGTGACGTCGGTGCCCTGCTCGAACCCGACCAGGTCTAGCCGAGGGTCTTGCCCCTTGCGGTGTGCCGTTTGCTGACCGGTCGCCGTCCCGCGTGACCGGGCGGGTGCCCAGCGCGCCGCACGCGCACGGCGAGGAGGTCGTGTCCAGGGCGGTGGGGAAGATCATCAACCAGGCCAGCAGCGACGCAGTCCACCGCTCGGCGAGAAACTCATGCACCTCCTCCTCGCCGGCCCGGCCATGTGGGCCGACAAGGAGAGCGTGGGGGAAGGCCGTGGCAGGCGATGGCGAGCAGGTCCTCCCGGCTGTCCCACCCGTTCGCGAGCAGCCTGGCGGTCGGACAGAAAGGGACGACGATCTCTTGCTGCAGCATATTGGTACCGCTGGTACCGCGGATACCATGTCGGATTCTTCGAAGGCCATGAACCTGCGGTTCCCCGACCCTCAGCAGCGTGAGGCCATCGCGGCCGCTGCGAGGGAGGCCGGTGTCAGCATGCAGGAATATGTCCTCACCGCTGCATACGAGCGGGCGACCTCAGTCAAGCGGCACTTCCTCACCGCGTTCGAGCGGTCCATGGGCCGTAGCGGCGACGCGTTCACGGCCGAAGCCGACTCGCTGGACCCGATCGGTGAGCAGCGCGCGGCGGAGCGTGCTGCGCGCGCCGAGTTCGAGAGCACGGAACGGGGTCACGCGGCGTGACCCAGCCCGAACCGCGGCACACCATCGACGTGCCGTTCCTTCTTGCTGCCGCGGAGTTGCTCCCCGGTGATCCCCAAGTCGACGACCTCGGGCCCTTGTACGCGGCCGTAGCCCGGGTCAACGCGCGCCCCATGGGGGTCTGGGATGTCTACGGCTCGGTGTTCCTGAAGGCGGCCGCTCTGCTGGAGACACTGACCCGGTTGCCGTGCCTGGAGCACTCCAACGACGCTTTCGCCTGGCACTCCTGCGAGGCGTACCTGGACTTCAACGGCTACCCGCTCGAATACGAGCCGAAGGATGCCGTCGCACTGGTACGGGACTCCGCAGCCCGGCAGATCGGGGTCTACCAGATCGCCCGCCAGCTGCGCACCTGGCCGGTGTCCGACCAGGGCTGAACGTCAGCGGCGGTCGGGCCCGCGACTCAGGCGCGCGGATTGCCCTGCGCTCGGCTTCCTCCGGGCGAGTGCCTGCTGGTGGACCTCGGGGTCGCGTTGCGCCTCGATGGCCTGACGCACGAGCGCGGCGAGGATGTCGGGCGGCAGAGCCTCGGCCTGCGTCGTGACTGCACCTGAGAACGATCGTCGGTCGGAGCAGGTCTGGAATCCGCCCATGCCCCTCCTGGTCCAGCGGCCCGCCAGCGGCGAGAACCGTCCGATCTCCTCGGGCGCCGCCGTATTCGGCGGCGGTGTTGCCGAGGGTTCGGGTCATCTGCCGGATCGCCGCGACTTCACCGGCTCCGACCCGTAAGGCCCCGGCCGGTGCGGCGGCCACCCGGTGGGTGATGGCCTCGGCGTCGGGGAGGTTCAGCGCCGACAGCACGAACGCGGCGGTCGCGGCCAGCATGGTGCGGCGTTCCATGTCACTCCTCCCCAGGGCAAGGACTGATCCCACGTGCGACGGACCGCGTGCGCCGCATGGTGTTCGTCTCCTCCGCCAGCGTCTACGGCACGGCAACCCCGAGGAGACCGACAGCCCCGACCTGCTGCCCATGCGCCAGTCGCTGGAGTCCGTGTACCGCCGCATCCCGCCCCAGTTCCACGAGTTCACCCGCATGCCGCCCAAGTCCGTCTACGGCAACACCAAAGCGTGGGGCAAGGAGCAGACCGCCCTGGTATTGGGCCAGGTCGGCACGTCGCACACGATCGTCCGGTACTTCTCCGTCTACGGCGAACCCCAGACCATCAAGCCGCACTCTCACCAGCGGCGTGACCCTGGCCATCCGCACCGTGCCGGACGACTGCACCGTCACCGGCCCCGCACGCGTCCGAGACCAGCATCCGCCGCGGACGGTCCTGACGACGTCGTGAGAGTGCAAGGCTTCCAGCGCCCCAGCCTCTACATCGGGACGGGCCCGAGGCGGTCCCACGGCGAGGCGTGTGCTACGCCCCGCCACCCCCAATCCAGTACGGACTTTTCGGACTGGCCAGCCTGGAGGGGATGAACCTCATGAGGCTCATCCCCGAGGGTCCGGTGGCGGGCGCGCTGGTCCTCGCCACAGCGGGCGTCCTGCTCCTCAAGCAGAGCGTGTACCGCCCCTGATGGACCAGACGGGCCTTCGTGGAGAACGCGGTGGCTCTGCATCGGTGACCGCATCACCGCACCAGGCGAGTGCGCACCCGACGCGCGGGAGTGGTGCGCCCCGAGCCTCCCCCAACTTGAAGTTGCTGGTCAAAGGCCTGGTGTGACCAGTGCTTGGGTACGTGCTGGTCGTGGGCGGAAGTCCTCGGAGAAGATCATGCGTCAGCGGTTGACTTCGAGGTTCGTCAGGTCGAGGAGAGCTCGCAGGAGCTGGGTGATGCGGGCGGGGTCGGTGTTGCAGCCTCGATTGGCCAGGCGGTCCTCCCGGCACCAGAACCAGGCACCGGCTGTCGGTCTGCTGGTGCCGGTCGATAGTCTTTCGGTATGTCTGAGCGTGCTGTCCCGGGCCGGGCAGAGGGCCTGGTCACTCTGGCCGCCGCGGACGATATGTGGGTCAGCCTGACGGCCGGTAGCGCGGTACCGACGACTTCTGCGGTATTCACCCGCTTTTCTTCTGATGTCCGGTCGGGGCGGTACATCATGCTCGGTGCCTGTTTGGTGGAGCTGGTGATGACGGGCGACGGCCAGTGCAGTGTTCCGCAGGCTGAGGTGCGCCGGGCAGCGGCGGCGTGGAACGCGGTGGAGATGGACGTACTGGACCTGGTCCGTATCGGTCCGTTCCGTGGTGTGGCGGAGCAGGAGCGCGCGTATGGAACACTGCGTGGTTGGCGTCGGCGCATCAGCTGGGAACTGCAAGAGGCAGATCATCCCGGACGGCAGGCCGGCCATGAGCCCGGATCGTGGTCTCATCTGGCGGGGGTCGACTGGCGGCGGCTGTTGGTGCAGCGGTTCCGTGACAGGGTGGAGCGGTCGTGGTGGCTTCCGCGTGCCGTGGTCAGGCTGCTGGACGCGGCCGAGCACACCGAAGCCGAGTGGCTGCACACCACGCGGGCCTGCACCGCGGACACAGCTGTCACCGAACAGCACCGCCGAAGTCCTCGGGTCACCGACAGCCAGTCCGCGACGGGCGTGAACGCTCCAGCCATCCCGCAGCGCCCGTATACGGGCGAGCTGCGAGGTCAGTTGTACTCAGTGCTGAGCCGCAAGCCCGGCATGTCCCGCCAGGTGGCCGGGTGGGTATGTGCCGTCTGCGGTACAGCACCGGCTTCTGTGCTGGATCACTGCCATGAACACGGCTACGTCCGCGCCCCGGTCTGCCCGTCCTGCAACACGCTGGAGCGCCCCGACCACCTGTACGACAACGACATCCGCGTCGCCAGCCGCTACCGGCGCCTCTTCGACACCGACGCGGTCGGCTGGCTGCGCCACTGGCACCGCTGTCCGGGCTGCCGCACCCGCACCACTCTGCCTCTGCCTCACCTCGCCGCATGGACCGCCCACACAGCCACCCGCACCCTGCGCCCCACCCACCCTGGCTCCCGCGGGCGCAAGCCCTGCGGAGTGCTGCGCGTCTCGTGGACAGGCAGCCAGAACACACCCCGCTCCTGCCTGCTCACCGTCTCCGTCGACTTCTGCCCCTCCGGTGAGCACCGCGTCCTGGCACGGGTGCCCTACCGGGAGGCCATCGAGCGGTTCGGCGCCTGGCTAGCCGAGACCGCCCCTGCTGTGGCGGCCGAAGCCGGCCCCGACCGCCTGGACGGCCTACCTGCCGAGCCGCGGCCCGTCATCGCCGACACCAGCGGCGAAGGCTTGGCGCTCTTCTGACCGAACACCAGCAAAGCGGCTCCACAGGCCGCCGGACCGCGTCCGGCGGCCTGTGCTCCGAGCTCGAAGGAAGCCAATGGCTGTCAGGTGGAGCCGTTGGTACGGCTGCGGGGTGTGATGCCGTGGACGGCGAGAGCGTTCCAAACTTGCTTGTACTCTGGCCGGTGCGTTCGGCGATCCGGCCGAAGACGTTCGCCCAGCTCGCGGCAGGATTCGGCGTCTCGACCGCGACGGCCTGGCGCTACGTCGACGAGACCCTGAACGTCCTCGCAGCCCGGGCGCCGGGCCTGCACGAGGCTCTCACCGGCCTGGGCGAGGGCGACCACGTCAACGTGGACGGCACCCTGATCCCCACCGACCGCATCGCCGCCGACGAGCCGTACTACTCGATGAAACACCGCAAGCACGACATGAACGTGCAGGTCATCACCCGCCCCGACGGCACACCACTCTGGTTCTCCCGCGCGACACCAGGCCACACCCACGACCTGACCGCGCCGCATTCTCACGGCATCGTCCAGGCCTGCCTGACCCGGCAGATCCCCGTCCTCGCCGACCGCGCCTACCAAGGTGCCGACGCCACCGTCCGCACCCCTCTACTACCACCACCGCGAACAACCCACCCACTACCAGCACTTCAACCACGACCACGCCAAACTGAGAGCGCCCGGGCGAACGCGCCTTCGCACAGTTGAAGTCCTGGCGGATCCTCCGGCGAGCCCGATGCCCCACCCGCCGCATCAGCACCAGCATCCAAGCTATCCACACACTGCTGACCTGCAGCTATTCAGGATGAAAACGGCTCACTGACCGTCCGCCGTCGAGACCTATTGTCGGCGCAGACCAGGGCAGCTCCTTCCACTATTCAGCGGCTAAGGCACACCGGATTTCTGACAGGTGCCGGGTTGGGTCGTCATTGGTAACAGCCTCAACTCCTCCAATATCTGGAGAGGGTTATACAAAGTTCCCCATTTGCGGCTGACGCCCCCTCTCGTAAATCGCATGCAAGATGCGTGCCCGCGCCATTACCCACTGAACGTCTTTCATCCTGAATAGCTGCAGGTCAGCAGAGTGTGAACGGCTCGGACGATGGTGCTGACGCGGCGGGTGGAGCATCGGGCTCGTCGT
>NZ_JBVJAH010000045.1:0-16669 GCF_055590785.1 Streptomyces sp. NPDC041796
TCCTGCGAGTACTTCCTCGGTGGCGCCACTACTTCCTCGTTCCCTGTTCCAGGCGATCCTATTGGACACCTGTCCGAGAACTTCGAGGCACCTCAATCTCGCCCGCCCTGCCCGGCCGAACCCACGACCTGACCGCGGCCCGACGGCACCGGGTCATCGCCACCTGTATCCGCCTGGGCATCCCGGTCCTGGCCGGCCGCGGCTACCAGGGAGCCGGCGACTCCGTCGCCGTTCCCCACACACGACGCCCGGGTAAGGACCTCACGGTCAAACAGAAGTGCGTCAACCGAGCGCACTCCCGCATGCGATGGCCCGTCGAGAGAACGATCGCGGCGGTGAAGACCTGGCGGATCCTCCGCAAAGCCCGCTGCAAACCGAGCCGGATGACGTCATCGGCAAAGCCATCCTCACTCTCGAGACTCACCGCTGAACAAGCTCAGGCCCTCCTCACCAGACAGATCCCCGTCCTCGCCGACCACGCCTACCACGGCGCCGGCGCCACCGTCCGCACCCCCTACCACCACCACCGCGAACAAGCCGAGCACTACCAGCACTTCAACCACGACCACGCCAAACTGAGAGCGCCCGGGCGAACGCGCCTTCGCACAGCTGAAGTCCCGGCGGATCCTCCGACGAGCCCGATGCCCCACCCGCCGCATCAGCACCATCATCCAAGCCATCCACACACTGCTGACCTGCAGCTATTCAGGATGAAAACGGCTAAGTGAGCAGACCCCGCAGGTAGACCTGCCCCCACCGACGCTGGTCGTTTCTCGCGAACGGCTCGAAGACCTCTGCCGCGAAGTCCTCCAACTCGGCACGCACGGATGCGATTTCCTCCGGAGTCACACGTCCTCAACGCCACACCAAGCCCCCAGGACACCCAACACCAGCCCCGACCTGACCAAGCCCTACTAGAAGCGCGGATGGACGAGCAGCTATCGCAAGTAAGCCGTGCCGGTAGGTGAAGTTTGGGGCTATGGGTTGCGCTCAGTACTCGGTGGCGCTGACACGCAGCCTGTACACCACTCCCTTGGCGCTACTGCCCAGTCGCATAGCAGACTTATCGTCAACTAATAGGAATGGATGGCGCTTGTGAATAGATTGGAAGCAAAATGTCCTCTTTATCTGGACGGCGTCGCCGATGGGCTGTCGCTGCCAGCCCTTCTCTAGCGGTTTCCTTGATCGTCTTACCCAGCGTCGCAGCTGCCGCCCCCGCTGCCATCACCAAAGCGGCCAGCACCAGCTCTAGCGAAGCACCAGTCCGGTCATACCTCGTTAACACGAAGGCGGATCCGGCTACTGTCGGTAAGATCGAGAACGCCATTACAGCCACTGGCGGAGCGGTCATCGCCACCCACAGCGAGATCGGCGTCATCGTTGCCCACTCAGCCACCCCCGGCTTCGCTCAGTGGGTCCGGACCCTGCCTGGCGTGCACAGTGCTGGAGTGACTCGCAGCACCGCATTGCAGTCGGCCGCAACTACGGTCGTGGGCAAGCCCTTCGAACTCGGCGCTACCGCAGCAGTGACGGCGGCAGGGCGGTCGGGTAGTACGCAAGAACCGCTGGAACCGGAGCAGTGGAGCCTGCGGGCGGTGAAGGCGGACCAGGCCGCCGCGGTAAGTCCTGGAAGTCCTGACGTCACGGTTGGTGTCATCGACACCGGTGTTGATGACACGCATACTGATCTGGCGGCCAACTTCTCCGCTGCGCAGTCGGCAAGCTGTGTAGGAGGGGTAGCCGACACATCCCCCGGGGCGTGGCGCCCGTACGATCCAGACAACGACTATCACGGCACACACGTGGCAGGAGAGATCGCCGCAGCCCGCAACGGTATCGGTGTCGCTGGCGTCGCACCAAATGTCAAGGTCGCGTCGATCAAAGTCAGCGAACCAGGCAGCGCCTTCTTCTACGCAGAGAGCGTCATCTGCGCCTTCATGTTCGCAGTCGACAACGGCATTGAGATCACCAACAACAGCTACTACGTGGATCCTTGGCTCTTCAACTGTTTCTCCAACCCCGATCAGAGGGCTGTCGTCGAGTCCGTGAACCGGGCGGTTCGGTACTCTAGAAGTCAGGGAGTGCTCAGCATCGCTGCCGCTGGCAACGCTAACCACGACCTCGCGTCCTACGCTCTTGCCGATGCCACGAGCCCCAATGACGCCTTGCCGGTCCCACGTATTGTGTCGCCACGCCAATGCCCACAGGTTCCCACCATGCTGCCAGGCGTGGTCACGGTGTCAGCCACCGGCGCACAAAGCTTGAAGTCCAGCTTTTCCAACTACGGCCTTGGAGTCGTTGATGTTGCAGGTCCGGGCGGTGACCAGTACCAGATCCCGAAGACGCTGCTCATGAACGGCGGCATTCTTTCCACGATGCCTGGCCAGCGGTATGCATTCCTCCAAGGGACCTCTATGGCCGCACCGCATGTGGCCGGCGTTGCGGCGCTCATCAAGAGCGCCAGACCTAGCGCTACTCCCTCGGAAATCGAGCAGCGCCTCAAAGTTCACGCCTACAACCCCGGTTGCCCTAACGGGCTCTACGATCCTGACGGAAATGGTCAGCCAGATGCCAGGTGTGTCGGTGGATCACGCTATAATAACTTTTACGGCTTCGGAATCGTCGACGCACTGGCTGCTTTGACTCCATTCCCTCCTCAAGGAGCAGGTTCCTCGTGAGGTTCGGCTAGTTCCCCGGCCTGGCGTTCCTTCGTCACAGGCTGGCTGCTGCTGAATCCTACACAGGCGGAGAGCGTGCCGACGGCCGCTATTGCTCGGCTCCGCGCCGCGGCCGGCAGTTATTCCATCCGCGAACCGCCGAAGGGAACCGGCGGCTCGGGGTGTTTCGGTCGGAACGCTGCTGTTCGGCCTGGGGTCGAACAGCAGCAGCACCCCGCCAGCAGCCGGAACGCCTCCCCTCACACGAGCCCGGACACTGGTGACAGCAGCACGGCGGCCGGAGTGCCGTCAGGGCCGGTCAGCGGCGTTCCGCTCGTTATCTGGGGTCGTCAGGCCATCCGCGCAGATCAGCGTCCGATCGAGGTGTAAGGCACGTACGGCACGTGCACCGGCTCGTCTGCGCTACGGTGTCGGCGGCTAACCGGGCTGCGCCGCCCGGGGGTTGTCTCTCTGGGGGTCGGGATGACGGTCACACGCGCCCTTGAAGGTCGATTTCCGAGCATCCGACGAAGGAGAATGCCAAAGCGGTCGGCACGCGCCTGCGGACCGTGGCGGAAGTGCAGCTCGAACCGCTACTGGCGGTGGCGGGGAGGGCACGCGTACAGGGCCCCTGGATTCGCCAAGCACCTCTCGGGGCTTTCTGTTGGCGGGCCGCGTTATCTCGGGTGCCGAAAAGTGGCAAGTGTGTTGACCGCACTAACATCGGCATTAGTGCAGGTCAGAACCTTTAGCTATGCGTGACCGCCCGCACATCGCCATCAGATCGCGAACGCCACCTTCGCCGCCCGCAGCACCGAGTTGTAGGACGAACATCTCCTGCTCGTCGCGCCGATTCGAGGCGATCTCCCCACCCTTGCCACCTCGACATGGCCGCACGACTGAATCTCGCCGCGGCCACGGTGCCAGGACCCCGTAGCGCAGAGGGCAAGGGGCCAATCTCACGCGCGCTTTGATCGTGTAGTGCCGTTGTGGGTGGGGTGCCGGCCGGCGTGGTGCATGTGGGCGAAGGGGCCGCCTGCGGCCACAAGGCCGTGGTAGGTGCCGTGTTCGATGATGCGTCCGGCCTGGAGTAGGTAGATGTGGTCGGCCAGGGCGAGGTTGGTGATGCGGTGGGTGACCAGCAGGACGGCCCGGTCGCCGCGGTGGCGGGTGACGGTGTCGAACAGGTGGGCTTCGGCCAGGGGGTCCAGGGACGCGGTGGGTTCGTCGAGGATGAGCAGGTCGGCGTCGCGGTGGTAGGCGCGGGCGGGCGCGATGCGCTGCCATTGTCCGCCTGACAGGTCGCTGGCGCCGCCGTACTGCCGGTTCAGGACGGTGGCCGGGCCGTCGGGAAGGGAGGCGAACAGGTCAGTCAGTCCGGCGGTGGTGGCGACCTCGGCGGTGCGGGCCTCCGTGGTGGCGTCGCCGAGGGTGATGTTGTCCGTGACGCTCATCGCGTAACGGGTGTAGTCCTGGAACACCCAGGCGATGCGATGGCGCAGCTCGGCCGGGTCCAGGGACTGAGTGTCGTGGCCGTTCCAGGTGACGGTGCCGGTGTCGGGCTCGTAGAGCGCGGCGGCGAGCATGGCGAGGGTGGTCTTGCCGGAGCCGTTCTCGCCGACCAGGGCGATCACCCCTTGGGCGGGCACATCGAGGTCGATGCCAGTCAGGGTGTCGTGGTCGGCGCCGGGGTAGCGGAAGCCGACTCCGCGCAGGGCGAGGGTCTGCAGCGTGGGGACCGGGCCAGCGGGGCCGGAGCGTTCGTGATGGGTGCCGTCGTGGCGCAGGGAGGCAAGGTCAGCCAGGAACAGGCCGGAGGACTGCATGCTCGCGCCCATCGCGATGATCGAGGCGGTTGCGCCGCGCACCTGCAGCAGCGCGTACAGGGAGGCGGTCGCGGCCCCGGCGCTGGGCCGGGCGAGAGCCAGGGTCACGCCGACCACGGTGAAGAACAAGAGGGTCGACGTGGCTCGGGCGGCCACCTCGCGCAGCTGCACGCGCAGCCCGATGCGGAAGTTCCGCTCGGCCACATAGCCGGCGACCGCCTGCCAGGAGTCGTTCAGCCAGTGGGTGGCGCCGAAGGCGCGCAGTTCCCGGGCGCTGGCCGGGTTCAGTGCCAGGTTGTGCAGATAGGTGCTGCGGCGTTGGTTGGCGACCATCTCGGCGGTGGCCCGGTAGCGGTAACGGGCGTTGAGCAGCTCGGCCACCACCTGGGGTGCCAGGCAGGCCGGGGCCAGCAGCGCCAGCAACGGTGACAATTTGATCACCGCGAGGAGCGCGGCGATGCCGGGCAGGGCCGCGGACAGGATCCCGGCGGTCTGCATGACCGCGCTGGAGGCCTGGGCGGCGCCCATGTCGGCGCGCTGCAGCCGGTCGAAGATGGCCATGTCCTGGAAGGCGACCAGGCGAGCGCGGGCCGCGGCCTGCAGTACCTCGCGTTGCGCGATCACGCCCAGGCGGGTCGAGGCCCGCAGGGCGATCAGTCGGCCCGCCTGGGAGGCCATCGCCCGGGCGGAGATCAGCACAAGGAAGGGCCAGCCCGCGCGCAGCGCGGCGCCCGGCGTTTCCTGGCCCGCCAGAACCTGGAGCAGGAGGTCGAACCATTGGGCGGCGGCGGTGACGCTCGCCACGAGCAGGACCGCTGCCGCCAGCTGCAGCACCACCATTCCTGTGGTGGCTGCCCGTCCGGAGTGCCAGGCCAGTCGGGCCGCGAAAACCATGCCGCCGACGACTGCGCGCCATCCGCGCACCGTCGCCTGCGACCCGTCACCGAACAACTAGGGTCCCGGGGACCCGACCGTCGGGCCCGTTCGAGGCCCGTCGGCCCGCGCTGGATCACCGGGCCGTTTCAGCACGCGGCGACCGGCTCTGGGCCAGGGGTCGGGTGCGCTGCGCACAGATCGGTGACCAGCCCGTCCGCGGGGACGGTCCGGGCTGGAACGAGCGCGGCGGTCGCCGCCAGCGCCGTAATCGCGCTCTCGGTGGTGGGCCGGCACACCCAGCACACCAGCTGCGCCGCCTGCTCGTCGGCGCCAATCACCCGCCCGGTGCCGCCCGGGCCAGGGCACCGGGTTCATGGCCGCGAACGCGACCGGGGCGCCAGCGGGCCGTTGCCGACCGGATGCACGCGGGCATACGCCCGACCCGACCGGGAGTACAGGCCCACGCGTGCGGTGGGACAGATCCGCCAGCCCGCCCGGGCCAGCCGCGACGATCCCTTCGCGACCTCCGAGAGCCGGTTGTTGGGCACCAGCACCACCCCGTGCCCCGGGTGCCACACCTCGCCACAGGACACCGCCACCGCCACCTCACCCGCCTTAGCACCGCACTCGGCACCGGACTCGACGTCCCTCCCCCCGCCGTAGCTGTCGAGCAGGATGTCCAGCACGTCCGCCGTCTCGGCCACCGTCCGCAACCGGCACACCAACGCACCACCGCGGTAGACCAGGTACAGGTCCCCGGGCCGCTCCACCGTGACCGTCACCGGCGCAAAGCCCGCCACCAGCTCCCGCCCCGCCAGCCAGCCCGCAAGCTCGCCCTCCGCGCGCCCGCGCAACGCCACCCCAACCACCCGCCCGCCCCCCGCGCGCACCCGGTACAACCGCGTACCCGCACCGGAGGCCACCTTCACCGAACACGACGACGGACCCTCCTGCACCACCACCGCCGGATCACCCCCGCAGCCAGTGATCAACACGCGGGTCGCCTCGTCATACCCGACGAACAGACGCGGCTTTGTTCCCGGCTCGAGCCAGAACCCCGACGGCGTCCCCAGCCTCGCCGCCGACCCCGCCAGCGCCGCCACTGCGGGCACCGCCGCCGCGGGAACGTGCCCGAACACCCGCGGTCCGGCCCCGTCGCCCGCGGCCACCACACCCACGCCCGCCTCGGCCAGATCCCGGTCCGCGTCCAGATCCGCCAGCAGCTGCCCGCCGCACCCCTCGGCCGCCGCCACCGCCAGCACCGCACCGTCCAGACCCGCAACCGCGATGGTCCGCTCCGGCGTGATGACGCTGCTGCAGCGCGAGCTTGGGCACCTGCGGGTCCAGGAGGAGCTGCCCCTCAAGGGACCGGTCGACGTCGGCCGCCGCACCCGCTGGACCATGGGCGCCGTCGTCCTCGACACCGGCGCCCGCGTCGGCGAGCTGCGCGCGCTGCGCCTGGAGGACCTCTCCCCCGCCCTGGAGGAGGTCCGTATCGTCCGCCGCCCCCAGAACCGGCGCCCGGACAACCCAGACGTGATCGAGGTCTACCCCCCCTGCGCCGCTCCACCCGGGCCGCGCTCCAGCGCTGGCTCCTGGTTCGCCGCCTGCTCATGGAGGGGACCGGCTGTGGGTGGCCGTACGCGGCAACCACTCCAGAATTGTTGACGACAACAGTGGCCCGCAGCACCGGCCCGCCGGCACCCCCTTGCAGCCCCGCGGCGCCGGACGTGCCTACACGGCCGCCGTCGCCAAGGTCAACATCGAGCTCGCGGGCGAGCCCGGCTGGGAGCTGCTCCCAGAGCGCATGGAGCAGCTGCGCCGAGGCGTCGCCGCCCCCGAGGTCTACCTTGTCCCGCCCGTGCCGGACGCCGAGAAGGCCGTCGAGTACATGGACCGCCTGGCCGAGGCCGGCCGCCAGCTCGCTGCGCTGCCCGACGCCCGCTCCACCGCACACCTTCGGCCGCGCCGCCCGCGACGCGGCCCGCCACGTCCTGCGCGAGGCATGGCGGCTGGGCGTTCACCACCAGGTCCAGCTCGACGTGCTGGGCGACTCCGGCCTGCTCGCCCACGACACCCCGCGCGCCGGATGGGAACCGGAGCTGCTGCGCGCCCTGGACCGGGCCGCCCGCCTCGCCCCGCTGTAGATCTGTTGGACCCAGCACCCCTTACCAGCCACATCCTCCCCTGCGGGAGTGCCTGCGGCTTTCCCCGTGAGACCAGACCGCACCGGGATGACCCGCGAAAAGGAACGTCCGTGGAACCCGCGAGACCGTTCACCGCGTACACGCGTGGCGAATCGCACCCCAACCACCGGTCGAGGCAGCCGACCATGGCGTACGTGATGCCGACGAGAAGAAGGCTCGCCCCGTTTCCCTGGTCACCACCGACTCAAGGGCGGCGCCGCCCTCGGAGCCACCCGCCCCGGAGAGCCCGGCCCCTTCGGCATCTGGCCGGCCGACAACACCTCGGAGACCGGCGAGGACCAGAAACACCCCGACGAAGCCGACGCGGACCCGCGAACTCGCCCGGCAGGCCGAGGCCGTCACGCCCGTTCAGGCGGCGCGCCGGTCGTCATCGACCTCCAGAGCGCAGGCCAACAGCTCCATCAGCGCCTGGACGCCCACTTCCGTGGCGGCCGCTTGCACGCGACGTGCTCGGCAAGCCAGCCGGTCAGCTTGTCCGCGTCCGCGACGCTGCACTCGCGGAAGCCGACGTGCTCCCGGATCTGCGCGCGGTGGTATTCGATCGTGCGGCCGGTCCAGTCGTACGAATCCAGCTCGGCGGCGGGCACCTGTACCTGCCGGGCGACGAACTCCACGGCCTCGCCCGGCAACTCGAACCGGCCCCGGGGAAACCGGCCGTACTGCGTATAGAACTTCAGCAACACGGCGAAGCCCAGTCGCGCCGCGCTTGCCGGACACAAGTCCCTGCTCGTCCTTCAGCAGCATCCAATGCTCGACCAGTTCGTCCAGGTCCAACGAGTTACGGGCCACGATCGCCGATCGTCCTCGCGGGGCTTCACACACCGCAGCCGTACGGCCTCCGGCTCACCCGCACGAGGGGTGCCCTGACAAGATCACCGCCGTTTGCGGCTGGTGACGATCCTGCTGGCTTATTCCGTGCCCGGCGGGGCGGGCGGCTCGTTGGTCGGGACGGCAGCGGCCGTCTTGGGGGTCCCGGTCGCGGGTGGGGTGTGGAATGTCGATGCAGCTGAGGCCGTGGCCGAAGGTGCCCGAGCTGACCGAACAGGTGGCGCGCCGCCGCCGTCAAATCGTAAGCCGACCGAGTCGGGGCAAGGTGGCTGACGCGGGTGCGGTCGAGCGGGTGGCCGTTCCACCAGGCATCGAGGCGTATGAGGTTGAGCGCGACGGCGGAGAAGACGTGCTCCAGGTGGGTCTTCTGGAGACCAAGGTAGCGGGCACGTCTCATCCCGGTGACCGCGACGGCCTGGTGGATGGTTCCCTCGATGCCCGCGCGGGTTCCGTACTTGGCTCGCCACTGCTCGTCGCCCTGCTGGAGGCGGGCATGGTCGAGGGCTTCTTGCAGCTCGCGGGGTTGCAGGGAGAGGGTCCGGCCGCCGGTCTTCGAGCGGGTGCACTGGTCGCGCACCGGGCAGCGGCGGCATGTCTCCTTGTCGAACTTGATGACGATGGCCTTGCTGCCGCGCAGGGTGACGGGGCTCCACCAGGTGCTGGTGTCCCCGCGTGGGCAGGTGGCCTGCCGCTTGTCCCAGTCGATGGTGAACGCGGTGCGGTCGAACCCGGCGCCGGCAGGTGCCTGGGGTGAGCTGTTCAGCAGGACCGGGGTGACCAGGGTGACCCCGAAGTTCTTCTTCATGCCCACGATCAACTCGGCGGACGCGTAACCGGAGTCGAGGAAGCGCTCCGCGGGCAGCAGATCGCGGGCGGCGAGCATGCGATGGACCGGTTCGGTCATTTCCGCGTCGGTCACCGTGGCGTCGGTGGTCGCGATGCCCGTGATCAAGCGCGGCGGCGGTCCGTCGGCTCCAGGGACCAGCGCCTGGCCGTCGGCAGCCGGGTCCTGGTCATCGGCATCGTCGCAGGACTCGCTGATGTGGATCTTGTAGCCGGTCCACCAGGAGGTTTGAGGCCGTAGCGGGCGTCGGTGTCGTACGGAGAGGCCAGCCTCAGTCTGCCGGGCGGGAGATCTTTCCTCTCCTGCCGCTTCACCTCCGCTCCGGCTTCGGACACGGTGCGGAGGTAGTTCTGCACCCACATCGAGCCGGCCGTAGACCAGAGCCACCTCCTCGCGCTTGCTCGTCGAAGCTGGCGGATGCCAGGAGCGAGTCCGCGGACCGTAGCGTTCGGCCCATTCCCGAACGGGCACCACCCCGGCCAACCAGTCCGGGGCCGCGCAGGCCAGCGCCTCCAGCGTGCCCGCAGCGTCTCCCCGCCAGCTCCAGCCTGTTCAGATCGCGTACCGCCGCCAGCCCGCGGGTGGAGTCGGTGCGCTGCTCACCGCCCGCCTTCACCAGGCCCCGGGCCTTGAGCGCGATCAGCAGCAGGTCGAGCACCTGCTCCTCCAGCCCGTGCTCGACCAGTCGCGCGCGGAACTCGGACAGCACCGAGGCGTCGAACCCGGGATCATCCAGCTCCAGGCCGAGGGCGTATTCAAGTCCATGCCGTACCGCACCCGATGCGCGGAGGCCCGGTCGGTGAGGTTCTCGGCGAACTGCAACACCATCACCAGCGCCAGCTGGCCCGGTGACCAGCCCGGCCTCCCTCGGGTTCCGAACGCCTCGGCGAACTCGGCGTCCGCGAACAACTCGCCCAGCTCGTCACGGACCCGCATCGCCAACGGGTACGGGCCCCGTGCCGCCACCGCCCGCGCCACCTGTTCGGTCAGCTCGGGCACCTTCGGCCACGGCCTCAGCTGCATCGACATTCCACACCCCACCCGCGACCGGGACCCCCAAGACGGCCGCTGCCGTCCCGACCAACGAGCCGCCCGCCCCGCCGGGCACGGAATAAGCCAGCAGGATCGGTGACACGGTTCTTACCGGCACCCCAACCACCGCTGCCCATCACACCCGCGTGGCAGGCAGCAGCCGACCGGGGCAGGGTGCTCGTCCTCCTGACTCCGCCAGACACCCTCAGGCAGTCGCTGCCAGAGAACTCCAGGCAGTCCCGCTTCAAGCTCAAGACTTCACGCGGACGCCGGCCAGTGTCTCGAAGCACCCGGTAGATGGCCCGAAGCATGGCCGAGATGTCTTCCGGTGGATAACCACGGTAGGCGAACTCGTCTCCGAGGTGTTCGAGGTGAACATCGAGCTGGCGTATCACCGACTCCGGTATCGCCTTGCCGATCTCGTCCTCGTTGGAGTCCTCGCGGACGATGCGATGCTGGCTGTGACGGGCGAACGTGCCATGCAGCTCATCCAGCAGTCCGGCACTGCGGCCGAAGTCCAGGATCGTATAGAACGCGGTCAGCGAATCAGCCCGGTGCTTGCTGATTTGCAGGTCGCCGTCGCGCTTGGTCAGCTTCCGGAAGGCGTCCGCCACCAAGGTCATCTCGGCGAACCTCACGCTAGTGGGGTCCATCCCGCTTCCCGGGAGCCGCCCGAGCACGGTCGAGGCGACGAGGCAGGCCGCCAGATGCCTGCGGAAGCGTGTGTTGGCCGGGCGAGTGGAACGGGCCCACTCCATCACGGTCTCTCTTGGCCACGGTTGCGTCACCGTAGTGAAGTTGACAAGAGACGTGCGGGTCCCCGGCGGGCGCTTCTGCGTGCGGTCCGACGCGTAGACCACGGCCTTCATGTCCCAGACCAGCTTGTCCATGGGTTGGATACCCGTGAAGCGATCACGCCCCTGCTGTATGGACCACGCCACCTCCTTCACCAGGGACACGACGTTCGCGGCTCCGCGCGGCGCTCATCCCTGCACTTATTACGCGGAGCGACTTCGTGTCGGACCCTGGAAGACGAGGTTCGCTTCGGCTCGTTCGAGCGGCCGGTGGCCGACCTCGTCCATCACCAGGACGCTGGGACGCAGGTAGGTGCGGAGCTTGCTGTTCAGCCGTCCTGAGGCTTCGGCGGCTGTGAGGTTGCGGACCATGTCGTCGAGGCTGGTGAAGTAGATCGAGTAACCGGCCCGGCAGGCCGCGACCGCGAGGGCGACGGCGATGTGAGTCTTTCCGACTCCGGGCGGCCCGAGCAGGGCAGCGTTCGCCTTGGCCTCGACGAACGAGAGGGTGGCGAGGTCCTTGACCTTGCGTGGGTCCAGATCGGGCTGGAAGGAGAAGTCGTAGTCATCGAGCGTCTTGTGGTGCGGCAGTTTCGAGTTCCGCAGGCCCTGGCGGAAACGGCGGTCGTCACGGACGGCGAGTTCTTCCGACAGCACCAGATCCAGGAAATCGAGGTAGCCCATCTTGGCCTCGTCAGCCCGCTGTGCGTACTGGTTGAGGGCTTCGGCCAGGTGGGGAAGGCCGAGCTTGCCGGCCGTGGTGCGGATGCGGGTGGAGACCAGCTCGCTCAAGACGATTCCTTCTTCCTGGGTGCGGTGATGAAGGGACGGGTGCCGGTCAGCTCGTCATAGACCGACAACGGCCTGCGGCCGACCGGGATGCTGGCGGCCGCGGCCCGGGTCAGCAAGGACTGCAGCGATGCGACGGCCATCGTGCACTTCCAGGCGTACGGCTTCCTCGTCGGAGACGCAGAGCCGGATGTCCTTGGCGCGGTCGGGCAGGGCCTCGGAGGAGAAGGACCATGCCTAGCCGGGCCTCGAAGAACCGCTGGGTCGTCTTGGTCATCATGGTTCTCATAACTCGGCATCCAGGACGCGGGGGGTGCCGAGTGGCGGCGGACGAAACCGCTGGGGGAGACGCAGTGGTGGGCGGTGCGGGCTTGCGGACCAGCAGGAGCTGCGAGCCTGCCGCCTCGAGCCGCCACTCGCGTTCAGCGGCTATGGCGCCTCCGGCCCCAGGTCCGGCATGGCTGGGGGCGATTACGCCATAGAGATGAGGCAGCGCAAGAACGTCCAGCAGCCCTGTGAACGCTGCCGACGCCGGGCCCGCGGACGCGTCGCGGTCGGTGAGGATGTCAGACCAGCGCTCGGCACAGACGCCAACGCCGCTGTCCCAACGTGTTCGCCAGCCAGCACAGGGATGCGCCCACCGCCGCAGGGAGCACGGCTGGAGCAAACGCTCCCTCACCACTGCCCCAATGCTGCTTCGTTTTTTTGGCTGGGTTCTTGCTGCTGTCGGCTCGTGGGTCGGCCTGGCAGGCGCAGCCGGGCGGCCACCCTGTTCCGGCTGCGCGGTGGGGCATCCGACGCAACGTCTCCCTAAACATGAGTCATCAGCGGGCTGCCTCAGAGAGCGCTTAAGCGACTGAAGCGACGCAGGTTTGCTGTTACCTCTCCCCAAAGAGCGACCGGAGGCTTTTGCGGCTGGTCGGGTTTCAGTCGCTTGCGTCGCTCAGTCGCTGGGGATGTGCGCAGCGACTGTAAGCCAGTGACCGGAGCCAGGCTCAGTCGCTGGTGCACGTCAGCCAAAAACCGCAGGTCAGAGCAGCTCGTTCAGGCATACAGCGACTGAAGCGACTGACGCCACCAATATATGAAGACATCCCTCGTGCGCGTGCGCGTCATACATAGAGGCCTTCAGTCGCTTCAGTCGCTGATCTGCGGATGGAGGCGCTTTGACCTGCGGTTATCTCATCGGCAGAGTAGTAGCTACCAAAGGTAGCCAGTCGCTGGGGCTCGCCTTCGGTAGCTGTCCACCGTAGGTCTATATGCGGACACGGGCACAAGATTCCCTGGGGTGCGCGCACCCCAGCGACGGCTTCGCTAGTCTGTGTCCGTCGTTGAGTCGCTTCAGTCGCTGTTAGGGGAACCACATGCCTGCTGAGCTGCGCCTTCACCGCAGCGACTCAGAGCTGTCGACCCCTGCACCTCCAGTCGCTGGGTCACTGACCCTGGCCAAGTGGTGCGCCAACCAGGGGTGGCCAGTTCACCCCCTTGCCCCGCTGCGCAAAACCCCCGCTGCCAACTGCTCCGCCTGCCGAGCCCCGGGCCACACGCATATGGGCTGCCCTTGCCTTGCTGCTGGCCGCTGGTGTCACGGCTTCCACGCCGCCACCCTGGACACGGCGCTTATCACCCAGTGGTGGTCTCAAACCCCTGACCTGGGAGTCGGGGTTGCATGCGGCCCGGCTGGGCTCGTTGTCATCGACATTGACGCCCACTCCCAGGCCCTCCCCTCCCGGGACCGCATTCTGCCGGGCATCCACATCAACGAAGACGTCGACCTCACTGGCATGACCACTGGCTTCCACAGCATTGCTGTACTCGCTGCCCTCAGAGGTCAGGAAAACCCAGCAAACGACACGGGCACACTCCGCGTGAAGACCCCCTCAGGGGGCCTCCACGTCTGGTATCGAACCACCGATCCGCGCCGCTGGCAGTGCTCAACAGGCTCAACCAACGGCCGAGCCCTCGCTTGGCAAGTCGACATCCGTGCTCACGGTGGTTACATCGTCGCTCCAGGCACTACCACTAAGGCAGGTACATATATGCCTGTTGGTCCCGCGCGTGAACCCGCTGCACTTCCTGCCTGGCTGGCCCATGAGCTCGAGCGCACCGGTCATCTGCCAGTCCCCCGTGTGCCTGTCCCCCGTCCTGTCCCTCCCCGCGCTCGACAAGCAGTTGTCAAAGCGGGTGGCGGCCACGACCATGCCACCCGCATCCTCACAACAGCGCTCGCGGAAGTGACGGCATGCGCTGCAGTCACTGAAGGAGCCGACTTCAACGGCAGGCTGAACCGCGCTTCTTTTACAGCGGGCGGTCTCGTCGCGGCAGGCCACCTTTCGCACGAAGCTGCGGAGCAGGCCCTCCTGGAAGCCGCCGCACTTGCCCGCCCCGGTCAGGACCACCGGGCTGCCCAGATCATCCGCAGCGGCATGAACGCCGGCTTCCGTAGGCCCCTGAGCGTGGGTGGCCGCCCATGACTGAGCCCAGCAGCCCCAGCGAATCCTTTCTGTTCGACTTCGATGCCCACGCAGTCGCGGCTCAGATCCTCAGCTCAGCACCACTGCCGTCCCAAAGCCGCGAGCCGCAGCCTGCAGCAGTCCAAGCCACAGCTGCCGGACTGCTGCCCGACACGCTCACAGACCGCGGCAACGCCAAGCTGTTCGTCAAGCTTTACGCCAACGACTACCGCCACGTCCCTGGGCTTGGCTGGTATCGGTGGGATGCGACCCGGTGGCAAATCGACGAAGACGACACCGTCATCTGGGCCGCCGGAGACCTGGCTGAGAACATCGCTACAGCCGACCCACGAGGTCTGTACACCACCCAAGCACTCCAGCAACACCGACGTCGTGCGCTCAGCACCTCCGGAATGAATGCCATGCTCAGCCAAGCACGTTCCGCTCCTGGCATGGTTCTCAATGCATCCCTCCTCGACGCCGATCCCTACGCCCTTTGCACCCCGAACGGCATCGTCGACCTGCACACCGGCCTCATCCGCAAGCCCGACCCGAACAAGGACTTCCACTCCCGCTCAACATCCACCGGCCCACAGCCGATGCCCACCCCCCGCTGGAACCGCTTCCTTACTGACACCTTCGGCGCCGACGACGAGGGCGTCGAAATGATCCGGTTCCTGCAGCTACTCCTGGGCTACTCCGTCACTGGAGATGTCGGCGGTCAGGTAATGCCATTCCTGTTCGGATCAGGTAAAAACGGCAAGTCGGTCCTCTTGGACGTGCTGATGAAGCTCCTGGGTGATTACGCCGACGCTGCCCCGCCCGGCTTTCTGATGGCACGCCCCTATGAAGGGCATCCCACAGACCTCGCCGAACTCCACGGCCGGCGCGTCATCGTCTGCTCTGAAGTTAAGCCCGGCGACAAGTTCGATGAAGCCCGCGTCAAGCTCCTCACCGGCGGTGACCGCATCAAGGCCCGCCGCATGAGACAGGATTTTTTCAGCTTCACGCCGACCCACAAACTGTGGCTGCTAGGCAACCACCGTCCCGAGGTCGGCACGGGTGGCTTTGCCTTCTGGCGTCGCATGCGCCTGATCCCCTTTGAGCGAGTCGTCTCAGATGACCGGAAGATCGACAACCTCGCCGACATCCTGGTCACAGAAGAAGGCCCCGGCATCCTCAACTGGCTTATCGACGGCGCCCGCCGCTACCTGTCCGGCGACAAAGACCTCACAGGGCCCGAACGCGTGCGCATCGCCACCACCGCCTACGCCGAAACCGAGGACCACACGGGTCGCTTCTTCGAGGAATGCTGCGCTCTTAGCCCAGATCACCGGGCCGAACAGGCCCGCCTCTACGCCGCCTACCGGACCTGGTGTCAGAATGAAGGCGCACCGGCCATCTCATCCCGAGCTTTCGCCGCACGGGCTCGAGAACTGGTGGGCCTCGCCTCCCCCAAGGAAATGATCCTGTCCAACTCGCGCAAGTACTACCCAGGCATCGGACTGCTCGTCGACGAGGAGACAGCATGAGCGCCCTCATCACCGAGGACGAGATCAGCCACGAAACAGAGCTCGTCTGGCTCGAGGACATCACCAAGCTCGACTACGTGCGACAAAGCCTGGACCGCCTGCCAACCCGCAAGGGCAAACCCGCCTACCATCGTGACGGCCGCATGGTCGGCTATGCCCTGCTCGGGCCGAACGCAAAACCGTCACGCTCCTCAGGTACCTGGCGCCGCCGGGTCTTCTGGCTGTTGCCCCACGACCGCGACAGCGACCCCCAAGGCCTGTATGCCACAGGCGCCCCTGCTGAGGCAATCGACCCTCGCACTCTCGCTGCCGGAAGCAAAGGACGCAAGACCGAGAGGTCCGAAGGCGGCCCGCCGTCTACAGCCATGCAGGAGCTCGGCATAACGCTGCCTCTGTAGTGAGCCAGCGTTATGCCCACTGTGCGGAGCTACCTGAAACCGCTGCCTAGGAACTAATAACCGGCATCCACAAGCCCCGCTGCGAGGTCGGCAACGCGGCCGATCGGAGAGCTGTATGCCGCCCCGCCGTCAAATCAGGGGTTTGACGGCACAGTGGCTTGTCGAACCGGTCCACCCCTCGAAGGTGCGGCCGGGAAGTCACGCCCATCCCCCACCGGCTCCGGATGTACCCCTGATGGAAGCTGCCCATCCGACGCGAACACAGTCATCAGCACGTTTCAAAGAGCCACCGCTATTTTTCCCACCACTGGAAGACCCATCGAGCAGGTCCTTCCAAGTGGGCTTGATCCGCTTTGACGGACATCTGAGATCAGGGGCTTCAGCCCCGGAAGGATGATGTTCATCATGGAGAGCATGGGGAAGAAGAGGCCGC
>NZ_JBVJAH010000046.1:0-16628 GCF_055590785.1 Streptomyces sp. NPDC041796
TCATCCGCCAAGCCGCCATCACCGCCATCAGCGACGGCACCGAACGCATCACCAAACACAGCCTCGAAGCGATCCGCCTCGACCACCTCGCCGAAACCCACCACCACCCCACCATGAACCGGCCCCCCACACACCGCCGGTAACCCCCGCACCGTCCGACAACCTCACAGCACACAACGCTGTGACCAGGGAAAACACACACCGGCCCTTTACAGGGCAGGACCACCCGAGAGACACCGAAAAACTCGCAACGAAAACGAGAGAACCCCACACCAACAGGCCCACAGCCCCACAAGACCACGCTCACACGGTCTCAACCAAACCGAGAGACCCCCAGCACAAGACACCGCCTGTACCGCAACTACACCCCCACAAAACGACAGCCGCCCGGCTCGACCTGACCCTGACGTCGGCCGCCGGCGCCGCCATTCCCGCCGCGTGGAGCTCCGCGCGTGCTCCGGACCACCCTCGGACTGATCGCCGCCCGGCACCGCCAGCGGATGGACCCGATCGGAAGTTCTGAGGTTGCGGCACCACGGCCAGCTCAGGCGTGTCGTGGTACGCCGAGGAGGCGTCCCCCAGCTTCTATAGCACCGCACCGGGCCCACTGGTTCGTCGGCCGAACGCTTGACTGAGCCAAAAATCTCGACAGAGTGGAGGGCGAAACTTTTTTCGGCTGGGAATGGCCTTTTTGCTTGTCGCTTTCACGCCAGTGCTGCCGCCGACCGTACGGTTATGGCTTCATTGCGAGATCCGGGCTCTCCCCTACGTACGGGGATCTAGCAGTGCCTGATCAGATTAGATACGTGGGGAACGGGGTCCTGGTTAGGGCTTTCCTATGTGGATTAGTGGGCCTCTTCGTAGGCTTTGAGTACGGAAGCTGGTACGCGGCCGCGGGCGCTGACGTCGTAGCCGTTTTCAGTGGCCCAGGCGCGGATCGCCGCGGAGTCCCTCTTCAGCCCCGCTGTTTTGCGGCCGCGCTGCTTGCCGCCGGCGGCGCGGATGCGGCGTGCGTTCTTTGCGTGGAGGTAAGGCTTGAGTAGGGCGAGGAGCTCGTCGTAGTTGCTGTCAGTGAGGTCGAGCTCGACGCCTGCACCATCGATGAGGATGGTGTGGGTAGAGATGTCCTCTGTGTCCTCGCCGGTGATGTCGTCTACGAGAGTCCGGATGATTTTCTGAGCCATGCTGTGAAGTGTAGGGCGATCAGAAGTTACGTGACAGCCGAGCTCGCTGATACTGTCGCGCTGCGGAAGCGCATAGCGGCCGAGAATGCTTGCCATTCTGCTTCCGTCGCCGTAGGCGCGGTACCAGCACATCGCACCCCTTCGTGATCTCCCGACTCTGGGAAGGGCGCGACACGGAACAGCTCAGCCACTGCGTCTTTTCCAGCCTCGGTCTGAGCTGGCTAAATGCGGGGCCAGGACGGCTTGGACGAGGCTTGTGACGCGGGTTGTCGAGCATCGCAGCTTGCGGAGGAGTCCAGGACTCGGGGGTGGCGACGGCCTGCTCGACCAGGGCTCGGATTTTGGCGTGAGACCAGTTGACGGCCTGCGTCTCCCAGCGGTCCCAGTATGGGACGCGGACCGTGTCCCCGGCGCCTCGGTATCCCTTGTCGGCCCAGCCTTCGATGTCGGCGTCCGCGAGCGTGCGGATGACGCCGTGCTCGCGGGCGGGCCCGGACGTCGTGGACGGCACGGGGAAGAGCCGGTGATGCCCAGGGCAGCCGGCCGGACGGATCGGCCAGGACTGCACGTTCATCCTGTGCTTGTTGTGCTTTCCGGAGTAGAAGGGACGGTCCGCGGCAATGCGGTCGATGGGCAGCAGGGTGTCGTCCAGCAGCACGAACGCCTTCGTTGATGCCGTTCGGGTCGTCTGCACGAGGGTCGGGCCGAGCGCGGCCAGGAGCTCGACGGCCTCGGCGATGTACCGGTAGGCGGTCGTGGTTGCGATGCCGAAGCAGGCCGCGAGCTGGGCGTACGGGTGGCCGTTGCGGAGGTGGGCGAGGGTGAGCAGGGCCTGCCGGCCTGGGCTCAGGCGCCGCCACCGGGTACCAAGCTCCCGGCGGTGTTGGCGGAGCTTGGCGGACAGGAAGCGCAGGGCAGCGGGACACGTCGATGCCGGAAGGGCGTCGTCAAGTTAAGTGGCGGGGTGTGAGATTTGAGATGCTCTCCATGGAGATCGGTTCGGGGAGGGGCTGCTCGTGGACACGCCGCCGTCGTATAACAAGTCATCTCAATTGGCTTTGCAGGAAGACTCCGACCCCGCGCCTAATCAAGGACCTGCTCGCAGACAGACTGCTCTTCATGGGATCGATGATAGGACCGGGCCCGTCGAGAGACTACTACCTCAAGAAGCACGCCGAGGAGCTGCTGCACACGCACGCCCTGCTCTCGCTCGCCCGACGCCGGGCCGACGTGCTCTGGGCCATGCTGCGTGACAAGAGACTGTTCACCCCCGCCGCGCCAGGCACGCGAGCCAGGGCTCTTGCAAAGTTGAATTTTTCGGGTGTTTTCGCTGGTCATGGGGGGTTCGGGAGGTGGAGTGGGGCGGTGAAGGGCTGGTAGGACAGGTCGCGGACGGCTTCGGTCATGTTCGTGGCGCCGGTGGCGCGTAGCCGGTTGAGAGTGGTGTTGCGCAGGGTGGCCATGTTCTCGGGGCCGTGGCCGGTGCGGATCTGGGAGCGGTCTTCGTCCCAGAGGTGTCGTGCACGTAGTGGATCTTGTTGTCGATCTGCTAGTGGCCGCGCAGGGCCAGGGCAATGTCCTGGGGTTTTGCCTGGTGTGCGGGCAGGTCGGTGATGACGTAGACGGTCTCGCTGGTGCGTCTGCCCGTCGCGGCGTCCATCCGGTGCCGGGTGATTCGGGCGACGTGGCGGGCATGGGGGGAAGTCCAGGTGGGAGACGGTCAGTGCCTGCACGTTCCGGGTCTCCTTGCGGCCGTGGCCCTGGGTGCGGTCGTAGTACTTCGCGGTGGCCTTGTCCCAGGGCAGGCGGCGGCAACTGGCATACAAGGACGGCTGGTTGCGCTTGACGGTGAGCAGGTAGCGGGCCTTCCTGTCCTGGATGAGGGACCGTGCGGTGTCCGTCTGGGTGGGCAGCGCGTCCGCGCTTACCCAGGCGCCCTCGATGTCCAGCGTGCCGAGCACTTCGCGCAGGCAGGGAATCTCGTTGGTCTTGTCGGGGATCCACAGCTGGGCGATGATCTGGTCGTCCTGGTCGATGACGGCCAGCAGATGCGCCGCGGACCGGGAAACCCAGCCAGGCCAGGGCATCCTGGGGTGCCCGCCGCAGCCAGTGCCCGATGGCCGCGTATGAACGCGCCCCGGGCCGCGACCGCACAGGCCGCCGCTCTGACCAGCGCGAGAAGCGGATTCCGCCGCCCTTTACGATCACGCGGATCGACCCCGCCGCAGCATCGTCACCCGCCTAGGCGACAGAACACGACAGCGCGAGCGCGGGCATGGCAGAGTCACGAATCAACGAAGCTCCTTTGCTGGCAATGGACTTGAGAGTTCACTTGCTTCAACGGAGCTTCGTGCATCCCAGTCGCACCCCAGCCGACCAGCTACTTCACAAGATCGCTACGACCTTGCAAGAGCCCTGGTCAGCACGCGGCTTGACACGATCATCGATCTCGACGGTAGTACGGCGCTGGCCTTCCTTGTCATCGAAGGTGCGCTGCCTGAGCCGCCCGGTCACGCTAACCCGCATGCCCTTGGTGAGGGACTGGGCGGCCTCTCCGCGGCCGCCCGCCACAGTGAGCAGCGCAGCGGCTCGCCGTCTAGGAACGCCTCCCGGTTAACGTCGCGTCGTCACGCGACGCCTTACACGGGCGGGCGGGACACCCCGGACACGTACGCCTCGAGCCCGTACCGGGTGAACTTGCCGCCCGGCACGATCTTCGCCCCGGCCGGCGGCGGAGCGGGCACCTTGCGCTTCGCGCGGACGCTCTGGTCCCCGCCGATCAGGTGCCGGTTGTCGACCGCGGCGGCGCACTCCAGCTTGGCCACGTCGGCGTACGGGCGGCGGCAGGCACGGCAGTAGGTATCCAGGGCGTCGATGCGCTGGTCCGTCCTGGTGCGGAAGGAGCCGCGGAAGTCGGCGATGCGGGCCACAGCGTCGTCGACGACGATCTCGGCTGCCACGACCCAGAGGTGGGGGTGTTCGAGCGTGCTGGCGGAACGGGACGTCGACTCTACGGTCACGTGCAGATCTCTCCCACGCATCAGTGCCCTATTCCGTTACGTCAACTCCCGGGCGCGGGCCGCCGCAAGTGACGGCAGCCCGCGCTCGGGAGCGCTACGCGGCGAGGGCCGCGGGCATCTGCGCCTGCACGATGCCGCCCTCGATGCAGGCCGTGTCTCCGGTCGCTAGGGCCTGCAGGCTGACGAGGACACGCGTTCGCCCGGTCGGCCACTGGTCAAGAAACTGGAGGGTCGGCATGACGCGCACGGCGGCCCGAGGATCCCGGTACACCAGGCCCGTCACCGCGTCGCGGGTCATGGGCGCAGCGGCCAAGACGTGGGTGATCACCTTCCGGCGTCGCATCTGTACCCAGTCGACGGCGACGCGCCGCAGGAACTGCAGCTCGCCAGAGGGGTCGGCGAGCACCCGGTAGCCAGCTTCCTCCGGTGTCTGCCCGTCGTACACGCCGCCCGAGGGAAGCATCAGCATGCCGCGGACGTCGACGACGGTGATGCAGTCGACGCCAACCGGGACGATCAGCGAGACGCCGAGCACCGGCGGCCGCCAGTTCTCGTATGCGGCCCGACGGCGCTGCGCGGGCGCGGTGGCCGTTGCGGTGGGCATCAGGCCGGACCGTCCTGCACGGCGGCCACGATCTCGTCGAGGTGCCGGGGCTGGCTGGTGCTGGGGATGGGAGCGATGTGGGAGCCCTGGGAGAGGAGCCAGTGCAGCGGGGCGCCGGGCCCGTGGGCGTGGGCAAGGACGCCGGCGTCCAGCGGCCGGTAGGCCACGTAGGGGATGTTGAGGTCGCGGCACATCTCCACGGCGGGGTCGTGGCGGTCTGTGGTGTTCAGCACGTTCTGCACCGCGGCGACGGGCGCGTACTTGAGCACGTACCGGATGTCCTCGGGCGTGACCTTCGACAGGCCGATGTGCCCGATCTTCCCTTCATCCTGCAGGGCGTGCATCACGGCGAGCTGGTCGTCGCGCGAGACTTCGGGGTCGATGCGGTGCAGGTAGCACAGCTCCAGCCGCTCCATCTTCAGGCGACGCAGGCTCGCTTCGACGCAGGCCCGCAGGTAGAAGGGGTTACCGAGCGGCTTCCACTGGCCGGGTGCGGGGCGGACCATGCCGACCTTCGTGGCGATCAGCACATGGTCCGGGTAGGGGTAGAGCGCTTCCCGGATGAGGTGTTCGACGGTGTGGGGGCCGTAGGCGTCGGCGGTGTCGATGTGGCTGATGCCGTGGGTGTGTACGGCCTGGCGCAGCACGCTGAGGGCGGTGTCGCGGTCGTCCGGGTCACCCCACGTGCCGGGGCCGGTCAGGCGCATGGTGCCGAAGCCGAGTCGGGAGACGGTCTTCCCGGCGATGGTGATGCTGCCAGCGGGCGGCGCGGGGATCATACGAGCTCCTCCTTCAGGCAGTGCTGGACGGCGACGTCAACGGCGTGGGCCTGGCTGTCAGGGTCGCTGGTCACCCGGAGGTGCGGGATGGCGTCGTTGGCCAGGACACGGTGCACGCGATCATCGACGAGACGGCGGAAGCCGGCGTCGTAGTCGTGGCTGGTGTCGACAGGCACGCGCTCGTCGAGCACGGTCGCGAACAGCAGGTCGTACTTGGGGAGCTGCGTGGAGGCGAGCGTCAGCAGACGTTCACGCTCGAGCCGGGGCGGGGTCTCGGCCCGGAACGCCATCGCGGCCTCGAAGTAGGCGACGGCGTCGTGGACGGCGCGGTCGATGAGCACGACTTCGGCGCCTTGAGCGGCGGCGTTGATCTCGTCGAGGATGCCCTGCGTCGTGATCCACTCGGTGGACTGGACGGTGTGGTGCTGCATCTTGGGAAGGCCGGCCGCGGCAGCGCGCTTGCCGAGCTGCCCGGTGCGCGCCACGGTGAGGCCGTGGCCGCGCAGCTCCATCTCTATGCGCTTCAGCAGCGTCGTCTTGCCCGTCGAGTGGGTGCCGAGCACGGCGATCCGGAGGGGCACGGAGGAGGAAGTCACCACAGGGTTGGGTCCTTTTCTGGTTCGGGGGCGCCGGGCAGGCCGGGCGGCACGGCCGCGGCGACCAGGTGATCCCATGTCTGGTACTGGGAAGCCATGGCGATGAGGAGCTGAGCCGTGGCGAAGGCGTCGAAGGTGGCCCTGTGCCGCTGCGCGGGAGCTTGGCTCAGGTCGGGCCGTACGTGCTCGATGAGGGCATCCAGGCTGTACCGGCTCAGGTCCGGGAAGGTGGCCTTGGCGAGCCGGAGCGTGTCCAGGACACCGGTGGGCTGCCACCCGGGCAGGTGTGCGCTCAGCACGCGGTAGTCGGTGTGGGCGTTGTGCGCGCAGATCCACGCTGTGCCCAGGAAGGAGTGCACCTGGCCCGCGATCTCTGCCCACGCCGGCTTGTCGGCGAGGTCCTGGTTGGACATGCCGTGCACGCGGGTCGCGAAGGCGGTGACGGGTCGGTTCGGGCGGGTCAGCCACGCCTGTGCGGTCGTCTTGTCGGGGTGGCCCTCCCTGATAGGGAGAGCGGCGACCTCGACGAGGTCGGGCGGGGCGGTGCCGTTGCCCTCGACATCGACGACGAGCAGTGCGGGCCAGGCGCTGAAGTTCATGCGGTGTCGGGTCCGTTCTCCGCCTCCCAGCCGATCGGGGCACGGCCGTGCTGGCGGTAGTGGTGGGGCTTGGCGCGGTCGTGGCACTGGTAGCCGAACCCGTGCTGGAGGTAGTAGCGGGGCGGCTCGTCCAGTCCCTCGACGACGATGGCACGGTCGTTGACCTCAACGTCGCCGATGGCCCCGAGGGCTCGGGCCTCGCGGGTGACCTCATCCAGGTCCGGCCTCTGCCACGCCGCCGCGCACAGGGCGACTTGCTTGGGCGGGCAGATGTCGCACAGCTCCCGCACTCCGTAGTGGCCGTTGTAGTCGGCCTCCCCGTGGGCGTAGGCGACGCCGCAGCTCGTCTTGCGGAACAGCACTCCCCATGGCTTGGCGCCGGTGAGCGTCGCTTCACCGAAGGCGTCGAGAATCCTCTGCTCCGCCTGCTCCGGCATGATCTTGCGCCGTGCGGTGGCGTCGTACGGCATCGGGACGCCATGGGCCTCGTAGTACGCCTTGATCTCGTCCCGGAAGAACAGCCCGGTGAACACGGTGGCGTGGGCGTGCAGCGACAACTCGCGCGCCTGCTCGATGTGCTGCTCGGAGTCGTTGAGCCCGGGGACGATGGGCCGCCAGTAGTGGACGACCCGGTACCGGCCGGCGTGCTCGAACAGCATGCGCAGGGTGTCGGCCGCGATGGAGGAGTCGACCGGCTCGATCCGGGGGTCGTCGATTCCCGAGTGGGTGACCAGGATCGTCAGCCGCAGGTTCCGGAACGAGTTGAGGACAGCGCAGTCCTCGGCGCTCACCCGCCACCGCGTGATGATGAGGACGTGGTTGGTCAGACCACGCTCGTCGAGCTGCCGCAGCACGGCGAACACGTGAGGTTTCACGACCGGCAGCATGGGATCGGTGGCTCGGTTCAGGAGCTGGATCGGCGTCTTGCCCGGCCGGAAGTAGGGGTGGCCAACGAGGGCATCGACGGCTGCCTCGTCGCTCATCAGCCGCCGAGGGGTTTTCATCTGGAAGTTCTTGAAGAGGTGCCGCACGCAGTAGCGGCAGTCCAGCGGGCACCCCACGATGTGGTTCAGCGACAGACCGGACTTGCGGTACTCGATCACGTCGGCGAGTTCCGGCTTCAGGTCGGCGATCTGCTCCGGGGTGAGGAGCGGCAGGAGCCGACGCGCGCGCGGTGCCGGGACCGGAACGAGGTCAGAGGGAGCAGTCAAGGGAGTCCTCCTGTGGTCCGGATGGTCAGTGGTCGATGTGCGTGGGCTGGAGAGGGAAAGCGGCCGGCGGGGTGAGCAGCCGGTGCCGGCTGGCGCCGAACCAGGTGCCGAAGTCCCGGCGCGCGGCGTCCGCGTCGTCCGAGGTGTGCACGAGGTTGTGCACCAGGCGCTTCTGGGCGACGGCGGCTTCGAGGCTGTCGTCGCCGAGGTCGCCGCGGATCGTGCCGGGCGCTGCTCGAGTCGGGTCGTAGTGGCCGATGAGCTGCCGCAGCCTCTCGTGGATGCCCGGCTCCCCATAGGCGAGCGCGACGGCCACCGGCTTGTGCGCGTACACCGCGTCCAGGCAGGCGGGGATGTCCCGGTCGGGGAAGTGGTCGGCGTCGACGAGGAGGTCCCAGTAGTGAACGTGGGCCTGCCAGGGCTGCGCGGTGACCTGCATCTGGTTGGTGATGGTGACGCCAGCGGCGGAGAACCGTTCCAGGACGGTGTCGACCAAGCCGCGCTCCACGGCGTCCGGCTTGCACAGGATCACCGAGCACCGGTCAAAGTCGGTGACCTGCAACCGGCGGCCGTGCCCGTACCAGGTGCCGTATTCACGGCGCGCGGCGTCCGCGTCGTCGCTGGTGTGGACGAGATTGCGCACGAGCCGGTTCTCGGCCTGAGCGGCGGCAAGGCTGTCGTCACCCAGGTCACGGCGGATTGTGCCGGCCACCGCCCGCGTGGGGTCAGTGTGGCCGATCAGGACGCGCAGCCGGGCGTGGAGGCCGGGTTCACCGTGCGCGAGCGCCACCGTGACCCGCTGACCCGCATACGCGGTGTCGACGCAGGAAGGGAGATCACGCAGCCGCGGAGTGCCGGTGTCGGCCAGCATGTTCCGGTAGACGACGTGCGCCTGCCACGGCTCGGCCACCAGCTCCATGCGGGCCGAGACGGCGATGCCAGCGCCGGAAATGCGCTCCAGGACGGTGTCGACCAAGCCGCGCTCCACGGCGTCCGGCTTGCACAGGATGACCGCCCAGCGGTCGAAGTCGACACCCGTCACCACGGCGCCGCTTATCGGCTTGGCGCTCACTGAGCACCCCCGGCAATCTCAGCGGCGCAGGCCGGCCACTTGTGCTCCATGAGCCAGCGCAGGCCCGGGTCGAGCGCGTCCATCAGGTCTGGGTCGACCTGGGCGACCTGGTCGTGCTGGATCTGCCGGTACAGCTCGAACAGCATCACCACCTGCTGCCAGTACGGCGGGAGGGGGAGCCGACGGATGGTGTCGACGCTGTAGCGGATCTGGTTGGTCCGCAGCGCCTCTTCGTGTGTCAGCAGGTGCGTGAACGTGCCGGCGTTGGTGCTGTCCGGCATCTCCGGGAACGTGAACGTGGCGGGGGCTCGGCGGTTGTCGGCCTCAGCGAGCACGCGTCGGACCCGGTCGGCGTTGTGGTCGTTCACGTGAGCCGAGCCGATGGTGTGGGTGTACGTGCCGAGTTTCAGCCCGAGCTGGATGGCGGCGTACTCCTGGATCATCGTGAAGCTGAACACGTCGGACAGCAGTCCGCAGTCCAGATCGTTGGCACGCATGTGGCACACCATGTGCAGCCGTCCGCGGCGGGCGAGCAGGTGCAGACCCGCCAGACACGCCACGTCAGGGTTGGTGCGGTCTGCGAGTTCGGTCGCCGAGAACACGGGCAGGTACGCCCGCTTGCTGTCCGGTTCGTTCAACAGCAATTCCAGGGCATGGTCGAAGGGCGATTTCTCACCCTCGGTCGGGGTGAACAGGGTGTATCCGTAGGCGGAACCGCCGAGGTGCACGCCGTCGGAGCTGCAGGCCTTCATGGAGGGGGCGTAGTAGCTGATCAGCTCCAGATCGCGGCGGCCAGTCAGGTACCACAGGGCTTCAGCTAACTGGAAGACCGGATTGGCCTTCCGCTCGGCCAGGTAGGGAAGGCGCTGCCGGGGGTCCGGAAGCCGGAAGCTGACACCGATCACCTCGCGGGCGGCATTGCCGCGCGCGTCGATGCGGTGCTCGAACTCCTGGGTCGCGAGCCGCAGCAGGGCAACGTAGGCGCCTTCGACGCTCCGGAAGGTCTGGGCTGTGAGCAAGGCATCTCCGGTTCGGTGAGTGGTGCATCCGAGGGTGGGGGCTTCCCGGCACGACGCGGCCGCCCTTCACGCGGGGAGACCTGTCAGGGAAGCGTGGTCGCGCTGGCCGCGAATCGTGCCGGGAAGTAGAGCCGCCCCCGGTCCTGAGCCCCGTCATGGGCATCTGGCCCGGCTCAGGCCGGGGGCGAGTCAGATCAGGCCGGCGGTGCGGTCAGCACCACGGCGAGACGGGAGCCGACCATGTACTCCTCGCGCAGCCCCCACAGTCCGAGAGAGGCGATCTGCTCCTCGGTGAGGCCGCGCCGGTACGGGTCACGCTTCCGGTGTTCGTCGTGCTCGCGCGGTTCGTCGCCGCCCGCGCCGGTTGGGCGCTCAATGCCGGTGAGGGCGTAGAACTTCCCGGTCCCGGGGCGGAGCCAGCGCCGTACGTCGCCCATGAGCCGTCCCTTGTCCAGGAACGCGAGCGAGTCTCGGCAGGTCACGAGGTCGATCGTGCCGGGACGGATCGCGTTGGGGATGGGTTCGGCGTCGATGTCCCACCAGCGGTATTGCAGCCGAGGCCCGGTACCGCCGGCCCTGGTCGCCTGGACCAGGGCCTCACGGCTGAAGTCGTAGCCGCTGACCTTCAGGCCGAGGCGTACCAGTTGGCGAGCCCACTGGCCGTTGCCGCACGCGAGGTCGATCGCGACCATGTCGCGGTCCGGATTGACCTTGGTCACGAACTTGGCAACCTCCCTGCCGGCGATGAGCCGCGGAAGGTGGTGGGTGAGCCACCACCGGTCCCAGTCGGCGGGGGACAGCTCGCGTACGGGCGTGGTCACGGGCGGGATCCTTCTCTCAGCGGGATGCGGGGCTGCACCAAGGGCGGGCTTGTCACTGATCGGCGGCCGAGACGGACGCGGTGGCCTGGACGACGCGGATCGCGAAGTGCCACTCCGCTTCCGCGGTGATCCGCTCCATGGGGTGCAGGTCGCGAACGGGCGGGCCGAGGCGCAGGGCGACGACGGTGAGGAGGCGCTTCATGGTGGGGCGATGTCCCTTTCGATTCGGTGAGGCGGTCCCACCCGGTGGCAGGTCGGGAGGTTGCACAGGGCGCTCGGGCCGGCCGCCCTCCCGTCGGGAGAGGGCGGCCGGGGGCTCGCTGCCGGAACACACCGGAGGAAGGTGTGCGGGCTGGCAGAGGCCGCTACCTCCGGCGACGGGGGTCTCCGCGAATCACCACCACGCTGGTGCAGTAGCGGGCGGGCTCTGCGGAGCCGGAGGTTCCCGGCTTGAAGGTCGTCCCGCACGGCGCGTCAGGTTCAGCGCCGTGGGGGACGACCGGTCTCAGGGGCTGCCGGTCAGCGATGGGAGGCATCATTCGTCGGCCCCCATCAAGTCGAGGATGGCGACGATCGCCAGGGCGTACCGACGCAGGTACGACAGCGCGTCGCCACGGGGTGTCGGTTCGTCGCGTAGGGCAATCAGGCGGCGTAGTTCCTCGGTCGGGTACACCGCGGTGCGGTGCGGGGCGACCTGGATGAGCTGCCGGGTGGCCCGGCGGAATCGGTCGGAGATCCGGGCTGCATCCGGGGCGCTCAGCGGCGCCACTTCGGGGGGCTGCCGGCGGAGGGGGAGGCCAACGCGGACTAAGAGCTCGTCGAGCCGCCTGCTATGAGGGGTGGGACCAGGGCGGTCGCTGAGGACTTCTTCGAGGGTGGCGATCAGGTCGTAACTGATGCCTTCGTCCGCAAGGGAGCGGGACAGACGGTAGATGAGATGGCGTTTCGCCTCGTCATTGGGAGTGATCGGAAATGGGGAAGGTGCACCACGTGGTCATGCCGTCCTGGCTGACGCCCCAGCTCCGCGCGAGGGTGGCGACAAGGAACAGACCGCGGCCCGATTCCTCGTCGGCCTCGGCGATGCGCAGCTCGGCGGGGGCCGGGTTGCCGTCGGTGACCTCGATGCGCAGTTCGGTGTCGACGCACCGCACGCGCAGGTCGACGTCTCCCTTACCGTGCTGGACAGCGTTGGTGACCAGTTCGGACACCGCCAGCACGATGTTGTCGGCCAGGTTGCCCCGAACGCCCCACAGGGGCATGTGGGCCGCTGTGACCTTGCGCATCTGGCCGACGCGCGTCTGCTCCGGGGCGAAGGCCACCGCAAAGCCGCGGTTGGTGTACTCCCCGTGCCCCTTACGGATCGTGGTCATGGACTCACCGTTTCGCGAGTCCGAGCTCTCCGCCAGGGGAAATCAGAGGGGGAAAATCCTGTCAAGGGGGAAACCACGGGGGGAAGTTGGGGCCATGATTGGAATCCACCCGACGACGAGGTCACACTCATGGCAACGGACCAGTTCGCTGAGCTCCTTCTTCGGCTCCGTAAAAAAACCGGGCGAACGCAGGAGGAGCAGGCAGCCGCGATCAACGCGGTCTCCGGCCGGGACACCATGACCCGGCGGGAGATCAACCGCTATGAGCACGGCGAGAACATCCCGACGAACCACACGCTTGCGCATATCGCGGTGGCCTGTGGCTTACCCCCTGAACACCTACAGCGGGAGGCCGCAGCCGCCCGCGCCAGGCGCAGGAAGGACGCCCGGCCTGAAGGGGAGGACCTGGACGACGTGAAACGCCGCACGCTGCTCGGAGGCGCCGCCGTGGGCGCAGTCGCCGCGACCGAACCGTGGGAGCGCCTCGCGCACGCCCTCAGCAGGGGCAAGGAGATCGACTCGGAGACTTCTGGGGGGCTCGTCGATCGTGCCTGTGAACTCCATGTACGTGAGAGCCACCTGACTGCTCGGGAACTGCAGGGCGAAGTTGAGTCGCACCTGGACGCGATCACGGCCGCTCTCCCGCGAGCCGGCGAGCACGAACGGGCCCTGACGATCGCGGCCGGCGAGACGGCAGCCTTGGCCGGATGGGTCGCATGGGACTTGGGGGACCACCCCCGGGCGCACGCCTTCTACAAGGCCACCATGGACTGCGCCAAAAACACCGGCCATCCGCCTTTGCGGGGCCTCGCCCTGGGCTACGCGAGCTACGGGGCGGCAAGCCCTGAGAAGGCCGCAGAGCTGCTGATCCAAGCCACCAAGGACGTACGGGGGCCGGGCAACGCGGCCGCCGCTGCCTGGCTCTACGGCAGGCTCGCGGAAGAGGCCGCGAGCGTCGGCGATCACGCGCACGCCCTCCGCGCCCTGGATCGGGCCCGCTTCGCGTACGAATTCGCCGACCACACCGCTGAGCAGGCCTGGGTACGCTTCGTCACCCCATACCGGATGGACTCCTTAGCCCTGTCCGTGTACGGACAACTCGGGCGGCAGGAACTCACCGAAACCGCAGATCAGGCCGTAGACCGCCTGGGCAGGGAGCTACCGGAATCGGGCGTTGTCGTGCTGGGCGACCTGGCGACTGCGCTGTTGCGTGGGGGAGACATCGACCAAGGCGTCTACGTGTCCCGTCAATTCGCCGCGGCGAGCGACGCCCGTCCTACCACGATGGGGCGAGCTCGCGCTCAGGCCGTTGCAGCTCAGCTTCCGGCCAGTGAGCGCGAACTGGCCCAACATCTTCAGCAGTTCGCAGCGTGAGCAGTCACTTGGCAGACTGCGGCGAGGTCTCTTCGACCACCCACTTGAGGTAGGCCTCGGAACCACCGGCCACCGGAAGGGTGATCCATTCCGGGACCTCGTAGCTGTGGTGCTCGGCGACCCAGGCCTCCAGCTCCGGGAGCCGCTCTGTCGTCGTCTTGTACGAGATCCGCCACTCCTGTGCGGTCTCAATGGCGCCCTTCCACCAGTACGTCGCGGCGAACGGCTGGTCGATGTGGGCGCAGGCCGCCAACCGGCTCTCAACCGCACCGCGGGCGAGAGCTCTGGCCTGCTCCTCGTCGTCGATGGTCGTCTGCGCGATCACGATGTCACTCGCCATGCAACTGCCCTTCCAGGTCGGTGAATCTCGACACTACCCAGCGGCCCTCGGGTTCCTGAAACGGGCTGTGGGCTGGAGACTTGCGGTATCAGGGAAGCCGCAGGGAGCGCAGCCGCTCGGCGATGGTGAACGAGTCGAGCCGCAGAGCGATGATGTCGGCGATCAGATCGCGCCAGGCCTCGAACTTCGTGTTCACACGCTCCCCGTGCATCTCCAGGTACGCCACGGCCAGACCGAAGCCGTACAGCTCGTTGCGAGCGGGCAGGGGGCGAAGTACGACGCACTCCTCCAGCATCACGGCCGCCCGCCAGAAGGCGTCAGGGTGGTGCTGGTCATGGCGGGGCGGGTCGACCTTGTGGCGGGCGGCCAGCCCGACGAGCACGGAGTAGTCGTTGACCGCCAGGTCGTCCAGAAGCTCCTCTTGACGCTCAAGGAGCCACCGGTAGTCGATGTAATACTCGGCAGGCACAGGTCAAGCCGCCTGCTGGGCGTGCTCACCCTGGGTCGGGCCGCCGTATTCGGCGTCGAATGCCGCCATCGTCGCCGGGTCGCTGGTCACTCGGCGGAAGGTCTCGGCGCCGGCCTCAAGGGCACGCTCGCGCTTCTTCTCCTCGGCCACCTTCGCAAGGTAGTCCGCCAGAGGGAGCCCCGCCATATCGGCCAGGGCTTGCAGATCGTCCCTGGTGACCTTGTCGATCTCGATTTCTGCCATGAGACGAGTATGCCGGGCGACACCATGCCAGGACTACCCGCCGCAAAAATGGGCTCTGACCTGCATTTTTATGAGCGGCCCGAGGCGGTTTCGGACCGCGCGTACAGCGGCACGGCGTCGAGTGCGTCCTGCTTGCGTGATCAGCGGCCGTCCTCCGGCGCGGTCGGCTCGTCCGGCGTGGGCCACTGACCGAACAGCGGAACCGCCTTGAAGACGTCGTCCTGCTGGGCGCCGGCGAGCGCGTCGGCCCGGGTATACGTGGTGTCGGTGAGCTTCGAGTCGGGAGCCCAGCGACCTTCCTCGTTGCGGCGGGCCCGGCTGACTCCGCCGCGCTTGAGGTCGTTGTTGGCGCCGACGCGCAGGGAATGGGAGCGCACCGGCAGACCGTCGATGATCTCCTTGCCGGCGGCTGCGGCCGGGCCTTGACGACGTCGTTCACGGTGCGCCCGGACAGGCGCAGGCCACGGACGGTGGCGTGGTCGCGGCCCTGCTGGATGTGTCCCTTCTTGGTCAGGGGCCGGAGGAAGGGCAGGTGTGGGGCGTCCCGCCGAGCTCGGCAAGGTCGGCCTTCCACGCGGCGATGCGGGCAGCGAAGCGCAGGTCAGGACGGTCGGGGTGGAAGCGCCAGGCCGCGTCGCTCGCTGGTGGTTTTGGTCTTGGTGACCATCGCCCACACCCCGGGGCGAGGGCCGGTGGTGACCGGGCGCAGGGCGTGGTTGGGCAGGTCGGCGTTCTCGATGCCACGCAAGAGCAGCCGGTAGCTGACGACGTGCAGGGCCGCGTCGCGCCGGCCGATGCGGGTGGACTCGTCGATCTCATCGAGGATGGGCACCCAGGTGTTCCAAAGGCAGGGCCGCGGCCTGGTCCATCATCCCGGGTACAGACTGGCGCAGTGACACCACAACAGCCATCTATTACCCATGACGACCGCATCCCGCCCCCACACCCACTACCAGGGCACCCTCACAGCGCGATTCCGCTGACGCCCACCCACTGCACCCATCACCAATCACACCGGCGCCGTGAAACGAGTCCGCGACGGCGGCCCGCGCACCAGGTGAATCACGGGGATGATGACGACCGGCCAGCCCCACGCCGTGACCGTCGCCTTCCTGCGCACGCAGGAAGTCAGCCCGGTCGGCGACGTGGCCCCCCACTTGCCGCGGGATGCGGGGTAGCGCGTCCGGCAAGGGCATCAGCTGCGAGGGCCCTGACAAAAGGCCGGCGGACCGCAGCTCGGTCAGCTGCGGCCACACTCCGGCCCCGGTCCAGTCCCGCAACCGCCGCCAGGCCGTCACACCACCGCAGCCGACCCGTTCAGCCTGAACATCCCGCCAGCTCACACTCTTGCAGAACACGTGAACGACGTCGCGCAGCGCAGCGCGGACACCTACCGGCAAGCGCCCGCGATACCGACGCCGCCCGGGCGGACGAGTGAGCAATAGCGGAACCACACGTTCCCGCAGGTCCTCAAGCACAAGATCAGCAGAAACATGACAAATCCTGCCGACATAGCACCCGACCACTAAGACCGTGTCCTATGTGGTGAGGCGGAGGAGTCGTTTGTAGCAGCAGATGGCTGCGGCGAGGCCGAGAAATGCCAGGTAGTTGCGGGAGTGGCGTTCGTAGCGGTGGTTGAGCCGGCGGTATCCGGTCAGCCAGGACATGGTCCGCTCGATCACCCAACGGCGACGCCCGAGTCGTTCTGACGACTCGATGCCCTTGCGGGCGATCCGGACGCCGATGCGTTTCCCGCGGAGCCATTTCCGCAGCTCAGGTATGTCATAGGCCTTGTCGGCGTGCAGTCGCTGGGGCTTGAAATGACGGCCGCGGTGAGGGTCGTGTCTCCTTACGTTGTTCCTGGGTTGATTCCCGTCACTCGTAGGATCGGGAAGCCCAGGGATGCTGGGTGTGGCTGCGTGTCTCC
>NZ_JBVJAH010000047.1:0-5851 GCF_055590785.1 Streptomyces sp. NPDC041796
CGAGTGATCCTCATGGCCCATCTCAGACGCCACTATCCGTGACGGAGCGTCACCGGCGCACGGTCGCACACCCCGGCGTCACGGAAATCTTGCCAGGGCCACTTCCGCTCGTACGCCGACATGGGCCAAGATCGGCCCGTCCTGCCTGGACGGCCTGGACGGCATGTTCGCCATCTCCGTCTATGACACGCGGGTCGCGAAGTTGTTCCTGGCCCGCGACCGGCTGGGTGAGAAGCCGCTCTACTGGCGCCTGGACGGCGGCCGACTCGCGTTCGCCTCCGAGGTCACCACGCTGACCGGCTACGGACCGGCCCCGCTGGTCTTACGGCCCGAGGTCACCGCGATCGAGACTCCCGTCGGGGTGGACACCCCGTTCCAGGGCATCCAGCTGCTGGCCCCGGCCACGCTGCTGTCCTTCGACGTCACCACCGGCTCCATCGACCAGATGACCTGGTGGCATCTGGAGGACCGGGCACCGTTCACCGGCACCTACACCGAGGCCCTGGCGAAGTTCTCCACGGTCCTGGCCGAGCAGATCCCGCTCAGGTCCCCGGCCTGCGACTTCGCCCTCCTCCTCTCCGGAGGGCTGGATTCGGCGGTGCTGGCCTACCTGATGCGGCCGCCGGTCTGCGTCACCGTCCGCTACCCGGGCCAGGACCGCCTGGACGAGTCCTCCACGGCCGCCGTGATCGCCCGGGACGTCAAGGCTGAGCTGGTCGTGGTCGAGCCGGACCACGTCGACTTCACGACCGCCCTGCCGCACATGATGCGGGCCCTGGACTACCCGATGGGCAACGCGTCCACCTTCTCCGAGCACATGGCCTACCGGAAGGTGGCCGACCTGGGCCTTCGCGTCGTGATCGGCGGGCTGGGGCCGGACGAGTTCCTCATGGGCTACGTCCGCCAGGCCCTGGCCCTCTTCTTCCCCGACGCCGTCCTGAACGCCGGGCTGGGGGCATACCGGCCGCTGGCCGCCAAGCTCCTGCACACCGCGGGCGAGCCCCTCGACCCGGTGGAGGCCGCCGCCCGGCTGATTCTGCGCGGACCGGGCCCGGACGGGCGGGTGAGGGACCTGGTCGCCGACGCGATGGCCCGGGCGGGCGGGGACCTGGCCCGCAGCCTGACCCTCGCGGACCTGGCCGACTGCCTGGAGGCCGCTGGTGATGACCAGCGACAAGCTCGCGTCCGCCTACGCGCTCGAACGCCGGTCTCCCTACCTCGCACGCGACCTGGTCGAGCTGTGCTACCGGCTGCCCGTCGACCACAAGATCACCGACCCGGCCCAGGGCAAGCGGATCCTGCGGGATGCCGCGAAGGCTCTCGGCCTGCCCCGCGAGGTCTGGGCCAGCCGGGACAAGCTCGGCTTCGCCTCCCCGGTCCCCGCCTGGCTCAACGGCGACCTCGCCGAGTGGGCCGAGCCCAGATCAACACCGCCCTCACCGACGCGCCGGCGGGCTGGGCGCCGCCCGCGGAGCCGTCGCGATCATCACCAACCGCCGCGGCGAGCTCCTCCTCCACCTGCGCGACGACCTGCCGAACATCGCCTGGCCAGCCCACTGGAGTCTCCTGGGAGGCGGCTGCGATCCCGGCGAGGCCCCGGCCATCGCGATCGCCCGCGAACTCGACGAGGAAGCCGGCCTCACCGCCGGTCCCCTGACCGAGCTGTTCGAGATCACCGACTACCGCGGCTCCGGGCAGATCATCACCTTCTTCTCCGGCACCTGGGACGGCGACGAAACCAGCCTCCCGCTCAGCGAGGGCGTCAAGCTCCAGTTCTTCGCCCCCGAGCACGTCGACATCCTCACGATCCCACCGTTCATCCGGGACGGGATCAACCGTCACCTGACCGCCCGGCCCTCCTGATCACCCCGCCCTTTTCGGGCGGGGCAAGGGTGGGGGCGCCGACGGCGGCCCCACCCGAAGGGACACCCCGCTCATGAAGATGACCGTGATTCGGATGCGGCTACCTCGACGCCACTCACGCCGCCTGCATGGCCGAGCTCGGCCGCGAGGTCCTGGGCATGGACTTGGACATCGACAAGGTCCATACCCTCAACACTGGCAAGGCCCCGTTCTTCGAGCGGGACCTGGACGACCTGTTGGCCAAGCACACCGCGTCGGGCCGGCTGAAGTTCACCGCCTCCTACCAGGAGGCCGCCGCCGACTTCGCCGACCTGCACTTCATCGGCGTCGGCACCCCGCAGCGGTCCGGCAGCGACGCCTATGACCTCAGCCACCTCTTCGAGGCCCTCCGCCAGCTGGTCCCCGGCCTGACCCGGCCGGCCGTCGTCGCGGTCAAGTCGACCGTCCCCGTCGGCACCGCACCCCGCGTCGCCGACCTCCTGCGCGAACACGCTCCCGCCGGGGACCGCATCGAGGTCGCCTGGAACCCGGAGTTCCTGCGCGAGTCGTTCGCCGTCGAGGACACCCTCCGCCCCGACCGGCTCGTCCTCGGCTTCAACACCGAGCACTCCTGGGCCGAAGCCCTGCTGCGGCAGGCGCTCGGCAAGATCATCGAAGCGGGGACACCGACGATCATCACGGACTGGGCAACCGCCGAGCTCGCCAAGGGCGCCGCGAACTCCTTCCTCGCCACCAAGATCTCCTTCATCAACGCGATGGCCGAGGTCTGCGAAGCCTCCAGCGCCAACGTCGCCGAGCTCGCCGACATCCTCGGCCACGACATCCGCATCGACCGCCGCGGCATGCGGCCCGGCCTCGGCTTCGGCGGCGGCTGCCTGCCCAAGGATCTCGGCGGCTTCATCACCCGCGCCGACGCGCTCGACGCCGACGAGGCGGCTGGGATCCTCCGGGAAGCCGGCGCCGTGAACACCCGCCGCCGCCAGCGCGTCATCGACCTCGCCCGCGAGGAACTGGGCACCGATCTGCGCGGCAGGCGGATCACCGTCTGGGCGCCGCCTTCAAGCCCGAGACCGACGACATCCGCGACTCGCCCGCGCTCGCCGTCGCCCAAGCCCTGCACGACCTCGGCGCGACCGTCACCGTACCTGGAGGCCGTCACACAGGCGCACAACGACTTCACCGCCCTCCAGACTGTCGGGAGCATTCCGGGCCAGACGTCGGGGAGCATCAGCGCATGATGTACGCAAGCCACCGTGCGAAGGGGGCTCCAGTCCTGGGAGCCCTCCCTGGGCAGGACGGGCCCTTTGGCCACCGCCCCTTGCCGGACGAGGACGACGACACCGGCGCGGACACCGAGCCGGCCGCCGTGGTGCCCGCGCCCACGGACGGGAGCGACCGGTGACGCTGTGGCGGCAGGTCCTCGCCAATATCCCTGGCCAGCCGCTGACCGCGCGGTTCGGGCACGGCCCCCACCGCCACCCGCACCGCTCCCCCGTGAGCACGCTGGCGCCGTACGGCGCCGCGCTCTCGGGCTGCCGGACCGTCACCGTGGTTGGGCCCCGGTCCGGCAGCCCCATCAGTCCACCACTCCGGCCGGGGTCGCACGCAACAGCGCCCGGCAGCACGAAGGCCCTGACTGGGGAGATCAGGACCTTCGTCTGCCTCGGGGAAGCTGACGCGGCCCCGACGCCAGAGCGCGGAATCGGGGGCCGCGGACTGCACCGGCCAGACGTGGGGCGTCCGAACCAGCGCACGCGTCGCACCACCCAACGCCCCGCACCGGCGGAGGACACGCGCTGCGTCAACACCCAACACCGCGGCAGGGACTGTTCAGGCAGCGGCCGGAACTCGGGCGTCATAGCGAGCTACGGCCCAGGCGAGGGTCTGGCAGATGTAAAGGAACCAGTAGTCGTACTCGGTGAACTCCCAGCCGTCTGTGTCGAAGCAGAAGCCGTCGAACTCGAACGCGGCGAGCGCGGTCTTGGTGCCGGCCTCGGTCTCCAGGTCGGCGCTGCTGTAGCGGGAGAACAGCTCCTCCTCGACCTCCTCGACCAAGCCCGGGTGCACGGCTTCACCTTCTTCGGCGGCCTGCTTGATGTAGGCGCGGACGCGGTCTTCGGCATACACCTGGACACCCTTGATGCCGTCCGGCTGGACCTTCTCCGCCCAGTAACGGGTGTCCACCTCCCAGGTGGTTCCGCTGCCCATGCAAGTGCGGAAGAACTCGATCATGTCGTGGTCGCGGCGGAAGACATGGGTTCCGGTGTGCCCGGTTACCGCCAGGGCGCCGGGCCAGGTCACCACCTCGAACCAGTACGCGCTGGACTTGGGCATCTCGACCTCCAGATGCCGGTAGAGGCCGTCGTCGCGCCGGACGGTCAGCTTGCCGCCCTCGGACTCGGCGGCGAATCGCTCCTTGACCTCCGCGATACGCGCCTTCAGCTCGGCGTCCGGGTCGATCGTGCTCATCCTCGTGGTCCTCTCACCCCATGGCCCAGGCAACGGCGCCCGGCCTCCACGACGTACAACGAACGGCCCAACGCCCCAGGCATGCGGGGTCAGTAACCGTCCTCACCGTCATCGGCAGCGATCCCGCCTGACCAGGGGCAGCGGCAGCTTGTGCTTCAGTACCGCACCGGATGCTTCAGTGGGTGCGACCAAAGCAAATGAGGGCGAGCACAGTGATCACAACCAAGCAGTACTGGGCGATCCACCAGTTCATCGCCGACCGGCTCGCCGAGCTCGACCGGCCGCTGCCGGGAGCGATCCGCTCGTCTTTGGCATCACGGCGCAGCTCGTCGTGCGCGGGGAGCTCCTGCCCTATCGCGACCACGGTGCCATCGCCGGACGGGATGCCGGGTTCATCGACGGGGTCGGTCTGGCGCTGCTCCACGTAGCCGCCCGCTGGAAGGAGCACCCGGACTACGAGGCTTCCCAATCTGGAAGTCAAGCGGCATGAGGCGCCTCGGGTGGTGTGACTTGGTAGCACCGCCGGTCACGGATGAGGGCCCACAGGACGTTGACGCGGCGTCGTGCCAACGCGAGCACGGCCTGGACGTGCCGTTTACCTTCGGCGCGTTTGCGGTCGTAGAAGCGGCGGGAGTTGGGATCACTGCGGATGCTGATCAGTGCGGAGGTGTAGAGGACCCGCTGCAGGCGTCGGTGGTATCGCCGGGGCCGGTGCAGGTTGCCGCTGATCTGGCCGGAGTCACATGGTGCGGGGGCCATCCCGGAGAAGGCCGCGAGGCGGTGGAGTGTGGGGAAGGAGTCCAGACTGCCACCGATGCCGGCGAGGAACTCGGCACCGAGCGTCGGGCCTTCGCTGGTCGGCGGTGCCCGGCCCGGCAACAAGCACCACCTGATCACCGGTCGGCACGGCACCCGCTGGCAGTGTCACCGACCAGCGGGAAACCGTCACGACGTCACGCAGCTGCTGCCCTGTAGATGCTTCGGTCGGCGCAGGTTGTACTGAACCGATTTCGGGTGCCCCTTCCATCGGTCCCCTCCAGTGCTTTCTCTGCCGAGCGGAGCAGACCTTTCCGATCCGCTCCGCTATGGCACGCGCTAACCGGTTCGTCTATGTACGCGTAGGGCGTGTTGTCTGACTGAAGTCGTCGTGCTTTACGAAGGCGTATGGCGCGCTTCTATGAGCTCGCGCTCCTCACCCGGAAGCAACGTCGGATGGCTGCGCCGATCACAACCAACACGCCGGCCGTTGCGGGCAGCACGTTCCCTAGACCTGCACTAGTTCCCGTGCGGGCCAGGTGTGGCGGTTGTACGGTCGGCGGCACCTCGACCGGCGGCACCTCGACCGGCGGCACCTCGACCGGCGGCACCTCGACCGGCGGCACCTCGACCGGCGGCACCTCGACCGGCGGCAGTTCCGACGGCGGGACTTCGGTCGGCGGCACCTCCGACGGCGGCAGTTCCGACGGCGGGACTTCGGTCGGCGGCAGCTCCGACGGCGGCACCTCGACCGGCGGCAGCG
>NZ_JBVJAH010000047.1:5948-15286 GCF_055590785.1 Streptomyces sp. NPDC041796
GCTGATACTCGGTCGGCGGCAGTTCCGTCGGCGGGATCTCCGACGGCGGCAGTTCCGACGGCGGGACTTCGGTCGGCGGCAGCTCCGACGGCGGCACCTCGACCGGCGGCAGCTGATACTCGGTCGGCGGCAGTTCCGTCGGCGGGATCTCCGACGGCGGCAGTTCCGACGGCGGGACTTCGGTCGGCGGCAGCTCCGACGGCGGCAGTTCCGACGGCGGGACTTCGGTCGGCGGCAGCTCCGACGGCGGCACCTCGACCGGCGGCACCTCCGACGGCGGCACCTCGACCGGCGGCACCTCCGACGGCGGCACCTCCGACGGCGGCAGTTCCGACGGCGGCACCTCCGACGGCGGCACCTCGACCGGCGGCACCTCCGACGGCGGGATCTCCGACGGCGGCAGTTCCGACGGCGGCAGTTCCGACGGCGGGACTTCGGTCGGCGGCACCTCCGACGGCGGCACCTCGACCGGCGGCAGCTGATACTCGGTCGGCGGCAGTTCCGTCGGCGGGACTTCGGTCGGCGGCACGCACTCCTCAGGCACGCACTCCTCGACGCACTCCTCAGGCACACACTCCTCGACGCACTCCTCAGGCACGCACTCCTCAGGCACGCACTCCTCGACGCACTCCTCAGGCACGCACCGCTCCTCCTGAATCCGTGCCGCTTCGTCATGGCACAGGTCGCCAAAGGCCAGGTTCAGGAGGCCGTAGCCGGAAGCGTTGGCGCAGCCGTCTGCAGGCACGCTGTTTGGCGCTTGAAGCACAATGCCTGCCTCGCTGCCCGTCGATACACCCGTGGTTCCGCGGGCGCCGGCTTGCGCAGGAAGTAAGAAGACACCCCCCGCCGCCATGGCAGTTGAGATTCCCAGCAGAACGCATCGTCGCATTCTTTTTCCTTGTGGTTGAGTAGCAGGCGCACCCTGCAGCGGGCATGCGCTTGGCGGATTTCGTTCTTTCTTGCGAGGCAGGAATCCAGACGCTCCTATCCTTGCGCTCGGACACGATGGAGCAGGACTGCCGGATCGACTCAGGACCAGGCTTCGACCGCGCTCGCCAGGCGTGATAGGCATAGATCGTAGAGATCGTCGAGTCAGCCCGGCTTGGTGGCGCTGGGCTACGAGTATCCCTATTCACCAAACCCGTCACGTCACGGTTCTTCAGATAACTACTCCACGCTCGCAAAGCCAGGCAATTGGGTCAACCGCCGATCCGAAATCTGGAGTGATGCGCACTTCGAAATGCAGGTGCGGGCCCGTGCAGTTTCCCGTGCATCCCGATTCGCCGATCCGCTGACCGGCGTAGACTCGACTCCCTCTTCCTGTGAGCACATTGGATAGGTGAGCATATTGAGTGAAGTAGCCATTTGGATGCCGCACGATTACGTTGTTTCCGAACGCCTTGTCGCAACTGGCGGCGATGACCACTCCATCACCAACCGCATGTACCGGGGTCCCAGTATCGACAGCGAAATCCTGCCCCGTGTGCTGGCTTTTCCAATGAGGCCCGACAGCAGCAAATCCCGAGCTCAGCGTGTAATGATGCACAGGTGCTACCCAATGGGATGATTCAGTTTCCAGTTCTGAGCCAGAGGCGCGTGGCACAGCTCTGCCTGGCTGGCTGCACGAGTCCATACCGAGAGGGTCTTCTCGCGACTCCAGCAGACGTACCCAAGTGCGAGCCCTGGCAAGCTCTTCCGCAATTTGCCTCTTAGAGACGCTCACTTCTTTGAGGTTATTTTGCATCCCACGCAATGCTACGGCTGCGGCTTTTTCAGTACGACCAAGTCGTTGCCTGACTTCGAGTAGGTCACGCGTTAACCTCCGGGCGACCTCGTCGGCATTACGTGCTGCTTCGAGGTTTCGCATGAAGCGCTCGCCACCATCCCCCGAGAATAGAAGTTTGGCCGTAAGCGAGAGCCCTGAGTTTCTGTACTGCATAGCCGCAATACGGCCACCCCACTCGCGCAACCGCGCGTATCTCTGCCTGTTGGCAGACAGCTCTTTGCTAAGACGCCGCGCCACTCGAGCCTGCTTGTCTACCTCTCGACGAGCCGTTTCGTGACGCTCTGCGATCAGCATCGATTTTGCATATAGGCGCGCTGCTTCAAGTCGCGCGGCCGCCAAACCTTCTGCTGCTTCAGTTTCCGCCATTGCCCCATTCGCTGGTACCTGAATGATCATCACAAGGATGATCATCAGTTGAGTGAATCGCGTCGACAATCCTCTTCTTTTACTCGCGCCACGCAATCGCGACTGACCGGCTCGGGGTGTTAATTGCGTCAGCCACACGCGTTCGGATGTACGGAGCATAGACCTAATACGCCTGTCGTCATATTGTGCACTTATGTCATTTATGGTGGCTGGCCCGCTGACGATGAGCGCCTACCTAGAGGCTCTTGGCTTTCTGATGTGACGGAATAGGGCATCGTTGACAGGAATATTCGACGCCAGGCTGTCCGTCGCATACCATGCACGCGTTGCCGGGTTCACTGTCCCTCGTACACGGAGTGCTCGATCGGGAACCTGGTCACGGCTTTCAGGCACCACTGGAGGTTCCTGCTGCCTGAGGTTGTGAAGGTGACTCGGCTGGCTGGTCGGTGCGGATCGACGACCGGCTAGTGGGCGGCCAGCAGTGACCAGATCCTCGTTGCCTCACGGGCCAAGTGCACTGTGCTGTGGGTCTGCCAACAGGCCATATTGCCTTCCGCCCAGGCCTGGCAGGTGAAGTCGTCGGGTGAGCGGTTGCGGGACCGTATCGCTCTGGGAGTCCTGACGGGTTTCCCGCCCGAGCTGGTGGACGAGGTGGTCGCTGTCCAGCAGCATGTAGCGGGCGTCTGCAGACCTCCAGAGCGGTTGTCAGACCGAGTGCGAGTCCGGCCCGGTGTCCGACCACGGCGTGGACGTGCGCGGTGCCCGACCACGGCGTGGACGTGCGCGGTGCCCAGCCCAGGCTGCACCCAGGAACCGGCGGCGAGTTTTAGCAGGGTCGCTCTCGCCCAGGTACACAGGAGACCAGGGCGCGTTCCGCAGGTGACACCCGGCATGCCAGGTCACTCTCACGGGTGACGATCGGCATCGTGGCCGACTCCACCAGGGCATGCAGATCCCGCGTCTTGTGGCTGAAAGGATGCCAGGGGCCGAGTTCCAGGCGTCATACATCGAAGGACGGCCACTCCTCATGCTCAGGGCTGTAGCGAGACGCTCATCAAAAGGTGAGCGCTACTTGGAGCTTCTGACCCGTCGGCGGCTCATAGTGAGGGAACGCATCGTCTTGCATGAGTTCGAATCCATGAGCTTAAGAACCGGCGGCGACAGCAGTGCGCGGACTCTCTGCAGACGCCTGGGCCGCAGCGGGCTGTTTGTCTCGGCTGTCTCTCTCAGGTTGAACTGTGGCTCTGGAATTGACGAGCCGCAGCCATCCAAGCAGTTGGCTCTAGTGGAGCGTGCCCTCGAGCTAGGTGTGAACCACTTCGACCTGGCGGTGCCGCCGAGCCAGCAGTCGACGAAGAGAGATTTCCTCCAGCAAGGTGTGCTCGCTGCCTTGCTCGAGTGCCGCGACGATATCGTGTTGTCCGCTCAAGTGGGCTTCCACCCCCATGGGAGAATGACAGGGTTCGGCTCTCGGAAGCACATCACGTCCGCACTCGACCACATCCTGCGGCACACCGGGCTCGAGTACCTTGACGTGGTGTACACCAACCGCTACGACCGCACCACGCCAGTGCGGGAAACCGTAGAGGCCCTTGCCGCAGTGGTGGATCGAGGAAAAACACTTTACCTCGGCCTCTCGGACTACGCGCCGGCCTCGGCTCTTCGAATGGCACAGGCTCTGATTGAAGCTGGAACTCCCGCTATCGCATGCCAGACTCCGTTGTCTGTTCTCAACCCTTGGGCGCAGGAAGCGCTCATGCCCATCATGGATGAGCAAGGCGTAAGTATCGTTGCTGAAACCTCATTACCCCAGCGCCTGGTGTCATACGCGAGCGGAATCTGTGCGGATGGCGGCACACAAGATGCCTCAGGGCTGAGCGTCCTGCGACAGGAAGCGATGAAGAGTCTCGAAGGCATTGCCCAGCTGCGTGGCCAGTCATTGGTCAGCTTGGCAATCAGTTGGGTTCTCCGAGACTGGCGCGTGTCTTCGTCTCTTCTTCCCATCTCGTCAATCGCGCTACTCGAGGAATGTCTCACATCGGTCAATCACCTCGCCTTCACCGCTGATGAGCTGTCCGCTATCGACTTGTGTCGAGAAAGGATTGACGCCATTCAACAGTCAGCACTAGCATTCGACCGTCACTTGTGAGTTTGTGCATCTCGAAGCTGCCGACTGCGGGTCCTCCCACCGTCACAATCCCAGACAAACGTGACGCCACGACGGCGGGGCTGCCGTATAGAAAGCCCCTGGTTCACTACGGTGTCAGAATGAACACTCACGCTCTCTCCCGTCGGCGCCCTTGTCTCAACCGTGGCGCAGTCGCCATCGTGGCCAATCACCGGGGGGAGTTGCTTATGCACCTTCGGGACGCCCATCCACACATTGTCTGGCCTGCTCACTGGAGCCTTATCGGTGGCCAGGTGGAACTTGGAGAGCAGCCGGTCGAAACCATCGTCCGCGAGTTGGATGAAGAAGCTGGCTTAACGGTTGGCGGGCTCGCAGAGCTGTTTGACATCCACGACGCCAATGGATCGAAACAGCTCGTCACATTCTTCTCCTGCATCTGGGACGGCGACGAGACCACGCTGGTGTTGACGGAGGGGGTCAAGCTTCGGTTTTTCGATCCGGGATACCTCAAGAACCTCGTTATCCCGCCGTTCATCCGGGATGGCATCGAGCGGTACCTCGCTATCCGGACCGTTCCGCAGGCCTCCCAGTGTTAGACCGGAGTGCGGCGCCGAGTCCGAGGAATGCCAGGTACTTGATGGGGTTGCGTTCCTAGCAGATGTCGGTCGGTGGCGTCTGATGAGCTAGCAGTTGGCGCGCTCCATGAGCACCGAGGGTCTGGAGCACTCTTGGGATCGACGCCCTTGCGTCGATGCAAGCTTGACTTTGGTGAGTTGTCCCGGCAGCTATCTATGCAGTTCGGGGCGGTCGCAGGCTTGTCAGCGTGGAGTTGCGCGGCTCGTCTGCAGTCGGTCCACCATAGGTTGCAAGCTGTGACTGTCATTGACGTTGCCATCCCGTCTGCCGACGACGAGAGCAACCCTCCTTTATCGGACAGTGCGTTCACTCTTAGCGGGTTTTCACCAGTGCACGGGACTGTGTTCGGCCCCGTCTTGCACCCTGATGTGGGGCGGAGCCGAGCAGGGCACGGGAAACGTCGATGAGGTGGCGGCGTCGAGACGGTGCAGACCCGCTTCATGGAGACAGCCCCGGCCCTAGACCACATGGCACATTCGGTGCTCGGCTCAGGAAGCCTCCAGCAGTCCCGCGTGATGGGCTACGAGCGCGGCCTGGACTCGGTTGGCGCACTGGAGCTTGCTCAGCAGCCGACTTACGTACGCCTTCACAGTTGATGCGCTCATGTGCACAGCACTGGCAATCTCGCTGTTGGACAGGCCCTCGGCCACTAAACACAAGATCTGCTGCTCTCGGTCGGTCAGCCCCGTGATCCGCGCCTGGGCGTCCGTGATCTGGCGAACATCACGTGCTGCAAAGTCCGATATGAGTCGACGAGTGACCGAGGGAGCAAGCACGGCGTCCCCCTCGCTGACGCTCCGGATGGCTCGGATCAAGTCTTCAGGCGGAGAGTTCTTCAAAAGAAACCCCATGGCGCCGGCTCGGAGAGCTCCATACATATACTCATCCAAATCGAAGGTAGTGAGAATCACAACCTTCGCCGGGTATTTCAGACGGGTGATCTCCCTGGTTGCGTCCACCCCGCCCATTACAGGCATACGTATGTCCATCAGCACCACGTCCGGCCTATGCATCCGCACTGAATGTATTGCTTCGGCGCCATTGCATGCTTCGGCGACCACACTCATATTTGGGTCCGCCTTGAGTATTGCCCCGAGGCCACATCTCACCAATTCTTCGTCATCAACAACGACCACACGAATACTCACGCAAGAAATCCTTTCGACGGTATTACAGCCATGGACGAAATCCGTCCGCACTGAACGGGCAGAACGTGATTTCGCTGCCTAGTTCACCGACCCGTACATGGAGACTGGAAAGGTCATTGCCGCCGCGCGGAATGGGCAGGTTTATTCGCTGCTTCGGCTTCTCCTTCAGGGTGAGTAACCGGAAGAATCCACAGGGTGCTGTAAGTGTCACCCTTGTGGGGGCCGAGCCTGCATGCGTTTGCACGTTCAACGTGCCTCGCGCACTATGCGGGTAGACTGTGTCATCATCTGCGGCATTTAGAGACTGCACTGACCTAGTTGAACCAGATCGACACGAATTCCGGCTCCCTGTGCAGGTTACCGGTTCAGGGAGGCCCCCTGTATCGGCTATTCCACCCGTATCCGGCTCTCACTCCCCCAGCCTTAACACGCTGAGCACATGATGGAGCTCGTCGAGAGCACTCATTCCCCATGGCGTCGATCATCTTCCCGGGGGTATCAATTTCTCTACACCCACTGTAATTCACCTGAAGAGAATTCGTAAAGATTGCCATAAGCCTTACTCGATGAGCCACTGAATCGAGCATACCCATCGCAACACAGGGGTGCTTTTCAATGAAAGTCCAACGGCATGCAAATTCTCTCTCGCAACCGAGAGGCTCGGTCATATTAACTAGATATTCAGACTGCACTTGGCGGGCCCTGGCGTTGAAGCCCAGGGTAAGTGGTGCAACCACATAGAAGAGGAGGGCGACGCCGTCTCCAAAAACGATTCCCCTAAACCCGGGAAGAAATGCGATCCCGAAAAATACCAACACTGAGGCGCCACAGAGCATCAAAAGCGCACTGAGGTGTTTGCTGTACTTTGCCAGTGAATATAAATAAATGGGCAGTGGTGTAACAAGGAGGAGAATGGGTGTTGCCGCCACCGCCACTGAGCAGAGCCATGACGGCCACCGGCGCCGCCCCGCGATACCCAGGCCCATCACGGCAGCACATGCGATAACCACTGTCTTCGGAATATTCAGCGGGTGTTCACAATGCTGGCCAAGCAGTGCAGTGACGGCAGCCACGTATCCGGCTGCGCAGGCCACGTCGAACAGGCTCCAAGGTCCTTGCCACCACGCACTGTCCAGCGCCGGCAAACGAGATGCCACATAGCTCGACTCTGGGAAGGCAGCTCTCCCCGATTTGAGGAGCGAGTTGAACGGCATGGCACGCCTCATTCCTGGATGTGTGCCGCGCGGTGGTCCGACAGGAAGTCTTTCGATGAGCGCGGCAGGCAGAGCGGTCCCGCGCGCCCGCTCCTTCTGAGGGCACGGAGGGACCGCAGCGTGCTGACGCGCTGCAAAGGAGACTGCGCACGGCTTCGCGCACAGACAGCAGCGGCTCGGGAAGCATAGATACTATAGGCGTCATTACCATTAGATGTGAATCGAGACCCCTCCCGCTGCGCCCGCGCCAGCAAGCAGCGAACAGATTGTTGATTTTGTAACCACTTTGGTCAACATAGGTCCTTCGGCACCTTTGCGCTGTCCACCGTGGTGACGAGGGCGCCACACCGGCAACCACGTGCCGGGGACGAACTACAAGACGTGTGGCGGACGGTGATCTGCCTGAGCAAAGGCAAGCCCGACGGGCTGTCCGCTCGAACTGGCGCTGGCCAGGCTGGCGTTACTGACTTCAGCTCGTCAGGGTGAGCTTTCGTGAAGTCGCTGATGAGCCGGTTGTGGGGGCTGTATCCCTGGTGTGTGAGGTATGCGGATGGGGGCGGGCTGACCGCTGCGGGGCGTCAGCGCCGTGAGGCGGTACGGATGCAGGCGGCTGAGTTGTTCGAGCGGAAGATCAAGCCGCCGGAGGTCGCCCGGCGGCTGCGGGTGAGGGGCCTTGACCCCGAATCCTGGACACGGTTATGCGGCTTGGGCCAGCGTAGTTGATGTTGTTCGGAGTGCTGTCTCGTAAGCGATGGGGCTGCGGTGTCCGAGGTGGGAGTGACGTCGTTGGGTGTTGTAGCGGTGGAACCATCGGAATGCATCGAGGCGGGCCTCGCGCTCGCTGGACCAGGTCTTTCTGCCCTGGAGCGTTTCGCGTTTGAAGGTTGCGTTGAAGGACTCCGCGAGCGCGTGGTCCGCGCTGGACCCGACCGCGCCCATACTCTGGATCACCCCTGCTGACCTGCAGGCTTCGGCGAATGCCCGGCTCTTGTATTGCGAGCCGTGGTCGGTGTGCATGATCGCGCCGGTGAGGCTGCCGCAGGTCCGCCGGGCCGCGGCCAGGGCGTCGGCGACGAGTTCCGTTCGCATGTGATCGGCGATCGCCCAGCCGGCCAGGCGGCGTGAGGCGAGGTCGATGACGGTGGCGAGGTAGCAGAACTTCCCGCCGTCCAAAGGCAGGTGGGTAATGTCGCCTACATACTTCGTGTTCACCTCGGTCGCGGTGAAATCACGTCCGATCAGGTCGGCGGCCTTAACAACCCCTAACGAAATGATGTTCGGGCTGGTTGGATGGCTCTCAGAGCGTTGATCTGGGGGTGCAGGGTGGCTCGGCGCAAGCCGTGGGAAGTTGATGACGAGTTGTGGGCGGTGATCGAGCCGATCCTGCCGAAGGTCGAGCGTCGGCTCCGCTGACTTCAGCACCTCATTGACCTCGCGCAGCCGCTTGTTCTCCGCCCGCAGCCTGCGCAGTTCCTCGCGTTCGTCGCTGGTCACACCCGCAGTGACGCCCTGGCTGATCCACGGCGTGACGCCGCCCGCATGTACTCCGCCGCAGCTCGTCGCACGGTACGGCCACACTGTCCCCGGCCTGGACGTCGACGCGTGGCTGCAGGAGAACGCCCCGGACTTCGACTTGGCGGCTTGGCGGGGTGTCCACGACGAGAGGCTGCGGGTCCAGCAGGCCAAGCGCGAGGAGCAGCGGCGTAAGGAACGGGCTCGCCGGAAGAAGCCGGAGAAGGGGGGTGGCGTCATGGGTGACGCCACCCCCGAGGAGGCCGGAGAAAGGGGGGGTGGCGTCACTGGTGACGTGACCGGTAGCGTCATGGGTGACGCCCTATCTAGAACCGGTGGTCCAGAGACTTCTTTTCCAGACGAGCGGGCCCCCTTCGGGGGCGTAGCCCCCAATGAGCTTCTTCGGCGTTGCTTCTCCAGGGTGAGGACGGCCTTGACGATTGACGTGAGTCTGTTGGGGCTGACGCGGGCTTTGCGGAAGATCCGCCAGGCCTTGAGGCGTGCGAAGGCCCGTTCCACAGGCGAGCGGAGTCGGGCGTGTGCCCGGT
>NZ_JBVJAH010000048.1:0-13861 GCF_055590785.1 Streptomyces sp. NPDC041796
CACTGGTCACACTGGCGAAGACTCAGCCAGACACGTGCCCGCAACAGCCACTACAAACAACGCGGACACACCCCATAACTGTGATTGCAGTACTAGGCGCCCTACGACCTGACCGGCACCCTTGCCAGCCTGGCTGGACGACCTCGCAAACAGCGGACTGGCTCCTCTCGCCAGCTTCGCCGGAGCCCTGCGCGAAGACCGGCACGCCGTCACCCAGGCAATCACCACTCCCCCGCAACTCCGGGGTCAGCGAAGGCCGCACTACCGATGTCAAGCTGCAGAAACGCCTGATTGCCGGACGCGCGGGCGTCCCACTTCTCCGACACCGAGTCGTCCTGATCGCCACCAACGTCGCCACTACGCGGACCGGCCGACCGCCTCACCAAGATGGTCTCCGGCTACGAAAATCTTGCTCTGCCAGCCCAGCGGGTCCGCACCAAAGACCGGATCGTCAAACGAGCGATCTCCAAATACAACGCATGCGGACCCGCCATCGACCGCGCATCTACAAGGGCACCATCAACACCGTCATGCTGCGAGCAGCCCTTGACAGCCCCGCCCAACTGAACGGCGGCGTTGGGGATAGCCGAGCAATTGGATGCTACTTGACGGAGGATGTAAAGACAGTTGGGCACGCGCCACCGGTGATAATGTCATAAGTGTCGCTCATCCCCCCCCAGTCGTTCATGCCATTACCAATGGTGGTGGGGTTGACACCGTCCGTCGTAGACGGGGTAATCGGAGGGACTTCATTACCGGTAATCGGCACAGGCGGAGGGTTTGTTACAACCAGTGGACGCTGACCTTCTCCCTGTCCGTCATGCCAGGTGGCCCAAAAGCTTTCAGTGCAGGACTGGGAAGCGGAACGACCGACTACACCAGGCGAAACTCGTAAGACGCTGCCAGCTGGAACAATTGCCTCTTTAGTGCCTGCACAGAAGAGGTGGGTCGAACTCCTCAAATTGCATTTCCCTACTTCCTCCGGCTGCCCCCCTGGCCTCACGAGCAGAAGGCCATGGTCAGCGTTTGCCGACAGGGAGAAATCATCTGACTGATTAGAGCTAAGGAAATGGGCATCATTGAGTGCTTCGATGTTGTAGTGAAAATCCCTATCAAGATTACAGCCATTCTCATCTTTGTATGGAGCAATTGCACTCGGGTTTGCGTTGCAAACCAAAATTGGCCAGTTTACCACCTTGCTGGCCGCAAGTACGGAATGAGCTGCCCCGTTTGGCGCACCAGTCTGCGTGCTGTAACCGACTGGCCAACTCCAGTCTCCCGGCTGGTCTGGGGGCGGCTCCGCCGCCGCTAAGCCAGTGCCGATTAACGAGACAGGTAGAACGATGAGTGCGGCAACTGCCAACCTCTTGAGGTGTGACGGAGATTCAACCATCTTATTTCACCTTTCCGCCGCACTTTCGAAGCGGCTGATGTAAGGCGTGAATGCGATTCAGGGGAAGTTAGGCGCTGATTGAGCAGTGCCCGCCCGTCTTGATGGTATGGAAGTCGTTCTCTCCCCAGAGATCATTGTTTCCATTGAAAGAAGGAGGCGGCTGCTGGCCCCGCTGTGGTTCGCCTGCAGGGTTGTACCACCCTAATTGGAATGAAGCGGTGCAGGCTGTGGTTGCACTCACACCGACAATCGGTTTCTCTGTTTGCAGAGCGTCTCCGGAAGCCATCGTCGCAGTTACCGTGGGCTTACAGATAACCTCGGTGTTGCTTTGCACGAAGCAGTCACCGACTTTTGTCGCGGGAGCCCCCGACTTAGGTACCAGTTGCAGCCCAAAAGAAGGGGAGGAAGGTGTTCCGCCCGGAGAACCGGGCGGGGGGGCGGCTAGGTGATTCAGGAAAAAAGCGCCACCTAGCGCTGAAATCTCAAATACAATGCTAGGAGTAATTTGGCAGCCTGACTGGTCAGGGATTGGCTGCCGTGTCGGAAGGGGATTGCACGTCAACTTCGGATGCATATTCACTTTCAGGCCAACCGGCATTTGTCCGGCAGATGCAAGAGGGAACCCTAGATCTCCGGGCTTATCTGTGGCAGATGCAATGGGTGCCGAAAGTGCGAGTAATGCGGCCACCGGGAAGTAGACCGCGCGTGGAGTGAGAAGCTTACGCGAATGATACTTCCTCATCCTGTTTCCTTTCGTTTGGAGCAGATTGGTGAGCGAACGCATAAAGCTACCCACTATGAGCTAGGGAAGCCCTGATAATGACGCCTTCGAGTACTGATCTTTGACGCCGGGTTTGTTGGTCTGGTTGTGTTCGGCGAGCTGGATGCATGGGGACTCGGACTCGCAATCTTTGGGCCCGGTTGAGTGGAGCGGGGGCGTATGCAGGTCAGGGATCTGTTTGGACAGGGGATGCGAAAGAGCAGAGTCGCGGAGGCCCTCTGCGTGACGCCGCACGGGCTGATTCAGAGTGGGGGTGATCATGCTCCAAGGCCCGGTAGCTTAAGGGCCAGTGCAGGTCAATAACTTGCCGTCTTGATTTGTGGTGGCGGGTTAGTCCGAACGCGCTGCGAGGGCTGTCCAAGTCGTCGAGGGTGGCGGGCCGACCTTGGCGGGATGGATAGCGTGGTCGGCTGTGTCGAGGAGACGGCGGATGTCGCGGATGCGCTAGGGGCGGTGACCACGCCGTTGTGTGCAGGTTCACTTCCTGCTGGTCCGTGTGGAGGGCTGTGAGCGTGGTGTTCAGAGCCTTTAGCTTGATGCCCCTATGGGTGTCAGGCTGTCAGAAGGCCCTAAGTTGTTGGTGGTTTGGATGGGCCGTTAAGGTCCAGAGATCCAGAGACGCCGGGTATGGCTTCCAGCCGGTTGCGCCAGATGGTTCACATCACCTGGCCGCCCGGCGTCTCACGACGACTCGGCCGCTGATTAGCGCCTCTGTATGTCAAGCGGCTGCGGGGTGAGGCTCGTTGATCATTGTTCATGTTCCAGTAGACAACATTGGACAAGCGGCGCTTGAGCGCCCGACGGGTTTCGGCCGGTGTCTTCTCCTCGGTGATTTCTTGCAGGAGTACTCCTGGCCACGGCCGCCGTCGCGGATCTGGCAGACGGCGATGATGTGGAGTGCGCTAGTCAGGGCCCTGTTGCCTCCGGTGTTGAGGCGATGGCGGATGTTCTTGCCACTGGAGGCGTCGTCCAGGAGTGCGCTGCCGACGTAGCTGGCGAAGTGATGCTCGGTCGGGAGGCGACTGATGTCACCGACGTGGCCCAGGACCTTCGCGGCCAGGGCAATGCCCAGGCCGGGCAGTGCCGTGAGGCTGGTCCGCGAGGCGGCGAGAGCGTCGCGCATCTGAGCCTCATTTTGTCCTTGACCTGACGGTCGAGCCTGCGCAGGTCGGCCAGCAGATCCCGGGCAATGTCGCGGCGGCAGTTGTCCGTCACGGTGACCGGCCGGATGCCCCTCATCAAGGCTGCGGCCTTGTCGGACGAGAGCCGGGTGGGGCGCCGCCGGGCAGCAGGTCGCGCAGGACGGCATGCAGGCGGTTGGTGGTGCGCGCGTTCCGGGCCGGGGAAGACGCCCGTGAGGTGACTCCGGGGCGGTTCACGGTGCGGGTCCGGTCGGTGACCAGGTCCATGCGGCGGTCGGTGACGGTCTCGCCGTCAGCCCGTAATGGATGCAGGTCACACCGGATGCGGATCTGGTCCGCGATGACGGCAGCATCCTTGGCCTCGCTCTTTCCTTCGCCGCGGTAGCTCTCGGAGGCGCGAGGATGGCCCGGAAATGTGGTGAACCTGTGGTTTGTGGTTGAGGAGGATCACGATGGCCAGGGCGGCGCCACCGTCGGCCAGGTCGATGCCCAGGTGCCTCGTCGCCCAGGGCCAGGACGTTTGAGTGGAGTTCGAGTAGTTCGGGCTCGTCGTTGACGACGCGTCGGGACAGCAGCCGACGGCCTCTCTCGTTGATCGCGACACAGCGGGTGGTGGGTCTTTCCTTCCTGCGTCGATGCCGACCAAGATAGCGGCCATGTGGTGCCGCCGTACGCTGCTGTGGGTGCTTCCCGACGGACGACCTCGCTGTCGTTCCCTAAGAGGTCGTTTTATCCCGTTGTTTCATCCCGGAATATGGTATTTGGTCTGCGGTGTCGGGTCGCGCCAGGAGATGGTGTTCTCGCCGGTGAGGCGGCGGGCCATGAGGTCGGTCATGGCGATGTGGATCACGGCTTCGGAGCGGGTGGGCAGGGTTTCGTAGTCGCGGGCCAGGCGGCGGTGGAGCATGAGCCAGCCGTAGGTCCGTTCGACCGCCCACCGCTTCGGGATCGGGGTGAAGCCCCTGCTCCCGGGCTTGCGCGCGGTGATCTCCATGTCGATGCCGAGGGCGGCCGCATGCTCGACGAGGTGCTGTCGGTAGCCGCCGTCCGCCCAGATCTTTCGGATCCCGGGATGGTCGGCGGCGACCTGGTCCAGGAGGCGGGTGCCGGCCACGGAGTCCTGCACGCTCGCCGCGGTGACCAGCACCGCGAGGAGGAGTCCGAGCGTGTCGGTGACGATGCTCCGCTTCCTGCCGACGATCTTCTTTCCGGCGTCGGTGCCCTGGCCGGCGGTGGGGACGCTGGTGGAGGTTTTGACGCTCTGGGCGTCGATCACGCAGGCCGACGGCTCGGCGTCACGCCCTTCCTTCTCGCGTAAGAGCTGCCTGAGCAGGCCGTTGAGCTGGCCGAACACGCCCTCGTCGGCCCATTTGGCGAAGTAGCCGTAGACCGTGTTCCAGTGCGGGAAGTCGTGCGGAAGGTAGCGCCACTGAACCCCGGTGCGGTCCACGTACAAGATCGCGTCCATGATGTCGCGCAGGTCATGCTCCGGCGGCCGGCCGAAGTCCAGGGCCCTGCCCCGGCGTTCGAAGCGCCAGGCAGACAGCACCGGCTCGATCAACTCCCAGCGCGCATCGGACAGATCACTCGGATACGGGCGTCGCGTCGGCATGCTTCAGGCGTACCGCCGCGGACTGAGTACGCCCAGGCGTACAGCGACGACAACGGAAGCACTCGGCCGCGAAGGCCGGGCGTCCTGGGATGAGACAGGCACAAGTCACTTCCCGCCTCACCTGCGACCCCACCTGACCAGCAAAAATCAACCCGCATCTCCAGCAGCACGAGCACCACAACCCGGCGGTCTGAAAATCACCGGATACGCGAACAGTCCAGGTGAAAACGACCTCTAAGACGCCGTTTCACTTGGTGAGTCGGCGGTAGCTGATGAGGGCTGCGGCGATGCCGACGAAGGCCAGGAAGTGCTCGGCTTTTCGCTCATAGCGCCGGTGCAGTCTTCGGCAGCCGGCCAGCCAGGAAACCGTTCTCTCGACGACCCAGCGGTGTCGGCCGAGCCGCGTGGACGACTCGACGCCCTTGCGGGCGATGCGGTGGCGGATGCGACGCTCGCGAAGCCATTTCCGCAGGTGGCCGTAGTCGTATCCCTTGTCGGCATGGAGCTTGGCCGGACGCCGGCGGCGAGGCCCGCGGCGGGAGCGAACGGGCGGGATCCCGCGCACGAGCGGCTGCAGGCCGAGGCTGTCGTGCATGTTGGCGCCGGAGATGCCCAGCGACAGCGGCACGCCATTCCGGTCGGTGATCAGGTGGATTTTCGATCCCGGCTTGCCGCGGTCGGTCGGATTCGATCCGGTCAGTGGCCCCCTTTTGCGGCCCGGACGCTGACGGAGTCGATCGCGCACCGCGACCAGTCCAGCTCCCCTCGAGCGCCGAGTTCGTCGAGGATCACCCGGTGCGGCTCCACTGAGCGAAGCGCCGGTAGACCGTGGGCCAAGCCGGCCCGAACACCGGCGGCAACTGCCGCCACGTGCAGCCCGAGGTGGCCACGAAGATCATCGCCGCCAGGCATTCACGGTCACCAGCCCGTCGGCGGCCGCCGCCCTGCGGCGGTTCAAGTCCCGCACCGCGCTGATCACATGGGTGGAATCGGTTCGCTGCTTACCCCCGGCCGCCACCAGGCCGGCATCCTTGCAGTGCTCCAGGAGCCGGTCGAAGACGACCCGCTCCAGGCCGTGCCCGGCCAGACGGGCCCGGAAACGGCACAGCACACTGGCGTCGAAGCCGATGTCCGTCAGTTCCACCCCGAGCACGTATTTCCAGTCGATCGCCCGCACCGCCATCGCCACGGCCTGCCGATCCGTCAGATCCTCCGCGAACTGCAACACCGTCACCAGCGACAACGCCCCCGACGACAGTCCCGGCGCCCCGCCCACCCCGAACGGCTCAACAGCGAAGACCTCCGCGAAGCGGTCCCGCACCCGTATCGCCAGGCTCCCCTTCGGGAACGCCACCCGGGCCACCATCACGGCCTGCTCCAAGACCTCCGGCAGCCCCACCGGCCGCATCGACATGTCCTACCGCCCCCATGGCCGCACAACAGAAGAAGCGACCTCAGGAACGATCACCGCCGACCCGCCCCCACCCCCGCAACGAATTGCGCAGCGGAGTCGCCCTGGTGCGGGAGCCTCTCGGCTCACACGGCTCCCATCGCCCAGCCATCAGGTTTGAGGCCGAACCGCCAGTGGGCGAACATGTTGGGATACCGGCGGGCTGTGCCCGCCAGCAGTTCTCCCGCTCTCTTCTCCCGGCGGCGTTGTCGTTTGTACTTCTGACAAGCCCAGCCCACCAACATCCTGTTGATGCGCCGGAGGAGGGGATACAACATGGACTTGTAGAAGCGCCCGTAATAGTTGATCCATCCCTGCACGACGCTGTTGAACATCCGTGCAAGGTCCATCAGCGACTTGTCACTGCGCTGGGCGATGCGCCAGGAACGCATTTCCTTGCCCATCGCCTTGATTGCCGCCTTGCTGACCGCGGGCAGGAAGTTCACGAAGTGCTTCCCGTACCGGTTCTTGGCCAGCCTGGGCCGGAACGTGTACCCAAGGAACGTGAACGACGTGTACTCGTACGAGCCCTTCCGGTCCGCGTCCTTGCAGTAGACGATGCGCGTCTTGTCCGGATGCAACTCCAGACCGACCTGCGCCAATCGCTGCGCGAGAGTATCCCGCACGCGACGGGCCTGACTCTCGCTCTTGCAGTGGATTACCGCATCGTCGCAATACCACTCGAAGGTAACCTGCGGGAACTCCCGGGCCAGCCACACATCGAACGCATAGTGCAGATACAGATTCGCCAGCACGGGAGAAATTGCCGACCCGTGAGGAGTCCCGATTTCCCGTTGCTGCACCGAGCCGTCTGCCTTCGCCAGCGGCGCAATAAGCCACCGCCTGACGTAAAGCAGGACCCATTTCCCATCCTCATCGATATACCGCTCGACGGCCCTGAGCATCAGCTCATGGTCCACGCTGTCGAAGAACGCCCGGATATCGAGATCGACCACCCAGTCGCTGCGCCAACAACGCCGCCGGCACTGCTCCACCGCATCCAACGCGGACCGCCTGGGCCGGTAGCCGTAGGAGTCCGGATGGAACACAGGCTCCACCCGACGCTCCAGATACATCGCGGCCACCGTCTGAGCGATACGGTCCGCCACCGTCGGCACCCCAAGGACGCGGACACCCTTGGGGATCTCGACAGCTTTCACCGCCGGAGGGAAATACGAACCGGACGACATACGGTTCCACAGCTTGACCAGATTCCTCGAAAGGTCCTGCTCGAATTGCTCGATCGTGACACCGTCCACCCCGGGTGCACCCCGATTGGCTTTGACCCGCTGATACGCCTCCCACACCATCGACTTGGGAATGTCAAACGACTTGAACTTGACCTGCGGCCTTGATCCGTTCACCTGGCTCCTCCCGGGAACTCCGGTTGACCACCAAACAAGATCCGAGCAACCCGCCCCCTTCGCTCCACCCCCATTACAGGAGCTTCATCACTACTACGAGGCGGTCCGTCCCCCTGCCACGCATCGGTACTCTGCCCCTCACAGTTTCAGCTGTTTGAGGCTCTCCCTTATCGCCAACCGGCCTTCAACCTGACCGACGGCAGCATCGTGGCGAGGGGTTCCCACGTTCCGCACTGGCGCCTGTCGCCGAGCTCGCGCCACCTTCATGCCGGGCCGCCACCTGGCCAGGAATACAGGACCCCGCCAGATTCGTCCCGGGGCAACAACTGGGCCCCGGTTTCGGCAACCACTCATACGCTTACGACACTTCAGCAGTGGTTCACTCACGTTCGCCTTCTCGGCACACACCTGACGCATCTTGTGCGCCTTTTCCGCAGTGCTCATCACCCCGGCTCATTCATCGGAGCAACCTACGGCGGTTTTGAGACCTCCCCCTACGCGGGCGGTCCCGGAGGACCTACCTCCATCACCAGTGCAGCATCACGCCGGAAGATTCCGTCTACATCAGAACCTCCCGTTGTGTTCGTGGCGCACAGTCGTCGGCGTAACGGACATAGCGAAGCCGGCGGTAGTCCGGATCGTTCGGGTCCTGGCTCGGCAGGGAGCGACGCTGGAGCCGAAGCGTCTGCACCGCCTCCCGGTCGCCGTGCCGTTTGGCCTTCTCGATCGCGTAACCGATGACCTGATACGCCCGGTTGGGCTGCCGACGCAGGCCCTTGTTGTACTCGGGCAGCAGAGTCTGTTCGATGAACTGGTCCAGCCGGTCGAGGTAGATGTTCGAGAGGATCGGCGAGGCCACCCCGCCCTGCGGCGCGCCGCTGAGCGTGGCGTGCCAGCGCCAGTCCTCCAGGTATCCGACCTTGAGCATGTGGCTGATCAGCCGTAGAAACCGGCCGTCGTGGATCTTCTCCGCGAGCGTCGACAGCATCACCTCGTGATCGAGGCTGCCGAAGCAGTCGGAGATGTCACCTTCGACGAACCAGTGGGTTCCCTTCCAGACTTCCACGACCTCGCTGAGCGCGGTGTGGCAGCCACGTCCGGGCCGGAACCCGTGGGAGCGGTCGGAGAACTGGACGTCGTAGTACGCCTCAAGGAGCAGGCGCACGACCTCGGCGACCAGCTTGTCCGACCAGGTCGGCAGTCGCCACGACTACCCCGCAGCACTTCGTCGTGGCCTCCCCGGGCGACACATAGCAATCGCCCGGGAAGTTCCCCGCCCCCAAAGCAAGGCAGGGACGCTCCGCATCCAGCCCAGATCCGCCAGATTCGAGCTGGTGACGAGTAAGGAGGCGTCAACGCCGGTTCCTCGCGTACTCCTTTCCGTCTCGCTTGCCGGACCCGCACCATCTGGCAGTGCTGATACGTCCCGGCTTTGTCAGGGCCGCTTGCCACCCTCCCCGGCACCTCCCGGGTGGGGCTGCCCTCAGCTTCAACCGCCCTGCTGCGACAGGACGGCGGTGGCGTCCTTTCACCGCCACTCGAACAACTCGCGCTTCACGGCGCACCTATGTCCTTCGTCAAGCCTGAGCGGTCATGCGGTGGCTGTCTCGGGGGTGCGGGGTTCGTAGAAAGTGCCGTCGCGGAGCATGGCGAACAGCACGCTGATGCGGTGGCGGGCGAGGCGGAGCACGGCCTGGGTGTGGGTTTTGCCGCGGGTTCTTTGCCGGTCGTAGTAGATGCGGGAGGCGGGTCGTGCAGGGCGGCGAACGCGGAGAGGAACATGGCCCGTTTCAGGAGCCGGTTGCCTGTTCTCGGGGCGTGTTCGCCGTGGATGGAGGACCCGGAGGACTTCGTTGCCGGGCCGAGGCCGGCGTAGGAGGCAAGGTGGGCGGCGGTGGGGAACGAGGTGCCGTCGCCGATGGTGATCAGCAAGGTGGCGGCGGTCCTGACGCCGACTCCGGGCATCGAGGTCAGGACCTGGGAAAGAGGGTGCGACTGCAGCAGCTCGCCGATCTGGGCTTCCAGAGCGCGTCGTTGTTCGTGGACGGCGGCCGGCGAGCGGGCCAGCGAGGGCACGACCACGTCCAGGGTGCCGGTGCCCGGACCACGAGCTGGACGCGATCCGCATGCTGACCAACTACGACATGGACTCCACAACGCCGTTCGCGGTGTTGCTGATCGGCCAGCCCACCCTGCGCAAGCGGATGAAGCACGGCGTCCTGGCGGCACTGGACCAGCGGATCGCGATCAGCTACCAGATGCCCACGATGACGAAGGAGGAGACCGCCAGCTACATCAAGCACCACCTGCCCATCGCCGGACGGCAGGACACCCTGTTCTCCGACGACGCCGTCGAACTGATCCACCTCACCAGCCGCGGCCTGCCCCGCTCGGTCAACAACATCGCCTGGCAGTCCCTCATCGCCGCCTTCACCGAGGAGAAGGGCATCGTCGACGAGTCCTCCACCCGCGTCGTCATCACCGAGACGCACGCGACTGAGTGACGACGAAAGCGACACCGTGACCAACGTCGCTCAACACTCGGTGCGGTCGTAGTACTTCGCGGTGGCCTCGTCCCAGGGCAGGCGGCGGTAACTGGCATACGGGGTGGGCTGGTTGAGCTTGACGGTGAGCAGGTAGTGGGCCTTCCTGTCCTGGATGAGGAACCGTGCGGTGTCCGTCCGGGTGTGCAGTGCGTCCGCGCTCACCCACGCGCCTTCGATGTCCAGCGTGCCGAGCACTTCGCGCAGGCAGGGAATCTCGTTGGTCTTGTCGGGGATCCGCAGCTGGGCGATGACAGCCAGCAGATGAGCCGCGGTCCGGGTCCGGGTGCGTGAGCCGCGGGCACTCTTGCCGTCCGCCGCCAACCGCACAGAGCGGGCCTGCGCCACACCGGCGGGCCGCAGCAGCACGGCCAGACCGTCGGGGTGCAGTTGCCCGACAACCCGGGGGACGGTGTCCATCGACGCGTCCGGCCGCACCCCCAGCGCGCCACGGACCGAGCCGGGCCAGAACGTCCTGGGGTGCACGTCGCAGCCAGTGCCCGATGGCCGCGTACGAACGCGCTCCGGCCGTTACCGCGCAGGCCGCCGCTCTCACCAGCGCGACCAGCGGATACCGCCGCCCGCGACGATCACGCGGATCACACCCTCCACATCCCCTCGTCACCCGCCAGGGCGACAGCACACGACAGCACGAGCGCGGGCATGGCAGACTCACAAATCATCGAAGCTCCGTTGCTGGCAAGGGACTTGAGACCTCCCCCACCTCAGCGGAGCTTCTCCGTATCCGGTCACACCCCACCGACCTGCAACACCACAAGATCATCAAGACCTTGCGAGAGCCCTGGCGCACCCCCCTCCAGGACGTCATGAATTTTAATGTAGACGCTCTGTATTAGTGCCGGCGACGGAGCATCCCCAGCAACCACTAGAACTCTCGCCGAGGTCCAATAAGCAGGAGACCCAAAGGAAACACTCAAGAGATTTCCGCATCAAAATTATCGAGAGGACTTAAGTATGACCGCTAAACGCAATGGCGGTCTTGCCGGTCTGCCGCTTCACCTCATTGCAGTCTTGGTAATGACTACCACAATTATCACAAGTTCACAATTGCCGGCCACTGCGCAAGTGCAAGCAGCCTCAACGTCATCGGGAGATGACGACTGCACAGCGCCACACATTTATAACCCTGACTTAGTAACCCTTTCCGAGGCATCCTCTACTGAGCCGCAGCCATTGAATACCGACGGCAATAAATTGACAAGCGAGGAAGCCAGCGCCGCTAAGATTGCGGCCGACGGATTACCAAAGGAGAAGGGAAATGCGAAAGGTGAACTAAGCGACCTCTTCGAGAAGGATAAAGCGCTCCGGCCTACCCTGAGGGCCGTTAATGACGGGATCATTGAAGAACAATATAATCTGTGCCACATCAATCAGCAGATTGCAGAATTCGGGCCCAAGGCTTATCTTCTGAAAGCAAAGAAGATTTCAGAAAACATTGTGATGGTACGCCAAGCCTGGGGTGCCAGGTGGTTGGCTGATCATTTTGCATGGGCGACAGATGGCTACAAGCCCGGAAAGGCCCCCCTCCTCAACGTCCAGGACGCACTCGAATCGGAAGCAAATGTTGGGGCGGCCACCACGAACTCAGACCTTCCAGCTACGCCGAATGAGCAGCTGACGGATGAAGACGTCTCAGACGAAATCGCCAATATTTTCTTCGCCTTCTGCGGCAACTCGGAACTCGGAAAAATCGAGCCTGGAAAACCACTCAACCGGGAGATCGCTCCATGTGTGGTGAGTACATACAGCTTCCTGCGCTTAATCAGCAGTCTCAACGACGCTAGGAAACTGATCGACCCCGCAAGGCTGGGCAAAATTTTAGAAGCGGTGCCGAAGACAGCTGCCGCGGAGGCTGTGGCCAGTAACGCAGCAGTCAAAGCAGTCCAGGCAAAAGCAGCGGCAAGAGCGGTACCGTTCGGAGTATCAGCTGCCAGGGTCTTCACAAAGGCTGCACCAGTTTTGGACATTGGCGCGTCGCTAGTTATTCTGGGTTTCGATATTGCGAATCTCATGGAGGGGGATCAGGTTTCAGCCGTCGCGGTTGCGGGAGATGCCGTTGCGCTTGCAGGTACCCTAGCCGCGATTTTTCTCCCGATTGCAATTGGACTGCCTGTTGCCCTAATTGCAGCAGGAATCGGAATGCTTGCCGCAATCTTCGTAATTATCGCTCACGCAATTGAAGAAAACATCACCAAGCCTCACAGGAGGGAGAACGCTGTATACCATTACTACGGAGTTTCGAGCGGGATTGCAAAAGATGCTATGAGCGACAGTTCCTTTCCAGGAAAGAAACAGGTAGATGCTTCCGTAGATACCGGGAAAACTGTGACCTCTCGCGGACTAGTGCCCAGTCCAAATGCCGACAGGTTCTGGGAAAGCGCGCGCGATTATGCTTTGCCGGCCGGAGATTACAACGAACTGGGTGCCAAGCCGAAGGTGCTATCTGGCTATGCAATCCGGGCGTTCTACCGTTGGCACTTGATGGCAGTGTCAAATCTATGCTATTCGTACCTTCCATACGAAGCAAAAATTCAGTTGAACGAACTTCCCGCCTGTGTGGATGTTGATGAGGCCGGGTCCCTCACCGGACGTGATCCAAATACGAAATTCTGCAGTAAAGGCTGCTATTTGGAATGTCCGGACAAAATTGCCCTGTCGGTAAATCCTCTTTCCCAGAAGTCGGAAAGATTGAAGTGCTCTTCGCGCAGGGGAATTGCTACAACAGGTGTTCTAAAGCGCGTGGACGACAGCGGGGGAGTCCGTCTCGAACTTACCCAGCTTTGCCCGGCTTGGGGATATCACTCGATGCTGGACTTGAACGGAAAGCCGTTCGATTGTTCGTCGGGGAAGGGAGCTCATATGCTATGCCCTTTGGGTTCCATGGAGAGTGTCCAAAAAGGGGTAATTCCTTCGCTGTGCGAGCTGAGAGCGGGCCTGCCGACTATTCGAGAAGGTTATAAAGTCGTAGAAATTGTCCCACCCGGCGCCATTTCGGGTTTGCTCCCCCCGCGTGAGGACTCGCCTTGACGGTGGGCGGACTTTCCCGGTGGGTGACGGGAGTTGAAAGCCCTGCGGACACGACATCGGCACGCGATAGCGGCGTCTGCCCGTCAGTCGATCGACCGATCGCCGCCCCCGTACTACTCCGGCTGTGAGTATGAAGCTGTTCCGCACCGGCGGGCCTTGACCCAGGGCTGATTCAAAGTCGGGATGATCATGTGGTGCTGGTCACGGCAGGGTGAGGATCTGCGGAGGGGCCGTCACGGACGCAACGAAGCTCCGGTTTTCGGGGTGACCTTGCAAGTCGCCCTGAACAACCGGAGCTTCGATGTGCCGCTAGAGTCCGTCTTCAAATGATCGTTCGATGATGGATCATGGTGTCGTGATTCGTCGTGATGAACTGACTGATGCCGAGTGGGAGTTGCTGGCTCCGCTGATACCGCGGCCCGTCCGGGGCCGGCCCCGGACGGAGGACCGCCGTGTCATCAACGGGATGGTCTACAAGATCCGTACCGGCGTTTCCTGGCGTGACCTGCCGGAACGTTACGGCCCGTG
>NZ_JBVJAH010000049.1:0-11046 GCF_055590785.1 Streptomyces sp. NPDC041796
GAATCACCACGCCAACGACGAGGGGCCCTGCCTCGTCACCACACCTGCTGACCAGCCCATTTCACCCTCCAGCACAGGATGAAAGAGGCTCAGTGGGCCCTTTCAGCGGTGCTTCTCGAGGGTGAGGACTGCTTTGGCTGCTGACGTGAGCCAGGTGGGGCTGCAGCGGGCATGCCGGAAGATCCGCCAGGTCTTCAGTGAGGCGATGCCCCGCTCGACGGGACATCGGAGCCGTGCATGGGCTCTGTTCAGCGACTTCTCGAGGATGGCGAGCTCCTTGCCGGGGCGGCGCCGGACGGGGACGGCGAAGGTCCCGCCGGCGCCGAGGTAGCCGAGGTCGGCCAGGACCGCGATACCCAGCCGGCGGCAGGTGCTGATGATGCGGTGGCGGCGGGCCGCGGTCAGGTCGTGGGTGCGGCCCGGCAGCACGCGAGAGATCCACAGAATCCGCCCGTCCGGGATCGGTGACGACTTGTAGGTTCACCCCGTGGCGGCGGTGCTTGCCTGAATAGTCCGCACGCTTGTCCCCGACGCGGTCGCATTCCGACAGGGTGCCGTCGACCAGCACATACGCGCTGCTGTCGCGCAGTGCCTGGGTCAGGCCCGGAGCCCGTCGGGCGAGCAGGTCCGCGACGGAGCGGACGTAGGCATGAGCCGTGCCGACACTGATGCGAAAACCTGCGGCGATCTGCTGCAGCGTGTCGTGCTTACGCAGATACACAAGTGCGACAAGAGCTCGCGCGGATGGACGAAGCTTGCACCTGCGGTCACCCTCACGAAGGACGATCAGCATCGTGACCGTCTCCACGAGGGCATGCGGAAGGTCGAGTGCGGCAGGATACGTAACCAACGAGGCCCCTCGGGTGCAGAGTTCAGACGTAAGGCATCTGTCTCAACACCCAAGGGGCCTCGTCCGTACTGCCCCAGTCCCGTCACCCGATCGGTGACCACGCTGAAAGAGCTTAGTATCTTCCCAAGCTGGCCACGCAGGGAGGCGGTGCGTCGCGGACCACCGCGGTTGCTTGCAGGTCCTGGCGCCAGATTCGGCCCAGCCTGTCCTCGAGCCGGAGAAGTTCGAAGACCCCTCCGGCTCGCCCTGGCCGAGAGGGCACCGCTTCCCTGACCGCACCTGGATCAACCGCGCGACCGTCCGCGATCTGCTGGCAGCACGGCTTAGCCGGAGAGCAATCGGCCGCCAGCTTCGAATGACCTCCCGGACGTCAAACTCTTGTCCGACCCGGGATGGTCAGCGGCGACCTGGTCCAGGCGGCGGGCGTCGGCGGCGGACTGCACGCTCGCTGCGGTGACCAGCACGGCAAGCATGAGTCCATGGGTGTCGGTGATGATGTTCCGCCTCCTGCCGACGATCCCGGCGTCAACACCCTGGCCGGCGGCGGGGACGCTGGTGGAGGTATTGACGCTCTGGGCGTCGATCACACAGGCCGACGCTCGCCGTCCCGTCCTTCCTTCTCCCGTAGCAGCTGCCTGAGCAGGCTGTTGAGCCGGGCGAACACGCTCTTGTCGGCCCATTTGGCGAAGTACCCGTAGACCGTGTTCCCAGCTCATTTGGCTCATTATTGCCGAAACGGATCGGGCTGGATGACAAGCGGGGCGGCGTTTGACGTGTGGCTTGGTTCCCCTTGGCGTCCTCGTGCCGTCCTGACCATCGTTCTTGTTGCAAATGTCTCTGCCTGTCCGCTTCCTGGAAGGAGGATCGATTCGACTGCCAGGGCGGTGGAGGCCAATGCCAGTGACTGAAAGGGAACGACACGAACAGGAGCGGCACACTGCGGCGGCTGCGGAGCGGTATCGCGCTACGGCTGCGGAGCGGCATCTAATCGAAGATCAACTTCAGTCTGGTGTGAGGTTCCCGGATTCGTTTGAGGCGATCGCTGCTCGTGCCGCACGCTTGGTTGAGCGGAGCGCAGTCGTTTTGAGCGGGGCGGGTGGCGCTGCCATGCGGAGGGAGCTTCCTGACTCATACGAGCGCATCATCGGGGTCTCCAAGGAGCTGCAGGCTTGGAGCTTCTTACCGCGAGGTGCGCGCGTTGCTGCGACGGTTGCGCGTATCTCCATCCGGCACAGTGGGCGTGAGTTGCCACACGGCACAGGTTTCCTGGTCTCGCCCCGGCTGTTGATGACCAATCACCACGTTCTGCCGGATGCGGGCTTCGCACGGCGGTGTTTCCTGGAGTTCAATGTGCAGGTCACCGTCGATAACACCCCCGACCGCGGTGTCCGGTTTGAGTTCGATCCCGGTACCTTCTTCGTCTCGGACGAGCGGCTTGACTTCGCGCTCGTGGCCGTTCACGCGGCCGCCGACGGCCGTCCGGTAGGGGAAGTCTTCGGATGGAACAGGCTCAGCGTTGCAATGGGCAAACATGTCGTAGGTGAACCGGTCAACATCATCGGCCACCCAAGCGGCCGCCTGAAAGAGATCGCTGTCCGCAACAACACACTGCAGCTCCGGCTGGATGACTTCCTGCACTACACCACTGACACCGAGCCGGGGAACTCAGGGTCGCCAGTCTTCAACGACCAGTGGGAGGTCGTCGCTTTGCATCACAGCGGCGTGCCGGAGACAGATGATCAGGGACGCATCCTGCGTAAGGATGGCCAGATCTGGCAGACGGGCGATGGTGAAGACGCCGTCAGTTATGTGTCGAACGAGGGCGTCCGCATCAGCTCGGTGCTCAAGCATCTGGCGTCGCTAAGGCTCGATCCTCTGCGGCGCGAACTGCTTGCCGAGATGGGCCCCGAGTCCGGCCTTGCCCCAGAAGCACATACTGATCCGGTCGAGTCGCCCCACGCGCCCGCAGGCGGGATGCCGGAGGCTACAGCGGGCCGTGCTGGGCTGCGCCCGCCGAGCCAGGCGAACGGGGGCAAGCGGCATCTGCTGTTCCTGCATGGCCGCAGCCAGCACGGGTGGGACCCCGAGCGATTACGTCGTGAGTGGACCGCGGGCTTGAACCATGGACTTACACGTGCCGGGATGCCCGGGATCCGCCCGGAGGATGTCTGGTTTCCCTTCTACGGCGACTTGATGCACGAGGTGATGAAGCGGCGTAACGCTCACTCAGAAGCGCTCAACGGCTCGGCGCCTGCGCCGGCTCCGGACGCGTTCGCTACAGAGCAGACGGTCTCGTACGAGACGCTCATTGTGGAAGCAGCCTTGAGAGCGGGCATGCCCCCAGACAGCCAGCCGATGATGGAGAGCCTCGCTCTGGTGAAGCCTGTGCACTGGGCTCTGAGCTGGCTTGCGGCGAAGACTGACCTGGATGCCCTCACGATCGCGCTGATCTTCCGGGACGTCGACACCTACCTTAATGACTCCGCGGTACGAGAAGCGGTGATCAGCTGTGTGCTGGAGACTGTGCCCACCTCTGGTGAGCTGGTGCTGGTCGGGCACAGCCTGGGCACGGTCGTAGGAATGGATCTCGTCGCAAGGCTGCCGGAACAGCTCAACCTCTCCCTCTTCGTTACCGCCGGCAGCCCGTTGGGACTCGACAGCGTCTATAACCGCCTCCTGGTTTCGGGCCCCAACCGACCCGCTCGCATGGGGAAATGGACCAACGTCTGGTATCCGGCCGACGCGGTGGCCATCGGATGTCCCCTCAAGGACAGCTGGGGCTCGCTAACTGAATTCCCGGTCAACAACGCTCGTGACCGAGCCCACAGCATTGAGGAATACCTGACGGACCCGCGGGTGGCCGCAGGGATCGGCCGGGCACTCGACTTGGCAAGCGGCTGACCCTGCAGCGACTCTTCAGCATCCCAAGCGCGGGGCTACGCGGCACTGCAACCGACGCTCACGCCGACGGCCTCGAACTGGAGGGCGGGTGGCGGCTCCAGCCGGGCGCCGCCAGCCCGTTATGCAACCCGAGTGGTCAGAACGATTCGACCCACCAGGCAAGGCGACCTCGCGCGCCGAAGGTCAGGCTGGGGATCGCGACGCCGCCTGCAGGCCAGAAGGCGCTGGCCAAGTAGCGTCCTGACGACGACATAGGCGAGCGACTCCTCCAGCTTGTAGCCCTTGGCCTGTGGGGCGTGTCTCCGCGATTCTCAACCGCAACTGAGGTGCGAAGCGTGTCATGCTGTTTCCATCAGGGTCGCCGAGTCAGGCCCTGGACAGCCCAGGGCCCGAATCCCTGGGCTGTCGCTTACCCCCCACTCCCTCGAGCCGGGAGTCGGCAGTGGTAGGAGCAGCCACGTCGAGGCCAGGTTGGCCGCCGTTTGATGGTGCCGGGCCGGAACTTGGCAAAGACATGGCCAGAGATGGGAAACTCGTTGCCGTGCGGTCGTTCGGCAGCAGCTTCCCCTGGCACTCGAGGAATCACCGGTAGTCGACATAGAACTCGGAACAGGCTCAGGTCAGGCCGCACGCGGGGCGGCTTCACCTGAGCGGGACCGCCGAACTCACCACCGCAGGCCGCCATGGGCTGGGGCCGCATCAGGTCGCGCGCCACCTGGTTCAGCCAGGTTCCGTACGAGCGGCGGGAGAGTAACTGCGGGATGCTGGCGCAGGAGGCCGTGGACGTGAGCGGATGCGCCGCTGAACAGTTCGTCCTCGCCCATCCCGCTCAGGTATAGCGAGGAGCCGCGCTCGGCAGCTCGCTCGATGATGTACATGCGCCGATGGCGGTTGACGGAGTATAGCCACGGGGTGTCGAGGTCGTCGTCGAGTTCATTCACGCGGTCGAATGTCAGGGAATACGGTGGTTGCGGGCACTACATGGTGTTCCAGTGTGTTCAGTGCCTTCACCGTGTGCTGCGCGTAAGTGATGTCGTCACCCAGGAGGTCGTGGATGGCGGTCGGTGTACGCAGCGATCTTGGTCGCCGTACGGGCAGCAGTGCCTACCACGGCGGTGGAGTCGACGCCGCCGAGATCGACGCTGACCAGTTCCTGGCCGGTGACGCGTACGGCGACCGGTCGGCCAGCGTCGCGGATCAGCCGGGCGCCCTCGGCCAGTGACAGTTCGGCCGTCGGCGCGGACCAGCGCCGGCTGATGCGGGCGTGCCCGGCTTGGTCGAGTGTCAGGCGGTGATCGCCGGGCACGACATCGACCCCGCGCCACACAGTCTGCGCCGTCAGAGGATGCAGAATTCCGGAGCTGCGCTATCACGGTGTGTACGTAGCCGTGGGCGGTGCTTTCGCTGAGTTGGAATCCGGCCGCGATCTGGGCCAGGGTGTCGTGCTTGCGCATGTACACCAGTGTGATGAGGGCCCGCTGGGAGGCCGGCAGCTTGCACCGTCGGTCACCCTCCCGGGTGACGATCAGCATCGTGACCGACTCCACGAGCGCAAACGGAAGGTCCAGTGCGGCAGGATAAGCAAACCACAAAGCTCCCTGACGAACGAGTTGAGACGTGAGATCTCTCGCTCAACCGCCTGGGAGCCCTGTCCGTTGCGAACCCCTGTACGTCACCTGATCACGGGCCAACTCGTAGAAGCTCAGTAAGGGTGTCCAGTGGTGGTTGGTGTGGTAGTCGTTGCGGCCGTAGAGGTCGTTGTTGCCGTCGGTGCCGCCTTGGTTTTCTCCCCCAGGGGTTGTGCCAGGCGGCCTGGAAGGCGGGGGTCTTGGTCTGGATGGTGGCGAGCATGTTGACGGGGGTGGAGGTGACCAGAATGTCGCCGGCGTTCATGGTGCCGGGGGTGATGCTGGGGACCCCCTTCAACTCCCCGATACCGATCAGAAAAGACAGAAGGTCTTTCGCCTACCGACCTAAAGCAGAGGTGCCGATGTGCGTGAGCACATACGGGGTTTCAGGCGTACCAGCTCCCGCCGAGACGTTGCCGAGCCCACACCACATCGATCCTCCCAAGCCTCGAGTTCACACGGGATGGCGTAGGCGGACCAAGAACTCCGTAAGGCTCTTCGGCTCACGCCAGCGCACCGCATCAGCAACATGACGGAACTGCCGCACACACGTCTGACCCAGAAATGTCACCGTAGGTACGTCACTGGGGTTGCTCGTGTTGGAACCCGGAAGCTGCGCACAGCCGTCCCCCTGGTCTGGCGCCCCCTCACTGTCACGCTGTTCTACTTGCGGTGTCTCGGGATGGGCACTTATGCCCGGTTTCACCGGGCCGCGTGCCGCCTTTATCTCTGGCGCGATCATTGGCATGGTGCTGGCCACCGCCACGGCCCTGCGGCGCCCGCACTCTCGCCTTCCGCGTCGGTGAGTGACGACCGAAGCCGCAGGTGACCATTCCCCTTTACGCCGCATCATGTTGGCTGAAACGAGACAGAACCATGTGGTTACTGGTAGCAAGTACAGGACTCGTATGCCTGGGGGCGTGCGCCGTTCTCCTCGCGAAAGCCCCTTTACGCGCACATGACCTTCCCGTACTGCTCATCACGTTCGGACTCTCGGGCTGCACCCTTGTCAGCCTTGCCGCAGGCGCGCTATTCGAAGCCTACCGGCCCCTGCCTCTGACCCTGGGAGCAGCAGCCTTTGCAGCCTCATGCTGGGTGTTCGCTTTGCGCACAAGCCACGCTGGGACTGTCTCTCTTGAGTCCAATCTCCGGCTGGTGCGCTCGGCCGCCGCGTATGCCCTTCGACAGGCCTGGCGGCATCCAGGGACCCTGCTGGCGCTGTTGGTTACCGCAGCGGTATACACGTTTCGTGCCTGGCTCTCGCTGCGTCTTCCGGCCACGGACTGGGACGGGCTGATGTATCACCTCGTCGGCCCGGGCAAATGGATCCAGGCCGACCACATTGTCCACACACCAGAAAATCTCTGGGCCGACACCTATCCCATGGGCGTAGAACTGTTGGCCGCAGGGCCGGCAGTGTTTCTGCGCACTATGCAGTACATGCCCGTGACGCAAATGCCGTGCTATCTGCTGGGGGCATTCAGCGTCATGTCACTGGCACGCGCCCTGCATGCCCGTCGCTCTCACGCGGTCCTGGCCGCCTGCGCGTTCCTGCTGACTCCTGCAGCCTTCGCACAGGCCCACACCACCTATGTGGATGTCAGTGCCGCCTCCTTCGCGCTGGCCGCGCTAAGCCTGGTTGCCGGATTGGAGCACGCCGCCGCTGCGGCCAGGCCTCAAAGGCAGATCCTGCTGCGTCTGGTCGCGATCGGGCTGGCAACCGGGCTGGCGGTGGGCGCGCAGTCGAGCAACCTGGTCGTGCTCCCTATCGTTGCCCTGGCTGTTGCTTTTCAGCTGATGCGGCTGCCTGCCCGCGCGGCACTGCCACCGCGCGCCAGCGCCCTGTGGGGCGCGGCTGCTGTCTTCATCCTGCCGGTCTTCGCGGTCGGCTCCTGGTGGTACCTGCGGAACTGGATGGCGCACGGCAACCCGTTCTACCCAGTGAGTCTTCTGGGTTTTCCCGGTAAGGGATCGGTCCAGGACGTGATCATCGCCGACGACACTCCACCGCTCTTGCACGGCGCCGGAGAGATTTCCCGGCTGTGGATCTCATGGACGCAGGCACTGCATGCCCAGCCACTCGGCTTCGATATCCGGCTCGGCGGCCTCGGCCCGGCCTGGGTACTGATCATCCTGCCTGGTGCGCTTATCGGATTTACCTTGTGGCTGGGTGGCCGCCGCTGCCGTGGACCCGCCGGGCTTCTGGTCGTCACTGCCGCAGCAGTGACGATTGCCAGCCCCGCCGCTTGGTGGGCACGGTACGTCTTGGTCGCCGTCGGGGCTGTTCTGCCACTGGCCGCACACGCTCTCACCCGACTGTCGCAGGCCCGCGGCGGGGGGTATATGCCCCGCTTGCTCACCACGAGCGTCACAGCCGCAACCGCCGGCCTGCTAGCGCTCTCGAGCTGGTGGGGCCACTCCATGCTGCCTGTCACCACCTACGAAAACACTCAATCGGATCACGATACGGACCGCGCCTTTACCCCCTTACGCCAGGTCCTGGATCTGACTCAGCAACCTGATGCAGCGCACCTGGTATGGCCCTGGTACTCCTACCGAGCCCTCGAAAGGGTCCCAGAGGGCTCCACCATCGCTCTCTTCGCCCATCACAAACAGCCTTTTATCCACCCTTTGACCGGCACACAGCTCCAGCGCCGCACCGTGATCCTGCGCAGGCCCTCGACCACTGACGAGCTGGCACAGCGCATGCATGCAAACGGCGCCCGCTACGTCCTCTTAGACACCGATGGCAAGGACTCACGCCTCGCGTGGGCCGTTCTCGGAAACCCCGGACGCTTCCGGCTGCTGAATCCATCCGACCAACGGATTTACGGCACGGATCTGTTCGAGCTCGGAAACTTTCCCACCGCATGCCGCAAGACCGGAAGCAGTCTTCCCAGCGAAGCCTTCCGTCTGCCTTCCGGTCAGGTCCAAGTGACCGGCAAACTGCTGGACGGCTGCGGCAGGCCAGTCCCCGGACAAGAAGTCCACGTCTTCGTCACCAAGCCGGACGGCGTCCCCGTCGACGGCACGGAAATCGGCCGAACCGTCACAAACAAGAGCGGCACATACTCAGTCGAAGCCGACCTCCCTACCGACGGCACGCGGCATATCTACAGCCGCACCACCGGCAGGGGGCCACTTCTCCCGCCATCCGCGACCAGCCCCACCGATCCCGCCGACACGAGGTCTGAGGGAAAGACCCCCTCAACGCCGCAGACCAGTAGACAACGGCACTGATACCTCCAAAGATGCAGTCGACACATAGAACACTGGCAAGCAACGAGGCGCGACATGGAAATCCGCGAAACCCTGAATCTCCTGATCCACCTGGCGAACATCAAGAACCTGGCGCTGGCGGCTGTGAGCCTTTCGGCATTCTTCGGCAGTTCACTCATCACCAGGTCGGCTTATTTCAAGATGGCCAGCCTATTGCGCAGCACGTGACCCCAAAACCACACCCTCACCGACGGCCTGACATTGGCATCGCCCAGTACAGCTCGAGCCGCGCAGCGCCCAAGCCACTAGCGCGCGATGACACGGGCGCCCAGCGAACCAGGCTGAACACAATCCCGTCGGTACAAAGCGCGACAACGATGGACGTGCGCTGAACTGTAGAGAGCGGGACATGTCCAGCCAATACCGGCGCTGTTGGTTCATCTTTCAGGCCCTCTGCTTCGCCCCGCGGTTCTCCGGCGGGGCGAAGCGCTGCCAGGTGGAGGATGGGGGGTGTCCAGTCAACGGCTGATCTTGGTTGTTAAAGGACCCAGTGCGTCGCTCGGCAAGCCGGCCGGACGCGAACGGCGTATCGTGAGAAGCACCTGCCCGGCGTGGTGATGCCTCGGGAGCCCTCGAATCAGGGGCAGATGGACTTCTCCCGTCGGCCTGCCGGGCAACCTCGCGCCCATGAACGCCCTGCGCCCTGCGCCGCAATCTGGGGCGAGTGGCCGGCCCGGACGGCACCACCGGGACGGGACGGCCCAGGGAGGTTTTCCGTGACCGTGCTACCGGACTACCAAAGCACGAGGATCGTCCAGTTGCCTGAGGAGCCCGTCGAGCTGCGGGACGCTTCCTGGCTCAAGGACTCGCTCCAGCAGGCGATCATGTTGGAACTCGCCACGCTGCCCTCGTACTTGTGTGGTTGGTGGTCCCTGCGCGACCCCGATGCGGACAACAGGTTGTTCAGTGCGATAGGGCGCATCGTCTTCGACGAGATGTCGCACCTCGGCCTCGCATGCAACCTCCTCACCACGATCGGCGGAGCCCTCGTTATGTTTTTCGCGGTCCTGCAATGGGGCCGCTGGCCTCCGGGCCCGGTATGACTGTGCCCCCTCTGTCGAACGGATGACCTGGGGGGTGGTGTCGCCGGGTCCGTGGGGTGCCGTCACAGACGCTGATGAGAGACCCGGCCACCGCCCGGTCCGGCGCAATGCCGGGCAGTTCGCGGGCGGCAGGTCTGCATAACGTGGATGCGCGAGCACGGTGCCGTTGCCGAGGCCGGCATGGTCAACGACCCGGAGAGGGTGCGATGTTCGACATCGATGGCATGGGTGTCTTCCTCGGGATGGACGTCTGCAAGACGGCCCACCACGGCCACGGGCTCACCCCGGCCGGGAAGAAGGTCTTCGACAAGCCGATGCCCAACAGCGAGCCGAAACTGCGGGCCGTCTTCGACAAGCTCAGGGCCAAGTTCGGCACTGTCCTGGTGATCGTGGACCAGCCCGCGTCCATCGGCGCTCTTCCGCTGACCGTGGCCCGCGACGCGGGCTGCGAGGTTGCCTACCTGCCCGGACTCGCGATGCGGCGGATCGCTGATCTGTATCCGGGCGAGGCGAAAACAGACGTGAAGGACGCGGCGGTCATCGCGGACGCCGCCCGCACCATGCCTCACACCCTGCGGTCTCTCGAGCTGACCGACGAGATCACCGCCGAGCTCACGGTGCTGACCGGCTTTGACCAGGACCTCGCGGCGGAAGCCACCCGCACCTCCAATCGGATACGTGGCCTGTTGACCCAGTTCCACCCCAGCCTCGAGCGGGTCCTGGGACCGCGGCTGGACCACCCGGCCGTCACCTGGCTCCTTGAGCGATACGGGTCCCCGGCAGCTCTGCAGAAGGCCGGCCACCGCAGACTCGTCGAGTTAATCCGTCCCAAGGCCCCGCGCATGGCCGCACGGCTGGTCGACGACATCTTCGAAGCCCTCGACGAACAGACCGTAGTCGTCCCGGGAACCGGCACCCTCGACGTCGTCATCCCGTCGCTGGCCACCTCGCTCACCGCGGTCCACGAACAGCGCCGGGCCCTGGAAGCCCAGATCAGCACTCTGCTGGACGCCCACCCTCTTCACCCGGTCCTGACCTCGATGCCCGGCGTCGGAGTCAGGACCGCCGCAGTCCTGCTGGTCACCGTCGGGGACGGCTCCAGCTTTCCCAGTGCCGCCCACCTCGCCTCCTACGCCGGCCTCGCCCCCACGACCAGGTCATCCGGAACCTCAATCCACGGCGAACACGCCCCCAGAGGCGGAAACCGGCAGCTCAAACGCGCCATGTTCCTCTCCGCCTTCGCCTGCATGTGAGCTTGTTCCGCTTTGGCGGACACCTTCGGTGTGGTGGTCAGGCCGCCAGGGCAGTCTCGTATTCGGCGGGACTGCGGTAGCCGAGGCTGCTG
>NZ_JBVJAH010000050.1:0-9915 GCF_055590785.1 Streptomyces sp. NPDC041796
TACCAGATCCTTTTTCCGTTCCGTTCCCGGTTCGGATTCTGTTTCCGGTGGCCGTTGGAGGGCCTTTGCCTTTCGGCTGATCCGACTTTATCAGAATCATTTCCGCCGAGCTAATCGGCGTTCGTGATTCGATGAGGAATCGGAGTGGCTCCGTGGAATTCAATTCCGACCGGAGCGAGAGAGACTCTAACCGTTCGCACTCGAACCTGTCCAGTCCGAGGCAACCGTTCTAATCTACCTCCCCACATCACCCGTGTCAACGGGTCTTGTGGGCGAAGAGGAGACTAGCAGGTCAGTGGGGGTGCTCGCACATCAGGCGGCGGTGGGCAGGTCCGCGCTGCGGCCGGCGCTCTCGACGTCGCCCGTTTCGCCTGCTCTGGCCGCACGGCCGCCGAGGACGTACACGTAAGCGAGAAATGCCGCCTCGGCGGCGATGCCGATGGTCACGCGGGCCCAGGTCGGCAGGCCCGAAGGGGTGACGAAGCCTTCGATCACGCCCGAGACGAAGAGGACCAGCGCCAGGCCGAGGGCCATGCCGAGGGCTGCACGGCCCTGCTGGGCCAGGGCGGTCCGGCGGGGCTGAGGACCGGGGTCGATGAGTGTCCAGCCGAGTCGGAGACCGGTGCCGGCGGCGACGAAGACGGCGGTGAGTTCCAGCAGGCCGTGCGGGAGAACGAGACCGAGGAAGGTGTCGAGGCGGCCGGCCGAGGACATCAGGCCGATGCCGACGCCCAGGTTGAGCATGTTGAGGAAGAGGATCCACAGCACCGGGACGCAGAGAAACGCGCCCAGGACCAGGCACATGGCGGCTGCCTGCGCATTGTTCGTCCAGACCTGGGCGGCGAAGGAGGCTGCCGGGTGACTGGAGTAGTAGGTCTCGTACTCGCCGCCCGGCCGGGTCATCTGCCGGAGCTCGTCGGGCGCCGCGATGGAGGACTGGACCTCCGGGTGGGTGCCGATCCACCAGCCGATGACCGCGGCCAGGAGCGTGGAAAGGACGGCCGTGGGGATCCACCAGTGGCGTGAGCGGTAGACCGCCGCGGGGAACCCGGCGGTGAGGAACCGGACGGCGTCGCGCCAGGAGGCGCGGCGGGTGCCCGTCACCGTGGCGCGTGCGCGGGCGACCAGCTGGGTGAGCCGGGCCGTGAGCATGGGATCGGGTGCACTGGACTGGAGGAGGGAGAGGTGCGTGGCGGTGCGCTGGTAGAGCGAGACCAGTTCGTCGGCCTCGGCCCCGGTGAGGTGGCGGCCGCGTCCCAGGAGGTGGTCCAGGCGGTCCCACTCGGCTCGGTGGGCGGTGACGTAGACGTCGAGGTCCATGATCGGCTGCTGCTCCAGGCACTGGTGCGTACGGTTCGTCCTACGGCGGCGCGCTGATGGTCAGCTTGGCAGACTGGCGTTCGGAGGGTCCGGGAAGGTCCGAGAAGGGTGGGCGCTGTGAGCGGGGTTGTGACGGGCGACGCGGTCGTACTCGGCTTGCAGCCGGCGAGGCTGCCGAGCCGGGCGCTGGCGCTTGCCATCGATCTTGTCGTGGTCTGGGCCGCGTACCTGCTGATATCGGTGGGGCTGGCGATAGCCACCGCCTCTCTGGACGAAGCGGCTGTCACGGCCGTGTCGATCGCGAGCTTCGTGCTCGTGCTGGTGGGCGCGCCGATAGCGGTGGAAACGCTCAGCCACGGGCGGTCGCTGGGCAAGCTGGCGTGCGGGTTGCGGGTGGTGCGGGACGACGGGGGGCCGATCCGGTTCCGGCACGCGCTGGTGCGGGGGGCGATGGGGGTCGTCGAGATCCTGATGACGTTCGGCGTCGTGGCGTGCATCGCGTCGCTGGTGTCGGCGCGCGGGCGGCGGCTCGGCGATGTGTTCGCCGGGGCGCTTGTCGTGCGTGAGCGGGTCCCGGCGGCGCGGGGGACGGCGGTTCCGCCTCCGCCGCCCTGGTTGGTCGGGCGTTTCGCGCAGCTGGACCTGTCGGCGGTGCCGGACGACCTGTGGCTGGCGATACGCCAGTACCTGACGCGGATGCGGCAGCTCGACGCCGGGGTGGGGCGGGCGCTCGCGGAGCGGCTGGCCGACGATCTGGTGGCCAGGACGGGTACGCCTCCGCCGCCGGGAGTGCCTGCGGCGGACTTCCTGGCCGCGGTGGTGAACGAGCGGCAGGCGCGGGACGCCCGGCGCGCGTTCGCCCCGGGGACCGGCGGGGCTCAGGCCGGTGCCCCGGTGGTGGCCGCACCGATGGGGGCCCCGCAGGTCGCACCGGTGGTGGCTGCTCCGGTGGTCGAGGCTGCGGCCCCGGATCCGGTTGTGCGCAGTGGCGGGGCCGCGGTGGGCGGGAGTTCCGCGAAGGGGAGTGCGCCGCCTGCCACCGGGTTCGCTCCGCCCGCGTAGGGCGGTCGGGGGGCTTCCGGTCAGCGGAAGACCGACGGCGGGGTCTCGAGGTCCTCGAGCTCGATGCCGGGGGCCGCGAGGACCACGTCGCCGGCGATGTGGACTGTGTGCTGTTCGCCCGTGTCGAGGGCGTTGACCTGGTATTCGTCCACGGTCAGGGGGCCGTTGTCAGTGGGGTGCGCTTCACTCTTCACCAGGGCCCACGACTGGTCGACCGTGCGGGGTGCGAGGACCGGGTCCGTGAAGGCGACGAGGCGGACTCGGGTGGGGGCGGAAGCGGGGGTGAGGCGCAGCAGGCGGGATGTCGCGACGAGGAACGCCGGGGATGTGCCGGTGAAGGCGTGGGCGCGCACATTGCCTTCCGTGGCGTGTGTACCGGTGGGGTCGGTGCGGACCCAGGTGACGCCGTCGAGGGCGGCGCCTCTGACCTGCCAGTCGGCGGCGTGGAGTTCGAGTCGGATGGGGCGGCCGAGGTCGTCGAGGGTGAGGTCGACGGAGCCGACGACTGTGCCTTTCCGGGGGGCGCCGCCAGGCCCAGGGCCGGAGGGGGTGGTGATCTGGGAGACGTAGCGCCAGCCGGAGGGGCCGGGTGCGCAGTTGAAGTGCTCTTCACCGAGGGGGGTGTGATCGTGCGGATCATGGAGCGAATAACGGCCGCGGGGCATGGGTCCTCGGGTCCTCGGGATCGGCGGTAGGGGCTCGCCAGGGACGGGGCAGGCCCCCGGCACGGGGGTGCGGGGGCCTGCCTGGTACCAGCTTGCCGCTTACCGGCTGCTGCGGACGTGCGTCAGTGCACGGGCGCCGTCAGTAGCGGTAGTGGTCGGGCTTGTAGGGGCCTTCGACCTGGACGCCGATGTAGGCGGCCTGCTCAGGGCGGAGCGTCGTGAGCTTCACGCCGAGCGCGTCGAGGTGCAGGCGGGCGACCTTCTCGTCGAGGTGCTTGGGCAGCACGTAGACGTCGGTCGGGTACTCCTCGGGCTTGGTGAACAGCTCGATCTGGGCCAGGGTCTGGTCCGCGAAGCTGTTGGACATCACGAACGAGGGGTGACCGGTGGCGTTGCCCAGGTTGAGCAGGCGGCCCTCCGACAGCACGATGATCTTCTTGCCGTCGGGGAAGGTCCAGGTGTGGACCTGCGGCTTGACCTCGTCCTTGACGATGCCGGGGATCTTGGCCAGGCCGGCCATGTCGATCTCGTTGTCGAAGTGGCCGATGTTTCCGACGATGGCCTGGTGCTTCATCTTGGCCATGTCGGAGGCCATGATGATGTCCTTGTTGCCGGTGGTGGTGATGAAGATGTCGGCCTGGCCGATGACCTCGTCGAGGGTGGTGACCTGGTAGCCGTCCATCGCCGCCTGGAGCGCGCAGATCGGGTCGATCTCGGTGACGATCACGCGGGCGCCCTGGCCACGGAGGGACTCCGCGCAGCCCTTGCCGACGTCGCCGTAGCCGCAGACGACCGCGACCTTGCCGCCGATGAGGACGTCGGTGGCGCGGTTGATGCCGTCGACGAGCGAGTGGCGGCAGCCGTACTTGTTGTCGAACTTCGACTTGGTGACGGCGTCGTTGACGTTGATCGCCGGGAACAGCAGCGTGCCGTCGCGGTGCATCTCGTACAGACGGTGGACACCCGTCGTGGTCTCCTCCGTGACTCCACGGATCTCGGAGGCGAGGAGGGTCCACTTCTGCGGGTTCTCGGTGAGGGTGCGGTTGAGGAGACGGAGGATGTGGCCGTACTCCTCGCTGTCCGCGGTGGACGGGTCCGGGGCCTCTCCGGCCTTCTCGAACTCGACGCCCTTGTGGACCAGGAGGGTGGCGTCACCACCGTCGTCCAGGATCATGTTCGGGCCGCCGGTGGGCGTGTTCGGCCAGGTCAGCGCCTGCTCGGTGCACCACCAGTACTCCTCCAGCGTCTCGCCCTTCCAGGCGAAGACCGGGACGCCCTGAGGGTTGTCCGGGGTGCCGTCGGGGCCGACCGCGATGGCGGCGGCGGCGTGGTCCTGGGTGGAGAAGATGTTGCAGGACGCCCAGCGGACCTGCGCGCCGAGGGCGACCAGGGTCTCGATGAGCACGGCGGTCTGCACGGTCATGTGCAGGGAGCCGGTGATCCGGGCGCCGGCGAGCGGCTGGGCCTCAGCGTACTCCTTGCGGATCGCCATCAGGCCCGGCATCTCGTGCTCGGCGAGGGTGATCTCCTTGCGGCCGAACTCGGCCAGGGAGAGATCGGCGACCTTGAAGTCCTGTCGGTTGGCGACAGTCGTCATTTCGAGCTGCTCCTCGTGTTGGGTCGAGGGTGGGTACGGCTGGCTCTGCGAGGTAGCTGGGCACAAGCATGCCCGGTACCCGCAGTGCAGTCGTCGGAGGCCCTCTCTCCCTCGGCCGGTCCGTCATGGACCGCCCGACCGCCATCAGCAGCGACGTCTGGCTCTGGTCACGAATCTACACCGATCGGTCGAGCGGCCTACAGTCCGCCGGCGAATCGGATCCCGATCCGTTCCCGCGGCCGACCGCCGTGAGCGTTCCCCATGGGCGGTTTCGGTGGGCGGTTTCGGTGGGCGGTTTCGTGGACGCCTCTGGCACTGCGCGGTGAAGGTCGCGATCATGGGCGCTTTGCGGTGTGACCGAGTGAGTAGGGGTGGGGATGAGACCGGGGCGTGGATTGCGGATCGCCGGGTGGGTGCTGGTTCCGCTCGGAGTGGTGGCGCTCGTGGGGTCCTGGGTGGGCTTCGTGGGCGGGTATGCGGGCCACACGATCGCGTCGTCGTCGATGGAACCGACGTACGGCCAGGGCAGTCGGCACTTCTTCGAGAAGATCGGGCCCTCGGACGTGCGGCGGGGGGACGTGGTCGCCTACCGCATGCCGGAGCGGTACCAGGACGGGCTCGTGGTGCAGCGGGTCGTCGGTGTGGGGGGCGACCGGGTCGTCAGTGACGGCACGGGGCTGACTCTGAACGGGGAACCGCTGTCGGAGCCGTACGTCCGGGGCGGGGACGCGGTCGGGGACGGGACCCGGTACGACGTGAGGGTTCCGGAGGGGCGGCTGTTCGTGCTCGGGGACGACCGCGGCAACTCGCGGGACTCGCGCTCCTTCATGGACGAGAGTCCCGGCGGGACGGTGCCGGTGGGCGTGGTGAGCGAGCGCGCCCTGGAGAGCGGGGCCGTGCCGGTGCTGCTCGGTGTGGGGATGGTGGCCGGCGCGGTTTCCCTGGTTGTCGGGGGCGCGCTCGGGCTCGCCGGGTGGGTCACCGGGCGCCGGCCCCGTGCGGGGGCGGGAGCGCGGGCGGGGGTATGAGGGAGGCCCCCATCCCTTGCGGGGTGGGGGCCTCTTTCCGTCAGGAGGCGGGGGCTGCGGGCCGTCAGGAGGCGGGGGCTGCGGGCTTGGTCTCCCGGTAGATGTCCGGCTCCAGGTAGATCACCCGGGCGATCGGCACGGCGGTGCGGATGCGCTCCTCGGCGGAGTCGATGGCGGCCGCGATCTCGGAGGCCGTGTCGTCGTGCTGGACGGCGATCTTCGCGGCGACCAGCAGTTCCTCGGGGCCGAGGTGCAGCGTACGCATGTGGATGATGCCGGTGACGGTGTCGTTGTCGACGAGCGCCTGTTCGATCTTCTTGACCTCGTCGACGCCGGCGGACTCGCCGAGGAGCAGCGACTTGGTCTCGGCGGCGAGGACGATCGCGATCACGATGAGCAGGATGCCGATGCAGAGGGTGCCGATGCCGTCCCAGACGCCGTCGCCGGTGGCGATCGCCAGGCTGACGCCGACGAGGGCGAGGATCAGACCGACCAGCGCGCCGAGGTCCTCCAGGAGGACGACGGGGAGCTCGGGCGCCTTGGCGCGGCGTACGAACTCCTTCCAGGAGAGGCCGCCGCGGATCTCGTTGGATTCCTTGATGGCCGTCCGGAAGGAGAAGGTCTCGGCGATGATCGCGAAGACGAGGACGCCGACCGGCCAGTACCAGGCTTCGATCTCGTGGGGGTGCTTGATCTTCTCGTAGCCCTCGTAGATGGCGAACATGCCACCGACGGAGAAGAGGACGATGGAGACGAGGAAGGCGTAGATGTAACGCTCACGGCCGTAGCCGAAGGGGTGCTGGGGCGTGGCCTCGCGCTGGGCCTTCTTGCCGCCGAGGAGCAGCAGGCCCTGGTTGCCGGAGTCGGCGAGCGAGTGGACGCTCTCGGCGAGCATCGAGGACGAACCACTGAAGAGGAACGCCACGAATTTGGCCACAGCGATCGCTAGGTTCGCGGCGAGCGCCGCCACGATCGCCTTGGTTCCGCCTGACGCGCTCATGCGTGCGGTGTCCTTCCTGGATGCTGCTGGCTACTGGCTGCTGGGGGGTGGTTCGTACGGCGGCACATTGTTGCAGCAGCGGGGACGGGCGGTGCGTCAGGCCACCACTGTGGCACGGAAGACCGTGCCCGTACCGGACAGTTCGGCCTTTTCGCCCGCGGGGATGAAGACGGACTGCCCCGGGGTGAGGGACAGGTCGTTCGTCCGCGGGGTGCCGGAGGTGGCGAGGACGATCTGGGGCGTGTGGGTGGTGAGGTCGACCGGGGTGGCGCCTTCGGCCCTCGCGTAGCGGGAGAGGCGGAATTCGTCGATCGGCGTTTCGTAGACCTCTTCGCCGGAGGGCGATGCCTCCGGGCGCTGAATGCCCGGGTCGTTCGCCTCGAAGCGGACGATCCGCAGGAGTTCGGGGACGTCGACGTGCTTGGGGGTGAGGCCGCAGCGCAGCACGTTGTCGGAGTTGGCCATGATCTCGACGCCGAGACCGCCGAGGTACGCGTGGGGGACACCGGCGCCCAGGTAGAGCGCCTCGCCGGGCTGGAGCCGGACGTGGTTGAGCAGCATGGCGGCGAGGACGCCCGGGTCGCCCGGGAAGTGGTGTGCAAGGACGGCGTACGGGGCGTGGGCGCCGCCGAGACGGTCGCAGGCGGCGGCGGTCTCGGTGACGGTGGCAGCCATGTCGGTGGGGTCGGCGGACAGGACGGCGGTCAGGACCTCGCGGAGGGCGGCGTCCTCGGGGTGGGCGTGGAGGAGGTCGACGTACGGCTTGAGGGAGTCGACTTCGAGCGCGGCGAGGAGTTCGGCGGTGCGGTCGGGGTCGCGGAAGCCGCAGAAGCCCTCGAAGGGGGTGAGGGCGCAGATGAGTTCGGGCTTGTGGTTGGCGTCCTTGTAATTGCGGTGCGGCGCGTCGAGGGGGATGCCGGCGCGTTCCTCGGCGGCGTACCCCTCCTGCGCCTGTGCGAGGTCCGGGTGGACCTGGAGGGAGAGCGGGGCACCGGCCGCGAGGATCTTGAAGAGGAACGGCAGGCGGGGGCCGAACTTGGCGACGGTGGCGGGGCCGAGTTCGCGTTCCGGGTCGGCTTCGATGAGGGCGGACAGCGGTTGTTCCGCCTGTCCTTCGCGGGTGACGCGGGAGGGGGCGCCGGGGTGGGCGCCCATCCACATCTCGGCCTGGGGTTCGCCGGTGGGGGCGACGCCGAGCAGTTCCGGGATGGCCGTCGTGGAGCCCCAGGCGTATGGGCGGACGGTGTTGGAGAGGCGGTCCATGCGTCGTCTTTCCTTGCGTCTTGCTGGCCTTGCGGCGGGGGCTGAGGTCGGGGCCGACGGGCGGGCGTCAGGGGGTGTTGAGACGGGAGGCCAGCGCCAGGTAGACGGCCGCGAAGTCCGTCACCGCGAGCAGCTCCGCGAACCCTTCCAGGTCGGTCGTGCCGTCGCCGGTGCCCCCGCCGGTGGTGGTGCCCCCGCCGGTCGTGCCGCCGCCGGGCGCGCTGTCGCCGGGCGGCGCGCCCTCGCCGGCCGGCGTGCCGTTGTCGGCCGTGGGGTCCTCGGGTTCGAGTTCGCTGATGGTGGTGTCGTGGCTCAGCGCGAGCTCGCGGGCGGCGGGCGCGGCGGTGAGGCCGCCGACGGGGCGGTCGCGGAGCAGGACGACGCGGGCACGCAGGGCTTGCGCCTCCTCGACCCGGTCGCGGAAGAAGTCGTCGGGGTCCGCGCCGCCCGCGAAGTCGCCCGCGAGGAGGCCCTGGTGGGCGGCGAGCGCCTCGGGGAGCTCGGCCGCGAAGGCGGGGCGGCCGGCCAGCTCGGCCAGGACGGCGGCGAACCGGCGGCCGATCGGGGCGGCCGTCGGGCCCTCGGTCCAGACGAGCGGGAGGGAGTCGGCGAGTTCGGCGGCGAGGGTCTTCGCCGGGTTGCTGTACGTGGCGACGGCGGGGCCGCAGCGTTCGGCGGTGCGGTCGAGGCGGTCGGCGACCTTCTGGAGGGTCTCGGCGGGCGCGGCGACGAGGCCGACCCGGTCGAGCAGCGCGAGGAGCGGGGTGAACAGGGCCCACAGGGCGGCGGGGCTCGCCGCCTGGGCCTCCTCGTCGGTCAGCTCGTGCGGGGCGACCGCCATCGGGACGACGAGGCCGTGGGCGCCGTGTACGGCCTCGGCGAGCGGGGCGCGGCGGGGCGCGACGGCGACGACGGTGACGCCGCGGCGGTAGGCCTGCTCGGCGAGCAGGGCGAGGCCGGGTTCGCTGCCGTCCGTGGTGGTGATCAGGAGCAGGTCGACCGGACCGGCCCAGCCGGGGAGTGTCCAGCGGAGGGCGCCGGATGCGGCCGCGACACCGGTGGAGTGCAGGCGGGCCACCGGCGCGGAGGCGCCGGCCAGGGCGGCCACCAGGTCGGCGACGCAGGCGGACGCGGTGCCGGGGCCGGCGATGAGGATGGCTCGGGGCCGCCCCTCCGGGTTCAGCTCGGTGACGCCCGCTTCGGCGGCGTGGCGGGCGGCGGTGCGTACGCGCGCTCCGGCTTCGGCGGCCCCGCGGAGGAGACCTCGGCGGTCGACTCGGGCCAGGGCGTCCGGGTCGTCGAGCAGCGTCTCGTCGAGCATGAGGTGGGGCCTCCGATCGCCGTGCGTGAGTGGTGCGGTTCGGCGCGGCGCCGGTGCGGCGCCCTGTGCGGTGCGCTTCCCGTACGCCGTACTGGTACGCGTTGCGGTTTCCCGTACACGGTGCCGGTACGCGTCGCGGATTCCCGTACGCGATGCCGGTACGCGTCGCGGTTTCCCGTACGCGATGCCGGTACGCCGTCAGGCGGGGCGGCGGGCCTCGTCCACGAGCAGGACCGGGATGTCGTCCCGTACGGGGTAGGCCAGGCCGCAGTCCGTGCCGGTGCAGATCAGCTCGGGGGCCTCGGCTGCCGTGCGGTCGTTGAGCGGGGCGTGGCAGGCCGGGCAGGCGAGGATCTCCAGGAGGTCGGCTTCGAGCGGCATGGGGTGGGTCCCTTCGGGCGGGTGGGGCGGGTGTACGCGGGTGGTGTGTCGTGCTCGCCGTGCGCGCCGAGTGGTACGCGTCGGGCCACGTCAGCCTACCGCCGGGGGGCGGGGGGATGCGGCTTTGGGGGGGGGGGGGGGGTGTTCCCCCCCCCCCCCCCCCCCCCCCCCCCCCCCCCCCCCCCCCCCCCCCCCGCCCCCCCCCCCCCCCCCCCCCCCCGCCCCCCCCCCCCCCCCCCCCCCCCCCCCCCCCCCCCCCCCCCCCCCCCGGGGCCGTC
>NZ_JBVJAH010000051.1:0-9845 GCF_055590785.1 Streptomyces sp. NPDC041796
TTGCCCATAGCTAGGGCGCCACTTGTGTCTGTCGTTGGATTTCCGAAGAGCCCGTTGGTGGGGCTAATGGTTAAATTCGGACCAGACCATACAGCGCCGTCAACTGCCGTTCCGCCCTGCCCTGTATTGGTGCTGCATACCAGCTCTGAACTTGGAGCCGTGGGGTCGGTAGTCCCAGGGCTCAGACACGTCTGAGTACTGTTCGGTACGAGGGTGAAACCAGAAGGCATAGTGGTATTGATCGACGTGCTCGGCAAAGTGCTTGCACTGTCATTGTCGTACCAGGCCCTCACCAATACCGTAGATAGTGGGCCCGCCGTTACGTTACTTGACCAAGTCGCTCCGCCATCAACCGAGTACAGAAGCGTCTGTGACGGAGCCGCAGACGCCGGAGAGGCCACCAGCACCGTCATGCTGAGCATTCCTGCCGCCAACGCCGCCCCCGTGGCAGCCCGCAGCCGCCCACGCCGAGAATCCCAACTCATACAACTCTTCCTTTCAGACGTGGACCTGCAGAGCCGGGCCTAAGCCATCCATTTATGGATGGCCATGGTGAGTATTTTGACTCTTTCTCTGCACAGGCCACTAGGTGTCGATGAAATTTCCACATACTACGTATGCGACCTCAATACAAAAAAGCCGCCAAACCGCATTGGGTAGTAATTCGCAGCGCAGGCTCCAGATGCATCCAGAAATCCCTTTTACGGACCTCCTTGGTAACCTTTCTCGTGTCGCTTCCGTTCGACTGGAAGATGAATTGCCGGGCAATGCGCTCATCGGTGATTCCCCCTTTAGGAGGTGAACCAGATAGCGGCATGACGCACGGCATATGCATCCGGAGGGACCGTGTAAGGATTTATGTGTATCGGCCTGGAATGCAACCGAGATTCCTCTTCCCTTTTAGGTAACTATTGAGCCGGAACTATCGAGTTTCCTATGTGATCGTGCAGCGGGCGAGGAAGTAGCCGCGGACGCTGTGGGGCTGGCATTGTCGGCGGTTCAGGAAGCGGCGAGTCTCGCGCGCGAGGTCGTTCACCGAGTGGACGCGTGAGGCGTGGACGTGCCGTTCAACGTCGGCGTTGAGAAGTTCGTCGAGGTTGAGTGGGTCTTCGCGGTTGGGCGGTGCGTCTCGTTTGTGGCCTGAGGTGGTGTCACGGTCCGTGACGGTGCGGAGGGTGCCCTGACGCTGAACGTGAGGCGCCCGTGGTCATGCGTGATCATTTCTGTTCTTGAGGCAGAACGATCATGCAGGGGCCACGGGTACTACAGCCGGAGATCTTGAGGATCGGTGATGGGCGGGAGTGGGTCTGCGAGCCGTCGGTAGTGACTGACCATGGCGCGGGTCTGGTGCCGACGCCACAAGTTGCAGGTCAGGACAGTTTCCATCGGGTGGTGGGGGTTGAGGTGGGTGGCGGCCGGGCAGTGGCGGATGGCGTGGGCGTGGGTGGTTCGGCAGCGCCGTCGGTGGGCAGGACCGGGTCGGGGTGGTGGCGGCGGTCCAGGTCGGCGATCACGGTGAACAGGGCGAGGGCGGCCATCGCGAGTACCACGTGGCGGCGCCAGGAGCGGTAGCGGCGGGCCTGGGTGTGGTCAGGCCGACGGCGTCTTTGCCGTTGGCGAAGTCCTCCTAGACCGCCCACCTGATCCCGGCGATCTTGACGAGGTCGGCCAGTGCCACCGACCGGCCCGGGGGCACGTAGGTGTAGAAGAAGGCCAGGTCGGTGGGGTCGGCCAGGGAGCGGCAGACCAGCAGGTGGTGCTGGGGGCTGCTCGTTGCGACCTGGGCCCAGTTGTAGACGCGCGGCCCCTTGGCGCCCTGTCCGCACGAGAGCCGGTTCCATGCCCGCTTGGGGACCTTCCGTGCCGCCAGCAGGTCGGCCGGCATCGGCCCGGCTCCGGTGGGCACCTGGAAGTTGATGCCGACGGCGAAGACGTAGCCGATGGTGTGCTCCTCGAAGAAGCCGCGCAGCTTGGAGCTGTGGCCGTAGACCTCGTCGCCCGCCGCCCAGTCGACCGCGACGCCGGCGGCGAGCGTGCGCCGGGCCTGGTCCAGGGCGATGGCGGTCTTGGCGCGGAAGGCGAAGTCCCGCCCCAGCCCTGCCTGTTCGCACCGGTCGGGGTCCTTGGCCCAGTGCTCCTGGACATACTGAGCATTTTCAGAGAGGCCATCGGTCGGGTGATGTGTGGGTGGCTGTGAAACGGGCGGAGCCCCAGGCTGTTGAGCAAGGTGTCCTAAGCTCAACTCTTCAGCCCTGGGGCTCCGTTGGTTGCCTGTCGTGCCGTACTCGACGTCCCGCACGCACTCGTGGAGTGGGTCACGATGCTCATCGTCACCCCGGAGGGTGACCGCCGATGCCGGCTATCGCCGTCGGAACGCGCCCTGGCCGCTCTGGTGTATCTGCGGAAGCATGACACCCTCGCCCAGATCGCGGCCGGCTTCGGGACCAGCGCGGGCACCGCTCACGCCTACGTGCAGGGCGTCGTCGCACTCCTGGCCGGCGGGCACCGGGCCTGACCGCGGCGCTGGGGTCAGCGAAAACGCGGTACGTACTGCTGGACGGCACCCTGGCAGAATGCGACCGGGCCGGTGACAGCCGCGCAGACTACTCGGGCAAGCACCGTCGTCACGGCGTGAACCTGCAGGTCATCACAGCACCCGACGGCACGCTAGTGTGGATTTCCCCCGTCCTGGCTGGCCGCGCCCACGATCTCGCCGCGGCCCGCCGGCACCGGATCATCGCCACCTGCATCAGACTCGGCATCCCGATCCTGGCCGGCAAGGCCTACCAGGGAGCGGGAGCACAGACCGCCGTCCCGGCCAGACGCAGACCCGGACGCGGCCTCACCGTCAAACAGAGATCCGTCAACCGGGCACACTCCCGTCTCCGATGGCCCGTCGAGAGAGCCATCGCCCGGATCAAGACCTGCCGCATCCTCCGCAAAGCCCGGATCAGCCCCAACCGACTCACGTCAATCGCCAGAGCCATCCTCACCCTGGAAACTCACCGCTGAAAAGGCTCACTGGTAGCCATCGATCAGGCAGTGGCCGAGAGGGCTGGCGTAGGTGCAGTACACCGCGACCACCGCGTTGCTGACCTGCCCGGTCGTGCCGGTGTACTGGCGGCCCACGCCGGCGGTGGCACTGCCCTTCTTCTCCTGGCCGGTCTGTCGAAGACCAGACCGCACCCGGAGCGGCCAGGTGGCCTATGACGAAGCGCCGCACCGCGTCACGGGCAGCTTCCTCGTCCCAGACGGCCTGGTAGAGCAGACGCTGCAACCCGAAGGCACGGGGCTGCCCGGCGTGCTCGAACAGTGTCCAGCAGTTCTTGCGCGGCAGGTTGGCGAGCAGGCCGCGCACGTACGCCACGGCATGCGCCCGAGGCTCACGGCGGGCGAACAGCGGGGTCAGCTCGGCCGCGAGCTCGTCGAACTTCTCCTGCAACAGCGAGGGATCTCTGCTGACAGCAGAGGGCCGCCTGATCTTCATGATGCGTCACAACACCATGATCAACAGGTGGCCTCGCCCACGCCCCAGTGCCTCACACGCCGTCCGTCACCCCGGTCAGATTACGAAGTGCGACTGGATTACGGCTGTCGATTTGTCATCGATCACAGTGCTGCTGGCTGAGGTTTGAGGTGTATCTTGCTCGGCCCGCAGCCAAGTAAGGCGCAAAGAGAACTTCTTTCGTTTCTCATGGTCATGAGTCTTCTCTAATCTGACTTGTGCACATTAATGCGGCCAGGTAAAGATGTCATCAGCGGTTTTAGTGAGTATGTAAAATCGCACATCATCGCCAATAGTAAGATGGCGCGCTTATTGGTATTTCCTCTATTTCAGAGGCGAGTGTAAGAGTTTTTGTGTTACGGGGTGTCGCGGATATCCCATCCTCCGGGGGGGACCTTCGCGGGGTGATGTTCCGTGACTATAGAGGTGAATGAGCGTGCCGGAGAACGTGTCGCTGGCTGGTGACGCAGTGCAGGATTTGGAGGATGGTGTCTTCTCACGTGTAGTGGAGTTGGCACGTGCCGATTTGCGCTCTGGGGGTGGGCTGATGGGGAGTGGTGGGCTATTGCAGAAGCTGACGAAGCGAGTCATTGAGATGGCGCTGGAGTCGGAAATCTCGGAGCATATTGATAAAGAGCGCGGAAACTCCCGGAACGGGTACCGTTCGAAAACTCTGCTCACAGAATTCGGGGCGGTGAATGTGCAAATCCCAAGGGACCGGTTGGGTACATTTCGTCCAGTCAGTACCGGCCGGTGGGAGCGGCGAACCAGCGGCATTGACGAGTTGGTGATGTCGCTAGTCAGCCGCGGATTGACGACAGGGGAAGTGGTAGATCACCTGAGTGAGGTCTACGACGTCGCAAGCACAAAAATGATGATCTCTGCAATCACGCGGCGAGTGGACTCAGAGATGGAGAGCTGGTGCCGGCGTCCGCTGCAGGTCTCCTATCCCCTGCTCGCGGTCGACGCGGTGCCAGTGAAGGTACGGGACACTAGGGTCGTCGACCGCCTCATGTGGGCGGCCGTGGCAGTCAAACCCACCGGACGGGCTGAAGTACTCGGCCTGTGGCTCGGCGCCGACCGCTCCGCCGCTGCCGAAGTGTTCGCAGACATGCGACGCCGCGGCACACAGGACGTCGGGGTTCTCCTGTCAGGAGTGCCAGGCGCAGAGGAAGCCGCACGTGCCGTGTGGCCGTCAGCAGTCGCCCAGCTGGCCATCACTCAGACAGTCAAAGCAGTAGTGCGTCTGGTCAAGAAGTACGATGCGCCCGCCCTGGAGCAGGGCCTCAGGGAAGTGTTCTGTGCGGCAGACACGAAGGAGGCGTCGGCCATGGCACGGGCGCTTGCAGAGGTTTGGGGAAAGCGGTACCCCCGGCTAGCCCAGGAAATCCATGAGGCCTGCACCGCGCTTGCGCCCGCTCTGCCGCTGGACGTGCGAATCCGGCGTGCCGTCACGTCCTTCGATGCCGCCACCGCCCAGTCTATGGCGCGTTTCCGTAAAGCAGCCCGGACCTCCGCTCAGTTCCCCAGCGCGTCGTCAGCCCAGAAACGCATGTACCTGATCTGCAGGAACTCCAGCTTCGCCGAGAACAGCGACCGTTACTGGGACCTATTGTGGCACGACGCTCAGCGCGCCTTCCAACAGTCTTTCCCACAGTCACGGCAGCTGTAGTTCGTGATCTTCGGGTTCGTGGTGTGGTGTCCGCGTAGGCGTGCCGGCGGTGGTGGCTGGCTCGTGCATGGTGCTGGTGGTGGCGCCGCCAGGCTGACCAGCGCAGGACGTGCTCGGCGTCCCGTTTTCGGGGTGCGGGTAGTACCCACAGGCGGAGCAGGCGCAGGAGTTCGTGGTCATCACACAAGCCGTCCAGGCCGCGCTCGAGGAACCCGGCGCCGCCAGGTGCGGACCGTGTCCGGGGTGACCCGCAGCCGGCGGGACACCTCCATGATCGAGTGGCCTTCGGTGCACTCCAGCACGATCCGCGACCGCTGGGCCAGGGCTTGGGCTGTTCGCGGAGGCTGTCGACGCGGGCGGCTCAGGCGGTCAGGACCGGATAGAGGTAGCCGAGGTACTTGCGGATCGGCTCGAACGGCATCGCGGGATGTTCACAAATGGCCTTCCCCCCGCAGGACCAGAACCCAGCGGCGGAGTTCGTCCGCGCAGTCCTCGGGGAAGGTCTGGATGCGCTGGCCGATGGCCCGCTGGTGGATGTCGACCTGGCGGGTGGGGTCCGGGAGGACCAGGCCGCAGCGGGTGAGGAACTGCAGGATCCATCGTGCGCTGGTGCCGGGCCGGTCGGCGGGCAGGTGTCGGCTTCGTGGATGGGGGCGTCGGCGCCGAGGCGGGCCAGCAGGATGCGCAGGCTGCGGGCGGTCTGGCGGCGTACCTCTTCGTCCCGGCCTCGCTGCTTCCAGTGGTACCGGATGTCGTCGAGCAGGGCCTCGGCGGCGGGGGTGAGGGAGGGCAGGAGGTTCAGCTCCCTGACGGCGATGCAGGTCCAGTCACGTCGGGCGTCGAACAGGACGGTCTGTGCCGGGTTGACCAGATGCGGCGAGATTGCTGGTGCGGGCGGACGTGCAGCGGCGGCCCGCTGCCGGGCCTTGTCGTGCGGTGCCGAATAGCCGAGCGCCCCGGGCAGGAGCGCGAGTCTGGGTGCGAGAGCACCGCGTGGGGCGATCTTGGGTGTGGTGGAGCATCGTGCTCGTCGGAGGATCTGCCAGGATTTGAGCTGGGCGGAGGCGCGTTCTCCGGGGGCTCGGAGGTGGGCGTGGTCGCGGTTGTACTGCTGGTAGTGCTCGGGTTGTTCGTGGTGGTAGTAGGGGGTGCGGACGGTGGCGCCGGCTCCTTGGTAGGCGCGGTCGGCCAGGACGAGGATCCCTGGTCAGGCAGGCCTGGATGATGCCGTGGGCGCGGGCCGCGGTCAGGTCGTGGGTCCGGCCGGGCAGAGCCCTCGAGAACCACAAGGGTGTTCCGTCCGGTCGGGCGATGACCTGCACGTTCATCCCGTGGCGGCGGTGCTTCATCGAGTAGTACGGCTCGTCAGCGGCAATGCGGTCGGTGGGGATGAGGGTGCCGTCAACGATGACGAAGTCATCCTCGCCCAGTGAGCTTCTTCAGCGTTGCTTCTCTAGGGCGAGGACGGCCTTGACGATTGACGTGAGTCGGTTGGGGCTGAGGCGGGCTTTGCGGAAGATCCGCCAGGCCTTGAGGCGTGCGAAGGCCCGTTCCACAGGTGAGCGGAGTCGGGCGTGTGCCCGGTTGACGGACTTTTCCTTGACGGTGAGTTCGCGGCGTGGGCGCCGACGCGCATGTCGTAGCCGGACACGACGATGCCGAGGAACCGCAGGTCCGGGTTGCCGAGGTCATCGCCCGAGGAGGCCACGAAGTCGCGGTAGCGCACCGTGGCTTCCACGCTGTCGTACTCGGGCTCGGTGCTGCCTAGGGCGAAGTGCGCGGCGGCCAGCCCCATTTGGGTCAGGTGCCCGAGCGAGGGCGGGCAGTCGATTAGCACGTAGTCCAGGTGGTCGTCCGCGCCCTTGAGGGCCTTGGCCAGCCGCCGCCAGGCGCCGCGCTGCCCGGCCTCGGTCGCGCGGTCCTCCAGGGTGTACCGGGCGGGCATCAGCGTGATGCGCTCGGCGTAGTCGCACGTCCAGCCGATCGGCTGCCACACCTGGGCGGCCACTCCCTCTACGGCAGCCTCGATCGCCTCGGACGTCGTGAGCGGCGGAGCCTCGGGCATGTCCTTCCACCCCAGTCGCCGGGAGGCGTTGCCCTGGGGGTCCAGGTCCACCACGCCGACCCGTCGGCCCTTCTTCGCCAGGGCTTCGGCCAGGCGGACGACGGTGGTCGTCTTCTTCGCCCCGCCCTTGTTGTTGCCGACCGCCATGCGTTGCGCCATCGGTCCTCCTTCAGTGGGGTGCGCACGGCAGCGTAGAGGCTCCCGGCGTCGCTGGTGACGCCACGGTGGCATGACGCCGTGGCGTCACCGGTGCCGGCAGAGGGTTGCGCCAGGGGTTGCCCTTGGGCGCCGTGACCGATCGGGGTGTGACCGGTGGCCGATTGGGGCGCCCCAATCGGCCAAACCGCTGATCAGACCCCATGGCCGATCAGTTGAGTGAACGCGGCGGCACGGGTCTCGGTGAACTGCCCGGAGTCTCCGAGGGCGGCAGCGGCCCATTCCACGGTCCACGTGGCGGTCGCGGTGCCGGCGTACTTCCCGCCCCTGTGGGCGGTCGAAGGGGCTTTGTAGAGGTGCCCGCAGTCGGGCGAGGGGCGCTTGCCCTGGGAGGCGTCGTAGCGGGTGCCGGGCCCGGTGCACGTGACCGTGCTGCCGTCGCCCATTTCCCATCGGATCGACGACACCCGTGCCGTGGCCGTGACCGTGATGCCTCCAGCCGTCGCGGAGGCGGTTGCCGGTCCGTACGTCGTCGCCGACTGCGCGGCCGCTCGCTGGACCTGATTCGCGCGACCGAGTCGGGCGGACTGGCCACGGTTCGCGCGCTGGTGGAGTCCTGGGGTCTCGTCTGGGGTCGCGACGTCCTTGACCCGTGGCCACCGCCCGCCGCTTGACGAGCCGACCACCCAGGCCGGGGAGGACGAAGCCGCGGTGAAGGCCGCCGCGATCCTTGAACGACCGGCCGGCCGGACCTTCGTGGAGCACCTCCACCGTGCCTGCCACCGACAGGTGACCGCCGTGAACTGACCCGGCAGAGCCTGCTGGGGTGCCAGGGGGCGTGCGCACAAGTTGTCAGTGCGCTCTGAGCTCCCCCGTACTCCGGTGTACGACTTGGCATGTTCGCGCGAGTATGACGGGTGTGCCGGGCGACTTTGCCGCTTGCTTTCCAGAGCCTTGGGCACTGCCTGCGCCCTCGAAGGAGAAAACGCATGAGGTTCGTACGCTCTACCGTCGCCGCGGGGTACTCCGTCATTGTTGCAGCGGTCTTCTCCCCTCAGGCCGTTGCTGCTTCCTCTGCCCCTGAGACCAGTCTGGCCACCTTCGTTTCCTGTCCCCTGGGCAGCCAGACGGTTAGGTTCCAGCCGGGGCTGACGTACACGCCCCAGCCGACCAACATCCACATCGAGGAAACGTTTGGGCCGTGCACCTCCACGTCCAACCCCGAGATTGCCTATGCCACGTCCAAGGTGAACGGGTCGGGAACAGCCAGCTGCCTGGCAGCCCAGTTCCACACCACCAATGTCGTCGACTGGAACGACGGCCCCAACAGCGTCATCCGATACAACATCGCCATCAACGCCAAGCCGAACGGCGAATCGGTTGTCATCGGCGAGGGAGAAGTGGTCAGTGGACAGTTCGAGGGTGCCCAGGTGGCGCGTACGGCAGTGAGTCTCACGCTGGACGTCGACAAGTGCCTGACTCCGGAGGGACTGGAAGAGGCCTCCGGCCCGACCAGCCTGACCCTCGTCGGCTGACACACCGCCCCCGACTACTTATCCCCCGGCCGCTCATTGGAACGATGAGCACTACTCGCTCTACCGGTCTGACCCGCGATGTTCGAGTGCCGGCGTCCGGTCGTCGGCCGGGCCGCGCGTCGTTTCTGGCTGTCCCCTTTTGGGTGATTGTCCGCTTCTAGACAGAAGGCGAAATTTGTACGGCCAACCTCTAGAGACGGCAGCCCGTGGGGGCAGAACGTGCGAGGACCGGCCGGCCCCCAGCGCCACCAGTCTTTTCAAAGACCTCGCACGGTCGGAGGTGTCGTAGGGGTCACCACGGCACCGACCGGACCACACACGTCCTGCCCTCGGCTGGACAACGCCGCCCCGGGGCCCCTCAGAGATCCAGAACCTCTAATTACTAACGAATTAGAGGTGTCGGCGTCGGAAAACGGCTTGCCCAGGCTGCTGCGCGCGTTCCACGCTTTCGTCGCCCAGCGGTACGCGGTGGCGGTGTCTGTCGGCCCGGTCCAGGACCGCTGTCCGGGCTGTGCGAAACGGCGCCGGCTGCGTCCCGGTTCGGGCCTGTGCGAGTGGTGCCTGCGCACGTGCCCGGGCTGTGGTGGCGGCAGGCGGGCGACGGACGAGACCTGCGCGGCATGCCGGCGCCGGACTTCGGGCCGGCCCGCGCGCGGGCCGTGCCAGCGCTGCGGACGCCGACGCACGCTGGAGGCCGAGACCCAATGGTGCCGTCCGTGCTCCGACCCGGCCACCGCCGAGCCGGTTGTCGCCTGCACACGATGCGGTGTTCCGGCCCAGTGGGCGCGCGGCATGTGCAAGCCCTGCTACGAGACCTTGAGCTTGTTCCGCTTTGGCGGACACCTTCGGTGTGGTGGTCAGGCCGCCAGGGCAGTCTCGTATTCGGCGGGACTGCGGTAGCCGAGGCTGCTG
>NZ_JBVJAH010000052.1:0-9770 GCF_055590785.1 Streptomyces sp. NPDC041796
ACTGGTCACACTGGCGAAGACTCAGCCAGACACGTGCCCGCAACAGCCACTACAAACAACGCGGACACACCCCATAACTGTGATTGCAGTACTAGCTGCGGACAGCGACGAGCCGCCGCTCCCAGCACAACGTCGTTAGCTGATGAGCCAGTCGCTGTGCATCATTCCGGAGAATGAATTGACGCCGAGCTGGTGCACCCAATCGGCTCCGCAGTTCCCACCGTTCGGCTATCGGCTGACCATCACAGCAACCGGTTAAAAAGACCAAAGTAGAACGGTAGTCCGAGCTATCGGTCGTCGCGGTGACCTCCTACTGTCCCTAAGGTGAGCGGCGAACCAGCGACGGAGGGGTGAGTGCCTCGTCGAATAGCAGGGCGAGCAGGCTCGGCCGAAGGAGGATCTCTTGAGACCAACTAGTGCGCAAGGCACCGGCTTCGGCTCCATCTCTCGTTGCGTCCCCGCATGCGCGGAGCGACCCCCACGCTCGGCGAACGAGCGACCAATCGACATCTCCGACCCGGCGTCCTACATGGATCGCGGATCACGCACTCGGGCAGTGGCAGGTACGCAGCGGGCGCCCGAGTCTCAGCTTCGCGTCGGCAGCGCCCTCGCAGTTGATCAGCTGCCCGGAGCGAAACTGCGTTCCTGGCCGTGACTTACCACGTGACGCTCAGCGCGGAATCATTCACCGCTGAGGGCATCGGCGACCGGTGTTGGTGTCAGGCCGACTCTCACGCGTACCGGGAATCCCCTGGTGACCCGACCGGTCAATCGCACAACTCGGCCGTAAGACACGGTAGTGGAAACGATAAATCGGCCCAGTGCCGTTCCGGTCGCGGAACAAGACGCACTGCTTACGGCGGCACGGCAAAAGTCAATGGGCCGACCCTCACCCACCCTCTACGTGGGCGAAGAAACTGACAAGTAAGGTACGACAGAAGAGCATGGCATTCCACGAGCCGAAGATGCTAGGCCGTAGTAGGCAAATGGCGGATATCGAAATCCACCTAGAAACTGCGGCTGCCGGGGAGAGTGGAGGGTTGCTGCTGGTCTCCGGCGAAGCCGGGGCTGGAAGGACCAGCATGCTGCAATCCGCCATCCACAGCGCCCGGCGTAGGCAGTTCACCGTATTGTCAGCATGTGCCAGTCCGGCAGAGAAGCGTTTGCCTTTCAACGTCGTCCGGCAACTCCTTACGCCTCTGATGCACGGACGCCCGAAAACCGGCGGCCCCGCCACCGGTCAGGAAGCCCGGGTTGCCGAGGTCATGAGCATCCTGGCGTCGCACAGGCCTACATCGACCGGCGACCCGCATGGAGGACGCCCTGACGCCTTCGAACTAGAAGCTTTGCACGGGCTGCTCTCCAGTACCGCTCGAAGCGGTCCGATCATCGTTGTCGTCGACGACTTGCAGTGGGCCGATGCGCCCTCCCTCCACTGGCTCAACTGGTTGCCCTCAAGGATCAAGGGGCTGCCCGTAACAGGACTGCTGAGTGTGTGCGATGGCGAGCCGACGGAGGAACCAGCCCTCATGGACGACGTACTGAGAACCGCCCGAAGCATACGCCTTCGACCCTTGGGCGCCCATGCCGCTCGTAAGCTTATCCAGGACTCCTTCAACGACGACCCGGACGACGCCTTCGTGAAGGCTTGCACGAAGGCCACAGGAAGAAACCCGCTCCTCCTGAACGCCGTACTCGCCGCTGCGGCAGCGTGCGACCTGCAGCCCACGGCAGAATCAGTCGAAGAAATCAATGCATTGGCTATCGAAAGCCTGCTCCCAGCTTTGAACGCTCGCCTTCGCAGGGCCTCACCTCACGCTCTCGAGATGACCAGAGCCGTCGCAGTGCTGGATACCGCGGCGCGCCTGGACGTCGTCGCTGACGTTGCCAATCTGTCCGAGCAAGAAGCAGTACACACATCAGACGTGCTCGTTCGCATGGGGATCCTCAGCCTGCGCTCAGGCAATCTGACCATCACTCGTTCCCTGCTGCGCAACACTCTCCTTCGAGATATAACCGGATTGACCCGCGCGAATCTACACAATCGTGCGGCCGAGGTCTTGCACCATGCTGCTGCCCCTGACCAGCAAATCGCCTGTCACCTCCTGCGCACCCACAGGGTGGGCACCTCATGGGCCGCCGACACCCTCCAGTCGGCAGCCGACTCGGCGCTGGCGGCCGGAGCGACCGAGAAGGCAGTAGCCTTCCTTCACCGCCTCCTGCGAGAGCCTTTGGACGATCGGAAACGAGCCAACGTACTACTTACCCTGGGCTCCGCAACAGGGCACATCAACCTCCACACCGCTCTGGACTACCTCCGCAGCAGCAGGCAATGGCTGCAGGATCCCGCCCAGCGAGCGGACGCCGCTCGCATCACTGCACAAGTCCTCTGGTTCCTCGGCCGGCACAGCACCGCTGGAGAGCAACTTGAGCAGGCCGTTCACGACCTTGGTGAGACAGAACCATCCTGCTCCAGACTGCTGGCCACCGAGCAGACCGCACACGCCCTCATGCAACGAGCGAATGCTGCCTGGGGGCTAGCCCGGCTGGACGAGCTCCAGCGGAGATACGCCCACAACACGCGTGAACCGCTGACCCCCACAGCGGCTGGCCTGCTAAGCCTGCGCGAAAGCCACCGTGGGCGCTCCAGACAGACCACGGTCCGCCTGGCGCAGTACGCTCTGGCTCGTTCTCAGCACCGGCCTTACGACGCAGTGACACATGCACTGCCCCTTCTCGCACTCATACGGGCAGACGCTCTCGCAGTGGCGGAGCAATCCTGTGAGATCGGCGAACGAGAAGCACGGCGCACCGGCTCGCAGCTGACCATCACTGTCCTCAATACCCTACGTGCGCAACTCGCGAGGCGAAAAGGCCAGATCATGCTGGCGATAGAGCAGTCGCAAGCTGCACTCTCCCAATTCCACAACCTCGGACTTCGTCCGGATGAGGGACCAGCGCCGTGGGCACTTGCTTGCCTCATTGACGCATTGATCGAACGCGGAGACCTGAACGAGGCCGAGAAGGCGCTAATGGATCATGGGCTCGAGGGATACCTTCCGGAGCTACTACCATGCACCGACCTCCTTTACAGCCGCGGTCGGCTAATGATGGCAATCGGCCGCAAGCAGCGTGCGCTGGAAGACCTCATGCTCTGCGGAAACCACCTCCTCTCTTGGCAGACCGCCAACCCTGCGGTCGCTCCATGGCGGTCCACAGCAGCAATGGCGTGCGCATCACTGGGACGGAAGTCTGAAGCAGCACACCTGGCAACGGAAGAGATACAACTGGCACGCCTTTGGGGAGCACCAAGGCCTCTTGGGATCGCGCTGCGCCAGGCAGGAGTGGCCATCGGCGGGGACGCAGGACTAACGCTGCTCCGCGAATCAGTGGAGGCACTCGAAACTGCCTCGGCGCCACTCGAACACGCCCATGCACTGTGCGAGCTGGGCGTAGCACTGAGAAAGGCGAACGACAAGCAGGCCGCCCGTGCCCTCCTACGCCGCGCGATGGATACCGCAGAAAAATGCGGAGCTCAAGGACTGCTTGTCCGCGCATGTAATGAATTACGTGCCAGCGGCGGCCGACTTCGCGGAAGCGGACCACGCAAGGGCCTGAACAGCCTGACGGTAACCGAGCGCCAGGTCGTGAACCTTGTACTGGAAGGCAAGAGCAACCCAACGATCGCGAGCACACTCCAAGTCGCTCAACGGACGGTGGAGTTTCATGTGTCCAACGTCTATCGGAAGCTGGGCGTTGCCAGGAGAGAAGAGCTACCCTCGGCTCTTGGGTATTCCACGAACTTCTAGCGTCGACGCGATCCGTCGTACGCGGTCAGTGGCCACATCGCCAGCACGGGGCACCCCTGGACCGGCTTGCCAGACCACCTCTCCCCAGGTCGGCAATCTGCAACGCTTCTTCCGGGCAGGACTCGGCAAACTGCAGCTGGCCGCCCCCCGAGCTCGGGGCTGCCGGTACCAGCTGGGCATCACCCGCTACGCAATGATGGTGCGTGGCGCGTGGTGGTGGAGTGCATTGAGCCTCCGCCAACTTGAAGTAGCAGGTCAAAGGGCTGGTGTGACCGGTGCTTGGGGTACTCATGCTGGTCGTGGGCGGAAGTCCACAGTGAAGATCATTTGTCAGCGGTTGACTTCGAAGTTCGTCAGGGCGAGCAGGGCTCGCAGTAGTTGGGTGGCGCGGGCGGGGGCGGTGCGGAGCTTGGTGAGGATCCGCCTTAAGGTGGGCGAAGCCGTGTTCGACCGGTGCGCCTCCGACGGCTAGAACGCGGTTGGCTTCTTTTTACCCCGGGGTCAGGTTGTGGGTTCGGCTGGCGGCGTAGCCGGTGACGATCACAGGGGCGAGGATGTCGTTGTCTAGGCCGCGGAAGCCGAGGTCGGCCCAGCGCTCCGAGGCCGGCGGCGCGCAGGTGGGCCAGGATGTGGTCGTGTCGGGCGGCGGTGTTGTCTTGGGTGCGGCCGGGCCGGGCTGCGGATATCCAGATCAGGCGCCCGTTCTCGTCGGTCAGGGCGAGGAAGTGCAGGCCGTGATGGCGGTGCCTTCCGGAGTAGTTTCGCCGGTCGGCCTTGCCAGTGCGGCGCTGGTGCGGATGAGGGTGCCGTCAATCAGGACCACCTCCCCGCCCTGCTGGCGATCTTCTTCAGGGCGCGGGCCAGGCGAGGGGCCTGGGCGGCGAGCAGTCCGGTCAGCTCGTCGCGCCAGCGGCGGACGGTGGACTCGGAGACGTTGTTGCCGCCGGCCATGTCGGCCAGGCGCTGGTCATGACGCAGTACGGCCAGGACGATCACCGCGATCTTCCCCGGCGGGAGGATCCGGCACCCGGACCGTATCGTCTTCAGGTGACGCCGTAGCAGGTTGGCGATGTGGTTGACGGTGTGCGTGGACAGCGGCAGGCGGCGCTGGTAGACAAGCGGGCAGGTGTCCTCGGCGCGCTCTTCGGCTTTCGTCACACAATTCCAACGGCCGTCGAGGACACCGTGGTTACGGCTATGCCGCCGGACGCGTCAGGCTGGTACAGGTCACATGCGGGTGGTGAACCGGCCGTCGGGTAGTTTTCGCAGCCATCCGCGGTCGGTCAGTCTGATCAGTTTCCCGCGCAGCGGCTCCAGCCTGGACTTCACGCTGACGTCCACTCCCAGCGTCTGGCCGACCTGCCGGGCCGTGACTGGTCCGCCGACTTGGCGCACGGCGGTGAGGATGCGCTGGTAGTCCGGCGGGAGCATGGTCTCCTGCGTTTCCGGGCGGGCGCGAACCGCGAAGATGCGCCGAGTTCGTCGGCGGCTTCGCGTTACCGCAGGCGGTCAGAACTTCTGTCCGGCGTTCTCGCCGGGGGCACGGCCAGGATGTTGCGCACGGAGACCGGGTCCAGCCCGGCGCGGTCAGCGATGCGTGGCACGGACTGTCCGGCCTGCCGGGCGGCGTGGATCGCTGCCGCGAGCTCCCGGCGCGCGGACCGCAGCGCCTGCTGCGCTGCGGTCACGGCTGCCGCAGCTGTCTCCAGGTCTCCTCTGTCGTCCGCGGGGGACGGTGTGGGGATGGCCGGCATCAGAAGGGAGGTTCCTCGCCGGGAGCGTCCGGGCCGGCGATGGGTGCGGCCGGACGGACGGGACTGGCGGAGGCCCGGGGATCGTCCGGAGCGGTCTCACGCGGGGGAGCCGGCCGGGTGGTGCGGGTGATCGCCACGGTTGCGAACGTCATCGAGGCCCCCACGTCGTCGACATCCAGCACCATGCGTGATCGCTTCTCCCCTTCCGGGTTCTCCCACCGGTCGGTGCGCAGCCGTCCCGCCACCACCACCCGGGCCCCCTTCGACAGAGACCCGGCCACGTTCTCGGCAAGCTGCCGCCAGCAGCTGCAGTCCATAAACGTCGGCTCCCCGTCCCACCAGGTATTCGCGTCCCGGTCGAAGGTCCGGGGAGTCGAGGCCACCGTGAAGCGGGCCACGGCCACCCCCGCAGCGGTGAACCGCAGCTCCGGATCGTCCACGAGATTCCCGATCACTGTCAGAGGAAGGTCGTTACGCATGACAGGAAGCCTCGCACACACCACTGTCTCCCGATCGGCCGTCCCGGCCATCCAGCCGCCCGCAAACACGGACACCGGCAGGGCGATCACCCGCGGCGGTGCTCACCCCACCACGGCAGGATCGGAGGCAGATCACTGAGCCCGCGGGCCGGACGCGTCGGCATGGGCGACTCGCCGTCGTCGCCGTCCCACCTCCGTGCGTACTGGTCCGGAAGATCGCCCCAGCCCCAGTACGGGACAGGCCGGTGAGGTGTCCTGCCCAGCTCAACGACAGGGTCGATCCGCTTCTCCGTGACCGTGCACAGATGGGCCCAGCCGTCACCCATGTCGAAAACGTAGGCGAACTGCTCACCGGCCTGCAGCCTGCTCAGCTTGGTCGCATAGCCGTCCACCGTGCCGTCCGGGGCCTCACCGCCCCACCACTCCAGAGGACTGACCCCGGTGCCATCGGACAAGGTGAACAAGTGCAGATGAGCAAGGTCCCAGCGCGCGAACGCGAGATCGACAGCCGTCGCGAACTGAGCAAAGGAGTGCGAGCGTGAGGCGGCGAAGACCCTGCCAGGACGAGGCCACAGATCCCCACCGTGCCCGGACACCAACTCCACCCGGATAGACAGCCAGGTACGCGCCACTGACCACAGCCCCTTCCCACACGTCCGCCAACCAGGCCCCAGGGTATGCAATCCAGGGGGCCCTGCGGGGGGACTCTGTTGGCTACTGACTTCAGCTCGTCAGGGGTGAGCTTTCGTGAAGTCGCTGATGAGCCGGTTGTGGGGGCTGTATCCCTGGTGTGTGAGGTATGCGGAGGGGGGGCGGGCTGACCGCTGCGGGGCGTCAGCGCCGTGAGGCGGTACGGATGCAGGCGGCTGAGTTGTTCGAGCGGAAGATCAAGCCGCCGGAGGTCGCCCGGCGGCTGCGGGTGAGCGTGAAATCGGCCTACCAGTGGCACGAGCGGTGGAGGGACGGCGGTATCCAGGCTCTGGTCTCCCGCGGGCCGGGTGGTTCGCGGTGCCGTCTGTCTCCACGCAGCCTGGAAAAGCTGGCTATGTATCTTGAGCAGGGGCCGGCCGCTCACGGCTGGGTGGAGGACCAGGTGTGGACCGCATCAAGGGTGGCCACGCTGATCGGCCGGAAGTTCCATGTCTCCTACAGCGTTTCCGGGGCCACGCGCCTGATGCACCGGCTTGGTTTCAGCCCGCAAATCCCCGCACGGCGGGTCGCCGAGCGCGACGAGCAGGCCGTGACCGTTGGAAGGAGGCGACCTGGGCGGAGGTAAAAGAGCAAGGGCGGCTTGCGGGGGCTACGTCTGCTTCGAGGACGAAGCCGGCTTCACCCGCCGGCCGCCCAGGGGACGCACCTGGGGCCGGCGGGGCCGCACCCCGGTCGTGACCGTCAGCGGCCGGCGTTCGGGACGCCTGTCGGTGGCCGGGCTGATCGCCATGCGGCCCGGCTCGAGGACCCGACTGTGCCACCGCTTGCGGAGCCACCCCGCGGGAAAGGGCACACGTCGCAGCATGAGCGAGCGAGACTTCATCGCACTGATCGACGGCGTCCACCAGCTGGTCAGGGCGCCGATCGTGCTGGTCTGGGACCGGCTCAACACCCACGTCTCCCGCACGATGAGAACCCTTGTCACCGAGCGGGAGTGGCTGACCGTGTTCCTGCTGCCCGCCTACTCGCCCGACCTGAATCCGGTTGAAGGTGTCTGGGCGCACGTCAAATGCAGCCTGGCCAACCTCGCCGTCATGGCCCTCGACCGGCTGGAAACCCTCGTCCGCAACCGGCTCAAACGCCTTCAGTACCGGCCCGACACGCTCAACGGCTTCATAGCCGGCACCGGCCTGACTCTGAACGACGCGGCCTCACCCTGACAAGCCGAAGTCAGTAACAGTCCGAGGGCCTCGCCTGATACGGGAACAACCCAGTCAGCCAATCAGTGGCCAACTTGAAGAGGCTCACTGTCGCACTGCCGTTCAGGGTGACCTGTGGTGGTACTAACCTCCTCCGGAACACACTCGCTTGAGGGCGAAGGTGTTGGGTGGTCGCTTGGATGCGCGGACGCTAGGGGGTGTGGGGGCAGCTGGGAGTCTGCAGCCCCTGCGGCGGAAGGAGGAGAGCTGGCTTGTGGCGAGGCTGGCGTCGCCGGTCTTAGCGTCTCCTGTGATGCGTCGGGGTAGGCGCTGGGTGTAGGTGCTGCAGGAAGATCCGCCATAGTGCTCGGTGACAACGACGGGCTGGCTGCGGGTTCAACTTCGACTGACACGGTGGGGTGGCTTGCTGTTGTGTGGCTGACGGATGGTGCCTGGGCTGAAGAGGGCAGAGCCTGATCGGTTGAGGCTGACGGTTTGACTTTCGAGGCAGGTGTCTGGCTCGGTACTGAGCCTCGGACTGATGCCTGCTGCTTGTTGGCTTCGCTCGTGGACGGCTGGAGGATGGGCTTTCGGACCGAGGGTGGAGCGTGCGTGTAGACCTCTCCGGAGGAGTACCGTTCGTCCCAAGCCATCACTTCTTTAAGGTAGGCATCGGAGTTGTTGTAGCTCAAGATGGCTTCGCTCAGTTGGTCTGGATCTGCAAGATCGCGATGGTAGGCGCAAAGGTAGGCAGCGGCCGTCGCAGCTGCATCGAAAATGTTCTGGGGGTCAGGATCGCTGCCTCGCGGTGAGGTGGCCCAGCGCTTCCACGTGGCAGGGATAAATTGCATGGGGCCAACTGCACGATCCCATTCAGCTTCGCCGTCTACGGATCCCTTATCGCTGTCAAGGATGGTGTCGAGTCCTGGATGGCCATTGAGAACGGGCCCCAAGATAGGAGACAGCGATGTGCCTGCCGTGTCGAAACGTCCTCCCGCATGGTTGGATTCCACCTGCCCGATAGCCGCAAGGAGCGTCCAAGTGATGTGGCATGTCGGCGTCAGGCGCTTACGGTCTCTGGCAGCCTGGCGATAGGCCTCGAATGCAAGTGTAGGGAGGCCGAACTTGGCAGTCGAAATCGGAGCTGCGTGCGGAAGACGCGGCCTCGTCACAGGTGCCTTCCTGATCTTCGGGGTGCCTTCCCTGACGGCCTTCGGGGCTTCGATTGGCAGAAGTTTCCACAAGGGCCTTGGAATTACCGGAGCTGCAGGGGCGGCAGCGGTCACTTTCGGTTCCAAGTCAACCTCTGATACTGACGCGTTTAGGGCTAAGGAACCGCAGACCACTGCAGTTGCGGAGAATAGACGACGCCGACGTCGGCGAAGCAGCCTCCCGCTCAGGATTGGCCTCAAGAGAAAGTGAAGATCAGTAACGTGCATTGCCCAGCTTTCGATTCGGTGCCCTACGGCATAGTTCCTCCCTTATGAGAGGGCCTCCGCTGGGGAACCGTGATACGGCTCCTGAGTGTCAGCCCAACCTCTGTCTGTCTGCGGAGAACTGTTAGATCATCGTTCCGCCGCCCTGCCATTGATGCATGCGGACTCAGGTGCGTCTTCTGGCGCCGCCCTGTGTGAAACGAGCTCTGTCTCACACAGCAGTGGCGGTCGACGTCGCCAAGCCAGCCAGGATTGGCAGGGCCGGACTGTGAACGCAGCACATCTGGGAGGCCTCTTGGGCTTGATCGGTTTGAGGAACATCATCCCTCAGGGGCTTCGCCCCGGAGGGATGATGTTCCTCCTGGAGAGCGTGGGGGAGAAGAAGCCGCGTCTTCGCCGCTCGTTCACGCCGGAGTTCAAGGCCGAGAGCTGTGCCGGCGGG
>NZ_JBVJAH010000053.1:0-8841 GCF_055590785.1 Streptomyces sp. NPDC041796
GCAAGCCGATCAGCAGGGCGGCGCCGCCGTGATTGAGGTCGACGGCCCAGAGCACATCGTCGGATATCGCCAGCACATCGCCGATCAGAGCCAGCCGTTCAGTCTCGTCGTTCTCGATCCGGCAGGACAGCAGCCGCTCGCCCTCCGCGTTGATCACCACGGCATGGTGATGCGTCTTGCCGATGTCCACCCCGGCCCAGATCTCGGGCACGTCCCCTCCCGCCAGCTCGTCTGCACCGTCTCCCAGGGCGGGAAGTCGTGCGGCAGGTAACACCAGGCGATGCCGATGCGGTCGACGTAGAGGATGGCGTCCATGATGCGGCGCAGGTCGTGCTCGGGCGGGCGGCCGATGTCGAGGCCCCTGCCTCTGCGCTCGGCTCGCCAGGCGCTGAGGGTGGACCTGATCAGTTCCCAGCGTGCGTCGGACAGGTCGCTGGGATACGGGCGGTGTCGTGTCATTTCGGTAGGACCGTCGCGAAGGCCGCCCCCACAAGGCGCACACGAGGTCAGAGGGGCGCGTTGGGATCAGACAGGAGCGAACGGAACGAAACGGGTCGACGAACGATGACACGAATCCCTCGCCCCTCATCAGGGCCACTTGCGCCAAGAAACCCCATACCAGCCCGGTCGGCAAATCAACGCCAAACAACCTCACCGGGATAAAACGCTGTTGCAGAACCGTCAGGCAGATCGCGTGAGACGTACATCCGGAGATCAACGGGCGTCGAGGGCTACCAGGAACGGGCAAAACGAAGCCGTCGGCAGCCTGAATCATGGCGCGAGACCGGCGTCGGATCAGTGCTGCAACACGCTTGAAATGGCCCATGCCGTGACGTTTCTGCTTGCTTCCGCCAGGGAGAGACTTTCGGAGATCAATCACCGTAATGGTGGTGACCCTCGGGGTGTCATGTGAGCCGCGATTGAATCCGTGGCCAGCAGTCTCGTCGCTCGCCTGCGCCGACGTCAACCTATGCGTGTTGCCGGTGGATGGGAGTACATGTCTGCTGGCTGTGCCGGTCCACCGATGTGATGAACCTCCATGGGGGGTGGCGCGTCCAGGCGGACAGGTGGTTTTGTAGCCGCTAGGTTGATTGCTGATCATTTTTCCGAGACGGCTGAGAGGAAGAACGTGTGGAGCCCTTAAGGCACCGGGGCCCTGATCGCCGTCTGGGCCTGACCGCAGCGGAGATTGCTCAGATGTCAGGTGCAGTCACAAGGCCAACTGTGGCCTCGGTCGCGTCAACCGCTGGTGTTCCTGGGCACGATGTGCGGCGTGGCATCTCGTTGGAGAACGGCCAGCGGATGGCTGCGGCGATGTCAGCTGGGCTGCTGACCGAGCGCTCGGCGAGGGCCATTGCCGCAGACCCGCAGGCTGTGCTGCGAGCAGCACAGGAACTGCAGGCTCTCATTTGGGAGATCATGCGGAGCAGATACGAAGCCGATCATGAGGCAGCCGCTGCTTAACCGTAAACGCGAACACTGATCGAACATGTTTGAGGCCCGGCTCACTCCCGCCAAGAAGCACCGGGCCTCAGCAAGACCGCCATTTGGTCCAGTCCCCTCTGCAGAGCCTGTCGGCGCGGCGCTGCAGGGTTCGTGGGCCTTCTGGCGGGCTTGATACTGCGAAAGAGAGAGTACCCATGGCCGGGGCCATCCGAGAATACCAGCGCGCCATTTTCCGGAATATTTGCTCTCCGAACTTGCCTTCCGCGGAGGAAGGCAAGATCCCGCTTGACGTCATGGAGATTCGGCAATCTCCTGGCTGGTGGTTTCGTCTGCCACAGTCTGGCTCCCAGGGTGGGATCTGGACGACCGTCCGTCCTGGCCAGAGCCAGGTCTTGACCTGGTGCCCGGAGGTCATCGCGCACCTCGTCGCCCACGACTCCGCAGGTGGGAGCACCTCCGACTACTACACGCTGCGCGTCAACCGCTACCTCGTCACACTGTCCGACGCCGAACTGGCCCATGGGAAGGGGTGGGAGCAGTTCCCCGGCGTCAACCTGTGGGAGTGCTTCGCGGCTCGAGGTCCACTGCACAAGATCGTGCAACAACAGGCGCTCAGTGCTCCTCGGCTCTCGCTCAAGGAGGCAGCATGACGACTCAGCCCGTTGCCCAGCATAGTGCCCAGTCTACGTATCATCTGATCTTCGCCAGGCTGAAGCAACTCGGCTGCGAACCAGTGGCCTTCGGCGTGAACCAGTTCCATGCCCGATGCCCCGCTGTCCACGACGATGCCGGTCTGCTCCTGGGGGCACGACACAACCCATGTGACGGGCGAGAAGCGGGCGTACTGCTTCGATGCCACGGTGTCCCTGAGTGCAGCCAGGAAGACATTCTCGCCGCCCTCGGTCTCGCAACTGCCCGCGACACGGTCATCCTGGAGATCGCTTCACAGAGACGTCCCGCTGCGGCTCCTCAGCAGCCCAGGGGTCCCCATAGGAGCGGATGGCAGCGAACAACAAAGCTCGGGTCCTTCGCCGCACCACAAAACCGCAACCGGCACGCTGTCGGGGACCGTGACTACGTCGATGACTCTGCCGTGGAGCCTCCCGGACGCCCCGTCATCGGCTCCACGGGTTGGCGCTACGACGTGGACGAATCTGGTGGCACCGTCTGGAAAGCCCGTCGAGGCAAGGAAGTCGTTTGGGAGGTAGTCCTTGACTGGGCACCGTACGTATCCGAACGCCTGGTCGTACTCGGCGATGACGGTAAACCTGCCGGCCGCTACTACACAATCACCATCGGCGCTGACACTCTCACCAAGAGTCTGGCTGATCTGCGCACAGCCGACGGCTGGAATGACTTCAGCGACGACAGCGGCGCCGCCTCACGCGCCACACGTGAAGTCTTGATCAATATCATCACGGATCAGGGCAAACGGCTTCCGCGCACTCCTGTAGTCACCCACACGGGGTGGCACCGCTTGCCTGACGCCGGACTCACCTACGTCTTCCCGGACGGCCGCACGTATCCTCCAGAACGCCTAGTGCGCCTGATTGGCGCCCCAGAACACCTGCGCCGAGCGGCGCAGCCGCTCAGCAGCGCCGCCACCGCTGACGAATGCCGAGAAGCGGTTCGAGCAATCGCATCCCACGGCTGGGCACCCATGATGGCCCTCGCCGTCGGGGCCCGTTCCCTGGCCAATACGCTGCGCCCTGTATCCGCCACCTTCGTATTCGATGCCGAGCCGAACTCCGGCAAGACATCTGCGGCCAACACTGCCCGCAGCCTGCTCCTCACCCCTCGGCCTCATGCGTGGCCGCCGGTGCCGACAAAAGGAATGAACAGCACAATCACCGACATTGAGTGTGCCCTTGACTTCGAGGGAGACATGCCCATCCTGCTCGATGACATCCCACTGACCCGAGTCTCATCCGCCGCAGAAATCCGCGATATGGAGAAGAAGCTCGAGCTGATCATCCGCGCCGCAGGCAATGCAACAGAACTCAAGGGACGCCGCAACCGCGACCTGACCGCAAAGCCAGGCAACCGCGTCCGCTCCATCCCAGTCATTGCAGCTCAGATGCTTCCGCCGTCAATGCAGGAATCGCTCTACCGCCGCTCAGTCGTGGCCTACTTGTCACGGGAGGGCGGTGAAGTGGACTGGCGGTGGTACAAGAACGGCGGCGGACAAATGCTCAGCGCACCGCTGCGGACCCTCGGCGACCGAATCATCGCCCACCTCCATGCCCAGCAGGACGCGAACTCGTATTTGGAACAACTCGAAGCAGAAGCAGCGCGGCAGTTCACCCCGTACATCGACAAGGTCCTGCCGGAGCGCAGCGACACAATGGAGGGCGTAACTACCGCAGCTGCGGCCATGCTGTCAGGCCTCGGGCTGGTTGGCGCCGCAGCCGGGCTCAACATGTCAGACCTCATTACGGTGGTCGCGGAACCCCTCGCAACGTCACTTGCCCGCCAAGCATCGCGAATGGAAGAACAGAGCACAGCCCAAGGAGACGTAGCCACAGCCGTAGGAGAGGTACTCCGCAAGGCCTTCTTTCACAAACGCGCCCACGTCCGCGACGCCAGGGGCATCATCCAACCGGCCGTACCAGGACAGGTCGAGCAAGACCAAGGCCTCACTTACAGAAGCGACCGCAAGGCCTGGGACGGTAAAGGACCTGCCTTGTACTGGCTACCGGAACGAGGACCAGCACTCGGTATCACCACGAAGAACCTGAACATGCTGCTCAAGGCAAGCGGCGACCCACGGGTGAACAGCTACGTCGACCGATCACTCCCCGAGGCCCTCCTCCACGCCGGCGCCATCCACCGCAACCAGAGCCAGAAAGACCGTGTTGCATCACACCGCGTCCGCGTCGGAAACGACAACCTGCGGCTACTGCTGATCAAACCCGAGCTGGTATGGGACCTATGACCCGCACCGCGGCGGCACTGCGCCAGGGCACAGGAGCGCCAAGTCCCTGCGAAGCCTCAGTCTTGTTTGGCGTGTACGCGCCGTGCCTGGTTCGTTTCTCACGCGACTTGGGGAAGACACAGGGAACAACGGGAACAAGCGGCTTCGGCGGGCGCTCGGCCACGTCGCGGCGCCGTAGACACGCTTTGCCGCAACGGCACCGGGTTTGCGTCGGCGTGCCCGGCTGGCGAGCCCAGTCGGCGCACTCAGGGATCGTGGGCTTGATCCCGCATGGCCAAAGTGTGCGCGGCAAGCGCGGTTGGGGCGCCGCCTATCTGCCACTACCCGCTCGGCGTGGACGTGGGGCCATCCAAGCCCTTGGACTGGCAACGCGGCTGAGGCCAGTGATGGCTGGGCAGGCTTGCCGCGCCCGCATAAGGAAGCGCACACGGCCGGACTGTCGTACGTGAAGTCAGCGGAGCTGTCCCGGTTGTGCATCACCCAAGCGAAGGAGACCGAGGAGCGGGCCTGGCTCGCCGGCGTGTCGGCCGTACTGATCATTTCAGAATGAGGTGCGGAGGCGTCTCAGACAGCTGCAGGCGAGTTGGAGCAGCCCGAGGTGGGGGTCGGCGCGTATCTCGTAGGCGGATCCGGAGTCGTTTGAACTGGTGGAGCCAGGCCAAGGTCCGCTCGACGACCCAGCGGGTCCTGACGAGGCCGGAGCCGTGCCGGAGCCGTGGACGGTGCCCTTGCGGGCGATCTTTTCAGACAGCCCAGATGCTACCCGGAGACACCGGTGAACACCTGATACGCGAGAACGTTCCGGCTGACCCTGATCACCACGGACCGGATCCACCCCCAAGCGATCACCCCACAACCGCAATCACACGCCAGTTCGTAAACGCCTCGCGGAGCGCCGGTAAGACCTCGACGAAAGTCCCGGCACAGCGCGGTGAAACAGAAAGCCCCCGAGACGGTCAGACGACCGTGGCAGGAATCCCCAACCTTTAGGCCACGGAGCACGTCAAGTATGGTGCTGCCCCCTAGCTTGACTCTGTCGGGGATCTTGGAGATGCCGGTCAGGTTCCCAGGGTTCGCCAGGACTTCAGCCGGGGTATCTCGCGCTGGTCGAGGTAGTGCTGGAAGGCAGTCGGTCGGAAGGACGTGGGTGCTTCTTCGGCCGGTGGCAGTCCGCTGAGGTGCTCGATGTTGACGGCAATGGCCGTCAGAACGTGCTGGATGTGGGCCTTTCCTTGTCCTCGGTAGCGGCAGCGCCGCATGCCGTGTCCGTGGGCGAACTCGTTGACCGTGCCCTCCACTCCCGAGCGGACCGCATAGCGGGTCTTCCACTCGGGCGTCTGTTGCTCCGCGCGGACGCGAAGTTGCAGGTCACGGAGTTCTCGCGGGGGAAAGCCCACGGTTCGGGCGCTGTCGGCGGTGGAGGTGCACTGGGTGCGGGCCGGGCAGGGACGGCACTGACTCTTGGTGAACCTGGCCACGATCAGCGGGGCCGCGGTGGGTGACGAGGTTGGGTAAGGGCCGTGCCAGCCCGCACTGACCTGACCCTGGGGGCACGTGACCTGGTGACGGTCGTAGTCGATGTGGAAGTCGTCCCGGGCGAAGCCCTCGTTCTGCCGGTGTTGGCGGGTGGGGTTGCTCCGCAGCGGCCCGGAGACGGTGACCTGGTGTTCACGGGTGGCTTGTTCGAGGTGGGGCAGGGACGTGTAGCCGGCGTCGACCAGATGCTCGGCGGGCAGCAGCCCGCGCCGCGCCAGACGGGTGTGGATGCCGGGCAGGACCTGACTGTCGTGGGTGGTGGCCGCGGGGGTGGCCACGTCCGTGATCACGTTGGGGCCGTCGGGAGCACAGGTCTCCGTCAGATGAGCGGCGAACCCCTTCCAGCTGATGATGTGCCCGTGGCGTGCGTAGCGGGCCGAGGTGTCGTAGGGCGAGACGACTGCCCGGGACGAGGGCGGCAGCCCGGGTCCGCCTTCCTTCTCGGCGGTGCGCCAGCGCAGCCGGCCTGCCTGGTCACGGTGGTAGTTCTGCACCATGATCTGGCGCAGGGCCTGGACGCGAGGGCCGGACGTGCGGCCTGCTCCGTGCTGGTAGAGGTGTTCCAGGAGCCGGACGGCATCGTTCCCGGTGGCCAGGATCCTGGTCGTGGGCTTGGTGGGGTTCTTGCCCAGGCGGACCGACCGACCGTAGCGGCGGCCCCACTCCTCATCGCCCAGCTCGTCCAGCAGGTGAGGGGACATACCGGCGACTTCTTCGAGTGCGGCGCGGACCGCCTCGGTGACCAGCTCCAGGCGGGTCAGGTCGCGCACCGCGGCCAGGACGTGGGTGGAGTCGGTGCGCTGCGTGGTGCGCTCGCGCACCAGTCCGGCCTCCGTGAGGCGGGCCAGCGCGAGGTCGAGGAGACGATCAGCGCGGTCGCCTTCGGCGAGACGGTCGCGGAAGTCGGCCAGCACGCTGTGGTGGAACCCGGGATCGTCCAGTTCCATCGCCATGGCGTACTTGAAGTCGATGCGACAGCGGACCGCCTCGGCGGCCTGCCGGTCCGACAGACCGAGCAGGAACTGCAGCACACAGACGGTGGCCAGTTGAGCAGGCGAGAGCCCCGGGCGCCCATCCCGCGGGTACCAGTCGGCGAAGTCCTCGTCGCACCACAGCCCATCGAGGCGATCGCGTACCCATATCGCCGTCGTACCGCCCGGATCGCTCGCCCGCGCGATCTGCGCGGTCAGAGAGGGGACTTGCTCACAGGAACGGGGGCGAAGGGACAACGGGCACCTCGACAACTGCATCGGTCGACGGAACCACCCGAGCATGCCCGTTGATCATGCAGCCGCACCGAGGAACTCCAAGATCCCCGACAGAGTCAAGCTAGCCGCCAACACGGGAACGCGCGCGACGCAGGCGAAGTGGAAGCCGTTGAGCCCCTGCTACCCGGGAACGGAACGGCGGTTCCGATATCCGGGGTGCAGGCCGCTGCCAGTCGGCAAGTTTGCTAGCCAGCGGCATGTAGGTCCACGAAGGCTTCCTCGAACTCGCCTGGTGCCCGCTCACCCGCGTCAGGTCCACTCATTTTGTCAGCAGCTCCAAGAGGACGAAAGGAGCTACAGGTATCGGCGGGGCACGCCGGGGAAGAAGGGCGTGCCCCGCCTCGCAGTACCGCAGGGCAAGCGGAGCCACACTCGCTGCGGTGACTATCCTTAGGAGGCTGGGGCTAGCCACCCATGACGCGAAGAAATAGCAGGGTCTCTTCGGGGAGGGCCGATAAGGTGTCCCCGGCCCCCGCTCCGCTCGGGCGGCCCAGGCCTGAGGGAACGGAGACCGGGCGGGGCGTACCCGATGGAGATCAGAAGGCCCAGGCATTTTGCCTCGGCATCCTCCATCCGCCCCGGCTGATTCGGCCGCTGGGAGGGAAGCGGTCGAATCCGGCCGTCGAATGCATTGCCAGCAACCATAACGCCATGAACAGGTGCGCAACATCGGGAGCCAACTGCATCGATGACATAAGAGGCAGCTGAGTTTCGCCTATGACGTACCGTGCGTGCGCTGGCCGTCTGTGGTTACTGGAGGCTTTCGTGTCGGGTAGTGACGGTTCATGATCCCTGCGGTATGCCGGTGGGGTGAGGTATTCGGAGGCTGGGGGCTGAACGCTGAGCGTCGGGCGTTGGGACCTTGCGTTCCGCGGGTCCGGCGAACTCGTCGGCCATCACAGGCGCCCAGTTCGCCGTGCTGGAGGAGGACTCGGCAAAGGCCGGGCGACGCACGGCTATGAAGACGAACGCTGGACCCTGGGCCGGGTTCAGACGGTGATCCACCGTCGGCTGCGAGTTGAGCCTGTCGGTGGCGACGGTACGGCGGCTGCTGAAACGGCACAGCTAGTCCTGACTGGCACCTGCCGGCGGAGCACTGGAGCGCGACGAGCACGCGGTGGAGCTGTGGAAGAAGGAAGTGTGGCCCGGGTAGAAGACCCCGCGGCGGCATCCGGGGCCTGGACCGTCATCAAGGACGAAGCCGGCTTCTCAGTGACGCCGCCCCGCGCCCGCACCTGGGGCCGGCACGGACACCCCCGGTTATCCCGCGTGCGCGGCAGGTCCCGCAGCCGGACCTCGGTCGCCGCCCTGTGCTGCTACAAGCCCGGCGAGGAGAGCCGTCTCATCCACCCCCGCACGCACCTCCTGCTCAAGGGGACATGCAAGAGTTTCTTGTGGAAGGACTATCGCGGCCTCCTGGTCCGGGCACACATCCAGCTCGGCAGCCCGATCGTCGTGGTCTGGGACACAACCCCAACACGCCACCCGGCTGCGGAGGCAGAGCACGGCTGGCTCACCACCGTCCGGCTTCCGCCGTATGCACCCGACCTGAATCCCGTGGAGTGGGCTTGATCCGCTTTGACGGACATCTGAGATCAGGGGCTTCAGCCCCGGAAGGATGATGTTCATCATGGAGAGCATGGGGAAGAAGAGGCC
>NZ_JBVJAH010000054.1:0-8759 GCF_055590785.1 Streptomyces sp. NPDC041796
CTGCGAGTACTTCCTCGGTGGCGCCACTACTTCCTCGTTCCCTGTTCCAGGCGATCCTATTGGACACCTGTCCGAGAACTTCGAGGCACCTCAGAGGGACGTTGTCGTAGCGCGGGTGGCTCAGGTCGGCGGGGGGTCGGAGCGTGCTGGCGAGGGACTGCCAGTCGTGTGTGGGCAGGGTGGGGACCTCGGGCAGCAGGCGGGCGAGGTCTCCGGCGGCCTGTTGGAAGGCGCTTTGCCGGTCCTGAGCGGGTTTGCCGGCGGGGATGAGCGGGCCGAGCGGGATGACAGGGGCTTCTTCGAGCAGATCCCGCACGTCGGGGACAGCCTGGAAGGAGCCAGTGCGCCATTCACCGTCGGAGCGGGCGAGCAGCAGCAGCCGTACACGGTGGCGGGAGCGGTGCAGGTGGGTGATGAGACGGCGCAGCAGACGGGGGCGGGTCTCTGCGTAGTCGACTACCAGGAGCAGGGGCAGGGTGGTGTTGAGGGTGGTGAAGTCGGGTGGGGTTCCGTCGAGAAAGGGGTCGTCGGTGAGGTCGGAGCGCAGGTGTCCGGTGACCCAGCCCGCCCAGTCGAGGATGTCGGCGAGACGGCGGGCGAGGCGGGTCTTGCCCTGTCCGCCGGGCCCGGTCATGACCCGGATCGCGAGAGCGTCCGGTTTGTTCTCGCACCACGCGCGTAGGTCGGCGAGTTCGGCATCGCGGCCGTGGAAGGCGACGGCCTCGGCGTCCGCGCGCAGCAGCGCGGCGGGGGAGCGGAAGGCGCGGTCGCCAGCGGCGGAGGTGAGCAGTGCAGCAGGTTCGATGGGTTCTAGGACGGGTTCCCAGCCGGTGTGCTGGGTGAAGAGGCTGCGGAAGCTGGGGCCGGCCAGGAGGTGGGCTGCGGTGGTGGCGGTCAGGCGGCCGCCGCCTTCGGCCTGACGGTCGCGGCGTATGACGCCGCACAGCAGGTCCCCGCCGAAGCCGTCGTCGGTGAGGACGGCGGCTCCCGACATGCCCGCCCACAGGCTGTCGCCTGATGGCCCGGTGCCGGGTATGGGGTCGGTGCTGGTGATCTCGTAGCGGCTGGCGAGGGCGCCGGTGCCCGGGGCGATGCGGCCAGTCAGTTGCTCGTCCAGACGCTGGCCGTCCTCGGCGTCCTTCTGCAGGCGGGGGAAGCCCGTCGTGGTGACCGGGTGCGGCCGGGTGCCGATGAGCAGACCGTACCGCTGGGGCGGTCGGGTCAGCAGATCACTCAGGGACTGCGGGACCTGCCAACTCCGGCCGTCGGGGACCTCGATCAGCGCGGCGTCCACGATCGGGTCCTTGCGCTGCCAGAGTACGGTCGCGCGGAACTGCTGCTCGCCAGCGTCGGGCGGGCACACCCGCACCGGATCCACGGCCGTCGGGTCAACATGGTCCAGGACGTGGGCGGCGGTCAGCACCAGACGCGGCGCGACCAGGTACCCCGATCCGAAGCCCTTGCTCTTCCTGCCGTCCTTGAGACGGTCCACCCGGATCTGCACCCGGCGGTCGAACTCCACAGCAGTCCCCCATCCCTTGCTCTGTGACGCGCGGCGTGCGGGTGGAGGGCCTACTCCTCGTCGCTGACGTCGATGTCGCCGCCGCCGGGCCGGTGCGGGGTCAGCTTCACCGTCACCGTGTGGGTGGCCTTGCTGCCGCTTTCCTTCTTGCCGCCCAGGCTGATCACGCTCCAGCGCAGTCCGCCGTCGACGCCCTTGGTGGCGGTCAGCTCCAGGCCGAGATCCAGCGTGATCTCCCCCAGCGTGAACAGCACCCCCTGGTCACCCCGGCCCGCGGGGTCGGCGATCCGGTCCTGGGCCTCGGCGACCTGGTCCCGTAGCAGCGTGATCGCGTCCGCCAGGTCCATCCACTCCTGATCCGAACCGCTTGCGTTACCCACCACAGTCCCCCTCCTCATCTCCCTCGCCTCCTGCCGTACGGCAGGAGGCGTATCCGACTACTTCTCCCGGCGCAAACCAGCGGAAACCACATCACGGCCGCCGCGTTCCCGAGAACCTGTCACACCCCGGCCCGCCGACGCTCCGGGCCAAGCCCACGAGGCGTTGCCCCCTACACGTCGTCCTCCGTCTCCGCGTCGGCATCAGCCGGGTCGCGCAGGGGCCGCAGCATCCCGCCGCCGGGGACGGACGGGAGGAAGCTGTACCGGCCCAGGACGTTGAGGTGCTTGGCCTTCAGGGGGGACAGCCGGGCCAGGTCCTCGTCCTTCACCTGCGTGCCGGCCTCGCGCAGCGCGGTGAGCGCGGCGTCGAGGTAGCGGGTGTTCCACAGCACCACGGCGTTGAGGACCAGGCCGAGCGCGGCGAGCTGGTCCTCCTGGCCCTGGCGGAAAGGCTGCTGGATGCGGCCGCGCTTGCCGTAGCAGATCGCTCGCGCCATGGTGTGCCGTGATTCCTGCACGGTGAGCTGGCGGTTCATCCGGCGGCGGTAGGTGTCGTCGATGGGGTCGACCAGGTTGAGCAGGTGCATGGTCTTCTCGATCCGCCCGTACTCGGCGAACGCCTGGCCCAGCGGGGTCGGGCGGCCGTCGCGACCGAACATCCGCAGCAGGTCGTAGGCGCGGACCTGGTTGGTGACCAGCGATCCGGCGACGCGGAGCATGTCCGGCCACCAGGTCTCGATCTTCTTGAGGTTCACCTTGTTGCGGGCCAGAGCCTGCAGCGGCCCGTACCCCGCCTTCCCCGCGGCCTCCGACCCCGACCCCACGATGTCGTCCTGGGTGCGGGCCGGGGCGGGCAGATCCGCACGCCAGAAGCGTTGGTCGGCCAGGTCGCGGAAGCGGGGCGCGAAACGGTAGCCGAGCATCGTGAAGATGCCGAACACCATGTCGGAGTAAGAGGCGTTGTCGGTGGTGACCATCTCCGGCCGCACCCCGCCGTCCAGACTCAGCAGCGTGTCCAGGATGAACAGGGAGTCGCGCGGGGTGCCGGGCACCACCATCTGCCCGATCCCCGACACCTGGTCGTTCACCGCGTTCAGCCAGGTCACGCCGCGTTTGTAGCCGTAGTACTTCGGCGAGGGACCGGTGTTGATGGACCGTGAGGGCACCACGAAGCGCAGGCCGTCCACCGAGGCGAGCATCCCGCCGCCCCACTCGGCTGCGAGCGGCACCCGGGCCTGGGCTGCGATCAGTGCGGCGTTCGCCACGGCGATGGTGTCGCCGCGCAGGTAGTTCTGGTCGACGTGGGAGAGCCGACTACGGGTGAGAGCCTCGATTCCGGGGTTGGTCACCGGGGTCAGACCGATGTTGCACGCCTCCGCGACCAGCAGCGCCACCAGGCTGACCGGCAGGTCCGCCATGCGGCTCTCACGGGTGGATACATGCGTGAAGGCGTCCAGGAAACCGGTCCAGGCGTGGACCTCGAACAGCAGGTCCGGCAGGTCGATCCGCAGCAGCATCGCCAGCGTCGCCTTCTTCAGCGCGGTCAGCGACTCCGGCTCGCCCAGTGCACCGAGCTTGTCCACCGACAGCCGGGCCCGCCCGCCGTCCGGCGGCACCACTATCTCAATCTTCGCCTCCTCGCCCGCCTCCTCCAAGCGCTGGGCAAGGTGCTTCCATGCCGTGTCCAGCCCGACCGCCAAGCGCTCAAGATGCTGCCCGACCGGCTCGTTCGGACTCAGCCCGGCCAGGACGTCCTCCCGCACCGCCTCCCACTGCCTGCCGTCCAGGAGCCGGGCGCGCGGATCCGACCAGCGGTTCGACGGCGCGGCGAACACGTCGCGCCGACTGAGCGCGCGGTGCAGCTGCTCCAGCACGCACACCACGTATGCGTCACGGTCCACAGCGCCCGCGGGCAGTTTCGCGTTGGCGTACACCGCACGCTTCCACATCGGAGCCACCAGCTCCGCGTCGATCTCCCTGGGCAGCAACGGCCGGTCCTTGACCCTCCGGCGCGAGAGCGCGGGCAGCCGACGCACCGCGGCCAGCACCCGGCGCCCGCCGGTGGCCGCCCCGAGCGCGTTCGACTCGCCCAGCAGCGACAGGAACGGACGCACGGTGTTGAAGCGCAGCGCCAGCTGGTCACGCAGCGCGGCCTCCGCCGACCCGTCGTCCTGCGGCACCAGGGCCTGCACCGTGGCCACCGCGCCGGACACCTGCGCCCGGGTGGCGACCTCCTCCACCGCCCGCCACACGGCGGCCACGTCCAGGTCCGCCACGTGCTCCTCGACCCGCTCCAGCTCCTCGATGAGCACCTTCGAGGCCCGCGCGAGCGTGCGGGACGCCTTCTCCAGCTGCGGCAGCATCGCCAGGCGCTCCTTGTCCGACGCCCGCCGCGCCGGGCTGATCAGCCTCGTCGCCATCAGCAGCGCGAACAGGTCCAGCGCGTCGTCGATCGCCGCCGCCTCCAGCGACCGCACCACCGCCGTCATCAACGCGGTCCTCTTCGGCTCGGGCGCCCGCTCGATGCCGGCCGCCTTCGACGCCAGCCCGTACCGGGCCAGCGTGGACAGCCGGTTGACCGGCACCCGCGACAGATCCACCCGGCCCAGCTGGAACGCAGCAATGTCGTTCACCCGGTCCAGGGCCCGCGCCAGCGCCGTACCCGTCGTCCGCGTCGGCGGCCGGCGCAGCACCTCCAAGTGCGAATACCGGGCACCCTCCGGGACGACCAGCAGCGCCGCGAGTTCCGCCGGCAACGCCGGATCGGCCCGCCGGGCCGCCGACGCCACGGCCGCATGCGACCGCTTCTCCGCGACCGTACGGACCTCCGCCACCTGCCGCGCCAGCACGCTCACCCCCGGCAACAGCACCCGATGCCCGCGCAGCCACGCCACCGCGTGATCGAACAGCGCCACCGGCCCCTCGGCATGCGTCCACGCCCGCCCGTGCAGAAACCTCCGGAACTTGCGCCCCCACTGCGGATCGTCGAACTCCCGGTAGCCGTACCGCCTGCGGATCTCCCCCGAGTGCTCGTACGCCGTCGGCCTGCGGTCGGTGTACCGCTTGATCACCGAGGCATCCTCGATGTCCAGCTGCTCAGCGAGGTAGTCCACCACCTCCCACGGAACCGCCAGCGGGTCCTCCAAAAGGAACAGCCCGACGTAGCGCACCGTGCACAGCTGCAAGGCAATCCCTAGCCGGTGGCTGTCCGCCCTCCGCAGCGCGATCAGGTCCCGGTCGTCGTCATCCAGGAAGAAGAAGCGCTCCAGCTCAGGACGCGTCGGCGCCTCCTTGAAAGTTCCGTACGCATCGGCCTGCTCGTCAGTCAGGAATTCCACCGGCACGCGGTGACCGTAGCCACGCCACGAGCCCATTCAGCGGGCTTGCCCGAACTGCCCCGAGACCACCGATCGCTGTGCTAGCCGACCAAGATCAATCTCACCGTTAGCCGCTATACCGCTGCTACTACCGACGCCGATTGCATCGGATGCGAATAGGTGACACATGTCCTGGAGATTAGCCATGGAGCGCATGGACCGGGTCTCACCAGGGACGCTGACCTCGGAACCACGGTAGCGGTCTCCTCGATGGACAGCTGGAGGTCTCACTCCATCGAGCGATTGAACTGCGAAGACACCCCCGGGTCGCATCTGATGCGAAATTCTCGCGTCAGATGCGATGGACGGAGAGTGATGGCGGATGGGTTGGGACGGTCTCGTTCCAGGTTCTGCGCGGCTGCACTTGGTGGACGGCCTGTCGTTGCTGCGGCCGGACGAGCAGGTCTTCGAGGCGATGATCAAGGGCTGGCGCAACCAGCAGCTCGCCCGGAACCTCTCGCTGGGGTACGTCAATGACCAAGAGCGCACGGTCCGGGCCTTCACCCGGCACGCCGATGTGATGCCGTGGCACTGGACGCCGCAGCACGTCGACGAATGGTCGGCCGATCTGCGGGCCGTGCGCGGTTGCGTCCGCTCCACTCTGCGCAACTACCAGGGCTCCGTGCGTCAGTTCTGCGACTTCCTGACCAACCCGGCCTACGGCTGGAGCGACGAGTGCCTGCGGTACTTCGGTACTCACCCAGTCCAGGTGGTCTACGACTGGAATGCTGCAACGCACGCCGACGAAGCCGAGGGCGAGCCGGAACGACGGGCGTTCACCAAGCCCGAACTGGAGCAGTTCTTTGATCACGCCGACGACGCGGTGCTGCGCGTTCGCGGCAAGGGCTGGTTGCCGGCCTTCCGGGACGCCGCCTTGTTCAAGGTCGCGTACGCCTACGGGCTGCGTCGCAATGAGACCCGGATGCTGGATCTCACGGACTTCGGCCGAAATCCGGAGGGCCGGGAGTTCGGCGAGTACGGAACCCTGCTGGTCCGCTACGGCAAGGCCAAGAAGGGCTCACCGCCCAAACGTCGCAGCGTTCTGACCGTCTGGCACTGGACACCCCGCACGATCGAGGAATGGATCAGTGAGGTCCGGCCCGGGATGCGTCATTCGACCAGCCGGGCCCTCTGGCCGTCCGAGCGTGGCCCGCGGGTCGGGGTCCAGCGGCTGGACTCCCGATTCGCCGCCTACCGGGATGCCGCCGGCCTGGATCCCGCGCTGGAGTTCCGCTCGCTGCGCAGGTCGTACATCACCCACCTGATCGAGGACGGCCACGACCCGCTGTTCGTCCAGCAGCAGGTCGGCCATGACCACGCCTCCACCACCGCGATCTACACCTGCGTCTCCTCCGACTTTCGCACACGTTCTCTCCGTCGAGTCCTGGACGCCACCATCGAGGCCGCTCTGCGGCCGGGAAGGACCTCCTGATGCCACGCCAGATCAACTACCGGTGGCGCCTGCGCGAGTTGATGGCCGCCCGCGGCATGTTCACCGTCGGCGAGGTCATGCCGCACCTGGCCGAACGCGGCATCACCCTGTCCTCCTCCCAGGTCCACCGCCTGGTCTCCGGCACCCCGGAACGGCTGTCCCTGCCGGTGCTGGCCGCCCTCTGCGACATCCTCGACTGCACGCCCACCGACCTGATCGCCACCTCGGCCCAGAACCTCCCGGCCCGCCGAGCCGCCGGCGAAGAGGCGCCGATCAACCTGGCCGCGCGCCGACCCACACGGGTCCGACTGACGCCCGAGGGGTGAGTGGTGACACCGGAGGAGTACGAGCGTGCGACCGCGCGATGCGAGTCCGTGGCCGTTGCCCAGGCTGCGACTCCGACCGGCTACTGCCGGGACGGGACATCGACGGCGCACCGATCTGCCGCGACTGCGCGGGCATCGTCCGCGACCTCTTCTGTGATCGCTGCGGCTTCGAGGGGCTGCTGCTTGGCGGACGCCTCTGCGAACACTGCCCCCTCGCCGACACGCTCGCCCGCCTCCTCGACGACGGCACCGGCCGCGTCGTTCCGGCGTTCCTGCCGTTGGTCAAGATCCTGCTAGAGATGGACCGACCCAAGAGTCGACTCATCTGGCTGCGCAACCCCAATGTCGTCCGTCTCCTCCAGGGCCTGGCCACGGGCGGTATCCCGCTCTCGCATGACGGGCTGCACCAAGAGGCCCCCTGGCGAACCGTCACTCACCTGCGTGACCTGCTGATGGACAGCGGTGTCCTCCCGCGGGTCGACCGGCAGCTCCTGCTCTACCAGCGCTGGCTGACCGAACGGCTCGCCACCATCGAAAACCCCGAACACCGTCAGCTTCTCCGCCACTTCGCCACCTGGCACCAGATGCGGCGCCTGCGGACGAAGGCGGAGAAGGGACCGTTGGGACGCTCCCAGACCAACCACACCAAACAGGAGGTCACCCAGGCCGGCGCATTCCTCACATGGCTCGCCGGCCGAGGACGTGCAATCGGGCAGTGCCAGCAGGCCGACATCGACGCCTGGCACACCGAGAGCCTGGCCACCCGCCGCCCGTCCCAGTCATTCCTGCGGTGGTGCATGAAGACCGGCCGGATGCCCCGCCTCACGCTGCCGCCCGCCGTCATCACCCAGGACCCGGAACCGCTGCACCAGCACCGCCGGCTCGCGATCCTCCGCCGGGTCCTCAACGACGACTCCTTGCCCCTACGGGCCCGGGTCGCCGCCGCGCTCGTTCTCCTCTACGCGCAACCCGTCACCCGCATCGTCCACCTCACCATCGACGACATTACCGACGACGAGACCACCATCACCGTCCGGCTGGGAGACCCGCCCTCCCCGCTGCCGGAGCCCGTCGCCGACCTTATGCGGGCCTACATCCAGTCCCGGCAACACCTGCCCTACGCCAGCAGCAGGAGCTCACAGTGGCTCTTCCCCGGCCGTCAGCCCGGACAGCCCATGAACCCGGTCAGCCTCCAAGCCCACCTGCGTGAGATCGGCGTCCCGCCGCAGCGCGGCAGGACCTCCGCGATCCGTCAGCTCGTCCTCCAGGCCCCGGCTCCCGTCATCGCGAAGGCGCTCGGCTATCACGACAAGACAGCCACTCGCTTGGTCACCGAAGCCGGAGGAACATGGAGCCGATCTTGCCAGAGCCGTGAACGTGCCCAGTCACGGATGAACGTGCTCAGTTCTTGAGGTGCTGAGAGGACGTTAAGACCGTGTCCTATGTGGTGAGGCGGACGAGCCGTTTGTAGCAGCAGAGGGCGGCGGCGAGGCCGAGAAAGGCCAGGTAGTTGCGGGGATCGCGCTCGTAGCGAGGACTCAGACGTCGGTAGCCGGACAGCCAGGACATCGTCCGTTCGATGACCCATCTGCGGCGGCCCAATCGTTCGCTGGACTCGATGCCTTTACGCGCGATCCGTACTCCGATGCGTTTGCCACGTAACCATTTCCGCAGGTCGGCGCGGTCGTAGGCTTTGTCCGCGTGGAGGCGCTGGGGCTTGAA
>NZ_JBVJAH010000055.1:0-8714 GCF_055590785.1 Streptomyces sp. NPDC041796
CACGCCCGCGGAATCGACCGCGACACCATCACCCGCACCATCGGCCTGTCCGGCGAGCAGGTACGCAAGGCGCTGCGCGGGGAGCCGACCACCGACTAGATGCCGGGTACGATCCGGCCCGGGCGGGTTCACCACCCGGTGTACGCCTTGTCAGCCCCGCCCTTCGTGCCCCCGCCTCCGCGCCTTGGGTTCTAATGATCGTCGCAACGCCCGAACGGCGGGAATGCGATGGAGCAAGATCGAATCTATAGAGGCGGTCCCGGCCGCCCCCTGGCAGACGAGCAGAAGTTCCTTGAGCTCGTTTGGCCAGGGGGTGAGCAACGCAGAGGCCAGTCGCATTGTCGGCATCAACCCCAGGACGGGGCGTGAGTGGCGGAACGGACGCAGCGCACGGATCAAGACGACGAAGCTGCCCGGCAAGCGGACGCGGCCCGCGGTCCAGCCGCTGACAGGCGAGAAACGGATCTTCATCCCTCATCCCCTCGGGGAGGACGAAGTCTCGTCACGGGGGCGGTCTATCTCTCCCCGCTACCTCTCGGAGGAGGAGCGCATCAGGATCGCTGACCTGTGGAGGGAGAAGAAATCCATCCGGTCGATCGCGGCAGAGCTGGGGCGTAGCCCGTCGACCGTCAGCCGCGAGATCCGCCGCAACTGCACCCCCAACTTCAAGCCGAGCAACCCGGGATACTACCGCCCTTTTGCCGCTCACAGGCGCGCTGCAACGCGGCGGGCGCGGCCCAAGGCGCGGCGGATCGAGGCATGCTCTGAGCTGCGGGATTTCATCCAAGCGCGCTTGGATGAGAAGTGGAGCCCAGAGCAGATCGCGAACATCCTCCGGCGGCAGTTCGCGGACCGACCGGAGATGCACGTAACGCACGAGACGATCTATCGCACCCTGTATGCCCGAGCCAGAGGGGGGCTGTGGCGCGAGACCAGCCGGCGTCTCCGTACCGGCCGCTCGATGCGGAAGCGGCGTCGGCATCCTGACCAGCGGCAATCACGCTTTTCGTACCCAATGGTCATGATCAGCCAGCGTCCCTTCGAGCCCGTCGACCGATCCACTCCCGGGCACTGGGAGGGGGATCTGATCGTCGGTGCGAAGTACGGCTCCGCGATCGGCACGCTGGTCGAGCGCAGTACCCGCTACACGGTGCTCGTGCACCTTCCGCACGGCTGCAGGCCGGACCTGATGCAGGACGCACTTGTGCAGGCTGTGAAGCCCCTCCCGCTACATCTGAAGCGCTCTTTGACGTGGGACCAGGGGGTGGAGATGGCGCATCACTTCGCCTTCTCGATTGCGACCGGCGTGCCGGTGTACTTCTGTGAGCCCCACAGCCCGTGGCAGCGCGGCTCGAACGAGGACCTGATGAAGTACACCAGGGAAGACCTGGACGCCGCCGCTGCCGAGCTCAACTCCAGGCCTCGGAAGACGCTCGGCTGGGACTCCCCAGCCGAGCGCTTCGCCAGGCTCCTGAACGACGACCCCCGCGTTGCGACGATTTGTTGAATCCGCCCGCTCTGGACCGGGGGCACTTGTGCGTTCCGGGCTGTCGGTGGTCGCTGCGATACTCGCCAGCAGTGCCCGCACCAGCTCGAGGGACCCCCGCCCGTGGACCTGGACCGTGACCCACAGGCGATCGCGTACGCCGCTGCCGAGGAGATCCGGGCGCTGAACCACCGGACCCAGCAGGTGTCCGCGTTCGACGGCGAGCACGGCTTCCGCGGCGCCGCGCCGGCGAACCTGTCCAGCACGGTGGAGGGACTCGTCTGCCTCACCGACCGCCTCCCCCAGGCCTTGCAGCAGCTACGGCGCGGGCTGCAGCAGCTCGAGGAGCAGCAGACGATCCGCATGGCCGACGGCAGCAACCCGGGTGACGGGGTGTCCACGGCGCTGCGAGGGCTGCTGAACGCCGAGGAAGCGGTCAAGGCCGCGAACCACGCGCTGCGCGCCGCAGGGGCGCCGATGGCCGCGATGGGCGGCTACCTCGACGAGATGGAAGACCAGGACGACGCCGTCGTGTAGCCCGCGGGGTTAGAGGTCGATGAGGGCCCAGCGGCGGCGGCCGGCGCCGTCGCGGTCGGTGTCGACGCCGCAGGAGACGACACCGGTGGCGGCCAGGTCGTGGAGGAACTGCTCGTCGGGGGTGTCCTGTGCGGGCTGGTGGGACAGGATGAGGATGAGGGCCTGCTGGTCCTGGTCGGCGAGGTGGACGCTGATTCGGGCACCGTCGTCCTCGAGCGCCGCGTTCACGAGCCGGGCCGTCAGCGCGGCGGCGTGTTCGGCGCGGGCCGGGCGGTAACCCCAGTCGGCCAGCTTCTCGGCGACGTTCCGCGACGCCTTCGGGCCGGCGGACGCGTGGGCCCACGGGGCGGCGGCGAGGGTCCAGTTCGCGGCGCGGCGGTTCGCGATCCGCGCGCGGAGCCGGGGCTGCGCCGCCATGGCGGCACCCGGCCCAGTTCCGGGGCGGGCGGGGTCGTGACGCGTCTCCGGGCGCGGCGCCTCGACCGGTTTCTTCGGCGGTGGCGGGGTCTTCGGCGGGTAGTCCGGACGGTGCGGACCGTCTTCCACGTCGATCGGCAGTGCCACAGCAGCCTCCCCGGGCCGGCCGTACCCCGCATGCGGGGTCTTGCCGTCATGGTAGGCGCCCGGGCGCGGCGTGGTGGCGGTTCGCCGGGGGTTACGTCGCGCTGCTCACGAGTCGGCACAGTTCCCCCGCCGCCGACCACGGGACACGGCTGGTGTGACCGCCGTCGTGGAGCAGCACCAGGTCCGGCTGTGGGGCCGAAGGGCTCTGGGCGATGTAGGGCCTCGGGACTGGTGAGCTCGCATGTTCAGGTGTCGCGTATTCGCGGCCGAGCCCAGATGGGACTCGCGCTGAGTGATATGCGCGAGCTTGGCCGCACCCAGCAGTCCGCTGGTCTGCGATTGACATGATGGGTACCAGCAAGTCTCAGGTGTCTCTAGAGGAGAGACTATGGGGTTTAAGACCGGGGTTGGCGAACGGGACGAGTGGTCCTATTCGCCGGCTGTCGGCGTCGGACCGCTCCGGTTCGGGATGACCGTCGACGAAGTAGTCGAGGCGGCTGAGATGCTCGGCCAGACGAAGGGCAGCGATTGTGCACGTAACCACGCGATCTTCACGCCGACTTGGAAGGTCGAAGTCCACCGTCGCGGAGTGACTCCTTCATCGCCTGCCGTCACGGCCTATGTGAGCCAGGCTGTGGGGCTGTTCTGCATCGCTGCCGATGCCGTACACGGACCTCAGATCGCGTACGACGGTCTCCAACTGGTCGGGAGAGACCTGTCGGAGCTGGAAAGCGATGCAATCGCGTATGCCGAGGCGATGGACGTGCACTTTCGCTACATGCCCGTTGGCTACGCAGCACCGGATGATCCGGGATGGTCATGCGCGCGCAACTGGTCGGTGAGGTCCTCCGGTCGCGTCCGCTGTTCATGGTGCCGCGCGACGGCGCGTGGACGGAATGGGACTCGTTGCCCTCCGAGGGGTACGGGCGCCCGTTGATACACAAAGGCGAGCTCCTTTGTCCGGCTACCGCTGGCCCTGGCGGGGAAACTGGCTGGTTCCGCAGCGGCTGGCTGAGCTCCCTGCCCGAGCACCAGTCGATGATGCTGTGCATGCTCTTCGGCACCGCCACGCCCCGGGGCCTGAGCGGCACCATCGACGACGTGACACGCGAGGTGCTCGGCGACCGGCTGGACGCCTTCTTCTGCCGGGACGGGGACACCCTCGACTCCCCGGTCATGTGGCTGGGTGATGAGCCGGGAGAGGCGGAAACCGAGGATGAGAAGGACGAGCTTCGTCGTGACTCCGCAGCTCACCGGGCCACGTGTGAAGGGATGCTCCGCGCCGCTGGCCTGCCGGTGCCGACGACGATCCGCGAGCTGGCCGACACCATGGTCGCGCTCGGCATTGCCACACAGCAGGACGGCGTCTGGAGCATGCCGGACCCCCTCCCGATCCCCGAAGACGTCCTGGACGTTCCCGAGGCCGACCGCGCTGGGCTCGCGTCGATGCGGAGGATCTGGGACCTCGGACCGATCGAGAGCGCCCTCATCGAGCACCTGCTGGAAGACCTGCACCGTCCGGACGAGGTCTTCACCTCCGTGGACCGCCTGGCAAACGCGACGGAGTTCGACGAGGACGACGTCCGCAGCGGAATGGCCCGCCTCGTTGAGCTGGGAGACATCCGGCTCGAGCGCGGCACAGCACGCGAAGCGGTGGCCCCCGAAGACCTGAAGGGCCACGAGCGGTTCCACCTCGTGCCCGACCGTCAGCACTTCGACGAGCACCGGATCACCATCCGCCGAGGCGACTGATCAGGAGAGCGCAGAACGGCCGGCCTGGGTGACCGACACCAAGTCCGGCCGTTCGCCGTTGGCAGGGTGTACGACCTCCACCAAACCCTGCTCCCACAAACTGATCGAAGCGCCGTACAGGCTGAACTGATGGTTCTGCCACTTCACGCGCCTTGGGTCCTCCTCCGGGGCGCTGCCGGGGAAGTCCGGCGGGTAGATGCCGTGGAAGAAGCTGGACATGGCCATCGGCTCCGGCGCCTGGACGATGAGCTCGAGCAGCTTCCGCTCGTCAGGAGTCAACGTCATGCCGTCAGCGTAGAGGCGCTATCTGCTGAAGCGGGGCGTTCTGATGACGCGCAGGTCCGCTGGTATGGCTGGGAGCAGGAGGCTGTCACCCGCTTTGCGGAATCGACGACACGGCGGCGGCGCCAGCCGTAGGGTGTCGCCTGTGTCGAAGAAGAACCGGTTTGCCCGGGACAAGAAACTCGCACGTGAACGCGCTCGCCGACTGGCCATCCGGAGCAGCGAAGAGTGCCGGCTCTACCAGCTCCAGCCGCCGTTCAGCCCGTACGAGGAGTGGATTCGCGTCCCAGAACAGGCGAGGGACACGTTCCAGCACCCCGCTGCCCATGATGACCGGCTCACGGACGACACCAAAGACCTGCTTGACCGGGTGACGAAGCTGGGCCCTCGATACGGTGGGCACGTGCCCCTAGCTGCTGTTTACCTTGACATGCAGCTCAGCAAGGGCGTGATGCACATGGCCGTCCCCGGCAAGCCCGGCATGATGACCCAGGTCCGGATCGATCAGGTCGCCGCTTCCATTTCGGACCCGGCGACCGTCGCTGACATGGCCGCGAGGCACCCGGAAGCGGACCTCGAGGCTCCCAAGTCTGTGATCACAGATGACGGGGCAGCCTGGTACATCCATCAGCTCCACGCCAATGGGGCTCTCGTGATGGACGACGATCATGTGATGCACATGGCGTTGCCGTCTCAGCGTGCTGGGGATGACTGGAAGTTGAGCGGCAACTGGACCGGCGAGTGACTGCCGGCGCGTAGTCTGGAGTACCGCAGCATCGATCCGGGGAGGTTGACGTGGCTCGTGAGGACTGGACGGTGGACCGGCTCCACCATGCCCTTCCGCACTCGGCGCTGCGGCAGCAGCTGCTGACGGACGTGAACCTGACCCCGATCGAGCAGCTGCCCTCCGTGCTGGACCGGTGGGCGTCGGCGGCCGAGACCCTCCAGGCCGCCGAGCACCGGATCGAAGCGGCGCGCATCATGATGAAGGCCACCGGCCGGCCGTCAGAGGAACTGACCGGCGCGGAAGACCGGACAGCGGATGTCCTTCGCGATGCCGGGTCCGGCCGCGGCGAGCACCGGCATGACGAGCGTGGCCGGGGAGCGGCGTGACCTACCGCCTCCACCTCCCCGGCGACATCTTCGACACCTACAAGCAGCTCCCGACCCCGCGCGCCGGGACCTGGCCGTGTGCCTGGTCGACGCCCAGGAGGACCCGCTCGCGCACTCGGAGCCGTACGGGCAGGACGACGGCGTGGTGCGGACCGTTGCCCGCGGGCACGTCGCTGCGGTCATCCTGATCGGCCACGACACCCAGCCGCTGACGGTGCTGGCGATCATGTACGCGGGCCGGTTGCCGGGTAGTGGCTGCGGCCGGGTGTGAAAATTCCCGAGTCGGTGTCAGATGCGGGGTCTACCGTGGATGGCCCTGCTCCTACGCCCGAGGGGAGCGACCCCGCTCATGGCGAACCGCGTATGGCACACCCTGCTCAAGATCGAGATTGACCCCAGCCGTGAAGACCTAGCATGGGCATCGCCGCCCCGCAGATCGGCATCGCACGCACCGCCGCCGTCGTCCAGCCGCCCGGCGACGCCGCCGCCATCATCCTTCTCAACCCGCGGATCACCACCCAGTCCGAGGAGATGGACGAGCAGTACGAGGACTGTCTGAGCTTCTTCGACGTCCGCGGCCTCGTCCCCCGCCCCCTGAAGATCACGGTGGAGACCACAGCCCTGACCTGCGAGACGGTGACGACCGTGTACGAACGCGGCCTCGCCCGCCTCATCGACCACGGGATCGACCACCTCGACGGCCTGCTTTACACCGCCCGGATGCGAACCGGAGTCGACCCCATCCCGGTGGAGGAGTACCGGCAGACCGGCCGAGCCTGGGTGTACGAAGGGGCCTGACCAGGCCCCACGGGGGAGGCCGTTGTCTGCCGTTTGCCTGCCCTACTGGAGTTCGCTAAAGCGTTCGATTGCTCGGGTGTGGCCGGCGACGATGATGGGTGTCGTCCGCTTCCACGAAGGTCTCGGCGGTGGCGTAGGTGAAGCCTTCGCCGGGGCGGTTGATGGCGACGACGGTGACGCCGTAGCGGGAGCGAACGCCACTGTTCGACAGGGGCAGGCCGACGATGTCGGCGGGCGGATTGGTTTTCACCATGGCGAAGTCGTTCCTCGAACTCGATGTAGTCGAGCATGCGGCCCCGAACGAGGTGGGCGACACGCCGGCCAATGTCGTGCTCGGGGTAAACCACGTGGTGGACGCCGAGCTGAGTGAGGATGCGCCCGTGAGCTTCGCTGATGGCCTTGGCCCACACGTTCTCGATGCCGAAGGAGACCAGCAGCGAGGCAGTGAGGATGCTGGCTTCCAGGTCGGTGCCGATGGCGACGACAGCGCGGTCGAATTCGTGGACCGCGAGCTGGCGCAGGGCGTCCTCCTTGGTGAAGTCGGCCCGCACGGCGTGGGTGAGGGAGCCGGAGAGGGCCTGGACGACTTCGGCGTTCTCGTCGATGCCGAGGGCTTCGCTGTCATCGTCGACGAGTTCCAGGGCCAGGGCGATCGTTGACGACGACAGAGCCCTGGGCGTTCGTACGCCGCTTCTTGGGGGTTGTCTTCCTAGCCAATGACGGGTCGCTCCTTCCCAAGGTCGTACAGGCGGACGCAGGTGCGCAGGGCGAGTGAGGAGGCGACGGTGATGGGACCGAGGCGGCCGATGAACAGCAACGCGATCAGCAGCAGCTGCAAGCCAGGGTGCAGGCCGGCGGTGATTCCGGTGGAGAGGCCAACGCTGGCGAACGCGGAGGTGACCTCGAACAGCGACTGGTCCAGATTCTGGTCGGAGAAGACCATGAAGGCCACGGTGGAGGTGGCCACGGACAGCAGCACCACCGTCAGGGCCTGACGCTGGAGATCGCCGTGCAGGCGGCGATGGAAGAGGTTGACCGCCCCCCTCGCCACGGATCTCGGCATATATGACGAAGAACAGCACAGCGAAGGTGGTGACCTTGATACCACTGGCGGTGCCGGCGCTGGCGCCACCGATGAACATCAGGACGTCCGTGCCCAGCCAGCTGGCGGGGTTCATCTGAGAGGTATCGATGCTGTTGAACTGCGGTACGCGGCATGACGCCCGGAAGGACCCGGCCAGCAGCTTCCCGGGCACGTCCAGCGGGCCCAGGGTGGCGGGGTTGGCCCACTCGATCGCGGTGATGAAGGCACTGCCGCCGGCCAGGAAGACACCGGAAGCCCACAGCACGATCTTGGTGTCCAGGGACCGGGCCACGGCCGGCGCCAGCGGCGGCGCAGCTCGAACAGCACGTGGGTGGGCAACGAGTTCCCTTCACCGTCAGATGGCGGCCCAACCGAGGCCTCAATCCTGCAACCCACCCGACTTATCAAACACCCGGGCGACCTGAACCGCTCGTCGGCGTGCTTGTGGGTTCAGCGGTTACGCTCAGGCGAGAGCGTGGAATGCGGGTCGCGAGCGCCCAGCTGGCGGCTCACTCCATCAGGTGCGGCGCCCACCGTCGGCGCTCCGGCGTTACCAGGGATTCTGCGCAGACCTGGCTGGGGACGGAGGGGATGGAGGGGCGTTCCGAGGCAGGCATGAGGGCCTTCAGCGTCCGCCGCTTCGATGTGTTCGCACGTCCCGCAGCTGTTCTTCCAGGTACTCGGCATTCTCTTCCGCCAGTTCCCGCGCGTGCTGTGGCTGGGCGAGCTCGAGGGAGTGCTGGGGGCTGATGCGCTCAAGTTTGGTGCGCAGCCGGCGACTAGGTTGTCGGTGGGGAGGAGCCTGCCGTACGGGGTGGACAGCGGGCCGGCGATCCGGCCCTCCAGGGCGGACTCCAGCAGCCGCAGCAAGCCCGTCCTCGCCGGTCAACTGCAGGTACTCGGGCCGGGGCCCGGCTCACCAGCTCGTCGATCAGCCGGTCATCTACGGCCTTCACTGACACAGCCGCCGCCGACTCGCCGACTTCATATTCGGCCACGTTCTCACTGAGCCTCTTTCATCCTGTGCTGAAGGGTGAAATGGGCTGGTCAGCAGGTGTGGTGACGAGGCAGGGCCCCTCGTCGTTGGCGTGGTGATTC
>NZ_JBVJAH010000056.1:0-8423 GCF_055590785.1 Streptomyces sp. NPDC041796
GGCCATCGACTATCGCCCTCCGCAAGAAGTCCACGCCGAGCACATGCAGTTGCGGACCGCCGCCTGAACGCGACAGTCAAGACCCTGTCCGAAGAGCGCGAGGCCCCTCAACCGCCCCGAGCGGACATCAGACGGAACGCAGGTGAATACCGCGGATCTCGTCGGTACCGCGCTACCGGCCGTCAGGCTGACCCACATATCGTCCGCGGCGGCCAGAGTGACCAGGCCCTCTGCCCGACCCGGGACAACACGCTCAGACATACCGGAAGACTATCGACCGGCACCAGCAGACCGACAGCCGGTGCCTGGTTCCGGTGCCGGAAAGACCGCCTGGTCAATCGAGGCTGCAACACCGACTTCGCCCGCACCAACCAGCTCCTGCAAGCTCTGCTCGTCCTGACGAACCTCGAAGTCAACCGCTGACGGATGATCTTCTCAGTGGACTTCCGCCCACGGCCAGCACGAACTCCCCTAGCAACAATCACACCAGGCCTTTGACCTGCGACTTCAGGTTGGCGGAGGCTGACTCGGTGGAGTGGAGCCGGGCATCGTCGGTGCGCACCACCGCACCGGGTGCGCATCGGGTCCACTCAGTGGCCGGCCTCCCGGCCGCGGTGCGGTCCGGGCTCCTGCGGGTGGTGCGCCTGCTGGTCGTCTGGGCGCACCGGGCGCAGCGCGCCGGTGTCGTCGTCCTGGCCGGTGTAGCGGCCCGCGCGGACGCGGCCCGCGCGAACGCGGGAGTCGTCGCCCACCTTGGCGAACGCGTCCTGGAGAGGCGCAGCCGGTCGGCCGTGAGATCGAGGGCTTCCACGTCCGTACGGGACCTCCGCAACGCCCGCAGCGCCGTCATGTCGATCGCCTCCCCGCGACCGGCCTCCTGCTCCGGGTCGTCGTGCTCGGGGTCGGCCGGCTCGAACGCGAGCAGCTGCTCGGGCATCGCCGCCTGCTGGTGGGCGACGACGTCGTACGCCCGGCCCCGCACAGCGGTGGCGGTGGCGGTGGTGGTGCGCAGCTGCTCGCGCACCACCGCGCCGGCGAGGACGGCGCGCTCGTACTGGAGCGGGATGCGGGGGGATCTCCCACTCCCCCGCGTCCTGGCCCGGGGGCCGGGGCGCGGCCGGCTCGCCGGGATCGGCCGGGGGGTGCCGGTCCGGGTCGGGCGCGTGGGGTGGAGGTCGGCGGCGGGGAGGAAGGTCGGACAAGGACCACCGGGCGGTGTAGAGGCCGTAGCCGGCCTCCCGGCCGCGTACGGTCTTCGGCTCACTGATGTCCAGGCAGTGGGTAGAGATGGCGGCGGCCACGATCTTCTCGTCCAGGCCGGGGTCGCGGCGGCGGCCAGCGCGGTCCGCACCTGTTCGACCTGGGCATCGGACAGCTTCGGCCGACGACCGGGGGCCGGCCGCCGCCGCAAAGCCTCGGCCCCGCCGTTCTCCCACGCACGCCTCCACCGCCGCACACTCTCCGCGTGCACCCCCACCACCCGCGCGATCTCGGCGCTCGGGCGTCCCTGCTCGAACAACTCCACCGCCCGCGCACGACGCGCCTCCGCCAACTGAAGCCGAGACAGAGGAGGAACAGAAGAACCGGACACGGAAGACGAAGACTTGTAGGGCACCAAGACAGACTCCCACCGACAAGCCCACGACACCCACCGAATCAACGAAAAGATCAGTAACGCGCGAGGTCGCGTTGGTGTACTCGCCAGTGTGGTCCGTCGGCAGGGCTGTTCCAAAGTCCTGGCGGGTGGGTGAAGGCGCTGGTCACGGCGTGGTGACGATGTCGGTGAGGGCCGCTACGAACAGATCGAGGCTCCCGTTGTGGACGGATGACCTTGCCAGTCGCCGTCTTGAACCGGAGCCTCGATGTGCCGTCAGTCTGCCACCGTCTGTCTCGTCAAATCGCCGTCGCTGGCAGAGTGTTCGGGACTCCCGTTGGCTGAGCGGCTGATCAGGCTGCCGGACCCGCGCCATCGCCGGGGTGTGCGTCACCCGTTCGTGGCAGTGCTGCTGATCGCCGTGGTCGCCGTGGTCGCCGGTGCACGCTCGTATGCGGCGATCGGGCAGTGGGCCCGCAGCGCCTTGGAACAGCCCTGACAGGGGGACACAGTCATGCCGGGCCCGGAGGCCAGCGGCCCTCTTGCAGGACCGCGGAGAAGATAACGGGGGGTGTGGTCGCTGCTGCATCTGCGGCCGGGTGGGTTCCCGTGGCTGACGATCGCCGGGAAGCGGCTGCACCGTTGGGTGGTGATCGACATGGACGCCATGATCATCACGGCGGCGTCGAAGAAGCAGGGCGCCGCGGCGACCTGGAAGAAGTCGTTCGGGGTTCATCCCCTGGCCGCGTGGTGCGCGAACACCTCCGAGTGCCTGGCGATGCTGCTGCGCGCGGGCAATCCCCGGAAGCAACACGGTGGGCCACCACCTGCGGGTGCTGCGCCAGGCACCCGAAAACTCCAAGAGCCACACACCTCAAGCAACCCGCCAGCCCAACAAGTTGACCACGCCAGCAGGAGGGATGGATCAGAACGGGGGCGGCGGTGCGACAGTCCGCATCCGACCGCTGTTCTGCGGGACCGGTCCAGGCCTGCGGCGCCGCACGGCGTTCCAAGCAGCAATCTCGTCAAGATCGTAGACGGGACCCATGGCAAGCGTGCGCACAGCCCGAGGCGCGCCCTGGGCCTTCAGGGCCCGGGCGGCGGCCTGTTTGGTGAGACCCATAGTCTCGGCGGTTTCGACGAGGCCACCGAGCCGAGCCGGATCAATGAGCGTGACCATGCGTTTCTCCTGAGACGACGCCCCCGGCGCTTCGAACGCCCAGAGCGTTCCGCAGCTATTCGGGTCGCTTGCCGACGAGTTCGGACAGCAGCGAAACGAGGGTCGCATTCGTCTTTCGCTGCTCGGCGATGAACGTGTCGAGCTTCTGGTCCGTGGCGGCCTGGCCGAGACGGATGGCGAGGACATCACCCTTGATGACGCGGAGATCGACGATGACCTCGTTAAGCTTGTCGTTGAGCTGAGCCGCACCCTCTCGGGCGATGGGGTCTTCCGGCACGGTACGCCTTTCGCATGGGGTGGTCTATTCCCGCCCTCGTCGCATCAGACCCTACCCCAGATAGATCTACAACGTGAACGCATCATGGGTTCGAGCACAGACCCTCGAGAGTTCCGCAGCTGAGGTGTCACCTGCCAATGCCGGTGAGTTAGGTCGTTTCTGCAGGTGGGGACGGGTGCCGGTGACTTTAACCTCGATCCTTGATCCTTCAGGCGTGATCGCTGCCAGTTGATGTGGTTGGTTCATCCCATTTGTTCCGGCCGGTGCCGGTTGGGATCATCGCGTGTCGCTGCGGCTGCGCCGGGCTTCCACGGTTCCCGGGGTCTGCTCCTTCCTGGTCTTCGTGGGGTTCTGGCGCCCGGTTCATGGGGCGATGGGCAGGGCGCCAAGCCATCGCCAGCTGGTGGTGAAGGCGTCAGCCCAGGGCCAGGTGGTCTCGATCCGCAGCCATCGGCGGCGGGCGTGCTTCGCGAGGCGGGCCGGGAGGCGGTAGAGCCGGAAACGCATGGTGTCCGGCTCGGTGAGGCGACCCCCGTGACGTGGACACTCTGACAATGGATCTTGCAGATCCAAGGGAAGGTGTTCTGGTGGGACGTAAGTCTCCGTATCCGGCGGAGTTCAGGAACGACGCTGTCGCGCTGTACCGCACGGCGGGCGGGAAGCGCACGTACGCGGCGGTTGCGGCGGATGTCGGGGTGACCGGCGAGACGCTGCGGAGCTGGGTCCGCCAGGCCGACGAGCACGCGGGCCGCGCTCATAGCCACGGCGAGCAGAGCGCGGAGAGCCGGGATGAGGAACTGGCCCGGCTGCGCGCGGAGAACGGCCGGCTGCGCAAGGCGGAGAAGGAGTGGGAGCTCGACCGGGAGATCCTGCGCCGGGCAGCGGCGTATTTCGCCAAGGAGATGAAGTGAAGACCCGCCGCTGGGACTTCGTCTCCGCCCACGCCGAGACCTTTGGCGTCCAGCGGATATGCCGGGTCCTTCGAGTCTCGCGCTCGGGCTACTACCGGTGGATCGCCGGCGCGAAGACCCGCCGGGAGCGGCAGGCCGCCGACGACGCTCTGCTCGTGGAGATCCGTGAGATCCACACCGAGCACAAGGGCGCCTACGGAGTCCGGCGCGTTCATGCCGAGTTGCGCGGCTTCGGGCACACGGTCAACCGTAAGCACGTCGAGCGCCTGATGCGCGCCAACCGGCTCGAAGGCCGCCATCTGCGGCGCCGCAAGCGCACCACGGTCCCGACCGGCTCGCACCGCCCGCTCCGGACCTCGTCCAACGCGACTTCACCGCCGCACGGCTGGACGAGAAGTGGTGCGGCGATATCACATACGTGCAGGTCGGTGGCTCGTGGCTGTATCCCGCCTGCATCATCGACATCTGCTCACGCCGGTGCTCGGCTGGTCGATGGCCTCGCACATGCGCGCCGAGCTGGTCATCGACGCACTGAAGATGGCTGTGGCGACCCGCGGCGGCAGGGTCGGCGGAGTGATCTTCCACGCGGACAGGGGTTCGCAGTACACGTCGGCCGCGTTCGCACAGGTCTGTGACGGTTTCGGGATCCGCAGGAGCATGGGGCGCGTCGGCTCGAGCTACGACAACGCCCTCGCTGAGAGCTGCTGGCAGGGGCTGAAGAGGGAGACGATGCACCACCGGCTGTTCTCGACGATGCGCCAGGCGCGGCTGGAGATCTTCCAGTGGCTCACCTACTACAACGCCCGCAGACGCCACAGCGCCCTCAACTACCTCTCACCAGCCGAATTCGAACAGCAACAGCAGAGAGCACGCACACTCACACTCGCAGCATGAACCTCCGTGTCCACACTCCGGGGGACGCCTCAGTACGGATGTGTCACCTCTCAACCGCACGCCCGGGGCCATTTGTCCCGCAGCCACGCCAGGTCGGTCTCGGCGCGGGTGCGGGTCGCCTGTTCACGGGTGAAGACGGCGTCCGTCTTGGTCAGGACCAGAACGTAGGGGCGTCCCTGGCGCCGGGTGGTGTGGGAGACAGGCAGGCCGGCCTGGTCGATGCGGCTGTGGAGGTGGCGGCGTCCGTCCTTCGCGAGCGGCCACTCCATGACGTGGCGGGTACGGGAGGTGAGGAAGGCGTCCAAGTCGGGGCAGAGCCCGCAGCCAGTCCGGCATGTCCCGGCCGGGGTAAGAGCCCAGTCGTCGGCCGCACGTACAGGGCGGGCGAGGGCCGCGGCGAGCCGGTCCTCACAGTGGTCGGCGAGGGTCTGGAAAGCGCGGGCGGCGGGTGCGCCGTCGCGTATGGCCGCCGGCTGGCGGGCCGCGGTGCGCAGGGCGGGGAGCAGGCATTCCAGGGCAGTGTCCGGCAGGCCGCGCAGCGTGGCGGCGATGGTGCCGGCGGTCTCGGGCCCTGCCGCCTGCAGGATGCGGGCCAGTGACGCGCCGAGCCTCTCCATGCCTGTGCGGCGCTCCGTCTCGCGGCCGATGCCGAGCCAGCTGGTGAGCTGCTGCTCGACTGCTTGCCAGGCGCCCTCGGCCAGCGGCGAGGCCATCGCGTCCCCATCGCCGTCGGCGGCCCGCAGCGCGGTGCACAGGCCGGGCAGCGATTCGAGCCACGCCGCGCGGTCGGCCCCGGTGTACGCGCCAATCGTGCCGAACCAGCTGCTGACGGCCCCGCGGGCCCACGTCCGTCCGTACCGCGCGGCCGCTGCCGCGAGACCCGGGGCGTGCCGCTCGCCCAGGTTCTCCACCCCGAAAGGCGCGAGGAGCATCGTGGCAGTATCCGCTTCCCGCAGTCCCACCGCGACGGGCAGGGCGGCGGCAAAGAGCGCCGCGGACGCCTCGCCCGAACCGTGTTGCTTCCAGAACGGGGCGAGCGACTGGGCGAGCGTGCGCGCCCGGTCGAGGTCCCCGGCATCCAGGTGGCCCTGAAGTTCCCGCAGTGCGCCTTCGGAGCCGGCCTCGGCGCGGGCCGTGAACGAGCGCTGCCGGGGCCACAGGACCACGGCAGCCCGCCGGTACCAGCGGTCGAGGGTGTTGCCGTAGTTGCCCATGTAGCCCTCGTACTCGGACTGGTAGGGCGTCAGGTCCTTGTTCTCAGTGGTGGTGCACACCTCGGCGTACGCGACGGGCAGGTTGATCTGCTCGCCGCCGGTGCCGTCCGGGCGGGTCCACCAGCTCAGCGTGATCTCGTCGTCGATCAGCTCGTTCAGTTCGTAGCTGGAGAAGTCGCCGCTGCGGCGGCGCTCGGCACCGGGTTCCCCGTCGGGGTCCAGGAGGCACTCGCCTTCGCACTCCTCGTCCTCGCAGTCGTCGTAGTGCTCGACCTCGCCGTAGTAGTCGTAGCGGTCGTACGGCGCATGCGCGTCCCAGGTCTCCCTCACCTCGGCCAACGCGAGGACCGCTTCACAGTCCGCCTCTGCGGCGGCCTGGCGGAGCAGGGCGGTGCGGGTGGCGTCGGCTCCCTTGAGACGGTCCCAGCCCAGGCCGCGCTGGGTGTACTCGTGGTCGAGGAGGTAAACGAGGCGGTTCGGGGGCACGGCCTTCTGGCGACCGTAGGCGTAGCGCTCTTCGGCCGGCTCGGTGAAATGTTCGGTCAGGCAGTGGGCCAGGTCGGCGACCGGGTCCCTGTCGTCCTCGCCAGCCGGGCGGACGCGTTCGGCGAGGAGGTTCATGGTGAGGGTGACGCGGTAGCCGGACTTGACGGGCCTGACCTCGTGCAGACAGTCTGCGTAGAAGGCGGCGAAGGTCAGCTTCTGACGGGACGCCTGGTGGACGACGCTGCGGCCGGCGTGCGTGACGACGAGTTCGCCGCCGGTGTGGTGCGAGGGCAGCGAGACGACCAGGGTGCCCACCATGGAGTCGTCCTTCTCGGAGTCCTGGTGCGGCAGGAAGAACTGGCCCTTGCCGTAGACGAGCAGTGCGTGCGGCTCGGCCCGTAGGACGGTGGTGGGCGGCAGACCGAGCGCGGTGCGGACACCGTCGAGGACGCCGTCCAGGGTGCGGTCCCAGTCAGTGCCGCCGAGCGTGAAGCGGTCCGGGGTGATCTCCCAGGTGTCGCGGACTGTGGTGTCGGACAAGGTCTGCTCGCCGCGGCCGAAGGATGCCTGCCGGGCCTGCGCGATCAGTTTCCTGGTGACCGGGGCACGCAGCGGCAGCGGCAGTTCCCCCACCCCGTCGACATCGATACACAGCGCGCTGGCCGGCATCTCGATACGGGTGCTGAAGTCCCCGCACCGCTGCGCCTCGTCGAGCAGCTCCGCCAACTGCTTCCGCGCTCCGTGTCCCATACTGTTTCGTCCCCAGGGATGCAGCGTGCCGTATGGCCTGGCCCGGAAACCCTAACGCCGCGGGCAGTCCTTGTTCATCTTCTTGTCCGGTTTGACTTTCCATCCCCCGGACGGCGGTCAGTTGGACGGGGTGAGAGGCTGGACGCCCTGACCGCGGCCACCACAGACATCAACAGCCTCACCACCCGACGCCACCGCACCCGCCGCTCTCCTGCACGCGCTCACACATGACCTGCGTGCTCATAGACGTGCCTGCACCCGGCCGAACCGTCCGAGCCATGCCCCGTACCCGGGGGGAGGCGAGTACACCAGTGATCTCCCGCAACTTGGCGGCGGTCAGGGAGGGTTGAGCGACGGCGTCGGCCGCCTCCTTCCAGTGTGGCGCAGCGCGGCCAGCACCGACTCCCGCGACGGATGCACCGGGGTCACCGCGACACCGGTGATCGCGTTCGTCGCGCAGTCGGTGAACCAGGTGATCCACGGCCTGCGGGCCCTGCCCTCAACATCGACCAGCACCGGGGCCTGCACGTGACCGGTCTCCCACACCTGGTTGCGCCGCCCCCGCGGCCGGGCCAGGAACACATCATGCCTAGGCGCAGCCCGCTCCCCACCCGCAAGCCCCGCCCGCTCCCCCGGCGACAGATCACGGCGGATCGCCCGATGCAGCGTTGTCAGCGACGGTGGGTCTGCAGCCGGGGACTGCCGAGCAGCACGCAGGACCAGTTCGCGATGAACTGCCCGTACGTTCCCTTTCCACAATGCGAGCAGCCCTCGGACTTCGGGCGTGATCGTGAACCTCGCATCGGCCCGGGAGCGTGCGCCGGGGCAGGCGGCCGCGGTCTCATCGCCCTGAGCGGTGGCCAGCCAGCGCCACACCGTGCGCTCCGATACCCCCAGCGCATCCGCAACCAACCGCACATGACCTGCTGTCAGGTTCCCCCCGGCCCGCAGAGCGAGCAGCCGCCGCACCGCAGGCCCGCGGAGTGCCGTTCTCGACACTGCAGGCAGCCCACTACCCGCCCGGACAGCACCCTGGTCCTCCATGCCCCCACGCCCCTGCCGCCCACCAAAAACCGGTCACCGACCACGGTGCCGCCACACGGCCCCCGAAGGATCA
>NZ_JBVJAH010000057.1:0-7379 GCF_055590785.1 Streptomyces sp. NPDC041796
ATGTCATCACACTCAACGATGCTGGCGCCGCCCCTGACGGAGCGTCACCGGCGCACGGTCGCACACCCCGGCGTCACGGAAATCTTGCCAGGGCCACGTTCACGCGTACGCCGACAGGTGGTGTCGGACAGCCAGAATGATCACGTGGCTGAACGGTTGAGGCTCCGGGAGATTGACGAGGGCAGGCGGTTGCTGCGGATCATTCGCAGAGGTTCCGGTTCGGTGGTGACCTGGCGGCGGGCTCAGATGGTGCTGTTATCCGCGCAGGGCATGCCCGTGTCGAAGATCGCTGAGGTGACGTTCACCAGCAGCGACCGGGTCCGGGACGTGCTCCACAACTTCAACGCGGACGGCTTCGAGGCGCTCTACCCGAGATACAAGAGCGGCCGTCCGAAGACCTTCAGCCTCCCGGAACGCCGGGAGATCAAGAAGATCGCCAAGTCCAGGCCGGCCGGGCACGGCCTGCCGTTTCCGATCTGGAGCCTGGCCAAGCTGGCGGACTCCGCTGGCGCATCGAACACGACTACCGCGAGATGAAACAAGCCCTGGGCTGGCCCACTTCGAGGGCCGGACCTGGAACGGCTGGCACCACCACGTCACCCTCGTCTTGGCCGCCCACACCTTCTGCACGCTCCAGCGAATGACCCGGACCCCAAAAAGAGACGGCGCCGGCCTGAGCCTCTACCAGGTCGTCCGCGAGATGCAGTTACTCCTCGCGGTCTGGACCGGCGCCTGCCCCACCTATCACCGCGACATACCCACGGCGATACCGACCTGACCAAGCACTACTAGCTAGGGATGGCTCATGTTTCACCGCCGCCTGGCCCGCGACTACGAAAGCCTCCCTGAGCGCTCCGATTCACCCTGCCATGACCGAGCTCATGGCCCGCCGCGTCAGTGACAAGCACACCGTTTATGTGTACAACTTGGAACGTAACGGGCATAAATCTGTAAACCGGTACGTGAGCTGTAGTTGGTCAGAACCGCAACAGGTCCTGCTCTCGTGCCAGAACACGAACACACCGCGCTTCAGGTAGATCAACCGTTACCTGCCCGAGGTGCTGCCTTATGACGAGATAGTCCCCCATAGCCTTCTATAAGGAGGTATCCGGTGCTTCCAAGGCTCTCCATATACCAGTGCGCTGTAGCGGCCCTCGTCATGGTTAGTAGCCTCGTTTGCGGACTTCTCCTCCCGGCATCGACTGCTCAAGCCAGCACCGGCGGTATCTCCTGTACCTCCTCAACCCATGTCAGCTACCACCCTGGCCTGCGCCTGACGCCGCAAACGGTACTCGTCGACGTGGATGGCAGCCTTGAGCCGTGTACAGACTCAAGCGGCCAGGGGATCACCGCGGGATCCTACGGTGCTCGCTTGTTCGCGAGCCGTTCGTGCGCCGACCTCGCCCAGCCATCTGAGGGCCAGTACACGATCTCATGGAACGACGGCACCTACGGGTACAGCACCATCAGCTTCCAGCGAGTGACCAATCTGGTGGGCGGCACCATTGTCACCACCGAAACGGGAACGGTCATTGCTGGCGACTTCCTCGGCGCGGAAACGGTCTTCGTAACCTCAGGCCCGCACAACCCCCAAGATTGCCTCACTCCGAACGGAATTCAGGACGTGCACACGAGCGGCAACCTGACCGTCACGGGCCCATGACCTTCCTGATCAGCCCCGTAAGTCGATGGTGAGGTTTTCGGGCCGTCGGTGGGTACTACGATTCCTAATGGAGTTGTCAAGCTGCCAAGGTGACGGGAGGTATGGGGTTGTAGCACCTTCCGTCACGCAGGAGGGCCCACAAGACGTTGACGCGCCGTCGTGCGAGCGCCATGACTGCCTGGTTGTGCCGTTTTCCCTCGGCGCGCTTGCGGTCGTAGAAGCGGCGCGACTCGTCGCAGCAGCGGATGCTGATCAGTACGGAGGTGTAAAAGACGCGCTGGAGGCGTCGGTTGTAGCGCGTGGGGCGGTGCATGTTGCCGCTGATTTTCCCGGAGTCACGAGGCGCCGGGGAGACGCCGGCGAAGGCGGCCAGCCGGTCCGCGCTAGCGAAAGCGTCCATGTCGCCGCCTGTGGCGGCCAGGAATTCAGCCCCCAATAGAGCGCCGATGCCGGGCATGCTCACGATCACCTCGGCGTTGCGGTGCTGGCGAAACCGGCCCTCGATGAGCTTGTCGATCTCGGCGATCTTCTCGTTGAGGGCCATCACCTCCTTCGCCAGAGAGCGCACCACATGGGCGGTTGCGCGAGCTTGACCTGGGCAACGTCGGCCCTCTGGTACTCCTGACCGGCTACCAGACGCCGGCAGCGATTCGCCGGACCGGCCGCCGACGGCTGGCCACGTGGCTGCGCAACCGCAAGGTCCGCAGCGCCGATGAACTCGCCACGAGAGCCTTCCAGGCCGCCGAAGGCCGGCACATACCGACGGGCCCTGGAGCGGGACAAGCACGTGGTGGAGCTGTGGAAGAAGGAGGTCTGGCCCCAGGTAAAAGGCTCGCGGCGGAGTCCGGGGCCTGGACCGTCTTCGAGGACGAAGCCGGCTTCTCGATGACGCCGCCCCGTGCCCGCACCTGGGGCCGACGCGGACAGACACCCGTCATCCGCGTCCGTGGCAGGTCCCGCCGCCGGACCTCCATCGCCGCGCTGTGCTGCTACAAACCCGGCGAGAACAGCCGCCTCATCCACCGGCCCCGCGCTCACCTCCGCCTCAAGGGTGCACGCAAGAGCTTCTCCTGGCAGGACTACCGAGACCTCCTGGTCCGCGCGCACATACAGTTGGGCGGGCCGATCGTGGTGGTCTGGGACAATCTCAACACCCACTTGGCCGCCGGGCTGAAACGCTACGAAACCGAGCACGACTGGCTCACCACCGTCCGCCTCCCGGCATACGCACCAGATCTGAACCCGGTCGAGGCCGTCTGGTCACTGGTGCGCAGGGCCATGGCCAGCACCGGCCTTTGACACCCCCGACGACCTCAACCGCGTCCTCCGCCGCGAGTTACGCAGAATCCAAGTCCGGCCCCACCTTATCGACGGCTGCCTCACCGCCACCGGCCTGACCATCAACCCACCGACCCCGCCCTGAAAACCTCAGTAATGAGCAGCCGAGTCGTCGTGGGGCGCCGGGTGGCGAATCGTTGCAAGCCACAAACACGGCAGACTTCTGAAAGCCTCGCCCAGCGCCCCTGGGTGAGCCAACCCTACGAATGGCTCGCTCATCCCGATCAACAAGGTAGGGAGCTCCTGATCCCTGTGGCATCCGGGTGTGGTCGCATATCCGGAAGGCCGGGTGCCTGACCGCTGAGCGTCGGGCGTTTCGGGAGGGGATCCGGCTTCAGGCCGGGATGTGGTCTGCGGCGCGGGAGAAGATCGCGGTGACGCCAAGGACCTGCGGCTGAGTGCGCGGCCGGTGGAACTGTGGCGGCGGACCTGGCGCGAGGGGCGGCATGGAGGCCTTGCGTTCCACGGGTCCGACGAACTCTTCGGCCCTCACCGATGCCCAGTTCACCGTGCTCGAGGAGGAACTCGCCAAGGGTTCGGCCGTGCACGGCTTCGACGATCTGCGTTGGACTTTGACACGCGACACCAGGCACCCCAGGGGCCACTGCCTGCGCCAAGTTCGTGGCTCGCGGAGGTGGACAGGAGGCCGCTCTGCGGCGGGCTCGCACCACGACGACAACGGACGGCGTGCGGTGGTGGGTTTCACGGGACATGGAGACGCCGGAACCGCGCCGCTCTCTCGTGCGGCCTGTCGGCCGGGGAGATTCCCAGGCGTCCGCCCGACGTCCGCATACCCGTGAAACCCACCACCGTGACAGCACCGCTCTATCGGGAGGCCTCGTCAGCCTGCGCCTTAGAGGTGCTTTAGGGGCCTTGCTCCACAAGGCACCGTCACGAATCTGACCACCCACCGGACGGATGTCGGCCACAGCCCCCAGTGCCGATCGAGGAGCCGCGCGGCCATCACTTGCATGCCCCAGCCGACCCTGCCCGCACGGGAAGAACCGCTGGCGGAGGAAGCGATCCTGGGGTAGCCACCCACAAGGACGCGCACGTCGCCGTGGTCACCTTGCTTGGAGGCTGGCCCACCGGCAGTTCCCGGCCACCGCCGCCGGATACCCCCAACTTCCGGCGGGGGCCCGCCTTTTTGCCGTCCTGCGCCGAGCCGGTGTGAAATGCACCGGATCCTACGGAGCAATCTGATGTAGCCTCCCGGGCGCTACTGTCCTGGCTACGCTCAAGCCCTCCTGTCAGATGGATGGGCACGGCGCGCCCCGTGGTAAGCATCGCCCGTAACTTGGCGACCGGTATCAAGATCTGCTGCCCGTGAGCTTGCCCCGATGCTTTCTCCGGACGCAGGCGAGGGAGAGAAGAAGGGCGGAGAGTGCAGCCCCGGCGGTGGTCGTCGCTGAAGGGGCGTATGCGGTTGAAGAGGGTGCTGCTGACTGAGGTTGATCAGTCTCACCGTTTGAGTGATCTTGCGTGTTGTATCCTCCCGCGAGTCCCTTACGGCTATAGGATGAGGCGGGCAGCTTGTCGCCGTATCGAGCGTTAATGATTTTTTGGTAGGCGGCTAATGAAGTGTCAGGCTGCCCCTTCAGGCTGGCGCTGGCCTCTTTGTTGAGGGGCTGGACCCTGTTGGCGGCTGTAAGGCGGTACCAAGCATTTATCTGTGGCTCGGAGAAGATTTTGCTGCCTTCTGTTGCTTTTTCTGCAATGGACGCTTCCATCTCTCCCCCACGGATCCCAGCCAGTTGCCAGCTTTTGCTGTCTTGCGATTGCTGAGTCAGCAGGACGGCAGCCTGTTGGCCATTGGCGGCGCTCACACGTGATGTGAGGTAAGCCAGGCGTAGTGCTGATTTCGCGGATTTCTGCTTTCCTATTACGAACTCGGGAGTGAGCTCGTACAGCGGTAGCGGCTTGCTTAACTGGAACTTGTCCGCGCTGGCGGTGGAAGGATTCGCCTGCTGGGGAGAGCCGGTGGCCCCACCGTCAGTTTCTTGTCGCTGGCGAGTCGCCTCGAGGAACCGGGCAACGGTCCGCTGAAGCTCTGGAGAGTTGATAGTCTCCGCTGCTGCGCCGTAATTGGGAACGGTGGTGTCGTGTGCAGCGACGGCTGCTCCGCCACCCCATATCGTCAGGGCTGTGATGACTGCGGATGTTATTCCGAAGTTGCGGAGATGCTCACTGGTATGCTTCGTGTCTCGCACTGGTTTTCTCACCTAGCTTGATGCCGTGATGTGGGACCGTTCGCGGGTGGCTTGCGGGGCCAGAACAGGGGGTCGCAGTTCCGGTTTCTTTTTCTGCGGTTCGCAGGTGGCGAGGCCTTGCTAGCCGTGGATCCCGATTCTGGAGTGCGTCCATTGGAACGACTGGTTACTGCTGTATGTGTTGTAGCTCCACCACGTGTACGTCTGCGTGGAGGGCCAGGGGTCACCTACGGCGACCATTCCTGTTGTCCGGTCGTAGCCGTAGATGACGTTCATGTGGCCGCCACCGGTGCTGTAGCCAATGCGCACGGCTAAGGGCTGCCCGTTGGTGACTTCGTTGGCGACTTCGTTGAACGAGGCGCTGCGGTAGAGGTCTCTGCCACTGCTGCGGAAGCCCATCTGCTGCAGCGCGTTCGCCATATCGCCAAGGGTCGCGGGCCTGTTGTTGCAGTCGAGACGGTTGTTCTGTGCTGCGAGTCTGCAGAAGTCGTACTGGTTGTACTGACGGTATCCCCAGTAGTTGGCGATGGTCAGGCCAGAGGCGTCCCAGCACCATTGGCTTCGTACCTGTTTCTGCATAACGATGTTAAGCGAGGCACGGTCGGCTGGCCTGACGGAGTTGCAGACTGGAAGCCACGTCGTGTTTTCGTAGATGAACGCGTCGGCTAGGTAAGTTGTGCCAGTCCATATCCATCGCGGGTTGCTCTCCACGGTGTCGCCCGTAGTGCGGCAAACCATGGCAACCCGGTCCCCTACGGGCACACTTGCGACGATGCGGGAAGAGAGCGAGGGGGCTTCGCGTTGATTGATGCGGGCGTATTTACCGCGGCCCTCTATGAGGGTGCCCAGCGCGGGACCGGCTTGGGCGAGAGAGTTCAACCCTAGAAGAAGGGCACCGGATATCGCGACAGCCATGGCTGCCATGGATAACATTTTCCCGGTGCGCCTGCGGCGTCTATGCAAGATCACTCCTAATACAAGCGCTGTCTCAGGACGGCTAGCAGCTTCGTTGATCTATGTCAGCAGCCAGTCAAGGCTGCGTGGAACCACCAAGAGGCGGCTCTCCCCGTGGCCCAGAGTGGGGGCGGGTGTGACGAGTGCCCTGCATGGCGGTCAGTTGATTGCTACTGGTCTATGACGAGCGGTAACACGACACGATGCCCCCACAAGCGACCCGGGTCGGTCCTCTCGGCTGTGAGAGTGTGCCAGATGACAAAGGGAGCGAAATGACCAAAATATGCGAGCGGAAAAGGCCGCTTCACCTCGACTAATTGACGGCACGTCAAGCCTGCTTCCACTAAGGCTGTTTGGCCCGCGCAGCAAGCCGGGCTCGCAGCTTAGTGGTGTTATTTGTGACTGAATCGATACAGAGAGGCTGCTTCGATGCCTGGAGGACGTGTCGATACTGCACCGGCCAGCTAGGGCCTGTGTGAGGTCGTGATCAATCTCGGGTTCTGGTCCCGTGTGGGGGAGGGGCCTGGTAGGACTCTGGGTGTGACACGTAGGCAACTCACCGACGAGCAGTGGGAGGTCATCGAGCCGTACCTGCCGATAGGCGAGTACGGTCCGTACCCCGAGCGGCTGCGGGAACAGTTCGAGGGGTGATCTGGCGGTTCCGGTCCAGCGCCCAGTGGCGCGAGATGCCTGCCGAGTTCGGACCGTGGCCGACGGTCTGCGGACGCCTTCGCGTCTGGGCGGGACGCCGGGGTCTTCTCAGCTCTTCTGGAAGGCATGATCGCCGAGGCCGCCCGCCGTGGACAGACGGACTTATCCCTGGTCAGCGTGAACTCCACCACGGCCCGCGCTCACCACGACGCAGCCGGGATGCACATCGGCAAGGAGGTCATGGACGCCCTTGAGGAAGCCGCCGCCGAACAGGAGCGAGCCCAGCAAAAAGTGCCCCTATGGTTTTCGTCAAGCTGTTGCTGATGTGGGTGGGTGGTAGAAGGTGCCGTCGCGGAGCATGGCGAAGAGAACGTCGATGCGGTGTCGGGCGAGACAGACGAGTGCCGCGACGTGGTGCTTTCCCTCGCGTCGCTTCCTGTCGTAGTAGGCGCGTGAGTCCGGTTGTGACAGTGAACCTTTTTCATCCTGCCTCTGCGGGGCTATAAGGCCTGGTCAACTGGGGTGGTGACGTGGCAGAGCCCCCGGTCGTTGGCGGTGTTGAT
>NZ_JBVJAH010000058.1:0-7010 GCF_055590785.1 Streptomyces sp. NPDC041796
ATGTCATCACACTCAACGATGCTGGCGCCGCCCCTGACGGAGCGTCACCGGCGCACGGTCGCACACCCCGGCGTCACGGAAATCTTGCCAGGGCCGCGTTCTCCGTGTACGCCGACAGCCCAGGCCCGCAGGAGGAAGTGGGCTCGACACACGGCCTCCGCATGACCGTGAACGATGGACCACACCCTGCCGCTGCGAGGCGGACAGCCCACAGCGTTCACCCCAACGTGGGCACGTCGCCCGCCTGGAGGAGGTGGAGCCACATCAACCTTTACGCCCTGGCGCAGCCACCGCACCTTCCCACGGCGGAGCCAAAAGGAGTGCTCACGGGGGCTGGCCTCCGTCGCGTTGAACGGCGTCCTGACAGTCACTCCGCCGTTCGCGGGCCAGGCCAGATGCCACCGCCATCGGCGGCACGATCAGCAAGGCGCACTCTGCCGTCACGAAGAACGACTACGAGGGTCCAGATACCCACCACACCGAACTCCACAACAACAGCAGCACCACGGGGCGCTCTTCGCCGCCCTCGCAACGAGATTCCTGCTCGGCTCCGGCCCGCCCGCCACCTCTCACCACCAAACCTTCACCGAAGGAGCTTCACCGTGTCCAACAACGTCAGGCAGAACCACGGGCAGCCCTGCCCTGACAGCATCCGCGACCAGCTCGAGCTGCCCCCGGCCCACAAGAACAGGCAGCGCCTCGCACGACTGTGCACCGCATGGAAGGAGTCCTGGCACGAGGGCGGATTCCCCTACCAGCGGTGGGAGGAGGTATCCCAGGCCCGGCACGCAAGCTGGCACGAGGCCGCCAACTGGATCAAGGCGGCGGCAATGATCGGCGGGCTCAGCCTCATCGTGATAACGGTGGACCCCGCCGTTGACATCGCCTCTGCCACGCTCAGGGGTCTCTCCGCCGTCCCGGCCATCGGCGCCGGTGACGACAGCGGCTTGTGGGGCACGGTCGACTACCCCGTCCGGGTGTTCCTCGCCGACCAGGCCGCGCACCCTGCCGTCGCCCCCGCCGCGCTGTACACGTTATGGCAGCTGACCGGGCTACTCGGACTCATCGGCGGGTTCCTCGGCAACGCCGGTGCCCGCATCACCTGGGTGCTCTTCGGCATCGGCAGCCTCGCCATGATCTGGTCCGCCGCCCCAGCCGGGGGCCGCGCCGCCGCCGGGCTCGCCGCCCTCATGCGGGCGCTGGCCAGCATCATCGCCCTGCGCGGCCTGACCCTGCGGCCCATCATCCACAATCACCCGACCGCAGTACCCGCTCAACCCCGCGCTCCACCTGCAAGCCACCCACTCCGCTCCCACCCCGGCGGATGATGACATCGACGACGAACCCGACAACGTCCACCCGCTCCAACGCTGACCCCGAAGACCGCCCCGCCAAGCACCCCCAGCGCCGAAGAAGATCCGATGAAGCTGCAGGACACCGAGTTCTGGGTCGGCACCTTCCACGAGAGCCACGAAGACGACCCCGCCAAGGAGACCGCCACCTCCCGACGACAACCGCCTCGAGCCGTACGTCTGGACCTGCACCTGCGGCGCGTCCCGCTCATTCCCGACCGAGCACGGCGTGTTCCCCACCACCTGGCCCACACCCACACCACGCGCCTCGACCAGCGGCGGCAGCGCACCCGCCCGCGTCGCCGATGGCCAGTACGACGGCGAGCAGGTTCAGCAGCTGCAGTTCGTCGTTCAAGACCCGTCTCGACAGCAGTCGATTGCCTTCGGCGTCCAGGACCACGCAGTGGTGGTGGGTCTTGCCGATGTCCGTGCCCGCCCGGATCTGGGCCACCTGTTCCTCCGGTCGTTCGGCAGTGCTGTTCGTCCGGATGACCCCGCCAGCGTGGTCCTACTCAGCGATCACCCCCCAGGGGCCCGCAGCTCCTAATCAGCGGCCGAGTCGTCGTGAGACACCGGGCGGCCAGGTGTGGGGAACCCGTCAACGGCAACCACATGAAAGCCATACCCGGTGTCTCTGGATCTCTGGACCTTACGACGGCCCGTCTGACCCACCAACAACGTAGGACCACCTGACCCGAGGCCCTGCCTGGACCTCGCCTGGCCCGCCAGCGGGGTGAGCGAGGACCGGACAGGCCGCCCGGCCGCACGCACCATCCCGTTCCGAGTGAGGAGACCCGTTTTGGCGAAAGACCCGACCGTCGTAGGAGTGCTCATCGAGCCCCCGGCACCGACCTGGTGGAATGCCAACCGCCACAAAGTTTTCGGGATCGGGGGGCTGCTGATCGGCTACCTGGTCGGCACCCACCTGCACGACGCCCCCCAGCAGCAGCCGGAGACGCCGCGACCGGGCCACATCACGTCCGCCCCGGCCACGCCCGGAGAGCACCCCACGCGCACGGCCCGCGGCCTTGCCGCATAACAGTGAGGATGTACGTGAGCGTTCCTCGGGGAGTCTGACCCACCGCATGACTGACTCAGGGTTCTCAACGGGATCTGTCGGCCCCGTCCGGGGGACGCTCGCCCGCATCCGTCGGGGTGGGGGGCTTCATAGTAGGGCTTGGTCAGGTCGGGGCTGGTGTTGCGTGTCCTGGGGGCTTGGTGTGGCGTTGAGGACGTCTGACACCGGAGGAAATCGCATCCGTGCGTGCCGAGTTGGAGGACTTCGCGGCAGAGGTCTTCGAGCCGTTCGCGAGAAACGACCAGCGTCGGTGGGGGCAGGTCTACCTGCGGGGTCTGCTCACTGACGGGCAGCGTAAGTCGGTCGAGCCGATGGCTGCCCGGCTGGGTGAGGACGGGAACCGGCAGGCGCTGGCCCACTTCGTGACGACGAGCCCCTGGGATCCGGCGCATGTGCGGGCCCAGCTGGCCTGGAGGACGGAAAAGGCGATCCGGCCCACCGCGGTGGTCTTCGGCGACACCGGGTTCCTCAAGGACGGCAACGCCTCAGCGTGTGTGTCCCGGCAGTACACCGGCACTGCCGGCAAGGTCACCAACTGCCAGGTGGGCGTGTCTCTGCACCTGGCCTCCGACCAGGCTTCAGCGGCGGTCGACTGGCGGCCCTTCCTGCCCGAAACCTGGGCGCCCGAATCCGTGAAGGCGGACCCGGACAAGGTCGCCCGCCGCGCCGCCTGCGGCATTCCCGACGACATCGGGCACGTGGAGAAGTGGCAGCTCGCACTCGACATGCTCGACGAGACCCGCTCGTGGGGCATCGAGGTGCCGCTGGCCATCGCGGACGCCGGATACGGTGACGCGGCGGCGTTCCGGCACGGCGTGCAGGCCCGCGGCCTCAACTACGTGGTGGGCATCTCCACCACCCTCTCCGCCCAGCCCGGCGAAGCCGTGCCGGTCACCGAACCGTACTCCGGGACCGGGCGCCCGCCGGTGGCGAAGTACCCCGACCCGCCGCGGTCGGTGAAGCAGCTGGTCATCGCGGCGGGCCGGCAGGCAGCGAAACCGGTGCGGTGGCGTGAGGGCTCCCGGCCCGGCACGGGCCGCAGTGGCTTCAAGCGGATGTACTCGCGGTTCGTCACCTTGCGGATCCGGCCTGCCGGGCGCCAGACCCGGCAGGCCGTTGACGGCCCGGAACTGCCCGAGTGCTGGCTGCTGGCCGAGTGGCCCGCCGGCCAGGCCGAGCCGGTCCAGTTCTGGCTGTCCGACCTGCCCGCCGAAACCCCGCTGACCACCCTGGTCCGCCTGGCCGAGCTCCGCTGGCGCATCGAGCACGACTACCGCGAGATGAAGCAAGCCCTGGGCCTGGTCCATTTCGAGGGCCGCACCTGGACCGGCTGGCACCACCACGTCACCCTCGTCTCCGTCGCGCATGCCTTCTGCACCTTGCAACGGCTGGCCACAGCCCCAAAAGACACGGCGCCGGCCTGAGCCTCTACCGCATCGTCCACGAGCTACCGACCCTCCTCACGACATGGACCGGCGACTGCCCCACCTGTCAACGCGGCATACCCACCCCAGCCCCGACCTGACCAAGCCCTAGTAGTACTTCGTTAGGTTGATTTGATCGTTGGGTGGTTCGTCGGGCATGGTGGCGCGGTGGACTTGGGGGAAGTTGAGGAATTGCGGGGAGAGTTGGCTGCCTTCGTGGCTGAGGTGTTCGCTTCGGTGCCGCGTCGGGATCAGCGGGCGAAGGGCGACTGCTATCTGCGTGGGCTGATGCTGGACGGGCGGCGGAAGTCGATCCAGCCGATGGCCGGGCGGCTGCCGGACGGTGACGTGCAGGCCTTGCAGCAGTTCGTGAGCCAGTCGCCGTGGGACCACGCGGCGGTGTTGCGGGCGGTGGCGGTCAAGACGGTGCCGGTGGTCGATCCCGTGGTGTGGGTGATCGGCGACGTGTCGTTCCCGAAGGACGGGAAAATGTCGGTGGCGGTGGCCCGGCAGTGGTGCGGGGCCCTGGGCAAGCAGTCGAACTGCCAGGTCGCGGTCAGCTTGCATGCCGCATCCGACACGGCCTCGGTGCCGGTCTCGTGGCGGCTGTTCGTGCCGGCCGAGTGGGGCCAGGACGCCGGACGCCGGGCCAAGGCAGGGGTTCCCGAAGAGGTGGGTCACCGGGAGAAGTGGCGCCTGGCCCTGGACCTGATCGACGAGGCGATTGCCTGGGGGCTGGAGCCGAAGGTGATCGTCGCGGATGCCGGATACGGCCAGAACACCGCCTTCCGTCAGGCACTGTCAGAGCGCGGCCTGGACTACATGGTCGCCGTGCGGGCGGATGAGTCCGCCCACCCCCATCACGCGGTTCCCACCGTGCCCGACTGGAACGGAAGGGGCCGCAAACCGGCCTCCTGCTACCGCACCCCGGCGCTGCCACTGAAGACCCTCGCCGCCGAGGGGGGACGCAGGAGCTACCGGGAGGCGACCTGGCGCAAGGGATCCAAAGGACCGATGCGCTCGAGGTTCAAGGTCCACACCGTGCGTCCGGCCGGCATCGCGACCCGCAGGCACGCCATCGCCCAGGCAGGCAGCTCCACCGCCTGGGACGGCACTCTGCCCACGGCCACCCTGCTGAGCGAGTGGCCCACCGGCCAGAAGACGCCGACCGAGTACTGGCTGACCAGCCTGCCCGCCGACACCCCTCTGCGAGACCTGGCCCGGCTGGCGAAGATGCGCTGGCGCATCGAACACGACTACCGCGAAATGAAACACGGCCTCGGCCTGGACCACTTCGAAGGCCGCACCTGGCGCGGCTGGCACCACCACACCACCCTCGTCACCGCCGCCCACGCCTTCCTCACCCTCCGCCGCCTGGACCCAAAAGCAACAGCGCCGGCCTGACCTTCTACCAAGTCCTCCACGCCATGCAGGACCTGCTGCTGTGCTGGACCGGCGCCTGTCCCACCTGCCACCACCAATTACCAACACCGACCAGGAAACAACACCCCCCACCCGAATCAACCTAACGAAGTACTACTAGTAGTTGCGGGTGCAGGAAGCAGCGCTTGGACTGAGCATGGCTGTGAGCTGCTTCGACGGGCCCGCGGCAGCTGATGGCATGATCCGCTTCTTTCGGGGCAGGCGAGGCCGGTGCCGCCCGTTCATTTCCAGCTTGTTGGACAGGTTCGCCATGCCCTGAAGCTGGAGGGCTTCCATGTCGTCGATGAGGCGGACGACACCACGCCAGGGCTGCGGGTGAGCGGGGCGCCCGCGGGCGTGCTGGTGAGCTGGACGACGTCGCACGGGTTCACCGCACTGGCGGCTGATCAGCATGGGGCGTCCAGCGACGGGATGCGGGTGGTGGTGCGGGCCGCGGTGGCGGGCCTGCTGGTCCAGTGCGGGAACACGGTGGTGGAGACACCGGACGGGAACGGCATCGTGGTGCTGGCGGAGGGACCGGCGGCCGGTGCGTGACGGGCTGTGGGTGCCGGGCGCCAGGTTCTGCCGGCAGGCTCCTCGACCTCCCCGGGCGTCATGGCCCTTCCCCGGCCGGCTCCAGATGGCGACCGGCCTGTTCCGATCTCACGCAGTCACAGCTGACGGCCTGTGACGGCTCCGCCGGGGTCGTCGGCCAGCACGATCGCTGTGGTGATCCGCTTGCCCACCGGTGCGCGTGGATGGCGAAGCTCTGGCCGACGGCCATGACGATCTCCAGCCCGTGCTGGCCATACGGGTCGGGTCGGGCCGAGGATCACGGGCGGAGTGGGGTTGCTGTCCCAGACGGTCACTTCGATGGCGCCGGAGTTGATCTCCAGTGAGCAGGGACCCGGTTGTCAGGCGGCGTTCCAGCGCCGTCCGCTGCGCGCGCCGCCGTCCCGCTGCTGTCCGGTTGCCGTGCTTGTTGCCCCGCTGCCCGGCCGCTCCGTCAGCCCTCCGCAGTGCCACGTTCCGTCGCGCCGTCCGCCGTATCGCCGCTCCAGGGCGGCCGGTCCGGCGCTGGCCAGGCCCTGCGGTTCCGCGCGCCTGGTTGCGGCGCCGGGCCACGGCGGCTGCCGCCGACCCGTCGCCGCGTCCAGCCGCCGCCCGTCCGCTGTCGTCCCCCGCCCGGGCGTCTGGCCGACTGCCGACTGCCGCTGCGACAGCCCGTCCGTGCCGTTGCCAGCTTTCTGCCGCTCCGTGTCCCTCGCAGGCCCTCCTGCGCCAGCTTGCGGGCTGCCGCACTGCCGCTGTCCGGCACCGCCGCTGCGCCCAGCCGACAGCCACGGCGCTGTGCGGCCTGGGTGGGCCTGGCCGTTTCGCTGTCCCGCCCCTGATGTTCTGTCTGCTGCGTCGCCGGCCGCCGGGGTCCCTGCTTGGACCGTGTCCGGTGAGGCGGGCGCTGTCCCGGCATGGGTCGGGAACGTGGAGCTGTATTTGGCGGACGGCTTCTGGGAGATCGCGAAGCCGTTCGAAAGTGCGGCCTCGGGGTGGCGGGACGCAGAACACGCCTGATGAGACGGTGGTCGCGGCTGTCGTCTATGTGCTGGTCAGCGGGTGCTCCTGGCGGTCGCAACTGGGTCTAGGGCCTGTTGCGAAAGTGGATCTTGCTCGTTGATGATCGTGCTTCGTGGGACGTGGGGATCTGACGAATGGCCAGTGGGCCCGGATGGAGCC
>NZ_JBVJAH010000059.1:0-7002 GCF_055590785.1 Streptomyces sp. NPDC041796
AGACGCTCCAACCCCCGCGTCATCAAACGCAAAATGACCAACTGGCACCTCAAACACCCCCACCACCGCAACCCACCCCCACCACCAGCTCGCACCGTCACCCTGGTCCCACCCACCAAACCAACCAGCAAACGCCAGAAAACAGCCTGCATCACCGGTATTGGGTCTAGGGCCATCACCGCTCCGGGCTATCAGGCGGGGAGGTGGTACTGGTTGGTCCGTGCACTCGTTGGTGTGCCAGTGCCCACCAGATCTCTGCCAGATCGGCCGGATCTCGAAGGCTGGTCCCTGACAGTCCCTCGAACCGCTTCAAGCGGTTGCGCAGGGTGTTGGGGTGTATGAACAAGCTCCTTGCCGTGGCTTCCAGCCGCAGGCCGTGTTCGAGGAAGGCAGCTACGGCTTCCTCTATCTGGGCGCCCTCTTCCCCGCGCCTACGCAGCGGGGCGAGGCGTTGCTGCGCTAGGCGCTTGCCCAGCTCCGGTCTCTGAACGACGGCGGTGCGCAGCCCGAGCTCGTCCCCCGTGTGCACACCGGTCAGCCCGAACGACGCCGCCACCCGCAGCGCCAGGGAGGCGGAAGGGAACTCGTCGGCGAGGTCGCACGGGGAGACCGCGGCGCCCAGGCCGACCACGAGTTCGCGTAGCAGCGCGGGAGGGCGCGCGGCCAGCAGTCCGGCCACATCGCCGTCGACCGTCGTCACCATCAGGCCTCCACCGGGGCCCGCCGCTATCCACGGCCGTAACAATCGGACCACGCGGTCGGTGTCGGTGGAGCCGCAGGCCGCGCGGGCGCGAAACGGCAACCCGGCGGCTGTGGAGCCGGACGCCCAGCCCCGAACGGCCGCCGAGCCCGCCGGCACGAGCAGCAGCATGCGTACGTACTCCTCCAGCCGTGGCCCCGGGGGCCGGCGTGCGTCCGCAGGCCGGGCACCCTCCGCCGCAGCCCGGCGCTGGACGATCCGTACCGTCATATCCGCAGCACAGGACCACACATGTTCGCCGACGGTCAGCAGCTCCTGGGGACACGCCCCGCGTGCGGTCATCTCCCGGCTGAATCGTGACCACACGACGTCGACGCCGATCTGGTACGCCCGGATGACGTCGTCCACCGGGAGAGTGTCGCCGATCGTGCCGGGTGCGCCAGCTCGCGAAACGCCGCCCGCTCTGCGCTCGGGACGCACCGCACTGGCGTCCTTGGTGCACTGGCGCCCGTACAGGCGGTGCACCACGGCCAGACTCCGGTCCACCGCCCGAGCCACCCGCAGGGTGAGCAGATCGGGCGGCACGCGCGCGTACGACGGCAACTCCGCCCGCAGACGGTCCGTCACCTCCTCCACCAGCGGTGCCAAGTCCGCCCTCAGCGCAGCGACCGCCGCCGGAACCGTTGTGGAAACCTCCATCACACTCCTCATCGCTCGATGACTTCCTCCATGGTGCGCAAGCGTGACGATCGTCATGCTAGGCATGATCCCGTCTTCGCCCCCTGCCCGAGCCGGCCTGGGAGCGGAACGGCTTGAGGTGCCGAGCAGCGGTGCCCACCCCCCACCACGCAAAGGACTTCCATGGCCGTTTCCTGGCGACGCGCGGCGCTGCCCGCCGCTGTCCTCGGCATACTCGTGCCCCTCGGTTTCGGTGCCCAGGCCCTGCTCTTCGGGGCCTCGGGCGACGGACCGGGGGCGGACACCGCGGCGGCCCGGCCCAGCAGCGGCGCTTCCGAACCCGCCTTCGCGGGGGCGGACAGAGACCACGGCGACGCCGTTGTCGCACAGCCCACCGTGAATCCCGACCAGAAAGTGCACACCTCCTCCGTACGGATCGCGTCGTACGAACCGCAGCACCGGCGCGCGGTGCTGAAAACCTCCGGGAAGGACGCTGTGCGCGCCGGTGACGTCGTTGCCGCCGCGCCCAACCGGTCGGCTCCGACCGGTGCGCTGTTCAAGGTCACAGAGGTGACCGGCTCCTCCGACAGCCGGGTCAGCGTGAACACCGCGCCTGCGACCCTGCCCGAACTCCTCGGCAACCGCACGGTGAAGCAACGCGCTGCGGTCTCTCCCCGCCAGCTGCGGGTCAAGCCCCTGTCGTCCGGGGTCACCGTGACGACGGGCCCGGCCGCAACCGCGCCGAGCGCGTCCCCCAGCAGCTCGGCTCCCGGCACTCCAGCCACCGAGACACTCACCCCACCCCCGACCGTACCGCATACCTCCACGTCAGCCTCTCCGCCCACGTCCGCGACGCCGCAAGACACCGCAGGTGTCAAGGAGATGCCCGTCGGCACCTCCACCGAGGCCCCCACCGGGACGTCCACCGAGGCGCAGCGCCTCCCGGCCGACCCGTCGGCACAGCAGACGGCCGGTTCCGGCCTCCCCAGGGATGCTGCGAAATCGCTCCCCACCCTCCGGCTGGCTCTCGACGTGCCGTTGCCCGCCGGGGTTGAGGCAACCGACCGCTCCCCGGCGCGGCTGGCCGGTGAAGTGCGCTTCACTCCTGAGGTGTTCTTCCAGTACGAGAGGCGGGGCGGAATGTCCGTCCTGCCGGAACGGGCAGCCATCGGGCTCGGTGGCTCCTATGGATACGACTGGCAAGTGCATGGCAAGATAACCCGTGCTGTCGACTCGGGGGAGATCGCTACTCCCCTGGCGTCTGTCACTGGTCAGCACACCTTCTGGATTGGCCCGGTGCCTGTGGTTGTCAACACCGAAGTGGTTTTCGTCCACCGCTTCACCGCCGACGGCCGCATTGTCCTGGACGCCGAACAGCGCACGGCCGGTTCATTCGACATCGGTGCCAAGTACGACCGTACGCAGGGCTGGCAAGCGGTCCGGCACGCCGAGCAGCGCACCGAGGGCGGTATGCCCCGGGTGGAGGGTGCGGCCGCGGCGAAGGCCACCGTCGGTGCCCGCGCCACTGTCGCGCTGTACGACGCGGCAGGCGTCGGCGGCGAGCTCTTCGTACACCTGCGAGGCCGCGCGTCTGCGGCGACGGACGGGCCGCCGGCCTGGGAGCTGGTAGCCGGATACGATCTCAAGACCGAACTTACGCTCCAGCTGAAGATCTTCGGAATCAGGATCGTGGACCTGCGTACCACCCCCTACGCGCTGCGCGGCGAGCAGCGGCTCTTCGGCCAGGGAACTCTGCCCCCCGTGTGAGCCCGCAGGCGAGCGCGGTGCTGGCCGGGCTCGACCCATACAGTGGGGGCCCGGCCGGCCATGGGCCGTGCGGGGCGGCAGGGCCGGTGCCGGCCCAATCATCCCTCCCGGGTCGGCCTTACGCCGGCGAACCAGGAGTACTCCTTACGAGGACGGCGGCGACCAGCGCTGTCTCGGCAGTGGTCACGACCGCGCCCCGATGGTCCCCTGGTGCCCCCTCCGGTCCGTCCGCCGGCCGCGGGTGTGGCTGGGTGGTGGGGTGGGCAGCGGGTGGGGGCCAGCAGGATCGCGGTACAGGCGTGCTGGTAGCGGTGTGGAGTGGGGACTTTGGTAGGCATTGAAATCCTCTGCCTGCACTTCGACAGCTGTGGCGTCGAAGCCCGTCGACGGCGACGAGGGCCGTGGTGTGTGCTTGGTGGCCGGGGACAGCACCCTCGGCACCACGGCTTCGGCGGCCCGGTGGGAGCCGGTGGTTCGGTGAACAGCGAGTCGGCGGTGGCCGGCTCGGCGTCCGTTGGGATGCGTGAGGAGTGTCGGTGCACCAGGGCGGCGGCGTTGTCATGGGACGCTGGCACCGCTCCGCACGGGTCCACGTCACCGGGATTGTGACCGCTCAAGGCGGTCTTGGGGACGCGCCGTGCGAATCCTGGTGCGGGAGGCCCGGTGGATGTCAGCACGTTCTACGCACTCTTCTCAGCCACCTGTTTCACGCTGGTCGGCCTCTGGTGGAACGTGGTGCAGGGGCACCGGGACTGGCTACGCGATCCGGCGCTGCGCCGGATCGTCGGTGGTATCTATCTCTCGTTCCTGCTCCCCGCACTCATGGGCCTGTTTGCGCAGGTCGGCGGCACCGAGACCCCGGAGATCTGGCGGTTCAGCTTCGTGGTGCTCGCCGTGATCGGCTGTGTGCCGATACTACGACTGACCGGGCGCAGCCGCCGGGACGGCTCGTCCGCGTTCCTGACCCTGGCGCAGGCGGTGGCGGCCCTGTTTTACGCCTTGATCGCCGTGGTGGGCGTACGGCCTGAACTTGCCGACGTCGCCGGCCTGAAGCCGATCCAGGCCGAGGCGGTTCTGCTGATCCTGCTGGTCGCCCTGGGCCACGGGCTGGTCTGGAGGTTCATGGCAGGCGAAGGCCGGCCCGCCGACGCGGATTGACCTCGCCGTTTCGGTGATGAGACGCCGATGACCGTCGGCTGTGGTCGGGCGGGGCGTTTTCGCTGCCTCCCTGAGCAGCTCTGCCCATGGGGTCCAGAAGAGAGGCCCGGCAAGGAAGGTGGTGAGCCACAGCCCCCCAGGCGTTCAGCATGGTCCGGTGCGCCGCGTCAGCGGCCCGCTGCAGCAGGCTCAAGTCCGTCGTGCCGAGGACGTCGGCGGAAGCAGCGCCGATCGACGCGGCGACGTCGACCAAGGCGCCGTCGTCCCTCGACGGGCTGCGCAAGCAGCGTGGTGAGCTGAGTAAGACGAAGCTCGTGGCGGGCGGATCCGATCCTCACAGCGAAGGCGAACTCGTCCCCTCCGAGCCGGCCGACCGCCCCGCGGCTGCCCGCCCAGGCCGTGAGCCGCTGCGCGGTGGCAGCCAGGACGCGGTCGCCGGCGGCGTGTCCGCCGGGTCCGTCATTGAGCATTCTCAGAGAGGCCGCCGATCGGGTGACGTGTGGGTGGCTGTGAAACGGGCGGAGCCCCAGGCTGTTGAGCAAGGTGTCTAAGCTCAACTCTTCAGCCTTGGGGCTCCGTTGGTTGAACCGTTCCGACTTTCCTGCCGGTGTTTTGTTGGTCGGTGATCAGTCGGCCACAGCTTGTGTGTCAGCGTAGTGTGCTGCCTCGTACTCGGTGGGGCTGATCATGCCCAGAGTGGAGTGCAGACGGCGGTTGTTGTACCAGTCCACCCACGCGGCGGTGGCGTACTCGACATCGGAGACCGCCTTCATCTGGTCGACGAAGGCGACGATCAGCGGTTTCGGGGGTCGAGCTCCCCCGCGAAGAAAATCGTCGCTGACTTCAGCACCTCATTGACCTCGCGCAGCCGCTTGCTCTCCGCCCGCAGCCTGCGCAGTTCCTCGCGTTCGTCGCTGGTCACACCCGCAGTGACGCACGCGTCGATCTCGTGCTGGGCCACCCAGCGCCGCACGGACTCACGCGAGACACCGAGCGATTCGGCGACCTGGACATGGACAGCACGCTCGGTGGAGTACTCCGAGCGGTGCTGGGTCATCAGACGCACAGCCTGGCTCCGAAGCGCGGGGTCAATCTTCTTGGGCACGTGCCCATCCTCTCGGATGGCTCACAACGGAGCGGCAGAGAAGTCGGAACGGTTCACCCGCGCTGAGGGTAGGGACTATTGAGCTGGTTGGTTAGGGGTGTCCGGTGGTGGTGATGGTGTGGTAGTCGTTGCGGCCGTAGAGGTCGTTGGTGCCGTCGGTGCCGCGTTGGATTTCCCCCCAGGGGTTGTACCAGGTGGCCTGGAAGGCGGGGGTCTTGGTCTGGGTGGTGGCGAGCATATTGACGGGGATGGAGGTGACCAGGCCGTCGCCGGCGTTCATGGTGCCGGGTGTGATGCTGGTGGGCTGGCAGTGGACTTCAGTGGGGGTAGCGACATAGCAGGTGCCCACCCGGGTACCGTCACTGGCCTTGTTCAGGTTCCACTGCGCGTTATAGATGGCCTCGCCCATGCCGGTACCGGCACCCGCACCGGCGCCCAGGACGGTGTTATGCAGGAAGGTGGATCCGTTTAGGGCGTAGATCTTCAGCTGCATACCAGGGCTGTAGGTGCACGGCGTGGTGTCAGGGACGGGCAGGAGGCTGGGAGTGGGGTTGCACGTCCACTTCACCACGTTGGAGAACTTGTGCCCGGCAGGAAGGCTAGAGGCGCTGCCGAGGGGGAAGCCCCAGTCACCGCTCGACGGCAACGGCTCCACCACCACCGTCACACTCCCACTCGAAACCGGGTCCCCCGCACCCAACAGCGCAGCGGACTGCGGATACGTCGTCGTCTCCGCTGGCGACGGCGCCACCATCACAAACTCAACAAAGCCCTCACCGCGCGTGGTGTCAAGAGTGTCGAGTGCGGCGTAGCCGCTGCCTGCAGTGCTGTACGGGTAGCCTGCGTTCCCTGGGCCGCAGCTGGGTGCTGTGATGGGGGTGTCGGCGGCGTGGGTTCCTCCGTCGAAGGTGCTGCCATCAAGGGGAACGTCCACCAAGGTCATGTAGTTGTCTGTGGCTCCGGCGCTGTAGAAGTCACACGTCATTAGGTTGATATAGCGCGTCATGCCCATCGCCAGCGTGCCGCTGCTATCTGTGGTGGGCTGCCCGAAGAGACCGTTGGTGGGACTGATAGCGAGGTTACCAGCCGACCAGATCGACGAGTCGACTGCGGTGCCACCCTGGCCGGCATCGGTACTGCACACCTGTTCTGCGCCAGGCGCAGCGGGATCCGTAGTGGCAGGGCTCAGACAGGTTCTGGTGCTGTTGGGCACGAGCGTAAAACCAGACGGAATTGTCGTAGTCAGCGACGTGCTAGAAATAGCATCCGTGGTGTCGTTGTTGTACCAAAGCCTGACCAATACCTGCTGACCCGGTGCAGCCGTCACATTCGGCGACCACGAGGCGCCACCGAGTACAAAAGCGTCTGCGAAGGAGCCGCATACGCCGGAGAAGCTCCCAACACAGCAGCGCAGAGTGCACCAACAGACAGCGTCATCGCAGCGGTTAAGCGCAATGACGAACGCCCTTTTTGGAAAGCCATTTTCGATACTTCCTTAGTGAGCCTCTTTCATCCTGTGCTGAAGGGTGAAATGGGCTGGTCAGCAGGTGTGGTGACGAGGCAGGGCCCCTCGTCGTTGGCGTGGTGATTCCAC
>NZ_JBVJAH010000060.1:0-6934 GCF_055590785.1 Streptomyces sp. NPDC041796
CCTCCGCAAGAAGTCCACGCCGAGCACATGCAGTTGCGGACCGCCGCCTGAACGCGACAGTCAAGACCCTGTCCGAAGAACGCGAGGCCCCTCAGTGTCGTTCTTGGCGCAGGTACACCAGTGCGACCAGGGCACGCTCGGACGGTGCAAGCCGGCAGCGACGGTCACCTTCCCGGGTGACGATCAGCATCGTGACCCACTCCACCAGGGCATGCGGGACATCGAGTACGGCACGATAAGGAACCAACGAGGCCCCCGAGTCGAAGAGCTGCGGACGTCAGACATCCCGCTCAACGCTTGAGGGCCTCGCCCGTTACACCACTCCCAACCATCACCCGATCAGGGGCCAAACTGAACAAGCTCACCGCATGGCCGCGATCTGGGCCGGCATCGACGCAGGAAAGACCCACCACCACTGCGTCGCGATCGACGAGAGCGGCCGTCGGCTGCTGTCGCGGCGCGTCGCCAACGACGAGCCTGACCTTCTCGAGCTTCTCACCGACGTCCCGGCCCTGGGCGACGAGGTGACTTGGGGAATCGACCTGGCCGACGGCGGATCCGCCCTGGCCATCGCAATCCTCCTCAACCATGACCAGCTGGTCCACTACATCTCCGGCCGAACCATCCACCGCGCCTCTGAGAGCTACCGCGGTGAAGGCAAGACCGATGCCAAGGACGCCGCGGTCATCGCGGATCAGGTTCGCATCCGGCGTGACCTCCAGCCCTTACGGTCCGAGGACGAGACCGTCACCGACCTCAAGATCCTCACCGGCCGGCGAATGGACCTGGTCGCGGACCGCACCCGCACCGTCAACCGGCTGCGGGCGCAACTGTCCGGACTCTTCCCCGGCCTTGAGCGGGTTCTGGACCTCACGAACACCGGCCCGCTCACCCTGCTGACCGGCTACCAGACCCCCCGGCTGCCCTACGTCGACTCGGCACCAAACGGCTGGCGACCTGGCTACGCAACCGCAGCGTTCGCAACGCCGACCAGCTCGCGGAGACGGCCTCCCAGGCCGCCGAGCGTCAGCACACCAGCCTGCCGAGCGAGAGGCTGACCGCGCAGATGGTGCACACGCTGGCGAAGGAGGTGATGGCTCTCAACCTGCAGGTCGCCGAGCTCGACAAGCTCATCGAGGCCCGGTTTCGCGATCACCACCACTTCGACGTGATCACCAGCATGCCCGGGCTGGGCGTCATCCTCGGTGCCGAGTTCCTGGCCGCCACCGGCGGAGACATGACCGTCTTCGGGACCTCCGACCGCCTCGCCAGCTTCGGCGGCGTCGCGCCGGTTCCACGTGACTCGGGCAAGATCAGCGGCAACCTGCGTCGGCCCAAGCGATACAACCGCCGCCTCCAACGCGTCTTCTACACCTCCGCGCTGTTCAGCATCCGAAGGTGTGCGGAGTCCCGCCGCTTCTACGATCGCAAACGGGCCGAGGGCAAGCGCCACACCCAAGCTGTCCTCGCTCTCGCCCGCCGTCGCGTCAACGTTCTCTGGGCGCTTCTACGCGACCAACGACGCTACGAGCCGATTCCGCCGACAGCCCTCGCGGCTTGACAAACGACATTAGGAATCCTACTCAGCGATCATTCGCAATTCCTAATTGGCAGCCGAGTCGGCGTGGGGCGCCGAGCGGCCAATCGTTTCTAGCTACGAGCAGCAGATCAGTTAGAGCCACACTCGGCGCCCCTGGGTGGGTGAACCATACGAAGGACTCACCACGTCCCGCAGAACAACGTAGGGATCAGTTAGCCGATCACCCGCTTCCGCAACCAGCGTGAGGCCGTGTCCCAGTGACCGATCTACCGCTGAGGGTCGGCTTGTCTGTGGAGTTGAACCGACGGCCTTCAGCTCGGCGGCGACTGCTGGGAGGTGCGCTCAGTTCTCTTGCGTTGCCGACGCCATCTGGCACCGGCGATCAGTGCGCCTATCAGCGCGGCGGCCACCGGCAGAGTGCTCCATTGGGCGTCAGTCGCTTTGTCGGTACGCGCACCGGATGCTGCAACAGCGGAGTGGCGTTCACGGTGGTTTACGGAGGGGGGAGCCAATCTGGGTGGCACTGCAGACGTGGGCCGTGGCGATTCAGGTACGGCGGAAGGGGATGCAGGTGTGCTGGGTGAGACAGTGACGTCCGCTTCGTCGCGGCCGAGCGCTGGGTAGCCTGCCTCCACCGTCACATTCCAGTGGCCGGGTGGAAGGGCTTCTTTCGTGCGGTATCTGGCCGGGTTTACAGAATCGCGGACCAGTGTCCAGGGGCCGACCGCCCTGTGACCATTAGCGCTTTGGGCATTGACCGTAGCGGCGACTCGCTCACTCACGGGATCGTTATCGTTGTCCCAGGAGACCGTGACCTCAACCTGGCCGTTGGTGTTCCCGGTGATGTCCAGGTCCAGAGTCCCGCCATGTGCATGCGCATCAGCGCCATACACCAAGGCCACGGTCCCAGCCAGCGCGGCCGCCAGGGTGGCCGGAAGGATTCTGCGCATCTTGGCTGCTCCTTGCCAGGGGGAAGGGCAGGCGGGATGTGGGGCTCCCGCCTGCCCTTCCAGCTATGGGAGATCAGGCGGGCTTCTCAGCCGTCCATATCTGAGACGGGGTTCCGGCAGCGAGCTGCAGCTCTATGAGCTTGGACCCGTAGTACGAGCGGTTGCTGACTCCTAGTACGTAGCGGATGTTGTCCATAGAGGTGATCGTTAGCCCGCTGCCGTTCTCGGTAATCTTCCAGCGCTGTGAGGCGATGTTCCTGCACCGCTGCTGGCCAACCCACATCCCCGCAGTGGCGCTCCCGCCAATCTGCAGGCATTTGCCGGTCGCCACGGAGCGGACCTGGTTGTACCCGCCTCCTGCGTTGTCGAAGTACCACTGCTGTTGCTTGTAGCCGTTGCGCTGGGAGCCGACAAGGACGGTGCCGTCGGCAGTCTGTCCTCCCCAGATCTCCGCCGCTGTTCCAGTCGCACCGTTGGTAAGCAAGTAGGGGGTGCTTGGCACCGGGGTCTTGCCACCTCCCCCGCCCGCGGTGCGGAAGCCGGTCGCTCTGCCCGGTCGCGTCTCCTTGCCGGAGGTGTCAAGCACCGAGACAGCAATGGTGTACTCAGTTCCTGGCCGCAGGTTGTAGATGCGCGCGCTCGTTGACTTCGCCCATCCCATTGGTTGGCTGTTCAAGAACAGTCGGTACCAGGCCGCGCCGTCGGCCGCCTTCCAGCTGACCACGGCAGAATCTGGACTGATCTCCCCAACGGTGACATCCGGCCCCGCCGTGGGGCCGCCCGTTGGACTTGGGCTGGGATCGGGTTGGCTGCCGCTCTTGCTCTTCATCAAGAACTGGTTGTCGGCGATGTTCCAGTGCGTAGCAAGGTAGCTGCCGGGTCTGGGACTGGTGTGGAAGTAGTCGTCGTGGTTGCAGTCCAGCCGGTTCTCGTACTGGCCCGCCTGGCAGACTGAGCGCATGCGCGGGTAGTAGGGACTGTCGGAATAGCACATCACGTCCCACTCGTCCGTGCAGTGGGCACCGTAGCTGGTGTTGGGCGCGCTGTTATTGACTGCGCCGAGGTTATGCCCCAGTTCGTGGGCGGCGGTGTGTCCGCCCCAGCAGCCGGTGTCAGTGCGCCCGTAGGAGGGGCCGAAGTTGCTGAGGTTGCTCTGGCCGGGCCGCTCGTCGCCGGCGAAGGTTCCTATGCCGCAGTAGATTTGGGCATCGGCGAAAATCATGTACTTGCGGTCACGGCGGTCGAGGCCTCTGGCAGCGAGCGCCTTATTCATGGCGCTGAACTCCGAAAGCGCCCAGGTAGGAAGTTCGACGTTGAGGACCGTAGGGGTGCAGTCGGCAGCTGTGACGTAGCGGATGTGTCTCACGCCGCCGGTGTCCTTAGCGCTCTCGGAGTAGATCAGGTCAGCGTCGGCCGCCCACTTGCGGAAGGACGCGCCATACGTCGCGTAGCGGTCGTACCCGGGGGGGTGAACGTAGACGACCTGGACACGGTTACCGGTGCTGCCGTCGCCATCGCATTGCACGGTTTGCCCGGCGGGGCCATTGGCGGTAGTCACTCCGGAGTCGTCGCCGGGATTCGTCGGCGGACTGCTTGCTTCTGAAGGAGCAGAGGCGTCGAAGCCTGGAACACTGGGGCTGGTCAGTGGGCTACGGGAGGGCTCCAGCTTTCTGGGGAGCCCGGGCTCCGGCGCTAAGTCGCCGACCTTTACCGCAGGAGGCGTATCCTTCTTGATGTTGACACTCTTTGGGGGCGCATCTGGACCGTGGGTGCAGTGACCTGTAGCGGTCTTGTACACCCCTGCGCACGGGTGTCCCTTGGGCGCCGGTTGGAGGCCTTTGTACACAAGCCCTCTGGCCGGTTCGTCCTTCGGTATTTCGGCCTGCGGCTCGGGCTCGTCATCCCTGAGCGGTTCGATTGCCGGCTCCGGCTTAATGAGGCTTGGAGCGCCGACGGCTTGCTTTTGTGGCGGCAGGGGGTCGGCATTTGTGGTGTAGTCGGCGGCCTCGTACGCTACCCCGCCGACGATCGTCACGAGTGCTAAGGCTGCGACGAATATGGACCGACGCGGTTTGCGGCGTCGGTGCTGCTCGAGTCTTCGGCGTCCGGACAAGCTGCACCTCTCCTCTTGGTCAAGAACGGTGCCGGAAGCTTGCCAGACTGGAAGAATGAAGGATTCAGACATAGCGGACTGCTGCCCCATGAGCAGCCTGGCGGAGAAAGGTCGGCCTTGACGTGCCGTCAACTATGCGACCCGGACCGCCATTTACCCGCAAGTAATCAAATGGTCTAGCCCTCTTCAAATATGCCGTGACCATATTGTTACAGCACTCCTCTGAGTGCCTGACATAACGCAGGCGCCTCAGTGGCACACCGCATCCACCTCAGTACAACGCGTACACCCTCAGGCCATCACGTCTGTCATAAGTGATCGCAAATGCTGTGCGGAATCAGTGCAACCAGGTAATGCAGCGGTCGGGTTGGCGGGCCCTGGTTGCGGACGTCGCAACACATCGCACAGTGGGCGCACACGTTCGACTCTAGTACTGCAATCACACTTGTGTGTGGTTGCAGTACTAGAGTGCTTCGTTAGGTTCTTCGTCTGGTTCTGTTGCGGGGCAGGGCTCGGCCGCAGGTGATGCAGGTGTCGGTCCAGCACTGCAGCGGGGCTTGGAGGGTGTCGAGGACCTGGTAGGGGGTCAGGCCGGCGTGTGGGCTTTTGGTCCGAGCCGCCGCATCGTGAGGAATGCCTGGGCGGCGGTGACGAGGGTGACGTGGTGGTGCCAGCCGCGCCAGGGGCGGCCTTCGAAGTGGTCCAGGCCCAGGCCGTGCTTGAGCTCGCGGTAATCGTGCTCGATCCGCCAGCGCATCTTCGCCCAGCCCACCAGGTCGGTGATCGGGGTGGTGGCGGGCAGGTTCGATATCCAGTAACCCGTCGGCTCGTCCTGCCCGTGCGGCCATTCGACCAGAAGAGTCCGGGTGGGCAGGACACCGTCCCACCGGTTGCGCCCGCCGCCCGCTTCCTGGGCCGCGGCCAGGGACTGCTTGCCCGCGGGCCGGACCGTCAGGGCGGAACCGCGAGGTCATCGCGCCTTTGCTGCCCTGACGCCAGGTGACTTCGGTGAACTGTTCCGCACCGGCTTGTGCCGCCAGGCAGACGGCTCGGGGCGGGGTGCGGTAACGGGGCAGGGCCGGCGGTCCGAGCCCGCCATAGGCGGGCTGTTGCGGCTCGGCCTCTTCGGCATGGGCGACTTCTTTGCCGGTCAGCGCCGACACGTAGGACAGTCCGCGTTCCTCGAGACCGAGCCGGAACGGAGTGCTGACGCCGTAGCCCGCGTCGGCGACCACCACCGGCGCCTTCAACTCCCAGCCGGTGAGCGTGTCCAGCAGACTGAGAGCCAGGCGCCACTTTTCCCGATGGGCAACGGCTTCGTCCAGCACTCCTGCCCGGCGGCAGCGGTCCGGCTCGTCCGTCCACTCCCGCGGCAGATACAACTGCCAGTGCAACGGGCACGAGGCGGTGTCGGTGGCGGCATGGACACTGACCGCGACCTGGCAGTTCGCCCGCTTTCCGAGCGCACCGCGGTACTGCCGGGCCACCCCGACCGACGCTGTGCCGCACTTGGGGAACGACACGTCATCGATCACCCACACCTCAGGCCGGACCGCTTCGGTCAGGCACTGGGCGATCCGCCGGCAACCGGCAGCGGATCCCACGGCGACTGGTTCACGAACTGCTGCAGGGCCTGCATATTCCCGTCCGGCAGCCGCTCGGCCATCGGCTGGACCGACTTGCGCCGGCCATCCAGCATCAGCCCCCGCAGATAACAGCCGCCCCACCGCGGCTGATCCCGCCGAGGCAACGACCCGAGCACATCGGCAACGAACTACGCCAACTCGCCCCGGAGCCGTTCCACCTCCCCCAGCCTCATGACCGAAGAATGCCCACCACCAGGCAAGATCACCCAACGTAACGAAGTAACGGCCGCCTCGGGAACCGCGGTTCTTGCGGTGTTGGTGCTGGTCGATGCGTTCGGGGGATGGTGTGCCGGATGCCGCGTCGTCGCAGGTAGCGGCGGTTCCTGCGGGAGATGCACGCCTTGTCCGTCAGGAAGTGGTCGGGCCGGGTGCGGGGCCGTCCGACCCCGGTGCGGGGCACGGAGACCTGTTCCAGCACGTGCTCGAGCTGGGGTCCGTCACCCCGGTGACCGGGGGTCAGGATCAGGCTGAGGGCCCGGCATCTGTCCTCTGCTGCAAGATGGATCTTCGTGGAGAACCCGCCGCGGGAGCGTCAGAGGGGGCTCCAGCCGTTCCCACTGAACCTTTTTTATCCTGCCTCTGCGGGGCTGTAAGGCCTGGTCAACTGGGGTGGTGACGTGGCAGAGCCCCCGGTCGTTGGCGGTGTTGATTCCACTCGACACCGCCGACAGCCCGGGGGCTCTGC
>NZ_JBVJAH010000061.1:0-6865 GCF_055590785.1 Streptomyces sp. NPDC041796
TACGACGAGCCCGATGTTCCACCCGCCGCGTCAGCACCATCGTCCGAGCCGTTCACACGTTGCTGACCTGCAACTATTCAGGATGAAAGACGTTCATTGAGCTTCTTCAGCGTTGCCTCTCCAGGGCGAGGACCGCCTTAATCATTGACGTCAGTCTGTTGGGGCTGACGCGGGCTTTGCGGAAGAGCCGCCACGCCTTGAGCCGGGCGAAGGCCCGCTCGACAGGCGAGCGAAGTCGGGCGTGCGCCCGGTTGAGGGACTTCTCTGTCGGTGAGCTCACGGCCTCGGTGCCTTTTGACGGGTGTGGCGAACGTTCCGCCGGCACCCTGGCAGGCCTTGTCCGCGAGCACGGGGATCTTCAGGCGCTCACAGATGGTGACGATGTTGTGGGTGCGGGCGGCGGTGACGTCCGCAGGTCGTCCGGGCAGGGCCGGCGAGTACCAGACGAGTTCGCCGGTCGGGCCGGTGACCGCCTGGATGTTCACGCCGTGCCCCCGGTGCTTGCCTGAACAGTCGTCCTGGCTGTTGCCTACGCGGTCGCACTCGGCGAGCGTGCCGTCGACGAGGACGTACCCGGGGCGGGCTTGCCGCAGTGCGCGGGTGAGCGGGACAGCGCGGGAAGACAGGTGCGTGATCACGCTGTGTACATAGGCGTGGGCGGTGCTCTCGCTGCTCCGGAATCCGGCGGCGGTCTAGGCGAGGGTGTCATGCTTCCGCAGATATACGAGTGCGATCAGGGCCCGCTGGGAGGCCGGCAGCTTGCACCGGCGGTCACCCTCCCGGGTGACGATCGGCATTGTGACCCACTCCACGAGGGCATGCGGAAGGTCCAGTGCGGCAGGAGTAGGTAACCAACAAGGCTCCCTGGCAGATGAGTTGAGACGTGAGACCTCTCGCCCAACCGTCCGGGAGCCTTGTCCGTTACGAGCCCTCGCCTGTCACCCGATCAGCGGCCAACTCGAAGAAGCTCACTCTGCGTTCGTCAGATCCCCACGACCCATCCACCCAGCCTGCCCCAACACCCCACCACTGTCAGGAGATCCGAGAAACAGGGCCTACTGTAGTAGACCGCCACCAGCAGGAGCCAGTCCGCAGATGCAAGGCACTCCGGCAACGCCTTAACCCCTCAGGACCGCCTATGTGGTAGCCCGGCCCACGGCCATTGTGAAGCGTTTAAGGCCTGTTGCACAGGCTGCCGGTGCGCTGTACCGGGAGCGCATCCGGTTAACCGAGCTGCCCGCGCACCGCCCCTGCAGGATATTCGGCATTGTGAACGTTCACGTAATAGAACCATTCATCTTCCGCGATTGCTTGAAGTTCCTGGAAAGTCAGAACTTCATTTGCATTATCTGCGTCCTGTTCGCGGATAGCTCGGATACAGCCGCCCGATGAGCCTGCTTCCGGCGTTTTCAAGGCAACGATGATAGGGCCGTTTTCTCCTGGCTTGCCATGATGAATGTGGGCCGCCGTTGCCGTATCGATATTCTCAACAGCGATCCCGTAACACAGCCACTTCCCCCAAACGAAATACTCAAATTGACCACTACCATCGGGGTCTGCTGATGGGACTTCCTGGCCCCCCTCGAGAGGGACATCCCCTGAAGGCGGCCATGATTCGACCTGGGCGCGCCCGTCTAAGGCGCCCGGGTTCGCTGCAGCGACAGAGGTAGCAGTGAGCAGCGTCAACGCGACTGCACTGCCAATGGACATAACAAGCTTCTTGAGCGTAAGCACAGGCGTTCCATCCTTGCGAGAATATGACTGTACTGCTGAAAGTAGTGCACATCGGAATCTTCGCCAGTACGGGGCGCCTGGCTTTGACCCATACTCAGCGGTTCGGGTGGCGAATCAGAGGATTGCAGCCCGGCCATTGATGGAGGTACTGAGCGGGAGTAGCCGTCGGCATAGCATCGAGGTCGAGTCGCGAGAGTTAACGCGGCAACGAAAGGTAAGCGATTTTTCACGGTTCCCCGCTTACGCGCACGACATATCGTCACTCTTTACCCCGCCTGGCAACTCCCGCCTGGCAACTCCCGCCTGACCCAGATCGGCGCGTCGAAACGGCATAGAACAAGAGTGCCTTAACGTTCTGGTATGACGCGGAGCCACATCGCACCGGAATGGCCGTCGTATAGGCCTGATATGAAAGGGAGCGATCAGGAGAGGTGCAGCGTTAGCTCCAGGCCATCAAAAACGCGGCTGAAGGGCCTCGCGAGTGAGAGGCCCGCACGTCAAAAATCATGAAAGCGGAAGACTGCTGGGATCGCAGCCCGCCAACACCTAACTCGGTGGATCGGCTCGTCACAGGATGGGTCACAGTCTGGGATCAGCGAACCAGTGCGCATTCGAGGGCCCACCGCGAGGCCGGCATATACGGCATAGTTGTTCGATGCTGGGAGGCATGGGACGTGGCAGAGCAGGCGACAAGCTGCGGCTCCTGGGATAGCAGCGGCACTTCCCTTGTTCCACCCTTCTGGGTGCACCGCGTCATGAATAAGCACTCCCGCCATCCAGCAAGGAGTACATGAACCCGCTGTGCTGAGAGCAGGGGCCGTAGCCTCGGCTCCGAGGCGGCCTGCGGGCAAAGGAAAATGCGAGGGGTAGCTTGCGCTCCAGGTGGTCCGCAGCTGTGCTGGCTGCGGCAATGTCACTGATCTCGATCACAGCATGCGCTCCACGGGGCGAGGACTGGGAGGGTCCGCCGGATGCAGCGCTAGCCCCTTTGGCGCCAAGGCCGACGTCGCACGGTGATCCACCCTTGGGTGACGTGCAGCTGCGGTCCGGAGTCAACGGGATCAGAGTGCTCGTGGTCGGCGATTCGTGGGCTCGCAATCTCGGCATCGGCATGGGCCGCGCCGGAGCAACCGCGGGCAACACAGTGGTGAACGCGGCGCAGGGCGGTTGTGGCATCATAATGTCGAAAGTCGCCATGATTAAGGGACGCAAGTCCGAGACACCTCCGCAGTGTAATTCATGGACAAAGGATTGGCCTAAGCTTGTTCGCCAATATCAACCAGATGCGGTGCTGCTAACAACATCCTTCTGGGACCAAGCACAACAGGTCGTGGATGGGACGGGCAGGTTGCGGAACATCACCGATCCAGTATTCCGCGATAGGTACCGGGAAAACATTGACCGGGCAATCAATATCCTGACCGCTCACGGCGCGAAGGTGTTTCTTTCGTTAACAGTCGACAGTGACTCCAAGCATGCCTATCTCCGCAACGTGTCAGACGCCATGAACGAGGCAGTGGCGGCTGCAGCTGTGCGGAACGCAGCAAAAGGGGTCTCGCTCCTTGACCTGCGTAGCCAACTGTGCAATGTGAGAGGCTGTCCGCGTTTCGTCGGAAGCACCGGGGTATATGACGAAACGGGTCACCCCACACCGACTGCACAGCGCCGTCTCGGCAACTGGGTCCTGAACTCGATCCACGCCGAGCTGAAATCCCACGGTGCTGGTGCGGAGCGCTGATCGAGAAGCGTTCCCGCGATAGGACAACTCATGCCCACCACAAGCACAGTACTACGTCCCCTCACAGGCGAGGCGCCTAGCGGAGCCAGCCCTGGGAGCCGAATCCCCTCAATTGATGGATTGCGCGCCCTGGCCGTCATTGCGGTGATCGCCTTCCACTTCGAGTTCCCGCTGCCAGGAGGATTCCTCGGTGTAGACCTGTTCTTTGTAATTTCCGGCTACGTAATCACTCGTCTACTGATCAACGAGAACAGGGAACACGGATCCATTGACCTGGCGAGATTTTGGGTGCGCCGCATCCGGCGTCTCATCCCTGCTGTTCTGCTACTTTTGCTTTGCATCCAGCTCTGGATGCATTTAGACGGACCACCCTCATTACGTCGTACCACTAACGAGCAGACACTGTCCGCGCTTCTCTACTACTCCAACTGGTACGCCATCTATGGCGAAGTGGGCTACTGGGGCATCGAAGCGAGTCATACCCCCTTGAACCACCTGTGGTCACTCGCTGTCGAAGAACAGTTTTATCTCTGCTGGCCTCTACTGCTGGCCGTATTTGCCTATGTCAGGTCATTGCGTGCACTCAAAGTAATCACCGGCGCAGGAGTGGTAACCTGCTACGCGCTCGCTGCTACTCTCTACACACCGGAAAGCGCTGATCGCGCCTATATGGGAACAGACACGCGAGCCGGCGCTCTGCTTCTGGGTGCACTCACTGCGTTAATCCTGGTGCGCACAGGAGGGGGTTACGGAATTGAGACGGGCAAGTCTCCTTACCGCCCTGCTGTTCTGAACACTGCTGCCATCACTGCTCTTGCTGTCCTAGTCTCGCTATGGATTACCACAGAAATCGAGGACAGTTCTCTATACCTCTGGCGGCTCCCTCTGGCTGGGATCGCGGCGGCCGCACTGATCGCGTCACTGGTGCTGAGCTGCGGGAACGGCGTGGCCCGGTGGCTGGGATCTAGGCCACTGGTAGCCGTAGGGGCGATAAGCTATTCCCTCTACCTGTGGCATTGGCCGGTGTGGCTGTTCCTTACTCAGCACCTGGCGTCGGCAACACAAACAACAACTTTTCTAGCGCTGGCCCTGTCGCTGGCGTTAGCGAGCATCTCCTACCACTGCCTTGAAGAGCCCATCCGCCGGTCACAGACGCGAGCGCGATACCTTGTACCTGCCTTAGCTGGCGTCGTTCTTTTGATCGCAGCGAGCAGCCTCCTTCTGCAGCCTCCTCCTCCGCCTGAGCACGAGGATGGCGTCATTGTTACGGGCCTCAGTGCATGACCGGAACATCCGCTTTGCCGGCCAACGGCACCGTTCTCTGCCATGTTCCAGGAGCGGGCCGATCTCACCGATCACCTGTCCCTGGTCGACTTCCGACCCGCGGCATGGTGGCGAACAGCGGCCCGTTGACAGCTCAGGGGCCTAACTTCAAGCCGCGACGGCGAGTGCGGTGGGTAAGGCCGCCTGTTCGTCGAATAGGCGCTGTGTTTCAGACAGTCTCAGAGCTGGCCGATCATGCGGTTCAAGGGGTGGCTCTGGGCGGCGGCGTGCCAGTCTCCATAGTGGTCACGGCGCCTTCGGTAGTGGACCTTGGCGCCGGGTGAGGCGGTGATCGTGGAGAAAGCCCAGAGTTGACTTCCGCGCCACCCAAAGGTGGGTATTCCTGTTACGGTCGTCTGACCGTCTCGGTGGATGCCTGCTTCTTCACGCCAGGGGCGTTTCAAAGTCCCGGTGATCATGTAGATGGCCTTGTCGGGGGATGTTCAGCAGGTCCAGCGGCCTGTTGAATGGGTCGTAGGAGACGTGACGGAGGCCGGCGGCGATGTTGTAGTGCCCGTGCCGCCGGAGCGTATTGATCGCCAGGTTGCGCAGTGTCGCCATGTTCTCGGGCCCGTGGCCGGTGCGGATCTTCGAGGCGTCCTCGCGGAAGGTGGTGTCGCGGACGAAGTGGAGCCGGTTCTCGATGGCCCACTGTGACCTGGCGAGCCGGCCGAGCCGCTGGGGCGAGGCTTGATGGGAGGTCAGGTCCGTGATCGCGTAGACGGTCTGGCGGCTGCACCTGCCGCTCTTGAGACCGGTACGGTGACGCAGGATGCGCACGGCCTGGACGGCGTGAGGGAAGTCCAGGCCGAGATCGGTGACGGTGAGGGCCCTGGTCACGCGGGTCTCCTTGCGGCCATGGCCCACCCCCACGGTCGTAGCACCGTGCGGTGACGTCCTTCCACGGCAGCGACCGGAGCCTGCGGTGCAGCCCGGGCTGGTTGGCCTTGACCACGAGCAGGTAGTGCGCCTTCTTCTCCACCAGGAAACGTACGTGGTCGCGCTGCGTATGCAGGGCATCTGCCGTGATGGTGACCCCGTTTCAGGTCGTAGGGCTTCAGCAACGCGGCGAAGCACGTGATTTCGTTGGTCTTGTCAGGAACTCGCAGCCGGGTGACGGTCCGGCCGTCGCCGGTCATCGCGGCCAGGAGGTGGGCGGCGGGCGTCTGGCCCTGCCGGGAGCCGCGGGCGGTCTTGCCGTCCACGGCCAGCGACTGGGCGCCGCCGGGATCGGCGCCGGTCAGGTCGGCCAGGCCGCCGGGGCAGACCAGGCCGATGATCCTCCGGACCGTGGCGGCACTCGGCGCGACACGCATCCCCAGGGCGCCCACCACACGGGCACCCATCCGGGCCAGGGCATGCTGCGGAGCACTCGCGGACCACTGACCGATCCCCGCATACGAGCGAGCGCCGGCCACCACTGCCGAGGCGGCAACCAGCAGCACCGCCACGAACGGGTGACGCACCCCGCGCCGCCGCCGCGGATCAGGCAGCAACCGCAACCGCTCCACCAGCGACAGCCCTGCCACACCCTCCAGAGCAGGCGACTTGACGAGACAGACGGTGGCAGACTGACGGCACATCGAAGCTCCGGTCGTTCAGGGCGGCTTGGGAAGGTCACCCCGTTCAACCGGAGCTTCGTTGCGTACGTGACGGGCCCGACCGGACCACTCTGCCCTGCGGACTCACGTGATCACCAGGACTTTGAAACGCCCCTTTTCTTCACGCTGTGCCGGACCGGTCCCGGTCGTCTTATCCGCGCTCGACAGGCTGATGCCGCCAGTCCGGGGGCCTTGGCGACGTTGACCGCCGCGTTGATGTCCCGGTCAGGGACAGCCCCGCACTCCCAGCACTCCCACGGCCGACGCTTCGCCGAGCCAGGCTCGTCCGCCGGTGTTCCTGGCCTCGGTGATCAGCAGCCTGGATAGGTCCCGGTCTTCGAGAACGGACCGCCTGCGGTGCGGGCGGTCTCACGGAACGTCTTTCATCCTGAATAGTTGCAGGTCAGCAACGTGTGAACGGCTCGGACGATGGTGCTGACGCGGCGGGTGGAACATCGGGCTCGTCGTA
>NZ_JBVJAH010000062.1:0-6845 GCF_055590785.1 Streptomyces sp. NPDC041796
GCGGGGACGTTCAGGGTCTGGTCGACGTAGCGCCAGGCCGTCGCGGTCGGGACGCCGAATCCTGCCGCGAGCTGGGCGAACGTCTCGTTCTTGCGGAGATGGGCCAGTGCGAGGAGGGCCTGTGTGAAGCAACCGGGTCGTCTCCACGGCGAGTTCAGTTCACGCCTTCGGGCGTAGATCAGCCAGGAGACATGCTCGACCAGCTCGTACGGGACGTCGAGCATGGAAGGATACGGAACCAGCAGAGCCCCCGGGCTGTCGGCGGTGTCGAGTGGAATCAACACCGCCAACGACCGGGGGCTCTGCCACGTCACCACCCCAGTTGACCAGGCCTTATAGCCCCGCAGAGGCAGGATGAAAAAGGTTCACTGCCTGCCTCCGGGTACGCGCCAGGTTACTGGAGAGGCTCTCTCCGCCATAGATAGCAGTGCAGAGATTGACGCTGCGTCCATTCCTATGACGTCCCCAATCTGGCGGGGGGTAAGCGACAACCGGTTCCGCAGCAGGAGCGCATCAGCCTGCTGTTGAGGCAACAGGCGATTAGCCGGCTCACGAAGGGGGCGGGCGCAACATGCGTGTGCTACCCACGATTGGAGGACTCGCCAAGCCACCGCTTCGATACGCGAACTGCGCAGAGCAGCTCGCCACACTGTCATCAGATCACCCAGAGCGCCTTCGGTGCACCTTCGTGCAAGCGTCGTGTCGTGCAGTCGGAGATACGCGTACTGGCGGTAGAGCTCTTGGTGCAACTCGCAGAACGCGCGGTACACCACAGCTTCGTCAGGGGAGGCGTTTTCTAAGGTACGAAGTGGGCTGGATGTAGGGAGGGATCTCCGATGCTCTATGCGGCCAGGGCCAGTGGACGAGAGAGCAGCTTCCGCGCAGGACGCTGAACTGGCAGCCGCAGACAACCGTGTTGTGAACTTCTGGATGCCTCGGGCGGTAGCGTGGGCGACAGACCCTTCCCGCGAACCCGGCCTTCCTTGAAGCTTCTCCACGAGACTGATGCCTATCCTCTTGCCTGACGTTCGTATGCCACTGTGATCCTTCCCCGGCGGGATGTTGTTTGCCCGTCAAGGCAATGCAAATTTGTAGGGCCCCATTCTTCTGCAGGGAATCATCGACTTAGCTCTTGGTGGATAGAGGCGTCAGCTGTGACGACAGAGGCTCAAGAGCCGAGGGCGTGAGGACCAAAGCGTGGACTGCCGTGCAGTTTCATTAATTGAATCGTGAAATGGTTTTTACGGCCCCTGCCGCCTCGAGCTGGAGACAGGGAAGCCCGAATCTCCGTCGGTCCTGCGAGCACACATTATAGGGTCTCCAGGTGCTCATCCAGCGCCACGGAAGATCGGCAAATAATCTTTGCTGGGAGGTTGGACCCTCCTGGTGTTCTGCTTTGGAGAACCGCTTGGGACTTCCACGTTGCCGACGCCTGCCTGGCGAGAACCACCAAACGCCGCAGCCACTGTGGTCGGAAGCCTGTACGCGCTGACTCCTTCAACACTGCCTGCAGCCAGCACGCGGGTGGGGCATGATTCGCGTCAGGCTGGACTCTTGCTGCGCATGGCTCCCCCTCCAGCTGGAACCGGGCGTATAGGAAAGCGTCCACCACGTAGGGGATGGCTACCAAGAATGAGCGACGTCTAGGACGACCTTGTTACTGAGCTTGAATACCCGGAAGGGAAGTCGTGCGCGTACCCCGAGAGCCACCTGTGTGTCGCCTTCAAAGCTTCCAGCGAACCGGGCGTCGCGGAAGGTCCTGTAGCCGGCGAGTGTGACGCGAGGAAGCGGTCGGCCGACCTTGCCGTCATACGTTGGCTCGCCGGTGTCGACGTCGTAACTCGGGGCCGAGATCCGGACTTCGAGAACAGCGCCGCCTCTCACACGGATGAGGTCGCCGCTTCCGTCCTGAAAAACTTGGCGGACGTAGCGGACCCGGTATCCCACGCTTTGCGAGGAGACACCTGGGCGGATGTCGAACACCATTCTGTCAAAACAAGTATGCCGCCCGGTCCGGATGTTAAAAAGTGATTCGTAGCGCTGTGATTCAGAGGCTTTAAGAAGACTTCCCCACGGGGTCTTGCAGGTAGCTGCTTCGGTGGGAGCGGAAAGCCCCCCCAATAACATAGAGATCGCTAAGGATACCATCGCGAGCACTGTGCCGGATTTTCGCACGAGCATTTCCTCACCCATGTCCTCTTTGGCCCCGTCCCTGGATCGTGTTTCTCTGTATCCAGGACCATGAGCAGCGAGCGCAATCACACGTTCAGAAAGTATGACATTGCGGCATTGGAATCGCCCTGCCCGACGCGCTGCATCTCAACGACGGCATCTGAACAGTGCTCTTCCGCATTCTGATGGTCGCCTAAGGCGTTGTGCTCATCGACGTCTTCTCCAAGCGCGCGGCATAGCCCCACGATCAACGGCCGCCTGGATCCCAGTCCTCACCTGTGCCGCAGGTGGGCAGGACGGGGACCCCTGGAGTCAAGATTTGCGACCCGAATCATTCGTCGCACCAGCGCATGCAGCTAACAGCTGCGGGATGGCATGGACACCTCGGGGGCGTTTGGGGGCTGTTGTAAGCACCCGTGGGTGGCATGTGCTGAGGCCCTTCAGGCATACGTAGGGCTGCGCCGCGGTCGTCGCTCCGGTGCTCGCGTTCCCGTGCGCATGCCATGCCTGACCTGCCGACAGTGGCCTCGCCGCCCCAGTCTGGATGCCAAGCTGCGAGGAAGAGCATGTATGGCGACACTGGGAGTGGCGAGGCCGGCCCCGCTTGATCGGTGAGACTCGTGTTGGGTCACGCTGCTTACGATCTCCGCAAGGGCGGAAGTGAGGTTTCTGTCATTGTAGAAGGGGGTGGGGCAGGGAATGGAGGCGTTTCACAAAGCCAAGACGCCCGAGGAACAGAGCCAGTCTCCAGTATGTAATTCTTGCGATCAAAGAGAAGAAGCGACTTTATGGACCCGGTGGAGGGCAGGCGCACGGAAAGGTCTGGGTATGGCGGCCAGCGCAGCCCTTGGCGCCCTTGTTAGGTTAGGCCTGGAGTATGTGCGTGGACGGATAGATTCCTGACCGCATCAAACGCATCTCTGATCGACGGCTTGTCTCCGCGGACAACGCAGCCTAGCCGTCTAGCAAACGGTGGGGACGCCATTGCAGGGCACCGCACAGGGACCTGAACCCCGGGCAGTCAGCTCAGTTCATAGGCCACGCTGACTAGGACGCTGCTATGGACCTTACCTGGCGCCAGAGGGGAGTCAGAGTGCATGGCTGCGCGTTCCACCGGCAGGGGCCGAGCCCCGCCACCGTCTGTTTCGTCAATCGTTAGCAGTGGGCCGAGCGTCATGCCGCTCAGCGCTGCGTACTGCTCGGCCTTCCGCTGAGCGTCTTTGAAGGCATCATTTCTCGCCTCCTGATGCAAAGCAGAATAGTCTTCCACATCGAACGTGACTCGGTTGATGCGGCCAGCGTCCCCTGCTGCTTCCATGGCGGCCTGAATCACCGCAGCAGTCTTGTTAATGTCCCGTACCTTAATAGAAAATGACTGCCCTGCCTGGTAACTGGAGGGCTTCTGAGTGTTGGCCTGATCATACACAGGAGTCAAAGAAAGCCCCTGCGTTTGAATATCCTGTTCAGCTACGCCCTGGTTTCGCGTCGCGTTCAGCATGGCTGCTGCGGCCGTGTTTTGAGAGGCGAGCGCTTGGGCGACAGTGGGTTCGGTTACTTCGACAGCTGCAGATACCACTGCTAAGTCGGGTGCCGCAGACGCCTCACCGTGGCCGGTGACGTACACCGTTTGATAGGGATCGTCGGTTGTGTTGGCAGCGAAGACGGGTGACGAGCTTACCGCGGCGAGGGCCACTGTGATGACTGTCATGCTCGCCAGCCGTCGGATGTAACGAGGCAAGGGAGTGAGGCCAGACATAATTTCCTGATTCCTAATAGTGGTGCGCAGCGCGCCTGCACTCATGTTGCGCAGGTACCGAAGACGGCGAGCCCGTCCTTCTCACTCCAGAGGCAACTCGTCAACTGATCATGACGCCGCATCTCCAGCCCTCGGGCACTCGTTTGCTTGGAATCCCTAAGGTTGTCCCGTAGCTGGGGAGTGCTTGGTGGGTTGGTTGGGCATGGGTACAACTCCCCTGGTCCTTCCTCACCCACACCGGACTCACATCAACGTGAAGATCAGTAAGGGCTGTCCTGCCTAATTCGTTGCTGACGGATCCAGCACCACCCACCACGCATGTGGTCTTGCTGGGCCCGTTCGAACACTGGGCCGTGACATCTGTTGCCACTCCGGTTGATGGAAGCCTCCGGATAGACCGGTGCTCGGCCCTGGTGTTTGTAGTGGTGGCGGTGGTGTTGGCGTCGAGCGGATGTCTTCACGCAGACAGCGCGGCATAGTCCGCATTGCTCTGCAACGGCATCGAACCGAAAGACCGGCTTGGACGTCACCGATGGGTCAGCGCACTATGCTCCTGGTTCACCGGCTACCTCCGACTCGACCACGCCAACGCGCCACCCGCCACCACTGCACATCCCTCGGACATGCAGCAGCGTGGCCTGCTGCGGGCGCCTGATCAAGCTGTCCACAAAGGACTCGGTTTAAGAACGTGGGCCGTCGAGACATGTCGGTTCCACTCGCAATGGCCAGCGTCTTACGGTACATGAGTGGGCCACTTTGGGGACAAAGGCATGATTTTGAATCATGTCTCCTCTGCAGGTGCCTCCTTGGGAGTGCTTCGTCACTCATGCGTTGCCCGGAACGGCAGTCGAGAACGTGAAGGAGCAGAAGTCAAAGTCGCCCGGTGAAGAAGTGGCAGGCCGTCCATGAACCGAGTCGATCAACCGTTAAAGCTGCCGCAGACTCGAGACGGCGAGAGCGCCCCCGATGCGCATCCGTCGGGAAAATCCAATGGCTCAGGTCCGCCGGAACTGGCCGTCACGCTTCCCGCCCAGTCAGCCTGTGTCACCCTCCGTGCAGAAGTAAAGTCAGTGCCCATTGCGCGAGCGTTCGTTAGGGACCTTCTCACCAAATATGGGGCTGGCCTGTCCGACGAGGCAGCGGATGCGGCTACCTTGCTGGTGACGGAACTGTTTACAAACGCCGTCGTCCATAGCAACGCCTCGGCGATTCTCCTTGCCCTGGGGATCAAGGATGGAAGTCTGCGGATCGACGTCACAGACAACGGCTCTACGCCCCGCGATATCTGCGAACGTTCCACTTCGGTGCTGGATGAGCACGGCAGGGGTCTATTACTGGTACGTGAGCTTTCCCAGAACTGGGGAAAGGTCACGGCCCGTTTCGGCACGAAAGTGTGGGCCGTCCTCACCCTTACACCAGGGTGTAGCCATCCAGCATTTGATGCTGAGGCCACAGAACCAGAAACTGCAAGTCTGTCCTCATGAGACCGAGCCGGATAGGAAGGAGGATCAGGCCAGATCGGCACCAAGCAGCATGAGAAAGGCTTCGCCTTCCGAGGCCCCCACAACTCTTCTATGCCCGCCCTAAGGGCCCGGTCCTTACGACAGCGGGGCTCAACCTGGGGGCCGGCCAACGCACCCCTCCAACATTCTGCACCGACGCGCCGTTCCCAACCCGTTGCTGCTGGCTCAGCTTGAGGCCCTGTACGACTCCTCCGTCGTTTCCTTTCGCCTCTCCCACACCGCAGCTATAGCGCTTCGAAAGAGCTACGACAGCGTGCAGCACCAACGGGCTCCCCAAGCCAGACGCTTGTGGCAACGGAACTGTTGCCCGCGAGCAAGCGCCGCTTTGGGGAGTCCGTTGGCGTAGGGCAAGAGCGGCCTCCAGCGAGACCAAACTTAAGGAGCAGGAGTTGACATCGGCGTAGGGTACGTGGTGGGCGTGGGGGTCGCGGTGGACGTCGGCGTCGGCGTGGGGGTCGCGGTGGACGTCGGCGTCGGCGTGGGGGTCGCGGTGGACGTCGGCGTCGGCGTGGGGGTCGCGGTGGACGTCGGCGTCGGCGTGGGGGTCGCGGTGGACGTCGGCGTCGGGCACGGCGTCATGGGCGGGGTCGGGGTAGGAGTGGGAGGCTGGGTGGGGCAGGGACACTCGCAGGGACAGCTGCTTCCTGCCGTGGGGCACTCTTCCTCTTGTGAAGGACACTTGCTCCTGCACTTGTGAGACTTGTGTCCCTTACTGTGTCGCTTCTCATGGCCGTGGTCACGGTAGTGATGCTCTCGTACCTCGCCTCCTGATTCGTTCTCGCACCAGTTGCCGAAGGCGGGATTAAGCAGGCCGATGATGTTGAGTGTGTTACCGCACAGGTTGACTGGGATGTGCACGGGCAACTGGATGACGTTGCCGGACAGCACACCAGGAGAGCCGTGCGCCTCACCGTCCGCGGTGGCATCCGCAAGGGCGCCGGCTCCACCGGCCAGGATCAGCGAGGCCGTAGCTGCCGCAATGACAGCGGCCCTTCGCACGTTGAACAACGGAAGATCTCCTAAGAGTTGATTCGGTCCCTTTGCAAGGGATGGCTCCGTCCTGAGCGAGCAGGATGCACTGGGCTGAGCCGTTCCTCTGGCTCGGAGCACCTCGGCCTGCAGAGATAGAGGGCGGGCCGTCGCGACTCTGACGCCGGACCCGAAACATGGGGTCACTCTCGCCTCAAGCGTATTTCGCATAGGCTGCCAAAGCTATGCAGGTAGTGGCAAAGGGGGCGGTGTTGTTCGAGTTAGCCGGATGCGGTGCTTCCAACTCCAACACCTAGTACTGCAATCACGCTTGTGTGTGGTTGAGTTGGAGTATGGCTGAGCTTGGGGTGGGGCTGGTTGAGAGGTGGGACGGGGTGCTGGCGGGGTTGCATGCCCGGTTCGCG
>NZ_JBVJAH010000063.1:0-2391 GCF_055590785.1 Streptomyces sp. NPDC041796
TCACCACGCCAACGACGAGGGGCCCTGCCTCGTCACCACACCTGCTGACCAGCCCATTTCACCCTTCAGCACAGGATGAAAGAGGCTCAGTGGCGTACCGGAGACGGATGGTCAGGGACGGATTCTGCGTAAGGACGGCCGGGTCTGGCAGACGGGCGACGGTGATGATGCCATCAGTTATGTGTCGAACGAAGGTGTCCGCATCAGCTCGGTACTCAGGCATCTGGCATCGGTAAGGCTCGAGCCTTTGCAACGCGCGCTGCTTGCCGAGATGGGCCCTGAGTCCGGCTTGATGCCAGAAGCGAGCACTGATCCGGTCGAGTTGCGCCATCCGCCGTCAGGCAGCGGGATGCCGGAGGCCGCAACAGCTCGCGAAGGGCTGCGCCCCCGGAGCGGGGCCTTCGGGGGAAGACGGCATTTGGTGTTTCTTCATGGCCGCAGTCGGCAGGGGCATGATCCTGAGAAGTTGCGTCGTGAATGGGCAGCGGGCTTGAACCATGGGCTCACACGTGCCGGGTTAGCCGGGATCCGTCCAGGGGATGTCTGGTTCCCCTTCTACGGAGACCTGATGAGCGAGATCATGGAGCGGCGTAACGGTCATTCGGAAGTTTTCGACGGCACAACCATCGTGTCAGATCCCGACGCGTTCGCTACAGAGCAAACGGCTTCGTATGAGGCACTCATCATGGAAGCAGCCTTAAGAGCAGGCATGCCCCCGGACAACCAGCTAACGGGGGAGAGCCTTACTCTAGTGAAACCTGTGCACTGGGCGCTGAGCTGGCTTGCGGCGATGACAGACCTGGATGCGCTGACCATTGCACTCATGTTCCGGGACGTCGATACCTACCTTCACGACTCGGCCGTGCGCGAAGCGGTATTGGAGTGTGTGCTGGAAACCGTGCCCGTCACCGGTGAGCTGGTGCTTGTTGGGCACAGCCTGGGCACGGTCGTAGGGATGGACCTCATTACGAGGCTGCCGGAACTACTTGATATATCACTCTTTGTCACGGCTGGCAGCCCGTTGGGGCTCGACAGCGTCTACAGTCGCCTGCTGGTCGAGGGCCCCAACCGCCCGGCCCGCATCGGAAAGTGGATCAACGTTTGGTATCCGGCCGACGCCGTGTCTATCGGTTGTCCTCTCAAGAAAAGCTGGGGCACCATAACGGAATTCCCCGCCAACAACGCACATGACCGAGCGCACAATATTGAAGAATATATGACTGACCCTCGGGTAGCTGCAGGGATTGGCCGCGCACTTGGCTTGGCCAATGGGTGACCTGCGATGTGCAGCGTTCCCTTGACGTTCTTGAGGGCCAAGCCTGGCCGGGTCACGAGCCCGGCTCCACCGGCGGCAAACAGGCGTCTGCCCGTGGCAGCCCATGGCGGTCACCCTGCACATCATCAACTTCCATCAGCCGGCTTCATACCAGCCCCGTCATCACGCTTGAGGTTGCCACGAAGACGGTGGCGGCTTCGTCTACAGCAGAGGAGGCGCATCGCGTTCACGTCATCTGCGCGCCGGGAGCAGAAGGATCCGGTCCGGCCAGCTCCGGGTGGCTTTGGGGTTGATGATTCAGGACGGTGTGCCGTATGCCTGTCTTTTATTTAGTGTCCGGGGTAGGTGGCGATGGTGAGGAAGTCGTTCACGCCGAAGAGATCGTTCATTCCGTCGGTGCCACGCTGGGGTTCACCGTAGGGGTTCCACCAGGTGACCTGGAAGGCCGCGGTAGCTGGACTGGTGGTGACGAGCATCTCGACGGGCAGGGCGGTGACGAGTGCGTCGCCGGCCTTGGCGATGCCGACCTTGGTGAGGCGGCACAGGATTTCGGTCTCGGAGGCGACGTAGCAGGTGCCGACGCGTTCGCCGGTCGACTTGAGGAGAAGGTCCCACTGGGCGCCGGTAGTGTCGGGGCTGGCGACCGTGTTGTCGAGGAACTTCGAACCGTTCAGGGCCCGGATCGACAGTCTCATCCCGATCGCGTACTCACAGCCAGTGGTATCGGGCTGCGCAAGCACACTGGGGAGAGGGCCACAGGTCCACTCGACGACCGGGTCAATCTTGTGCCCAGCCGGCACCTGCCACTTCGCACCCAGGGGGAAGCCCCAGTCACCACTGGTCGGGAAACCACCCTCCATCACCGTCACACTGCCATTCGACTCAGGCGTACCCGTCATCGAAGCCGACTGCGGATACGTCGTCGTCACATCCGGAAACGGCGCCAACATCACAAACTCCACAAAACCACGACCACGGGATTGGTCAAGGGTATCGAGAGGGACGGTGCTGCTATTGGGAGGACTAAGGACGAATCCACCGGCTGCTGGGCCGCATGTGGGAGAGGCAGCGGCAGCGTTGGAGGCACTAGTACCAGTATTGAATGGCGTATTGGC
>NZ_JBVJAH010000063.1:2488-6322 GCF_055590785.1 Streptomyces sp. NPDC041796
AGGCACTAGTACCAGTATTGAATGGCGTATTGGCCAAGTTTGGTTCAACATTGGTGAACAGGTACGAGCCGTTTGAGTAAACACACTGCTGCAGATTGATATAGCGGGTTTTACCCATGGCGAGGGTGCCGCTAGTGTCGGTGGTAGGGGTGCCGAAGAGGCCGTTAGTGGGGCTGATAGCGAGGTTGCCACCCGACCAGACGGAAGAATCGACAGCGGTGCCGCCCTGGCCAGCGTCGGTGCTGCAGACCTGCTCAGCGCCCGGGGAAGCAGGGTCGATCGTCGAGGGGCTGAGACAAGTCCGGGTGCTGCCATTCACAAGGGTGAAGCTTTCGGGAATGGTGGTGGTCAGCGAGATGCTGGGCACGGCCCCAGTGGTGTCGTTGTTGTACCAGAGTCGAGTCAGTACCTTCTGGCCGGGATATGCGGTGACGTTCGGCGACCACGTGGCCCCGCCATCCACCGAATACAAAAGCGTCTGCGACGGAGCCGCAAACGCAGGAGAAGCACCCATCACGGCAACGCTGAGCACGCCGGCCGCCAAAGCCATCCCCGTGGCAGCCCGCAGGCGCCCACGCTGAGAATCCCAACTCATACAGATCTTCTTCCTAAACTAAAAGGCCGGAAATTTGCCCATTGTGTCGCGTAGCCGCGGAAGCCGCACTGGCCAGGACCAGGCAGCATTCCGCGGACTGACGTTTTCCGAAATGGGCGATCTGAAGGGCTCGACTGTGTGCGGATCTGGCGCCATTCCTGGCTAACAAGATGGCGGCTTGGATTCCGAAGAGCAATCCGATCGAGCGGCCCTAGTCGTTAGCCGCCACCTTCAGGCCTGGACTATAAAAATTCGTAAAATCGCTTGCCTTGTGTCTAATTAGAGCGCCTCGCCGGTAGCTTCGCGGCGACGGGCAAACCAACGGGCTGCGCCCAGGCCCCCAAGCAGTGCAGCTGATCCTGCGGCCCAGGAACTGACCAGCGGAATCGCAAGTGCAGGGTCGACAGTGATTGTTCCACTGCTGCTCGGAGTTCCGGTCCCAGCTCCGTTCAAGGTCGCGTCTTCAGAGAAGGTCTGTGTGCTGGTGACCGGGGGGGCGATCATGGTGAATTGTACGTAACCTTCGCCTCGGGTGGGGTCGGAGGTATCAAGGGGGACGGTGCTGCTATTGGGAGGGCTGAGGACGAATCCGCCGGTTGCGGGGCCGCAGGTGGGAGACGCGTCGGCAGTGTTGGAGGCGTTAGTTTCGGTATTGAATGGCGTATTGGCCAAGTTTGGTTCAACATTGGTGAACAGGTATACGCCGTTTGAGTAAACACACTGCTGCAAATTAACGTAGCGGTTCCCCAGGAGATCGAGAGGGGTAGTGCCGCTATTGACATCACTGAACACGAATCCGCCGGTTCCTCCGCCACAGGTGGGAGAGGTCTCGGCAGTGTTGGAGGCACTGGTGCCGGTATTGAATGGCGTATTGGCCAAGTTTGGTTCAACATTGGTGAACAGGTACGAGCCGTTTGAGTAAACACACTGCTGCAAATTAACGTAGCGGTTCCCCAGGAGATCGAGAGGGGCGGTGCTGCTATTGGGAGAACTGAGGACGAATCCACCCGTTCCTCCGCCACAGGTGGGAGAGGCCTCGGCAGTGTTGGAGGTGTTAGTTTCGGTATTGAATGGCGCGTTTGCCAGGTTTGGTTCAACATTGGTGAACAGATACGAGCCGTTTGAGTAAACACACTGCTGCAAATTGATATAGCGGGTTTTACCCATGGCGAGGGTGCCGCTGGTGTCGGTGGTAGGGGTGCCGAAGAGGCCGTTAGTGGGGCTGATAGCGAGGTTGCCACCCGACCAGACGGAGGAATCGACAGCGGTGCCGCCCTGGCCAGCGTCGGTGCTGCAGACCTGCTCAGCGCCCGGAGAAGCAGGGTCGATCGTCGAGGGGCTGAGACAAGTAAGGGTGCTGTTGGGTACGACGGTGAAGCCGGAAGGGAGGCTGGTGGTCAGCGAGGTGCTAGGCAGAGCCCCGGTGGTGTCGTTGTTGTACCAGAGTCGAGCAAGCACCTGCTGGCCAGGCCCCGTCGTAACATTCGGCGACCACGTGGCCCCGCCATCCACCGAATACAAAAGCGTCTGCGACGGAGCCGCAAACGCAGGAGAAGCACCCATCACGGCAACGCTAAGCACACCGGCCGCCAAAGCCATCCCCGTGGCAGCCCGCAGGCGCCCACGCCGAGAATCCCAACTCATACAGATCTTCCTTTCATGCGCAGGCCTGTAAAGCCGACGCGTACGCGCCATTGACGTGATTAGAGGCCCGAACTGGAATTTTCTTAAGATGAATGCGTGAACTTTCCATCAAAAAGGCCGCCAGGCGTTCAAGCCCCTTTCTGTTCAAGGAACCACAGCTCTTAATTAACAAGAAGCTGCCACGTTCTTTTTGCACAAGTGCGCCCACCGTGCATGGGGGCACATGCGTCCGGATTCGCACAGACGCCATATAGGAGGGAAAAGTGTCAGCAGGATGACGTCAGGGGTGTAACCAATCTGGTGTAACCAATCGAACGTAATGCAGCGAAAGCCTGGCGGGCGAAGTGCGACCCTGCCTAAAGGGTGTTGCAGAAGGCCGTGATCAGGGCATATCCGTTGCATGGCTGGGGGGTTGAGAGCCGAGCGGGTGTGGGTTGAGACGTTCACTGGCTGCGGGTTGACCAGTTGGGTCGGCTACTGAAAGCGGTCCGGGAAGCGGTGGCGAGGGCTGCGGTGGAGCCGTCCGTGGCGGCTGCCGCTGGCCGAGCGGGCACGAACGGCACCGTGTGGGAGTTCGCCCCGCTGTTCGACGTCTCGCCCGCGACCGTGGGCCGAGTGATCCGAAGGCTCGACCCGCTGCTCGCACTCGAGCCGGGCCGAACCTCTCAGCAAGCAGTCGAGCGGCTGCGGATCGTCGGCGGCACTCCGGACGCGAGAGCCCGGCGGGGCTCCGGCCCGGCCGAACACTGCAAGGCTGACGGTCCGCGCTGACGGCGCCTACATCAACACCGGCCGTCCCACACCGCAAACGCCTGGACGACCGCTGCTGAAGGGCGAGGAAAGAAGACAACGCCGCCCACCGCAAGATCCACGCCCGCGTCGAACACGCGCTTACAAGATCCTCCGCGACTGCCGACAGCGCGGTGTCGGTCTCGCCGCATCAGCCAACAGGCCAGCCGCCCGCTTCAGGCTGCGCGACCACGGCCTTCTGCAACACCCGCAGAGGTCGTTTTTCTACCGACATTTCATCCCGCAATGCAGATTTGATCCGGTTATGCCGGTCACGCCATGAGATGGCGGCTTCGCCTGTGAGCGGCGGGCCATGAGATCGGTGATCGCCAGGTGGATCAGGCTTCGGAGCGGGCGGGCAGGGATTCGCCGTCGCGGGCCAGGCGGCGGTGGAGCATGAGCCAGCCGTAGGTTCGCTCGACCGCCCACCGTTTCGGTATGGAGGTGAATCTCCTTGTGTCGGGGGTGCGGGCGGTAACCTCCAGCTCGAAACCGAGGGGCGGCATGTTCGACGAAGTGCTTGTGCTAGCCGCCGTCGACCCAAACCTTGCGGATCGTGGGGTGGGGCGGAAGCGACTCAGTGAGGCGTTTTCATCCTGAGTAGCTGCAGGTCGGTCAGTGTGTGGGTAGCTTGGATGATGGTGCTGATGCGGCGGGTGGGGCATCTGGCTTGCCGGAGGATCCGCCGGGACTTCAGCTGTGCGAAGGCGTGTTCGCCCGGGGCTCTCAGTTTGGTGTGGTCGTGGTTGAAGTGCTGGTAGTGGGTGGGTTGTTCGCGGTGGTGGTAGTAGAGGGGTGCGGACGGT
>NZ_JBVJAH010000064.1:0-6267 GCF_055590785.1 Streptomyces sp. NPDC041796
CGGTCCGACAACCGGCCACCCGACGACTTCTTCACCTGCCCAGGCCTTGGCACACCACACCCAACGACCAACACCACCCAAAGTCACCAGTATTGGATCTAGGCCTCCAAAGCCCTGCGCTGAGCGGGAACCGCTCCGAGCGAGGCGGTGGCTCTGTTCGCGTTGCAGAGCAGCGTTTCGACAGCAGTTCGGGAGGCACCTCCCGCGCCGAATGTTCACGAGAACGGGCAACAGCTCAGTGAGTGGTGACCGGCAAGACGCCGTCTGGTGCTCCTCGGGAAGCCAGGGAAAAACCACTGGCTACGGGCGTAGGCCAGCCACGATCGCGCCGTTGCCGACTGTCGGCAGGTGCCTCCCGTTCTCGTGAACATCGACTCTGCAGGCCACCGGGCGACTCCCGGAGTCGTGTACAGGGGCTGTCGGAGGTCATGAAGCCAAGGGGGGCCTGGTCGCCGCGGTGGCGGTACAGCTTGTCGATCATGGCCGGGGAAGCGCCGACACCGATGACCGTGATGCCGCTGCCGTGAGCGGCGGCGAGGCAGCCGGTGCCGATGGCGAGCTTGAAGGCACGGGCGCCGGCGCTGGATAGTCAGGGAAGGAAGTTGGCGCCCGTGGCCGATCGCGGTCCCGGTGCTGGTCGTTGCAGTGGGATGCCCGGCTGATCTTGCGTCTGCTTTTCTGACTGCCGAAGAGGTCGGTCACGCGTTCTCCCATCTCGTCTCGACGTGGGGCCCAGGTCTGCACGATGGCTGGCCCGGCCACTGCTGTGTAGCTGGTCAGCTGTGGTCGCTAGGGCTTTGCTCGGGTCGAGGAAGAACTTTGCGCCCGGATCAACCCGGTGACTTGCTCAATGCCTGGGAGGTCTTCGGACCCCGCCGTCCGCGCCTGAGATGCCGAGGCGTGTTAACGCGAAGGCCATCTGGGCGCTGAGGGCCATGTCTTTCTGATGACGGCTGCGGCAACCCAGCTTGCCGGCGCTGGCCTTCCGCATCGGAGGGGGTTGGCCTCCTACGCCGACAGTGCTTTGCTGCCGCGCAGCTGGAGTCGGGGACTATTGGCCCTGGTTCCAGCTGCAGTGGCTCGTTCTCCACCCGTTCTGGCCGATGGTCCCGCATGGAGGCCGTTTTACTGGCCATGGGCAAGTCGGAGCCCCGCCGCTCAAGGTCGACGAGGCGCCGCCGACCCTCCGAGCTGCTCCTCCGTTGTGTCGCCCATCCGGGTTTATTGGTTACCGATCAGCGGTTTCCCTCAATGCGTGGAAAGTCGGGGGGTGTGAGCATCGGGGTGAGGAGCGTCAACGCTTACGTGCTCAGTTGTCACCTGCCGACGAAGCAGGCTCGTCGGTCCCAGCCCGGATAGCACCTCAATGACACCGTGGAGCTCCCATGCCGAGGCCTCGCTAGTTGGGATGATCCCGATGGTTGATGCCTGTACCAGCCAGTCTGGTTTCAGAGCTGTGGCGTTGGGAATGAGCTGCACCTGTCGAATGCAACTGGCCTGAGCAGCGGCCATCTCCGTGCTGGAGCTGCTCGGTTTGCCCAAAACGAGTACCAGGTCACACTCTGTGGCTGTCATATGAACCGTCTGGCACCAGTCTGATTCTGCGTAGCACCAGCTTCCGGGGTGCTGGCCCCTCAAGTTCGAAAACCGCTTCCGCATAACCCGCACGATCGCTGCGGCAGCATCTGGCCTGCATCCCGGTTCCAGTACGAAGGCGACCCTCCCGCGATCGGGAACGTCCACTTGTCTTGCGTCGCTTGGTGAGCAGATACGGCGCAGACCTGAAAGTGGGCCGCTTGCCACGGTCTCTTGCCCTGAGCGGCCGATCAGTAACACGACCCGCCCTTCCTTGGCGAAGGCTGCCGCGTCACTGCATGCCCGGGCAACCGCTGAACAGGATCGGGGGCTCCCTTCGGTGTTCCCAGCACCACACCACCCAGCCGTCCGGGTCTCCAGCAGCGGTAGCCCTGCGACATCTGTGATCCGTGAGCTGTCACAGCACTCTGCCTCAGAAGGCAGGCGGCTGGCCGGCACGGCTGTGTGCATGTACTGAGTCTCAGCGCAGCGGTGCTTCGGCGCTACGGTGATCACCCGACGGGTCCTCAGGAGGCGTGACCATTCCTCGACTGCCCAGCTTGCTGCGGCCCTGGCCGCTCGGTCCCTTGATGGTGCCCCTACCGCGATACCTGACGCTGCGCCGCTGCTGTCAAGATAGGAGACGACATCGATGGCACCTGCGGCCGGCCTCTCCTTTGCAGTGACGGGCGCAACTCGGACAGGCCACCCTGATTTCTTGAGCACGGACGCGATAGGGTGCGCGGCTGGGCAACGGACCGTTCCACGGCGCGGGTGTTCAACTTGTGTGGCAACGACAAGTACACCGTTATCGGCGTTGGTGAGGTAGAGCGTTTCTCGCTGTACTGACCTGTTCATTTGCTGTTCCTGTTTCGTTTGCCTCGCTTGGGCCGCCAAGCGAACTGGCGCGTCAACGATGCACGAGGGGGCGGTTGCCTTCACTATGACGATCATGGACGGATAAGAGCGGGTCGGCTGAGGCCTGTTCCAGCCGCAGCCATACGTGTCCAGCAGATCGCTCTGGCGTGCTTCGGTAGCTTCCGCCGGTCATAGCCGGGACGGGAGGCTCAGCACCCGGACTCAATGCTGGCAGCGGAACCCCGGTGGTGTGATGCCTGTCAACGCCGTCAGTGTGCTGCACAGAGGGGGAGGCATCAGGGGCCATGGAGGAACGCGGGGCTGCTCGTCTGCTGAACTCAATCGTTCCCAGCCTCGGCAACGTGCAGTGTTCTGTGCATGAGCGATGCCACTGCGGGGCTTCTTTTGTACGGTGTCAGCCGGGAGCGGAGAGCGGCAAGCGCACGGTTGACACGACGTGAGCGGATAGCCGGGTAGTGGTTCAAGAATTCACCCCAGCTGTGACATGCGCTGTCGAGTTGTCCCTGGGAAAGCTGCAGATCCCCAAGCCGGTAGAGGTCCAGCGTGCGTGAGCGGAGTTCTGCGCGCGGGCGTTCGCGGATCGCGGCGTGTAAGACTTTAAGTGCCTGGCCGTGGTTGCGGAGAAGAGCAGCTACCTCCGCCTGCTGGCGCATGTGTGAGGCGTGGTGGTAAGTACCAACGGGCCCTGTGGCGTCCGAGGAACGCTCAAGCAGTTGCTCCGCACGCAACAGGTCGCGGACTGCCTGGTAGCGATTTCCTGTAGCGGCGCCGGCAACAGCACGCTGCCCAAGGAGGGCTGCTTGTACGTGTAACGGGGCGTGCTGCATCCCTTTCTCTGTGGCCGTATCGGCCAGCAGTGCTGAGTGGGAGAGGTGTCCAAGATGATATGCCTGAACACTCAGCCCTCGGAGGCTTAGGGCGTAGGTGGTGGAGTCGTCGGCTTCCTTGGCTATGCGCAACCCGTAAAGGTAGTGTCCCTGACCTTTCCCATGTTCACATTCATCGAAGTGGGTAAAGGCGCATAGATAGTGCAGTTGCGCCGCGGCGGAGAAGAAATCGCGCCGGATAACGGGACTCGAGTTGGCTGCTAGCCAAGCTGCCGCAGTAGTTTGAGCGTACGCGGCTAGTGGTGCGTTTATGAGCCCCCCGCCCAGCCGCTTCTCCGTTTCCGAGAACATCTCCAGCATGACACGGAGCGAGGCGAGTTCCGATTTCCCTATGCGGCTGCCGCGCGCTTCCTTCGTCCATTGGAATCTTTCCCATGCATCAGCGCATGACTTGTCGAGGTAAGCGAGACTGTAAGCCTCTGTCACCACAGGGTCCATTTCACTCGCATACGATCCGTGTCGGTCAGAAAACCCCGCCTCGCTCATCGTCACACTCCGGTTGAGTTTTCGTGTAAAGGCTTCCACTACGAGTTCAGGGACGGGGTGGCGCGGAACTGATCCGGCCAGCCACTGCGCAACCGATGGTCTTTGGTAGCGAAGCGAAAGTCCTATCTCTCTACCGAGCGCGTTGACTCTTCGGGCCAGCATGTCTCCCGTCCAGCCGGCCTCCCTGAGCAGGTGCCGGAGTCGCTCGTTTGGGATCTTGTCGGTGGTCACGGGCTTCTCATCCTCCAACCGAACAGTCGCATGGAGGGCCTGCCGGTTCGCGCAGGCATCATCTTTGGCCACGAAAACCGGTCGCGCGAGAACGGTAAGGGCCGGCCCACCCACCCTCCGACCATAGGGCGGAACATTGCATTCCGGACCCTGTAGGGGCGGACAATCTCCCTCACTTAACACACTCGCCGCCTTAACCATCTGAACGCCCCGAGCGCTTCTGCACCGCGCGCAGGCATCGTATGGTGCGGCGTAGCAGAGCGCTGCAAAGTCGGCTTGCTGGTCAGCCCTCGTCAGAAGTGGCAGACCCCGATACGACGGGTCGCGCATGCAATGGAGGAACCATGGCGCCGGAGTTATTGTTCGCATAGAGATACGCGTGGGCTTGCCAGGCCTCTCGTATCCGGAATATCGCATTAGCGAGCTCTATATGGCTGGGGCTTGCGAAATAACCTCGGCATTCTTCACTCGGTGAACACCTGGTGGGCGTGCGGCCGCTCTCCGATAGTCGGCGACATGAGCTGAAACACCTAGCAACGCTTACGCGGGGGAACTGTGTGGAGCTGCAAGCAGCTCCACTGCCCCAGACAGCCTGGTTCATTAGGGGTTTGCTGTGGACTCATTTCGCTCAGCCCAAATTCTCTTCGCGCATGAGCCGCTTCGCGTTTCTCCAGTGCGGCTCTTCGTGCTGTCTACCATGGAGCTATGGGGGCTCAGTGCACAGGCAGTAGATGTATGTACATGTGCATCAGAGTTGGCGACAAACGCGATTCTGCACACCAATCCAACACCATACGCGCTCAGAGTCCGGTTGCTATTCACTGACGGGCTCGTCCGGCTGGAGGTGCATGACCGTGGCCCGGTGTTCCACCGCAAAGTTAACCAAGCGTTCGACAGTCAGTCCGGGCGGGGGCTGATCATTCTCGACGAACTCGCCGACGAATGGGGCATAGACTACTACCCTCATGCTGCTGGAAAGATAGTATGGGCGACTTTTAGGGTGGCCTCCTGAAGGCGGGATTGCGTATATTGCCGTGGTCTCCACCCTCGCTGATGCTAGGAAGCCGACGCGACCTCGGCCCGGTTGGTGTGCTCACTTAGATGTATCAGCACCACCAGGGCCCGCTGCTGGGAACGCAGCTTCCAGTGACGGGCCACTTTCCCAGGTGACGATGAGCATCGTCACCTTCCACGAGGGGGGTGGCAAATCCAGAGCGCAAGGACAGATGGCCAACAAGACTGCCTGCGACATGAGTCGACGCCAGACACTCTCGACAGCCGGAGAGCCCTGCCGGTTTATCAGGCCCCGCTACCCACCCGATCGGTGGCCGCCCTGAAAATCCTGAATGAACCACTTCTTCCTCCATAGCAGCACAGGCCCGGAGGGTTTGGATAGCTTGGACGCGTTAGGTCGCGGGTCCGTCCCCGGCAGAGCCCGCGAGAATCACAGCGGTGTGCCGCTGAGGGCGGCAATAACCGGCACGTTCATGCCGTGCTTTTGACACCTCTGGCTGTAGCACCGCTCGTCCGCTTTGATGCGGTCGGTGAGGATCAGGGCGGAGGACAACAACGGCATCGACGAACTGCCAACCGCCCAGCAGGGGGCGAGTATAAGCCCAGCACGGCCAAGCAACGCACATCACCGCTCCCTCGAAGGCCCTCCACACCGAGGCCCAATCACAGCCGACCCCAGGCTTAACACCGTCCACATTTGCTGGACACCGCCGCCCTGCCAAGATCCTCACCGCTGCTCATAGCAGCGACCCCACAGACGAGATGACCAGTATCAGCGCACCCATCAGGTTGCTCCCCCGGCTGGTGCTGGTCATCTCCGCCCCCTGGGGCCCATCTCTGCGCGTAATCGCAAGTACGGTCCCCAAAGGAACCCCCCCCCTTCCGCCAAGCAAGAGCCAGCAGCCAGCAGAGCGAGAAGCGATGGCCCACAACCACCCAGCGCCAGGCCAAAGGCCGGACAGATGCTGGGCGGCCGGCTTCACTTGGTGCGTCTGCGGTGGCATATGAGGGTCGCGGCGATGGCTGTGAAGGCGAGGAAGTGTTCCGGCTTGCGCTCGTAGCGGCGGTGGAGGCGTCGGCAACCGGAAAGCCAAGACATGGAGCTTGTTCAGCGGTGAGTCTCGAGAGTGAGGATGGCTTTGCCGATGACGTCATCCGGCTCGGTTTGCAGCGGGCTTTGCGGAGGATCCGCCAG
>NZ_JBVJAH010000065.1:0-5953 GCF_055590785.1 Streptomyces sp. NPDC041796
CGGTCCGACAACCGGCCACCCGACGACTTCTTCACCTGCCCAGGCCTTGGCACACCACACCCAACGACCAACACCACCCAAAGTCACCAGTATTGCGGTTAGCCGACGTCCTGTTCACCACGCCCGGAGCGGGGCGGACGGCCGAACGCCTCCACGTTCGCCTTCGTGTCGGGCAGGTCGAATGTGGTGCCGTCCATCGCGGTCAGCCGCCAGTCGCGGTAGAAGGCGCCCCGAGTGTCCGGTGTGGCAACCGGACGGCACACCCGCGCGAACAACTGCTGCAACGGCGCCACCCCCAGCCGAGACCTGGCCTTCCAGATCGCCGCCGTACTCGGCACCACCCACGATGTACGCCAACGCCGCGCACCCTGCAAACCCGCCCTCAGCGCCGGGCGACCTCCACATAGCTCTGCCCGGAGAACAGGCACATCGCCAACACGAAGTAGACCACCAGCCGGGCCGGCAACAGCCGGTTGCGCTGCTGCACCCGACCCGTCTCCGCCAACACCTCATCCACAAGCGACTGAGGAAACGCCTGTGTCAGCACCCCGACCGCGACCCGGTCCGACAACCACTCACCAGATGACTTCGACTGACCCGCTCTTGCCACGCCAACAACAACGACCGGGTTGCCCCTAAGCTACCGGTATTGAGGCTAGGCCCGTTGTGGCAGGAGCGCCACCAGGTCAAACTTGCCTCCCGGCAGCGGAAGCGGTCCGTGGGCGCCGGCGCAAAGCACCGGCTGGTGTTCGTCGGCCGACTCCTGGCCACTCCCGTCCATCTCCGCCATGGGACCACCCACGACGTGCTGGCCTGCTGGTTCGGCGTGGACCGGTCCACCATTACCCGGGCCATCGGCGAGGCGCGGCCCCTGCTCGCCGAGCGGGGGTGCACCATCAACCCCGACGTGCGCCTGCGAACCCTCGCCCAGGTCGTCGACCATCTCGGCGCATCCGGGAAGACCGGGATCATCGACGGCACCGAGATCCGGGTCCGGCGGCCGGCCGCCGGACGCAAGGACCGGGACAGGTTCATCTCCGGCAAGAACAAGCAGAACGCCGTCAAGGCCATGGTCCTCACGGACGACGAAGGCCGCGTGCTGTTCTGCAGCCCGACCCAGCCCGCAAGCTGCGCAGACATCACGCATGCCCGCCAGTTAGGGCTGGTCAAACTCCTGGCCGACGGGCCCGCGGTCGAGATCCTCGCTGATGCCGGCTATCAGGGCCTGGGTGCCCAGACCGGCGGGCGCGTAGTGACACCACCGCACCGCAAGTTCAAGAAGAACGCCCTGGGCTGGTACGAGGAGATGCACGAGCGCCAGCGCAAGGCGCATCCCTTACGCCGTATACGCGTCGAGCGCAGCATCGCACATCTGAAGAACTAGCGGGCCCTGGCCCGCCACCTCGGCCGCCGAGAGCACATGAGCGACACCGTTCAAGCGATCGCCGGCCTACTGTCTCACCAGCAGATCACGGACCTGGCATCGGCACAGCGGATGTGAACAGCGTCCCCAAGCGGACTTCTCGACGTCTCACTGCCAACCATGCACGACTTCGTTAGGTCCCCCGATCCTGCGCACGGTCCCACTTCGGAAAGGGGAACCTTATGTGTCGGGTTCTGCGCTCCGCTGTGCAGTCTCATTCGGCCCCAGCGACCAGGGCCAAGCGTAGCCTTGCTGCGCCTACACCGGAATTACTGCTGTCGCACCAAGTCCGCTGCTGCGGAGCTCTCTTCAGTCGCGAACAATACGGGCGAGGACAGCTCGGATGCGACCGTATTGTTCGACGCCGACCAAAACGTTCATGCGGCGCGGGTGCGATGCGTACCACGCCCAGATGCTTGCTCCAAGGCCGGTCACTAACGGTATAGCCAGCCAGGCCAGTGCAGCCACCAGGCCTCCCTTTTCCACGCAGTCAGAAAGTGATATATGAGGAGCGAGACCGCCAGAATGCTGCGGTCTACGGCGGGAGGCAGCCGTCATAGGGCTGCTCATGGCCGTAGTGGCCCACCCGCGAATGCAGCTCCCTGCGATTGGGCCGCTGATCCCAATTTTGCGGGGTTTGACTGTTTCCGCCACCGGAAGATGAAGGCTCAGCGCACCCGCCTCGTCCGTGCTCTCGAGCGTCACGTGGCAAGGTGCTTCCCCGGCGAAGCGCTGTGCAGGGCCAGCAGGCAGGCCTGTACGCGCTGCGGCCCAGCACCGTCCTGGCGGGCGGGGCAACGCCTGCTGGGCTGACAGATGTCTTAGTGGTGAAGGAGCGAGCTGAACATGGGGGCCTGTAAGAGACGAGACTCCTGGTCGCTGCGCTGGTGTCTCCCGGGAATGTTGCCTGGTCTTGTACGTGAGCCGCCTCCTTCGGAGAGGAGGCCGCTTGAGGGTCCTTGGAGGGAATGGAGCCTGGCCGGTCTTCCGCTGGCCAGCCGGAGCATCGCGCAACAACGCTCGCGGGCACAGCAGATCACCACAACAAGGGACGCCACAACCGCATCCTTGGGACGGAAGTTTGGAAAAGCACAGCACATCTCAAGTCCAGGCATTAAAGCACCCGGTCACACCGATTCCCTCTCACCCTCTCTGCCACCCGAGTGAATCCGACCGATGACATCATCAAGGGACAGAGGGCCTGGCCCCATGAAAACCAGCAGGAAGAAGCCCCAGCAGAACATAGCGGCAAGCTCACCGCCGTTCTCCAATGGCCATAAGGATTGCGGGTGATGCACCGAAAAGTACGCGTATGCCATCGACCCCGAGTTCACCATGGCCATCAACCGTGTCAACGCTCCGAGAGCGACCATCGCTCCGCCAACAAGCTGAATAATAGCGGCATACCACCCAGGCCACGTGCCGGGCTCCAATACCCCGCCAGAACCGTGTGCCCCACCCATCGCGCCGAATAAGGAAGCCATGCCATGGCTGAAAAACAGGAAGCCAACAACCGCCCGGAACAAACTTAAGATGTACTGGCTCACGCCCTCGTAGGGGCCGCCAGAAAAAATCTTGAGCATCAAGATCACTCCTTACAGGCGCATAAAAACGATCCTTCCCTGGTGATTCTGAACGAGTCATCGGCTGATCGCTTCTTAATGGCCCCCTAAGCCGAGCGACTCCCCGTGATCTTCTTCGCGGTCCTGCAAGAGGGTCGCTGGCCTCCGGGTCCGGCATGGCTGTTCCCCCTGTCGAGCGGATGACAATGCCGTTGCTTTTGGGGTGGGGCGGGCGTTGGGCTGTTCGTGCTGGTATCGCGTCTGGAGCGGCTGGGGCTGGGGATCTTGACCCGGTCGTGTCCGCCTGAGCTGGTCGACCGGATCGTTGCGGGGCCGGGTGCGCGGAGAAACGCCGACGTCTGTTGTCGGCCCGGTTCACCGTGTATTTCGTCCTTGCGTTGTACCTCAGGCAAGCGAACCAAACGTCTTTTCGTCAGTTCTGTGGAGTTGGTGGGTGGACGGTGAGTCCGGTGTGGGTGAGGAAGGACCAGGGCACCTGTGGGTTCTGGCTGATGCGGTGGATGCCTTGTTCGGTGGCGTCGGCGACATCGGCGAGAGGGTCACGGGCAAGGTTGGCGAGCTCGCGTTTCTTCAGCGAGGACCACAGCAGCTCCACCGGATTCAGCTCAGGCGCGTAGGCCGGCAATCGTTCCAGGGTGAGCCAGTCCTGTTCGGCGACCCAGACCCGCATCGCCCGGCTCCAGTGGGCGGACAGGCCGTCCCAGATCAGGATTACCCGCTCGCCGTTGTAGTGATCTGAGTCGGAGATTCGTCGGCAGTAGGCGGCGACTTTGTCGAGGATCTCGTCGGCGGTCTTCGTCCAGACGAACGGCCGTGGGTTGTCGTTCCAGTCCGTGAGCCAGGCTCGGATGTCGCGTTCGAGGGCTTGGACGGAGCGGTGGACGCCGCGCTTGAGCTTCTTCTGTGTCAGCTCGGCAAACCACCGCTCGACCAGGTTCAGCCAGGATGCACTTGTGGGTGTGAAGTGCAGGTGGAAGCGGGGATGTGCCAGCAGCCACTGCTTGATGACGGGCGTCTTGTGAGTGACGTAGTTGTCGAGGATCAGGTGCACGTCGAGGTCGGCGGGCACCTCCTTGTCCAGCTTGGTGAGGAATTTCTTGAACTCCACGGCCCGGTGCCGTCGATGGAGGGAGCCGATCACTTTGCCGGTGGCGACCTCCAGGGCCGCGAATAGGGTGGTGGTGCCGGCGCGGACGTAGTCGTGGCTGCGTCGCTCGGGAACGCCGGGCACTATCGGCAGCACGGGCTGGGACCGGTCCAGGGCCTGGATCTGCGACTTCTCGTCCACACACAGCACCAGGGCCTTCTCCGGCGGATCGAGGTAGAGGCCCACCACGTCACGGACCTTGTCGATGAACAACGGGTCGGTGGACAGCTTGAACGTCTGCGACCGGTGCGGGGCCAGAGCGAAGGCGCGCCAGATCCGCGAGATCGCGGGCTGGGACATACCCGTGGCCGCGGCCATCGACCTCGTCGACCAGTGGGTGGCGTTCTTCGGCTTCTCCTCGAGCGTCTTGACGATGACACGCTCGACATCCGCATCGGTGATCTTGCGGGGGACACCAGGCCGCGGCTCGTCGGAGAGGCCGTCCAGGCCGCGTTCGAGGAAGCGCCGCCGCCAGGTGCGGACCGTGTCCGCGGTGACACCCAGCCGGCGGGACACCTCCATGATCGAGTGTCCCTCGGCGCACTCCAGCACGATCCGCGACCGCAAGGCCAGGGCCTGGGCCGTCGAACGACGGCGCACCCAGCCCTCCAGCACAGACCGCTGGGCGTCAGTGACCGACAACGGCGGAATCTTCGGACCAGGACGACTGAACCGTTCCGACTTCTATGCCGCTCCGTTGTGAGCCATCAGAGAGGATGGGACGCGTGCCCAAGAAGATTGACCCCGCGCTTCGGAGCCAGGCTGTGCGACTGGTCACCCAGTACCGCTCGGAGTACTCCACCGAGCGTGCTGTCCATGTCCAGGTCGCCGAATCGCTCGGCGTGTCGCGGGAATCGGTGCGGCGCTGGGTGGCCCAGCACGAGGTCGACACCGGCGTTGCCGCGGGCGTGACCAGCGATGAACGCGAGGAGCTCAAGCGGCTGCGGGCGGAGAACAAGCGGCTTCGCGAGGTCAACGAGGTACTGAAGTCGGCGACGATTTTCTTCGCGGGGGAGCTCGACCCCCGAAACCGCTGATCGTCGCCTCCGTCGACCAGATGAAGGCAGTCGGTCATGCCGTCGAGTCGATCCTCATCGCCCTGAATACCGCAGGCCTGAAGATCGCGGCACGAACCTTACGGGCCTGGTGCGCCCCCGCCGGGCCGGCGAACGCGCCCGCGGCCCGGACCATGAGTGATGCCCTGGTCGAGGACGCCGTCCGGGCGCTGGCCTTCACCACGAACGAGGCCGGGCAGCGTGTGCTGGCACCGGAAGGGCTCTATGGCCGGCGCAAGATGCTGGCTCTCATCCGCCGCACGCTGCTGCCCGAGGCCGGCTTCGGAGCCGTCGACCGGGCCATGCGGTCCCTCGGGCTGGCCGGCGTCGTGCGCGGCAAGAGACCCAGAACCAGGATCCCCAACCCGGCCGACACCCGGGCAGCGGACCTGCTGAACAGGGACTTCACCGCCCCGGCCCCGGACCAGAAATGGATCACCGACTTCACCTATGTCCGCACCTATCAGTCGTTCACCTACGTCGCGTTCATCGTGGACTGCTTCTCCCAGAAGATCGTGGGCTGGCACGCCTCAATCAAGCGGGACGTGGAGCTGGTCGACGCGCCGCTCAGGATGGCGCTGTGGCGCCGCGGCCACGAAGGCACCCCGGTCGGGCGGGACCAGCTCATATGCCACTCGGACGCGGGGTCGCAAGGCGGATTCAACTGGTCGTCGCAACACCTTGATCACAGAGGGATGCGATGGGACGAGATCAGAAGCAGAAGGTGCGAGAGGCGCCAGCGGGA
>NZ_JBVJAH010000066.1:0-5503 GCF_055590785.1 Streptomyces sp. NPDC041796
GCTCTTCCGCAGAGCCCGCGTCAGCCCCAACAGACTGACGTCAATGATTAAGGCCGTCCTCGCCCTGGAGAGGCAACGCTGAAGAAGCTCAGTGAACGTCTTTCATCCTGAATAGCTGCAGGTCAGCAGAGTGTGAACGGCTCGGACGATGGTGCTGACGCGGCGGGTGGAGCATCGGGCTCGTCGTAGCAGTCGCCACGACTTCAGCTGAGCGAAGGCGCGTTCGCCGGGCGCTCGGAGTCGTGCGTGGTCGCGGTTGTACTGCTGGTAGTGGGTGGGTTGTTCGCGGTGGTGGTAGTAGAGGGGTGCGGACGGTGGCGCTGGCACCTTGGTGGGCGTGGTCGGCGAGGACGGGGATCTGCCGGGTCAGGCAGGCTTGGACGATGCCGTGGGCACGGGCCGCGGTCAGGTCGTGGGTGTGGCCTGGTGTCGCGCGGGAGAACCAGAGTGGTGTGCCGTCGGGGTGGGCGATGACCTGCACGTTCATGTCGTGCTTGCGGTGTTTCGTCGAGTAGTACGGCTCGTTGGCGGCGGTGCGGTCGGTGGGGATCAGGGTGCCGTCAACGATGACGTGGTCGCCCTCGCCCGGGCCGGTGAGGGCTTCGTGCATGCCCGGCGCCCGGGCTGCGGGGACGTTCAGGGTCTGGTCGACGTAGCGCCAGGCCGTCGCGGTCGGGACGCCGAATCCTGCCGCGAGCTGGGCGAACGTCTCGTTCTTGCGCAGATGGACCAGCGTGAGCAGCGCCTGCTGGAAGCAGCCGAGCTTGCGCCAGCGGGTGTTGCGGGCCCGGCGGTGTTCGTGCAGCAGCCAGGCGACATGCTCGACGAGCTCGTGCGGGACGTCGAGCATGGCAGGATACGGAACCAACAGGGCCCCTTCGGCCGCCGGTGTGCTGAGTGGAATCACCACGCCAACGACGAGGGGCCCTGCCTCGTCACCACACCTGCTGACCAGCCCATTTCACCCTCCAGCACAGGATGAAAGAGGCTCAGTGTGCTGCGGGTCCTCCCACGGACGACTTCGCTGTCAGATCCCTACTCAGCGATCATTCGCAATTCCTAATTGGCAGCCGAGTCGGCGTGGGGCGCCGAGCGGCCAATCGTTTCTAGCTACGAGCAGCAGATCAGTTAGAGCCACACTCGGCGCCCCTGGGTGGGTGAACCATACGAAGGGCTCACCACGTCCCGCAGAACAACGTAGGGATCAGTTATGCATCTGAACAGAATTCCTGACTCAGAAGACTAGGCTCATCCTTCTCGTGTACTCGGCAGGGGACGCACGGCAGAACCTGTCAGAAGTCAAAGACGTGGCCGCGCTGGCTAAGAAGAACACAGTGGTTGGGAAAGGACTGCGTGTACGAGACATGCGTTCCCTCCCACACCCCGAATGCACGGGCAGTGACAGGGCGATACTCCAGGGTGCATGGGTGGCCGTCACCCGCAAGCTCCTCGAAAGAGCCGTTCACCTCGTCGAGGGCGTTGCATGCATCCTCCGGCGCCGGATGGGTGCCGCTGACGATTGGCTGGCAGATGAGCAGCGCGAACCGGTGGTCTCCACCGAGCGGCAGCTCCGTGCTCTCCGCCGCAGGGGAGACGCTCAGTACAACTGCTGAAACCGGGACCGGGTACGAGTCTGCGTGTGCCTGGGTGGCCAGACAGGCAACGGAAAACAGGCCACTGGTGGCAAGCAAGGTCAATGTGCGCGCAAGACGCATGGCTGGTCACCTCTGTGAGATCTTGGCGATAGATGCCTTCAGGACATGGAGCCGCGAGGCAGGAAGAAATGATGGTTTTGCTGACATGCGCCATCCGGCCATTCGGGGCTATTACCGACGCCTCTTGTTGTGGCTTGACGAACATGGCGTGCGCCGATGGGCGCGGAACCAGCCTCGTCTTATCAAAGGACTTTGCGGTCCGGGCATACAGAAAGACTCCACCCGCGCCACGAAAGGTCAGCTTCAGCCCGCCCTCAAACACCTCTCAAACAGGAGAGGAACAGGGCGCGCGCTCCGTCCTAAGTGTTCCATCAGGCCCCGCCGTAACCGCGGCTATCTGTGAAGACGCCGCTTAAACACACCATCCCGGAACGGAAGGATCAGCAGGCCAACCGCAACCGCCGGGGTGGCAAGTGGGGGCAGCCCGGCCGTTTCGACGGAATGGTCGAAAATCGTAAGATAAAGGTCGAGCGGACCGTCAACCACCTAAAGAACTCCCGTGCCGTCGCAACCCGTTGCGGCTAAATCGCTATGTCTCCCACGGCAGGCGGGAAAACCGAGCAGCGGACAGGGGTGCTGTGATCGGCGGATGCCGACAGATTACGCCTGCTGAGGGCCTGTGCGTGTGTAGTCTCTCGCTGCTGAGCGGGGGCGGTCCAGAACAACGCTCGTTGCCACTCATGAAGGATCGCGCGACTGTCCGTTTATACCTGCGCCTTTGCCCTGGTACAGGCTGTTGCTGCGAGGGTAGGTCAGGCTTCTTCGATGGTCGTGGTGACGGTGGTCGTTTCGCAGGTGAGTCGATAGGACACTGCATGTGGAGCGTTCATGCGGAGCCACTGAAGACGTTCGACGGCTTGCTGCCTGTGAGCGTATGTTCCTGTGGCGGGGTGCCATTGGCCTGAGTGGCCGGCTTGGACGACCCATACGACCCTCAGAACTTTTGTGTTCGTCGTGTCGGTCGTGTTGCTGTCGCTCATGCGTCTCAACGTAGCAACGACGATTGCATCTTGTACGCAGCCGCTCTGTCAGGTCTTAACATTGTGACCGCCGTGTACCCGCAGGATGCCGCCCCGCCGGTCCGTTAATCGGCGTGGGCAGGGGCTTGGCAGGGTGTCTTCCGAGAACTGATCGCAGCGGGCGGTGCCAGGGGTCTCCTGCTGGCGAAGGCTGCCGTGAAGGTCGTTTGCGTATGGGGCTCACGAGCCATGGCCCGGGTAACGGTGGAGCGGTCGACATCGAACAGCAAGGCGAGGACAGAATTCTGGAGATCCTGCCGCAGATGGTCGGGAGCAGTACCGCGCTTCGCGCCCAGGGCCTTCCCCTAAATGCCGACTCTGTCACTTACCAGCGGCTTGAGCCTGACCTCTTGCTCGAACGGTGCATGGCCTGAGCGGATGTGCGACTGGTCTCAGCAGCGGCCTCAGCCAGCCAGAACGTGATAGAGCCGCACGGTTCATGCATCCGGGGCATAGCGATGAGTTGGACTCCCCGTTCACGCTCAGGCGGCACAGGCGAGGCCACGTTCAGTCAGGTAAGCCGAGATTCCGCAACATTCGTGCTGGTTTGTCCTCTACCTGACCGCACCGCCAAGCAGTTATCTGTGCGTACCGAAAGTTGAATCACACGTAACTGGCGGAAGGCCTCCGAGATGTCCATCCCAAGACCGATGCGCCGAGCAGGCGGCGCACACCTGTGCTGCCACCACCACGAGAAGACCATTACCGCTGCGTCCACGCTTTTGGCGGCCGGGCGGAATGTACGCACGCAGAATGCAACCCCACAAGGGCGGAGCTCGGAGGACTGGAACAGCTACTTGAATACTGGCGGTGCCTGATGACGATGCCGTCTCCCTCGAGCCTCGACATGTCCCGCGACGCTGCTCTCGCCCTGGTCCTTGCCGAGGGACGCCCGACGGGTCCAGCTGCCGACGCCCTACGTGACCGTCTGCGACTGTACCTTCGACTGCTCGACGCGCCAGCCACCCGATACGCCGGACAGATGCGAGACGGCGGCGCCCGGCAGATCGCAACCTTCACAATCCAGCAGGCCCGGTTCCTCGCCACCGACACTGGCGGCGATCCGGCTGCGGCGCTTCGCCTGCTGGCCAAGGCAACTTATTATCTGCTCGGATACGCAACCGCTCCTCGACACCAATAGACGCCTTGGGTCACGCCTCCACTTCGCCGTTCGTGATCCCCGCGGTATGCCGGTGAGGTGAGATATCCGGAGTGCAGGGGCCTGACCGCTGAGCGTCGGACGTTTCGTAAGGAGATCCGGCTTCGGGCCGGCAGGCGGTTCGCGGCAGGCGAGAAGACCGCGGTGATCGCGAAGGACTTGCGGGTGAGCGTGCGGTCGGTCGAACGTTGGCGCCGAGCCTGGCGCGAAGGTGGCATGGAGGGCATGTGTTCCGCGGGCCGGCGAAAACCCCGGCCATCACGGGTGCCCAGTTCGCCGTCCTGGAGGAGGAAGTCGGCAGGGGCCCGGCCGCACCCGGTTTTGACGCTCAACGCTGGACCCTGGCCAGAGTCCAGACGGTCATCCGCCGTCGGTTGGGAGTGCGCCTGTCGGTGGCGACGGTGCGGCGGCTGCCGTTGGGCGTGAAACGGCACGGCTGGTCCTGGCAGGAACCCGCCCGCAGAGCTCTGGAGCGAGACGAGCACGCGGTGGAGCTGTGCAAGAAGGAGGTGTGGCCGCGGGTAAAAGCCTCGCGGCGGCGTCCGGGGCATGGATCGTCTTCGAGTTGCGCCGTGAGGCGCTGTGATTCGTGTGGAGGTGAGAGACCGTGCGCCACGAGGCGCTGTGATCCGCGTGCGGGTGTGAGGCCCGCACCGTCGTCCCGTCGCAGCGGGTCGGCAGAAGCAGGGGGCAGCTGGGCCCGGCGAGTCGGCCGAGTCTGGTGGAGAGCAGCCCCGACAACGACGGGACGCACCGGAACTACCGGACGGTGCGGGTCCGGCAAGCGAGACGGGAAGGTGGACGCGAGGAACCAGCGGTGTAAAGCCCCTCAAGACCTCCGCCAGCTCAAACCCGGTGGATCTGGGCTGGATCGCGGTGCGTACTGCCCGTACGGGCAGGAACCCCTGGATCGGATTGATCTTGCCGGTCGGGAGGCCACGGTGAAGGACTGCGGCGTAACCGTGGCGATGCCGCAGGGGCAAAGCTGGCCGCCTCACCCGACGAGCGGATCACAGTGAACGTGGGAACCACCCCGAAGCTCTCGTCTCGGCGCGCTCTCCAGGCGCGTCGGGTGGGAAGGCGCGACGTCCGCCGACGGCCCGGGGTGGGGCGGAGGGCTGGTAGTAGTCCGCGGGCGGGAAAGCCGTCCACATGGCGAAGCAGCCCAGCGGATTCACGTAGTTGCGGAACTGCAAGGGACGGAGACGCTGGTGAATACCGGTGAGTTGTGGCCCGACCCCGATGGGGCCTGGCTGCGGGTACGACGAATGCAGACCAAGCTGCACCAATGGGCGGTCGATGATCCCGACCGCAGGTTCGATGATCTCTACAACCTCGTCCATCACCCCGACTTCCTCACCGTTGCGTGGGAGAGGGTGAGGGGCAACAAGGGGGCACGCACCGCCGGCGTGGACCGGGTCGTCCCGGCCTTCATCGCCGACGACGCCGACATCGTGGCCTTCCTGAAGAAAACGCGGGAGCAGTTGAAGGCCCGCACGTTCACTCCGCTACCAGTGAGCCTCTTTCATCCTGTGCTGGAGGGTGAAATGGGCTGGTCAGCAGGTGTGGTGACGAGGCAGGGCCCCTCGTCGTTGGCGTGGTGATTCCAC
>NZ_JBVJAH010000067.1:0-5318 GCF_055590785.1 Streptomyces sp. NPDC041796
CAGCAGCCTCGGCTACCGCAATCCCGCCGAATACGAGACTGCCCTGGCGGCCTGACCACCACACCGAAGGTGTCCGCCAAAGCGGAACAAGCTCAGCTCAAGGCCTGGCGGGGCATCCCCACTCGATACGACAAGACACCCGAGAGCTACCTCGCCGGCCTCCACCTGCGCGCCTCGATGATCTGGATCAACGACCTCCTGAAGGCAACTGACTGATCACAACATCACACAGGCCTGAGCCAGGTAACACATCGAGGCACCTCACAGCCAGGACGGACTCGTCGGTGTGAAGTGGAGATGGAAGCGCGGGTGCGCCAGCAGCCACTGCGTGATGGCGGGCGTCTTGTGGGTGACGTAGTTGTCCAGGATCAGATGGACATCGAGGTCAGCAGGGACTTCCTTGTCGAGCTTGGTCAGAATTCTTGAACTCGACGGCGTGTGGTGGTGGCGGCGCGGACGTAGTCGTGGCTGCGGCGTTCGGGAACGCCTGGAACCGGCGGCAGTACGGGCTGGGACCAGTCGAGTGCCTGGATCCGGGACTTCTCGTCCACGCACAGGACCAGAGCCTTCTCCGGCGGGCAAACAAGCAGGTGGCGGCGGAACTCGGCGTGAGCGAGCAGTCGGTGAACCGCTGGCGGGCCCGGTTCGTCAAGCAGCGGCTGGACGGGTCTGGTCGACGAGCCGCGGCCGGGGCGGCCGCCGTCCATCCTGCTTGACCAGGTCGAGGACGTCATCGTGGCGACGCTGGAATCCACACCGGGCCGGGACACGCACTGGTCGCGTGCCTCCATGGCGGCCCGGACCGGGCTGTCGAAGTCCACCATCGGGCGGATCCGGAAGAGGTTCGACCTCAAGCCGCACCTGCAGGATGCGTTCAAGCTCTCCACCGACCCGCAGTTCGTCGCGAAGGTCGTCGACGTCGTCGGCCTGTATCACAGTCCGCCCGAGAAGGCGGTGGTGTTATGCGTGGACGAGAAGGCCCAGATCCAGGCCCTGGACCGCTCTCAGCCGGTGCTGCCGATGATGCCGGGCATGCCCGAGCGGCGTACCCACGACTATCTCGAGCACGGCATCACCAGCCTGTTCGCCGCCTCCAACATCGCCGACGGCACCGTCATCGGCGAACTCCACCGCCGCCACCGGGCCATCGAGTTCAAGAAGTTCCTGGTCACGATAGACAAGACGGTCCCCGCCGAACTCGACGTGCACCTGGTGTGTGACAACTGTGAGCATCATGGAGTGCCGCAGGGTGTCGGAGCCTGACCCGTGTGACAACTGGCCGCAGTTGCCTTGGAGTAGAACTGTCGGCTCTGGCTCCCTGCGGTGCGTATTGCCGCCGGCCCGGTGAACGTGTCCCGATAGACATCTCGGGGTCTGAAGAAGTCAAGCAGCAGCGGTCATTGGTGAGGTCGCGGGCGGAGTGAAGGCGCGTTCCTCGTTGAAGAGGACCCGCTTCTGGAGGCAGTGGAACAGCTGCCCGAGCAGGCGATTAAACAGGTGTCGTTGAGCTTGCGCGTGCCAGTCGCCAACATCGCGGCGGTGGCGGTAGTGGGCCTGCGCGCCCGGTGATGAGCGCAGTGAGGAGAAGGCCCAGAGGTAGCCGGCGTGGTGGAGTCGGTTGTTCTTGACCATGCGGCGTCCGACGTAGTGTTTCTTGCCGGAGGCGCGGGTGATCGGTGCGGATCCGGCGTATGCCTTCAGCCCGCGGGCGTCGGCGAAGCGGTTGCGGTCGTCGCCTGTCTCGGCGAGAACTCGTGCCGCAAGCTGGACACCAAGACCTGGGAAGCTCAGGAGGATCTCGGCGTCCGGATGCTCGCGAAAGCTGGCATCAACTGCTTCGGCGAGGTCTTCACTGGCCTGGCAGGCTGCTTCGAATTGCTTCAGCAGGGCAAGGAGCTGCTTGCCGAAGGCGTCCTCGACAGCCGAGGGCTGGTGAGGGTACTCGGCCCGCAGGATAGCCCGCAGGCGGTCAGCCTCCTCGTCGATGCTGCGGACACGGCCGGCGCGCTTGAGTGCGGAACGCAGTTGGCTCAGCGACAGTCGCGAGCCTTCTGTAGGCGTTGGCGCTTTGGCCAGGATGATGCGGGCTTCCTCGCGGGCCAGTCCTCCTTGCTTGGCCAGGAAGGCATCTAGGGCAGCGGGGTAGTACTCGCGCAGCAGGGAGCGGATTTGGTTGCCGATCTGCTGGCGGTTCCAGACGGCGTCCTGCTGGGCCCGAGCAAGTACGGCGATGGCCTGTGCTTGGTCGGAGTCCGCTGGCAGCGGCCGGTGCACGGCCATGTCGGTGCGGAGGATGTTGGCCAGCACGAGGGCGTCGCCCGGGTCTGACTTCTTGCGGGACACACCGTGGCGGTCGCGGTAGCGGGAGGCGGCGAGCGGGTTGATCGCGAAGACCTTGCGGCGGCCGGTTCGCAGGGCTGCGACGAGCAGGCCGCGGCTGGTCTCGATGGCCACCGGTATCGGCGAATCAGGGCTGTCGCCGTGGTCGGCCAGGAGCTCGAGCAGCATCCTGTAGCCGGCCGCGTCATCGGTGATCCGTCGCTTGGCCAGCAGTTCGCCAGCCTCATCGATCAGGGCTATGTCGTGGTGCCTTTCTGCCCAGTCGATCCCGCAGAACACAGTCACACGTTCTCCCATCGTCGAGCGTTTATGCAGGTCACGAGCTCATGCGGGTCACGCGGCGTCCTAATCCCAGGACTCGTTGGTCCGCCATCTCGGTAGCCGTTCGCGACACCAGCGCGCCCCAGGGGCCTCTGTCTGCGCCAGAGCTCGCGGCTCGCGGAGGTGGACAGGAGGTCGCCCTGCGGCGGGCTCGCGCCACGACGACAACGAATGACATACGACGGTGGGTTTCACGGGACTTGGAGACGCCGGGCCGCGCCGCTCTCTCGTGAGGCCTCAACGGCCGGGGAGATTCCCAGGCGTTTGCCCGGCGCCCGCAGGTCCCGTGAAACCCACCCCCGTGACGGCGCCGCTCTATCGGGAGGCCTCAAGGGCCCGGGGCCTTACAGACGTCCGTCACCAGACAGCCCAGAAGCCCAGCTGCGGCTTCCGGAACCTTCACTACGGATTAGGGGCTTTGCTGCACAAAGCACCGTCACAGTTCTGACCGCCCACCGGACCGGGGTCAGCCACCAGACCCAGTCCAAGGAGCCTCGTGACCGTCACCAGCATGCCCCAGCCGACGCAGCCCTCGCAGCCGGCCCCCGGCCCGGCCGAGGAGGCCGAGGACGTGATCCTGGGGGTGGACACCCACAAGGATGTCCACGTCGGGGCTGGGCCTTCGCCGACGCTTGCCGCACAGCCGGCGTCCGTCAGTCCATGAGCGCGATCGGCAGCTCGGCGGACAACGCGCTCGCCGAATCATTCAACGCGACGTTCAAACGCGAGACCCTCCAGGGCCGCAAACACTGGTCCAGCGAGCCCGAAGCCCGCCTCGACGCCTTCCGCTGGCTCCACCGCTACAACACCCGGCGCCGCCACTCCCGCCTCGGACAACACAGCCCGATCGCAGAAACAGCGCTCGAAGAACCATCAACTACGCTGACCCAAGCCGCATAGACCGTGTCCAGGATTCAGGGTCAAGGCCCGCTGTCATTACGACCCTGGGTGCCTCGCTCGCTCAGCAGGAGTTCCCGGCCACCGCCATCGGCTATCGCCAGCTACTCGCTTGGGCACAGTCGTTCGGTGTCCTGCGCCGAGCCGGTGTCGAGTGCACCGGCTCTTTCGGAGCCGCGCTGACCCGGGCCCTGCGCCAAGAGGGCATCGACGTTATCGAGATCAACCAGCCCGACCGTGCCACCCGGCGCAAGCGCGGCAAGACCGATGCCATCGACGCGGACGCAGCCGCCCGCGCGGTGCTGTCCGGACGGGCCACTACCGTGCCCAAGAGCGCGGACGGGCCCGCCGAGGCCATGCGGGTCCTGCGACTGGCCAAGGAATCGGCGGTCAAGGCCCGCACCCAGGCACTGAACCAGCTCAAGGCTGTCCTCATGATCTGGTTCGGAGATCCTGTCGCAGTAGCGGCAGATGCGGTCGAGGATCTGGTCGGCGGTCTTGGTCCATTTGAAGGGCCTGGCATCGTCGTCCCAGACCTTGATCCACTCTTCGAGTGCGGTCTTGAGGTCGTCGAGTGAGCAGAACACCCCGCGTGTGAGGCAGCGTCGTTCCAGCTCGGCGAACCACCGTTCGACCTGGTTGATCCAGGACGAGTAGGTCGGGGTGAAGTGGAGCTGGAAGCGGGGGTGCGCGAGCAGCCACTTGTGCACCACGGGCGCCTTGTGGGCGGAGAGCGGACCGCACCGGTCCTGCCGATGCCGCCCACCGGACCGGGGTCAGCACCGCGCGGGCGGCTGCGTCCCGTAGGCGGCATCCGCCACGACGACCGGCGGCTCGACCGTGCCACCCGGCGCAACGCGCGAAGTGGACCGTGTGCGGGCCGAGTTGGCGTCGTATGTGCGCTGGCCGTCCGCGCGGACGTGACTGCCCATCCGTTCGACGCTGAGCCCGAAGCGCATCTGGCCTGTAGTACCTCCGTAACAACCCCTAACGAAATGATCTTTGGGCTGGTTGGACGGCCTTGAGAACTCGGTGTGGGGGGTGCGGGGTGGCTCGGCGGGTGCCGTGGGAAGTGGACGATGAGCTCTGGGCGGTGATCGAGTCGCTGTTGCCGATGGTGGAGCGTCGGGTTCGTCATCCGGGGCGGAGGCGGCATCCGGGCCGGCTGGTGTTCCAGGGCATCCTGTTCGTCCTGCATACCGGGATCGCGTGGGTCATGTCCCCTGTGGTGGTGTAGCTGATCATTCGGCGGTGCCGGGCAGGCAGGTGGTGGCGTCCGGATAGAGGCTGTCCATGCTCTCGATGGAGAGGTAGCGGCGGGGGAATGCGGTCCGCTCATCGTGGAGCTCGACGAGGACAGCGGTGGCCAGTCGGTTCACGGCGTCGGTGTTCGGGAAGACCTGGACGACGTCGGAGCGGCGTTTGATCTCCCGGTTCAGCCGTTCAAGCGGGTTGGTCGACTGGATCTTCTTCCAGTGCTGATGAGGGAAGTCCGCGAATGCGGTCAGGTCCTCCTTGGCGTCGAGGAGCATGTCTCTGGCCTTGGGGAACTGCCGACCGAGCATGTCCGCGACGGTGTCGAGCTGGGCCCGAACCGCTTCGGCGGCGGGCTGGGCGAAGACGGTGCGGATCGTCGCGGTGTCGGCGTACACGTGAACGTGGCCTTGGCAAGATTTCCGTGACGCCGGGGTGTGCGACCGTGCGCCGGTGACGCTCCGTCACGGATAGTGGCGTCTGAGATGGGCCATGAGGATCACTCG
>NZ_JBVJAH010000068.1:0-5229 GCF_055590785.1 Streptomyces sp. NPDC041796
CTGGTCACACTGGCGAAGACTCAGCCAGACACGTGCCCGCAACAGCCACTACAAACAACGCGGACACACCCCATAACTGTGATTGCAGTACTAGGAGTTGTCGTCAAAGTGTCAGGCCCACATCAGGAGTGATGCGAGGGCGACGGCCGCCTTGTAGGACTGGGCGGTCTTGTCGTAGCGGGTGGCGATGCCTCGCCACTGCTTGAGGCGGTTGAAGCACCGCTCCACGACGTTGCGGTGCTTGTAGATCTCCTTGTCGAAGGCCGGAGGGCGGCCGCCGAGGCTGCCCTTGCGGGGTTGCGGACCTGGTCGGCCCGTTCCGGGACGGTGTGCCTGATGCCCCGGCGCCGCAGCCAGGTGCGGATCGCCTTCGAGCTGTAGCCCTTGTCGCCGATGACGTGATCGGGCCTGGTGCGGGGCCGGCCCGTTCCGGCCCGGGGCACCCGGATGGCCCTCGGACGGTCCCGAGGCGGACTGACCAGCAAGATCCACCTCGCCTGCGACGCGATCGGCCGCCCGCTCGCTCCATCAGCGTCGTGAACTGGGTGCAGTCGTTGGTGTTCCCGCCGGTCAGGACGAACGGCCGGGCTTTGGCGCCCCCATTTCGGGCCCCTGCCGCGTGCTGGTGGGCGCGGACGATCGTTGAGTCGACCGACACCAGCCACTCGATGTCACCGGCCGCGTCCGCCTTCGCCTGGGCGGCCCGCAGCATCCGGTCGAACGTGCCGTCCGCCGCCCAGCGGCGGAAACGCGTGTGGAGGCTGGTCCACGGACCGTATCGCTCAGACACGTCCCGCCAGGGGACACCAGTGCGGAACTTCCAGACGATCCCGTTCAGGACCCTCCGGTCGTCCAGCCGTGGCCGCCCCAGCGCAGGCCGGGGCAGCAACGGGCGTATCAGATCCCACTCGGCATCAGACAGTTCGTGGCGACGGATCACCACACCATGATCCACAATCCAAGATCGCTTTGACGACAGGCTCTAGCGTGCTGCGGCGCAGGCTGGCCCGGTGCAGCGCGCCTCCAGGCCGGGCCAAGGAGGCCCCATACGGGGGCCGTTCCCGTAGATCGCCAGAGCGATGGTCAGCTCCAGGTGCACCAGACGGCCGTCCTCACCCACGGCCCACCGCCGGTTCCCTGAATATGATGTCCGTGTCGGCCCGTACGCCGACGCCGGTCAGCCGTGCGGGGGAGTTGCGGCACGTCCACTGCCGCAGCACAGCGGCGGACGTCAGTGGCGGCGATGCGTCGGGGCTGGTCCTCGGTGAGACCGGCCTCCTGGCCCTGCAAGAGGCGGGCGGCGTGGTGGGGCGGCAGGGCGAGGGTGAGGTGGCGCAGGCGGGCGTCGTCGGTGCTGCCGAGGGCGGCGGTGTAGCCGAAACGGGCCTGGACATCGATCACGATGCCGCTGGTGGTGGCCGCGGCCTGCTTGGCCCTGGCCCGGATCTGCGGCTGCCAGCGCACGCGGACTTCACGCTCCAGCCGGTCGGCGAGCTCCGGCCGGGGTTTTTTGATCTGGTTCTTCACATACCGCTCGACGGTGCGCTGGCTGACGCCGAGCAGCTCGGCCACGCGCCGGGTGTTGCCTTGGTGCTGGCGGACCAGGTACCGCATCTGCGCCCCGGCGGACTTCGGGATGGGACGGGTGAACGCCCCCTGCACCGCCTTGTCGAGTCCGTCCCCGACCGTGACCATGCCGCGCTTCGCCTACTCTCCGGTGTCCTTGGCGGTGACCTCGCCGGTCCTGATGTACCGGGCGAGGCTGGCGACATGGCCGTCGCCGGCGAGATGTTCGAGCACCTTGGCGCCCCACAGCACGCTCTGGGTGCCCTCGTGCTTGATACTGCCCGGTGGCTGCGGCCAGGGCGGCCATCTTGCGGTGCATGTTGATCCGGGCCGGGGAGATGACGGCTGCCCGGATGTCGGGCCGCCACGTCGGCCGGACGAGGGCCGGCCAGGCCCGGCCCGGTTTCCAGCCGCCGCCGCGCGCCTTCTCCTGCAGCTTGCCTATGCCGCCCTTGACGGTCATCTTGATCGCGCCCAGGACCAGGGTTCCGGATCACGGCTGCGGTAGCCGTCCATCGCCGTCAGGAACTCGGCCGGGGACCGCTTCTCCGCGACACCCAAGTCCGCCATGGTGGCGACGTAGGCGTCGCGCAGCCGCTTATACCAGCCGTCCAGGAACCGGCCCGCCTCCGGGCGCACCCGCGCCTCGACAGGGGCGATGTCGTAGCCGAGTTCGACGGCGTAGGCCAGGGTCGGCGCGGCGTACCAGGCTGGCCCCGTCGGGCGCCGGCCGGTCGGCGTGAACGGGCTGGGCAGCAGGTCGCCGTCGAGGTCGCGCCACTGCTTGCCGACCTTCACCCGGGCGAGGTCGACGTGGCAGAGGTCGACCAGCCACGAGCCGGGCAGTGCCGCATCGAACGCGGGCCGGGTGACGTGCACGGGCGGTGACGCCAGACCGACGACGGCGCCGTTGGCGGCCGCGCCGAAGGCGAGGTTCACATCCAGGCCGACCAGGTAGCGCTGCATGTATTCGGTGTCGGTCAGGTCCCGCGCCCAGTCGTAGGCCCTCCTCGAACAGCCTGTCCTCGGGGCCACGCAGCCCGTCTGGAGCCGGCGGAGCTGGCCCGGGTGCTGGGCATGTACGCGCAGCGGGTGGTGACGAGTTGCCAGTCGGTGCGCTGAAGCTGCTTGATGACCTTGTGCCCTTCCGTGAGCCGCTCGGCGAGCCGTTCGGACTCCGACAGCTGACCGGGCAGGCCGTACCGTTCGCACGCGGCCTCGGTGAGCACCAGCAGCGCGTCGGCGTCCTTGCCCGAACCGTGCAGCCTCTTCGCCCCGAGCTGCGCCTTGACCAGAGCTCGCGGGGCAGCTCTCCGGCATCGTCGACTATGACCGGCTGGCACGCGCCCGTGGTGCTGCGCCGGGCTGGTGTGACCGTTCGGCGTTCGTGCCGAGGGTGGCGTTGTGTGACGCCTTGCGGGCGGGGGCCGGCGCCGCAGAGATTCGCGTGGAGTCAATGGCCGTTTCTGCCGGGGAAGTGATCGCCGGGTGGGGCGCTGGTGGAGGGGGGCGGTGTCCGGTGGGGCGGCCGGTCGGTGTGCGCTGGGGAGCTGTTGGCGTCGTTATTGTCCGGATCTACGGCATGAGCAGTGTGGGACCGGTTGTGGTGACGGAGGGATATGGCCGCGCGGGTGGCGCGCGGTGTCGTGGTTCCCGCGGGTCGTGGGATGGGGTGGTGTATCCGGTTGACCTCTTCCCGTGCGGGCTTCGGTGGTAAAGTCGGATGGGGTGGGGTCCCGTGGCGCGGGCCCCATAGGGCCCGGGGATCAGGGGCCGGGCTCAGTGGTGCGGGTCGGCGGCGATGCGGCGTTCGTCGTCCAGCGTGCCGTGGGGCCTCATCCCCGTACCACCGGCGGCTAGTGGCTCGTCACGCAGCCTTGGCCGGTGTATTGGGTCCACTGGCGTGACGAGCCACTAGCAGGAGCTCCGTCTCCGCTTCAGACGGCTTGACACATCAGCCGCAGGCTTAACTACACGGCATTGGTACAGTGCAATCACGGTTGCCAATGATGCCCGGGATGCCCGAGCCCGGAGAACCTGGTTGGGGACGTGCGCCGGCTGCCACCCACACCACGACCGGCCCACCACCGCGTTACCGCCGCGCTCACCCGTGCCGCCGACCTGGCCGCCACCGGGCAGCTCGCCCCCGAAGCAGTCGCCGCCTGGCCCTGCCGACCGAGCCGGTCCTGCCGCCCGCTCTTCCGGCCGTCCCCGCGACCGCGTACGACGAGCCGCTGCCCATCTTCACCCACCCCGACAGCACCCGATACCAAGGAGGTCCACCCCATGATGGCCTGCATCACCGCCACCATCAAACCTGTCTATGCCGACGGGACCGTCTGCCGCCACAAGGTCACCACCACCGGCAAGCCAAGGGAAGTCGGCTGCACCGGCCGGGACGCCTACGTCGCCACCCTGCTCCGCCTGCACCTGGACCGACAAGAGCGGCATCCGGGCCGCGCTGGAGTACGTCCGCGACACACACCTCCGCAGCCACCTCACCATGCCAGCCGCTGACTCCGTCTGAAAGAGCGAAAGAGTCGGATCATCCTCGAGAGCCGGGGGTAGGTGACGGCCTATATCCGGCTGTCGCCGGACGGGTCCGGAGCTCAGCGGCGGAGCACGTTGACGCGTGCACCACCAATGATGGGGGCGTCTTCGCATCCTTGCGGGACCGCGAGGTAAGGCCCAACCCACCTTTTAGACTTGCCGTCGGGGTGGCTGGCGTCGGGGTAGGTGCGCTGGTGTGGTTTGACGAACCAGCGGTGTCGGTAGATGCGCCGGGCGTGCGTATCGTCACTGGTCTCCGCGTCACCTTCTGGGCGGCGCAGGCATTGTCTGAGGGTGACGTAGCGGACGGTCTTGGTGGGGTCGCCGCCATTTCGGGCGATCCACTTCCTTGCCGACCTTGCAGCTTCCACTTGCTGCGTCTCATGCACAGCCTTCGTCTGGACGGCTGGCTGGCGGATGAGTAGCCAGGTCGCTATGAGGAGTCCGCCAGATGTCGCTGGCGCGCGTCTTGTTCCACAGTCGGCGCGTGGCCATACACATCGATCCGTACGGCTCCGGCGGTTCGTGACCATGCTGCGGCAACGGCATACAGGCTGGGCGGCTCGCAGTCGGGGACGGGACGGCCCCACACGATAAAGCCGTGGTCGTCGGGCGGGACGTCCTCAGCCATAAAACAATGATCAAGCTCTTCGGCGATGGTGACGGCCAGGTCGGTCATGTCGGCGCTGACGAAGTACAGCTCAGCTGCCCGCAAGGAGACCTGCCGCTGGTTCAGCGTATCGACCAGGCGCCCGCCATTGGCCGCGTGCCGCACATCCGAAACCAAGGCAGAAGAGCGCATCCACTCGATGATCTCCTCCCGCAGGGCCGGGACATCCCGAGCTGTCAACGGGCGGGCAGCGTCCTTCGTCACAGTCACATCCTCCCTGCGCTGTCTCGGCGCCTTCACGCTGTTAGCCCTACCCATGCTGCGCATTCATCATCTGCCATGGTGTACACGGGATGTGCTGGAAGCGGGCCCGTCCGGCCCCTTCAGGCGGGCTTGAGGCCGGGGTCGCCGGCCTCGGTCACGAACGAGGCCGCCGTGGTGACCGGCGCGCCGGGGGTCGTCACGGCGGACACCGTCCGGTAGTCGGCGCGCGCCCGCTCGCC
>NZ_JBVJAH010000069.1:0-5202 GCF_055590785.1 Streptomyces sp. NPDC041796
CAGCAGCCTCGGCTACCGCAGTCCCGCCGAATACGAGACTGCCCTGGCGGCCTGACCACCACACCGAAGGTGTCCGCCAAAGCGGAACAAGCTCATTCGTCCTGTGCTGGAGGGTGGAATGGGCTGGTCAGCAGGTGTGGTGACGAGGCAGGGCCCCTCGTCGTTGGCGTGGTGATCTCACTCAGCACACCGGCGACCGAAAGGGCCCTGTTGGTTCCGTATCCTGCCACGCTCGACGTCTCGCACGAGCTGGTTGAGCATGTCGCCTGGCTGCTGTACGAGCACCGCCAGGCCCGCAACACCCGCTGGCGCAAGCCCGGCTGCTTCAAGCAGGCACTGCTCACCCTGGTGCACCTACGGAAGAATGAGACGTTCTCGCAGCTCGGAGCCGGTTTCGGGATATCCCAGGCCACCGCCTGGCGGTACGTTGACGAGACCCTGGACGTCCTGGCCGGCTGGGCACCCGGCCTCCACGAAGCCCTCACCGGCCTCGGTGAAGGCGACCACGTCATCGTGGGCGGCACCCTGATCCCCACCGACCCCATCGCCGCCGACGAGCCGTACTACTCGATGAAACACAAGAAGCACGGCATGATCCCTGCTGCCAGCGGTGCGAGATGCCTACTTGTTGCCTCGTCAGGGAGCAGAGCGTGGCTGTGTTGGGGGCCCAGCCTTGCGGCAGTGCCGGTCGAAGCTGGGCGCTGCTGAGCTGGGCACTGTCACCAGCGTCGCATGAGTTGGCGCATTCGGGGGTGGAGGAACGGGGGATCGTGTCGCATCAGCAGCAGAGCAGCCACTAGGCAGAATAGGACTGCCAAAGAGGCCACCATGCTGGTATTTACAGCCCACTGATGCGGCGTTGCTTCCCATAGTTGATCTCCTCTGAAGTCTCTGCTCGACGGCTGCGTGAGCATGGCGGAGAGATGAGTGGTGGAACTCTGAGCTGCGATAGCCCACCTGGACGGCATAAGCCACGCAACCTGTTCCATCCCGGGATTGTCGTAAACCTTGAAGATAATGCCTGTAGACATGTCTTGGAGGACCGCGAAGAACACGAGGAGCGGCATGACTTTCTCTGTGGTTCTCACTGCCGCCGAAATAGCAAGGCCAGCCGTCATTGAAGCAAACGCCAGGAGCATGAAGACGAAGGTTATTTCCACGCTGCTCGTATGCGGGAAGATCTGACCGGTGGCAGGAAGTTTACGTGCGCTGAGGCCGATAGCGCAGAGAAGCAGCGTCTGCACGGCGGTGATGGCACCCAGTACAACCACCTTGGAGCATAGGTAGGCTGTGATGGATACCCCGGCGGCGCGTTCGCGTTCATAGATGTGCCTTTCCTTGACTAGTTCCCGCACCGAGTTCGCCGCTCCCATGAAGCATGCGCTGATAGCCAGACAGGCCAGTATGGTGCCGGCGTGTGTGTTGCTTCCCTGTCCGCCTGGACGAAGCCCGGACGGGGCTGGTATCACCATGCTGGCGAGGCCGAGGGCAATGGGAAGCAACAGCATCAGGGAGAGGAAACCCCGGTCAGCCGATAGAACGGATATGTAGCGGCGGGTAAGAGTTGACAGCTGGCGGCCAATGCCGGGGTAGTCAGCGTCTGGAGCGGGGGGCATGCTGAGGTACCTGGTCGGTAGGGGCGCTGCACCCGTAGTGCCGTGCCCGGCGACTGCAGGTGGCTCGAAGCTTCGTAGAGCGCGGAACAGGCTTGACCATGTTTTGTAGCCCAGGTCATCTAAGATGCGGGCTGGGCTCCCGGAGTGCACCACTTTGCCACCCGATGCCACGACTAATACCTGGTCAAATAGATCGATCTCCGCCACGGAGTGGGTTATTACGGTGATCGTTCGATGGCCGTTGGCGAGCTTTCTGAGAAGCTGCATCACATCGCCATCCAGTCCAGGGTCTAGTCCAGACGTGGGCTCGTCCAGAATGATGATCGATGGCTGAGCGAGAAGTTCGCCAGCGAGTGCCACCCTCTTCCGCTGGCCGGCCGACAGCGATGATATCCGGTGGTCGGAATACTCCGAGAGATCGAGATTACTCAGCACCTCCCGGACGCGATTTGTCCGTTCAGCTGCACCGAACGCATGTGGAATTCTCAGTTGTGCTGTGTACTCCAGCGAGGACCGGATAGTCAGCTGCTCATGCAATGCATCAACCTGAGGGACGAACGCTATGTCCCGACAAACGTCACGAAACTGGGTTCTAGCGTCACGTCCACGCAAGAAGAGTTTGCCAGATTCTGAAGCAAGGGATCCGGCAAGGAGCTTTGCTAGCGTGCTCTTGCCGGCGCCTGAAGGTCCAATGATGGCCGTTAAGGAGCCCTCAGGAATGCGGAAAGTGGCGCAATCAAGGAGGGTCTTGCCAGAATTTCTCCCTTGCACCGAGAATGTCAGATCTTCTGCCGATACAGCAGCACGTGCATCGCGTTCCTCTGATCCCTCGGCTTCCACGCGGCTTGCGATATCGTGTGACAGGGGGGTGCGGAATTTAGTCATGTTGCCGTTACCCGAGTAGCGAACCTGCTGCTGCGGAACCGCGCCTTTCATACGCGGCGAGGGATCCTCCATAGAGGACGAGGACGCCACTCCAGAAAGGTTCCCGCTCTCCTCAAGGTATGGATGGCAGTACACCAATGGGCCGTTCGATGGATCTGCCAGACGAACCCTGAGTCCAGCAGTCAGCTGGACTGTTGTCACCTTTATTCCTTCTATGTAGCTGCCGTTGGTGCTACGGGGGTCCTCAAATATCATGCGCTTCTTGTGGCGATATATATTGGCATGATGCCACGATATGCGCGGGTCTGAGAGTGGAATGTCACAATCAGGATCCCTGCCTATGGTAAGGATCTCCTGATCCGGCAACGGCCATGCCCTTTCGTCGACAAATAATTGAAAAGCAGTCTCGTACTCTGTGTCGCCATTTCGCATCATGACTCCCTTCTCGTCGCCGTGATTACTTCGTCACCCAATAGGCCCCAGCGTGTACAGATCCATACACATCATGGGGGACCCATCCCAATTTGGCGGTGAGTCAGCTCACACACCCCCTTTCAGTAAGGTTACGGGCGCGTACCGTAATACAGGTTCGACAGCGACGAGACATCCGAATAGAAGCCAGCTGGGTCGGTCACGGCGCAGGCCAGGAACGGTGCAATAGGGGTCATTGCCTTGGTTTACTGGCGCGTTGAGAGCCGAGTCGCTGTCGGTGGAGACCCCGCTGCGAGTTCGAATGGCTGGCGAAGGTTGTGCCGGAGCAGGCGGGAACGGTCCTCGGCGGATGGACTCGCCACGCTCGGTCGGGTGCTGATCGTGGCTGGAGGGAGCTCACCATGCTGAGCTCGCCGCACTCTTCGGCGTCTCGCCCCTGACGGTGTGCAGGTAATCCAGCACATGCGGCCACTTCTGACGATCGAGCCAGCGTGCCGTCCGACCGACGCGGTCGAACGGCTCTGGATCGAGGAGCAACACTCTCATCTCAATCTGGGGCCAGAGAATCGCGCCTCCTTGCAGAGCTGCTGGTTCTCGGTGAAGTCCGGCATCGTCGACGCCAGCCTGGCGATAACGGCGGCCAGGCCGGTGCAAAGGGCCGTGGTTACTCGTTCAAGTCGGCGAGCCAGGTCCGGATGTCGTGTTCGCGCGCCTGGACGGAGCGGTGGAGCTTATTGGGGCGAACCACCGGTCCACGAGGTTCAGCCACGACAAGCGGGTGAGGGTGGAGTGCAGGTGAAGCGTGGATATGCGGCCGGCTACATCCGTTTGATGCCGCGAAGGCTGGTGCCGCCCTCCAGGCTCGCCTGCACAGTACGAACAGTGGGCCACAAGCTCGAGGCGGGGACGGTCTACGGAACGGCATCGTGCAACTGTGGCCTGCTGTCGGTTGAAGGGGGCTGTTTCGGCCAGGCACCCCACCTGGCCAGGTAAGAGGCGTTTACATTTTCACTGTGCGATGCTGTCGTCTGCTCCATGCCGAAAACACACCAGAGCTCCATCCGTAGCGCTCACCAGACACGGCGCATAGGCGCCGCTATCGCTGCCGTCATCCTCACCACCGCTGCTCAGCCGGCCCATGCATCTGCCACACACTGCGAGCCGGTCCGGGTTCTGTCCTGGAACATCTATCACGGCGGCAAGAACACCGAACTCGGCGGCGAGAAGAACTTCAAGCTCCTCCTCGATCAGCTCACCGCCATCGCACCCGACGTGTTCTTCTCCATCGAGACATACGGCTCTGCCGAGGAGATCCGATCCGCTCTCAGCACTGGGATCGGCAAGGGAGAGTACCGAGCTGTGCGGATCACCTCCAGCAACAGCGACAACCTATGGATCTTCACTCGCTACAAGGTCGTCGAGACCTTCCCAGCCCCCACCGGCTCCGTCGTCAATGACTTCCATTTTGGTGGCGCGCGCGTGGAACTGCCGACCGGACGCCGCATCAACCTCTTCGACGCCTGGGTCTCCTACACCGACCCTTGGATCGGCGACATGATCGACACCAACGCCCGCGATGTCCGGGACGGCCGTCGGCCCACCTACAACGCCCGCAAGGTCGCCCAGGCCGAAGACGGGGCTCAAGTACCGCAGCTTCAGGACATCGTGCGCACGCAACTACCCAGGATGCTCGGCGACAACCGAGATCCCATACTGCTCGCCGGCGACCTCAACACCCTCCCGGCTGACGACTGGAGCGCGAAGTGGGCCAACTGCCCCAGCCACTATGGCCTGAGCTACGAGCTGCAGGCCACCAGGCTGCTCACCAAGGCAGGATTCCGTGACACCTACCGCGAAGCTCACCCAGACGCCTGCACCCACCATGGCAGGACCTGGAGCCCACACCCAGACTACGTATCAATGATCACTCCAGACCGGATCGACTTCATTTTCGCCAAAGGGACGTCGCTACGAGTAAACGGCGCCTTCACCATCGACAAACGCCTCCCACACCATGACCCAGGCCCCTTCTACTCCGACCACGCCGCAGTCGTCACAGACCTCGAGGTGGACTGAGACATCTCAAGCCTTGTCACCAGCCAACTCGCACCGGCGCGGTGAAACCGGCCTCCGAGGTAACGGCCGACTGGCATGGGCGGTCCGCCCGACGCGGGCTAGGGCCTGTCTGACAATCTCCGTCGGATCAGCGAGCGCCCGCCTGGCCGGCAGCCCGGAGTGACCACCCGGCGGGCATTGCCGGGCAGGACCT
>NZ_JBVJAH010000070.1:0-1451 GCF_055590785.1 Streptomyces sp. NPDC041796
CGGGGTGTGGGAGTTCGTTACTTCAGAACTAACACAGTGGACGCGAGCAACTGAGGACAAGCCCTCGGCCTATTAGTACCGGTCAACTCCACCCATTACTGGGCTTCCATATCCGGCCTATCAACCCAGTCGTCTACTGGGAGCCTTACCCTCTCAAGGAGGTGGGAATACTCATCTCGAAGCAGGCTTCCCGCTTAGATGCTTTCAGCGGTTATCCCTCCCGAACGTAGCCAACCAGCCATGCCCTTGGCAGGACAACTGGCACACCAGAGGTTCGTCCGTCCCGGTCCTCTCGTACTAGGGACAGCCCTTCTCAATATTCCTACGCGCACAGCGGATAGGGACCGAACTGTCTCACGACGTTCTAAACCCAGCTCGCGTACCGCTTTAATGGGCGAACAGCCCAACCCTTGGGACCGACTCCAGCCCCAGGATGCGACGAGCCGACATCGAGGTGCCAAACCATCCCGTCGATATGGACTCTTGGGGAAGATCAGCCTGTTATCCCCGGGGTACCTTTTATCCGTTGAGCGACGGCGCTTCCACAAGCCACCGCCGGATCACTAGTCCCGACTTTCGTCCCTGCTCGACCCGTCGGTCTCACAGTCAAGCTCCCTTGTGCACTTACACTCAACACCTGATTGCCAACCAGGCTGAGGGAACCTTTGGGCGCCTCCGTTACTCTTTAGGAGGCAACCGCCCCAGTTAAACTACCCATCAGACACTGTCCCTGATCCGGATCACGGACCCAGGTTAGACATCCAGCACGACCAGAGTGGTATTTCAACGACGACTCCACCTGAACTGGCGTCCAAGCTTCACAGTCTCCCACCTATCCTACACAAGCCGAACCGAACACCAATATCAAACTGTAGTAAAGGTCCCGGGGTCTTTCCGTCCTGCTGCGCGAAACGAGCATCTTTACTCGTAGTGCAATTTCACCGGGCCTATGGTTGAGACAGTCGAGAAGTCGTTACGCCATTCGTGCAGGTCGGAACTTACCCGACAAGGAATTTCGCTACCTTAGGATGGTTATAGTTACCACCGCCGTTTACTGGCGCTTAAGTTCTCAGCTTCGCCCCACCGAAATGGAGCTAACCGGTCCCCTTAACGTTCCAGCACCGGGCAGGCGTCAGTCCGTATACATCGCCTTACGGCTTCGCACGGACCTGTGTTTTTAGTAAACAGTCGCTTCTCGCTGGTCTCTGCGGCCACCCCCAGCTCAGGAAGCAAGTTCCCTCACCGGTGATGGCCCCCCTTCTCCCGAAGTTACGGGGGCATTTTGCCGAGTTCCTTAACCATAGTTCACCCGAACGCCTCGGTATTCTCTACCTGACCACCTGAGTCGGTTTAGGGTACGGGCCGCCATGAAACTCGCTAGAGGCTTTTCTCGACAGCATAGGATCATCCACTTCACCACAATCGGCTCGGCATCAGGTCTCAGCCTTAAG
>NZ_JBVJAH010000070.1:1546-3332 GCF_055590785.1 Streptomyces sp. NPDC041796
CAATGTGTGACGGATTTGCCTATCACACGGCCTACACCCTTACCCCGGGACAACCACCGCCCGGGCTGGACTACCTTCCTGCGTCACCCCATCGCTTACCTACTACAGGTCTGGTCCGTCGGCTCCACCACTCCCCTTTGCCCGAAGGCTCCGGGGCGGCTTCACGGACTTAGCATCGCCTGGTTCGATATTGGGCGTTTCAAAGCGGGTACCGGAATATCAACCGGTTGTCCATCGACTACGCCTGTCGGCCTCGCCTTAGGTCCCGACTTACCCTGGGCAGATCAGCTTGACCCAGGAACCCTTAGTCAATCGGCGCACACGTTTCTCACGTGTGTATCGCTACTCATGCCTGCATTCTCACTCGTGAACCGTCCACAACTCGCTTCCGCGGCTGCTTCACCCGGCACACGACGCTCCCCTACCCATCACAGTCCCCGTTGGGGGTATGTACTGCAATGACACGACTTCGGCGGTACGCTTGAGCCCCGCTACATTGTCGGCGCGGAATCACTTGACCAGTGAGCTATTACGCACTCTTTCAAGGGTGGCTGCTTCTAAGCCAACCTCCTGGTTGTCTCTGCGACTCCACATCCTTTCCCACTTAGCGTACGCTTAGGGGCCTTAGTCGATGCTCTGGGCTGTTTCCCTCTCGACCATGGAGCTTATCCCCCACAGTCTCACTGCCGCGCTCTCACTTACCGGCATTCGGAGTTTGGCTAAGGTCAGTAACCCGGTAGGGCCCATCGCCTATCCAGTGCTCTACCTCCGGCAAGAAACACACGACGCTGCACCTAAATGCATTTCGGGGAGAACCAGCTATCACGGAGTTTGATTGGCCTTTCACCCCTAACCACAGGTCATCCCCCAGGTTTTCAACCCTGGTGGGTTCGGTCCTCCACGAAGTCTTACCTCCGCTTCAACCTGCCCATGGCTAGATCACTCCGCTTCGGGTCTTGAGCGCGCTACTGAATCGCCCTGTTCGGACTCGCTTTCGCTACGGCTTCCCCACACGGGTTAACCTCGCAACACACCGCAAACTCGCAGGCTCATTCTTCAAAAGGCACGCAGTCACGAGATGCAAGCAAGCTTGCATCCGACGCTCCCACGGCTTGTAGGCACACGGTTTCAGGTACTATTTCACTCCGCTCCCGCGGTACTTTTCACCATTCCCTCACGGTACTATCCGCTATCGGTCACCAGGGAATATTTAGGCTTAGCGGGTGGTCCCGCCAGATTCACACGGGATTTCTCGGGCCCCGTGCTACTTGGGTGTCTCTTAAACGAGCCGTTGATGTTTCAGCTACGGGGGTCTTACCCTCTACGCCGGACCTTTCGCATGTCCTTCGCCTACATCAACGGTTTCTGACTCGTCTCACAGCCGGCAGACTGTGAAAAAGAGATCCCACAACCCCGCATGCGCAACCCCTGCCGGGTATCACACGCATACGGTTTGGCCTCATCCGGTTTCGCTCGCCACTACTCCCGGAATCACGGTTGTTTTCTCTTCCTGAGGGTACTGAGATGTTTCACTTCCCCTCGTTCCCTCCACATGCCCTATGTGTTCAGGCATGGGTGACAGCCCATGACGACTGCCGGGTTTCCCCATTCGGAAACCCCCGGATCAAAGCCTGGTTGACGGCTCCCCGGGGACTATCGTGGCCTCCCACGTCCTTCATCGGTTCCTGGTGCCAAGGCATCCACCGTGCGCCCTTAAAAACTTGGCCACAGATGCTCGCGTCCACTGTGCAGTTCTCAAGCAACGACCAGCCACCCATCACCCTGC
>NZ_JBVJAH010000071.1:0-4930 GCF_055590785.1 Streptomyces sp. NPDC041796
ACCCACCCCCACCACCAGCTCGCACAATCACGCTGGTCCCACCCACCAAACCAACCAGCAAACGCCAGAAAACAGCCTAAATCACCGGTATTGCGGCTAACCGCAGTTGCGCATGGTCGGCCTGGTGGAGTGCGGTACCCACGCCGTCTTCGATGCTGCGGTCGGAGGCTTGCGCACCGGAGAGCAGGCTCTGGCCCGGGCGGTCCTGGTGTCCCTGCGACCGGGGATGCTGCTGCTGGCCGACCGTGGCTTCTGCGGCGTGGACCTGTGGCGCACAGCCGCGGCCACGGGGGCGGACTTGCTGTGGCGAGTCCGCAAAGACCTCGTGCTGCCGGTGGCCGAGCAGTTGTCGGACGGCTCGTATCTCACCGAGATCTTCGATCGCAGCGACATCCACCACACCCGTCGTGGGGTGCCAGTACGCGCGGTGGAATACACCATCGCCGGCCATGAGGGCGTCTACCGGCTCATCACCACGATCCTCGACCCGGACAAGGCCCCGGCCGCGGAACTGGCCGCCCTCTACCCCAGCGATGGGAGTTCGAGTCCACCCTCGACGAAATCAAGACCCACCTCGGCGGGTCGCACCTGGTACTGCGTTCGCAGCACCCTGACGGGGCCGAGCAGGAACTTTACGGCTTTCTGCTCGTCCACCATGCGATCCGGCACCTGATGCACCAGGCCGCACGACAAGCCGACCAAGACCCCGACCGGATCTCCTTCACCCGCCCACCTGCGCGTCGTGCGCCGCCAGGTCACCGACCAGGCGGCATTTTCCCCCCGGCCGACTCGCCCGCGCGGTCAAAGCCACCCACGCTGAACTCCTCGAACGCCTCCTGCCACGGCGACGCCGCCGGGCCAACCCCCGCGTCATTAAACGCAAAGTCGCCAGCCGGCCCCTCAAACGCGCTGCCCACCGCGCTGCAGACCGCCCCTGTGCTGCAGCCGTCACCATCGTTGGCGCCACCAAACCCAAACGGGTCAAGCGGGCACCAAAGCCCTAAGTTACCGGTATTGGGCCTAGCCTCGAAGTTTCGTGACGGTCCGCCGACTGAGTCGGGGGGCCGTTTTCGTGTCGTGGGCTGAGGTGGCAGGCCGAGGGCCCGGGTGTCGTCTCGGGGTGGCGCCGGATTCCACTGCTCCGGGTGTTGGAGTGCTGTCGAAGGGGCGGGTCCGCTGGTCAGCCAGTTGGGTGAGCCGGTCGAGGGCTGCGGTGATGTGACTGGTCCAGGGCCAGTGTCGGGCCAGGCGGAGGGTTCGCCGACGGCCGGTGGTCACGAGCTGTCCGGCCGCGGTGAACAGGCGGAGCCGCAGGCGGCGTGGTTCCCAGAGCCTGGCCTTGCCGGTCAGGGCGAGCATCGGCATCCAGGCCAGCAGGTCGGGAGCCGATCTGCACGATCTCCAGCCAGATCCGGTTCTGGGCCGTGCGGTGCAGGGGCAGGTCGCGCAGGCCGGTAGCCCCGGCGGCGCGGATGGGGTCCTCGGCCCGGGCCCGCAGCCGGTGACGGAGCTCGAGGCCGGCGATCGGCCGGTCCGAGGTGTTGGTGGCGAAACAGGTCAGCCGCACGGCGAGCGTGCCGTCGACGAGGACGTACCCGGGGCGGGCTTGCCGCAGTGCGCGGGTGAGCGGGACAGCGCGGGAAGACAGGTGCGTGATCACGCTGTGTACATAGGCGTGGGCGGTGCTCTCGCTGCTCCGGAATCCGGCGGCGGTCTAGGCGAGGGTGTCATGCTTCCGCAGATATACGAGTGCGATCAGGGCCCGCTGGGAGGCCGGCAGCTTGCACCGGCGGTCACCCTCCCGGGTGACGATCAGCATTGTGACCCACTCCACGAGGGCATGCGGAAGGTCCAGTGCGGCAGGAGTAGGTAACCAACAAGGCTCCCTGGCAGATGAGTTGAGACGTGAGACCTCTCGCCCAACCGTCCGGGAGCCTTGTCCGTTACGAGCCCTCGCCTGTCACCCGATCAGCGGCCAACTCGAAGAAGCTGAATGATCAAAGGATCGATGTCTCACTCCCAATCATCCGCTCACTGCCTAAAGCGTGTTGGCAGAAGGCTTCGGTCCGGTATTTCCCGTGTAGGGGTGGGGTGTTGAGGGCTGAGGCGTTGTGGGTGGAGACGTTCACGGTTCTGCGGATGCGGCAGTTCGAGTGGCTGCTGAAGGTCGTGCGGGAACGGGGTGCGGTCCGGGTGGCGGCCGGCCGTGGTGCCTGCTGGCGGACCGGGTGCTGCTGGTGGCCGTCTACTACCGTACGAACCTCACCATGCGGCAGCTCGCGCCGCTGTTCGGCTGCTCGCCGGCGACCGTGTGCCGGGTGATCCAGCGGCTGCGGCCGCTGCCGGCCATCGAGCCGGCCACCCGCCCGGCCGACGCGGTCGACCGGCTGTGGATCGTGGACGGCACCCTCATCCCGGTCCGCGACCGGAAGGTGGGTGCGTCCTCACGCAACTACCGGTTCTCTGCGAACGTGCAGGTCATCATCGACGCCGGCACCAAGCTGGTGGTCACGGCGGGCCGGCCGGTGCCGGGCAACACCGCGGACGCGAGGGCCTGGCGGGACTCCCGTCTGGCCCGGCACTGCGAAGGCGTGACCGTGCCGGGCGAGGGCCCCTACATCAACACCGGCCTCGTCGTCCCGCACCGCAAACGACCCGGCCGAGCCCTCCTGCCGGGCGAGGAAGCAGACAACGCCAGGCCCGGGCCCGTGTCGAGCACGCCTTCGCCCGCATGAAGTACTACAAGATCCTCCGCGACTGCCGCCAGCGCGGCGACGGACTCCACCACGCCGTCCAAGCCGTCGCCCACACGCACAACCTCGCCCTCATCGCATGACCAGGCAGGCCCTGAACCTGGTCCTGACCTGCCCACACACGACCTTCTGCAACACGCTTTAGGCAGTGGGAGTGGAGGGACTCGAACCCTCACGCCATGAAAGACACCGGGACTTGAATCCGGCGCGTCTGCCAATTCCGCCACACTCCCAACATCCAGCAGCGTACGAAATTTCTCTCACAGTTCAAGCTAAGACCCGAAACTTCACTCATCCAACGGAACATGCGAACCTCAGGCATCAAGTCGTTGGTGCGCCCGCCAAGTCGAACTCTTGTACCTGGTTATCTCGTTTCTCATGGTTCCGCGCTCCCTCGTAGGGCATCGCGGCGCAGCGCTGCTCTGATGGAGTTCACTTCCCGCTCAAGTTGTTCCAGACGCCGTCTCTCTTCAGCGTGCAGCTGAATCGCTTCCTCGATCACCCCTGGAGGGAGTCCTAAATCGGCCAGCTCGGCGTGAGACGTGGGCCTATTACGCAACATGTGAATTTCCCCCTGAACTTGTCGGTAGGCTTGTCGTGCAAGCAGGAGCGGGTACCTGACAAGGATCCAGTGATTGCGCTGATGGGCAGGAATCAGCTCCCATAGCCATCTATATGCACTCCTCTCCCACTCTGGAGTGTTTGGAGTCATCACTTCCCTTGGCCACGGGGAGGAGTTACTAGTGAGCTGATTCCGGGGGGACATGTTGTAAACTCCGAACTCTTGTGGCGCGGCAGTACCGCTCCTTAGGGAGGCTGTCCACGGATTTCTGAGTGACTCCCAGATAGGGTCACCGAGATGGAAGCAAAGCATGACTGATCTTGATCGAGGTCGAAGGATGCCCCTAGTGCAATAGGGCCATATGCGGTCTTCCCTAAAGCTTTGGGTGCCGCCTACGTGTGTATGCGCAAGCCCATCCGCCATTCCTCATTGCTCTCTGGTTCCTGGAGAAATAGAGGCCTCATCGCAACTTCAGTGACGATGTGGCGAGGACACGCAGGTACCTGCTGCCCCGCACTCAGCGGGGTGCTTTCTTGACTGCCTGAGGCAGCTGACGGTGTGACACTCTGAGGCTACGCACAGCCGATTACCGTTGCCTGACGGCACCCTCATCCCGGTCCGCGACCGGAAGGTGGGTGCGTCCTCACGCAACTACCGGTTCTCTGCGAACGTGCAGGTCATCATCGACGCCGGCACCAAGCTGGTGGTCACGGCGGGCCGGCCGGTGCCGGGCAACACCGCGGACGCGAGGGCCTGGCGGGACTCCCGTCTGGCCCGGCACTGCGAAGGCGTGACCGTGCCGGGCGAGGGCCCCTCGGTCTGGCCCGACACCACAGCCGGCGGGAGAACCTGCCCGACACAATCCGGGCCGTCGCAGGACTCCTCACCGACCAACAGACGGCTCGGCCCTCAACCACCCTCGCACTGCCCGCCAGACCAGCATGATCAACCGGGCAATCCCACGGCCGAACACATCCTCACACCAACCATGCACGAGGTCGTTAGACTAGGCTCTCCCTCCCGCCGGGCGCGGGATGGCTGCCTCGGGACCGGGCGTTAACCAGGACGCCTCTGTCGCCCGTCCCGAGGCAAGTTACGGATCGAGGCTGCCGTCCACGGTGCGTGATGGTTCGATCCGACGGCCCGGCGGCACAGCCGCCGCACGGTCTCCCGCCACCGGCCGGTGACCACGCAGCCCAACCGGCGGTTCACTGCGCAAAGGCCTTCCCCTGGTTCACGGACTCGCGCAAGATGCGGGTGATGCACTTTTGCAGCGCCGGTAGTAGCACCCAGCGTGATGAACCGCCAGAAGTCTCCGCTGGAGAGGAGGGGGCCACCCTCTTCACGCCCGGATGGATACCGGCGCCGTGTTCGGCACGGTGAGCCGCTGGGCTGACCGTGTGGTATGTCGCCCAAAAGGTGACGATCCTGCAGAGCTAGTGCCGTATCGGGCAACGTTCGCCCTGTCGTGATGTGTTGCACAGTTGCTGCGCTGGGTGGTGTCGGCGTACGACCTCAGCTGGCCCTGGCAAGATTTCCGTGACGCCGGGGTGTGCGACCGTGCGCCGGTGACGCTCCGTCACGGATAGTGGCGTCTGAGATGGGCCATGAGGAT
>NZ_JBVJAH010000072.1:0-4882 GCF_055590785.1 Streptomyces sp. NPDC041796
CCGCCGGACCAGATACTCCACCCGCCGCATCAGCACCATCATCCAAGCCGTCCACACACTGCTGACCCGCAGCTATTCAGCATGAAAGAGGCACATTGACGAGACGAATCAGCCCTGATGGCTGTTCAGAAGCATCAGCGAGGGCGTGAGGGCCTCGAAGGAACGTCCTGCAGTGGCGTGACCAGGAAGGTTTTTCCACCCCTCACCAGCCGCGCGCCAGCGGGTGTATTGCTCGCTCAGGTAGTAGCGGCCAGCTTGGGAGCGGTGTTCAGCAAGGGCGTGGATCTTGTCGTCGAGGTACTCGGTAATGTCGATCAATATGGTTGGGGTGACTTGTTGGTGCGGCGCGTGCGGATGGCCATGGAGGATCGTTGTGCACGAGGGCACGCGCGTTGCGGCGTTCAGCGCGGCACGAGCGATGGCGTGATGGTCTTGGTGATCGTTTCCGCTGTGGGGGGCGTGTGTGAGTAGCACTGTGCATCTGTGCCGGGTCAGTGCATCTTCGATGGCTGACACTAGCTTGATCGTGGGGGTCAGTGCGCCATCTGCCATTCCCATGAACTCCAGAGCGATCCCAGTGTCATGGAATGCCCTGGCGCTTTCTGCTGGCCTCTCGTTGGGGTTCAGACATATACCGGCGCAGCTATCGCGGCGAGTCACGCCATTTGTTCCATGGGTGGCAGCGACGACAGTTACGGCGGCTCCCGCATCCCGCCAACAGCGCAGCGATCCGTAAAACATGATCTCGGCATCGTCTGGATGTGCGACAACGGCGACCACACGTGCGTGGCTGGATAGCTCAACGGACACGAACGTGCCTCCTAGTTAAGTCGGATTTGGGTGGGAGGGGGAGAAGCTGGTTGTGCAGCTACGGTTCGCTGGCCGATTAGTAGGCGCAGGCGATGTCGTTTAGGCTGCAAACTGGTGACGGTGGTCGCAGTGGAGGTGTGCCAGCTGCTGGTGCGTTTTGGTGCCGAACTGGCCAAACTCGGTGTTGTGAAAAATTGCGTGGTGCGGTGGCTTCATGTGCTTTCCGTCAGGCCGGAGACGCCGGTAGGGCTAGTATCCAAGTTTTGTGATAGGGGGTTGGGCGTCGAATATGGGTGGTCAACTTTGACGCAGTAGGGCAGTAGGGTGTGGGCAGCAGTGGGTGCCTGTGCCGCATGGGATTGGCTGTTGCCTTGCTGCTGGCCTAGCAGTTCGCCTGTTTGGTGCAGAACCCTGCGCTGTCGTCCTAAGCTGGCACCATCCAGGAGATGCCGAGACAGCCCGGTTCGGCATCGCTTGGTGAACGCCGAGTGGCGTAAATGGCGGCATCGGAGGATTTGGTGGTTTCCGGGGAAAGGCGTCGGCCACACGAGCTTTGCTCCGTGTGGCCGACCACGGCACCGGTGAATCCGACGATCAGTCAAGGAGCGTCGATGGTAGAGCCGCCGGTACTGAGCTCATGGTCTGCGCGTGGCATGTCAGGCAGCAGGGGACGGTAGAGCTGCTTGAGGTAGCCTTCGGGAAGTTGGCTTCGCTCCCATGGGGGCAGGCCCATTGGTGCGGCCTTGCTGACGCCGGGTGAATTGTACGTGTGGAACACTCGATCCCATATGAGTGTTACATCTCCAAAGTTTGAGTTTGCATATCGTAGTTCTTGAAGGTGGTGCCAGCGATGTACTTCTGGCGTGTTGAGAAATGCATTGAGAATTCTGCCTGATTTGATGTCGATGTTGGCGTGCGGGAAGAGTGCATGTGTGTTTGAGATAACCAGGACGATTGCGGTCACATGGGCGGGCATGCCAAGCATGGTGAATGGTATGAGCCGAGCCGTCATGTGGATGACCTCGTTCAACCACTGAATCCTCCAGCTCATCAGCCAATCGAGGCCTTCTGGACTGTGGTGGACTCTGTGGGAACGCCACAGGAAGTTGTTGTAGTGGCTAATGCGATGCGCCCAGTAATAGGCGAGCTCCACAATGAGTACGGCGACTGGGGCTTGCACGTACGTTGGCAATTCTGCAGGCCAGAGCGCAGCGTCCCCAAACATCCAGTTTCGAACAGAGTGCAGGATGGGCGGGGCCCAAGTCACCAGTGTCAGCATTATGAATGGCGCAGTGATGAGATAGAGTAGGTCGGTTCGGCGATTACGCCACCGTCGCTCGGCTGGCACAGGTACCCATGGAATGTACCGCTCGGCTAGCAGTGCGCTTGCCGTGACGAGGGCATAAACGCCGTAGACAGCGATTGTGGCTTCCTGTACGACGGCGATCACGCCGACCGCTGGGAAACCGATTGCGAAAATGTACGGCAGGATGTGCCGAGCAAGCTCACGTCCGGGAGTGTCCACTTCTGCATCGGATTTCATTGTCTCACTCCTCAGTATTTGTTTTCGCGTAGAAGTATGGGTGAGATTGGTGTCGGTTCAATAAGGTTGCCTTGTTCCTGAGGTATCTGAAGCGATGACTGAGTCCGCGGTGAGAAGTGTTCCCTCTTTATTTGCTCGCCTCGCGGGTGTGGCACCTTGAGATCCGAATACCCAGTGCCGGAGAAGGGTAAAACGAATTACCGTTGCCGCCAGGCTGGCTAGCGCCAAGACTCCTACCTCAATCCATATGGGCACAGAAGGGGCAATCCTGGCCAGTGCTATGAGCGCGGCACTCGTGAGCGCAAAGGCGATGCCAAGTATGGCTATTCCTTGTGCGTGATGCCGGATTCGATGCTCATCCCGAGCGATGTTGAAGGTGAATCTGCGGTTGGCCGCAGTGTTTCCGACGCTTGCGGCCAACAAGGCCAGAAGGTTCGCGCTGAAGGAACCAAATGCCCCCCGCAAGAGAACGTAAATCAGAAGGTGGGCGACGGTGCTTGCAGCTCCCACAATGCCAAATCTAAGTAGCTGTGCTGTCAGTTTTGCCCTCTGTTCTGTGGGTGGCGCACTAGCCAATGGTGGCCGATGAGCACGTAGCTGCTTGGAAACCTTTATTTTTCCTGTGTGGAGCCCGTAGAGCAGCCGTGCAATGCCTCTCATGTCAGCGCCCGCTGCCTCAGCTATATCTACTCGACTATCTGGATGGTCGATCCAGTCAACGGGAATCTCATGGATCCGTAGTCCCGCCTTCTGGGCAAGAAGGAGGAATTCTGCGTCGAAGAACCAGCCATCGTCTACAACTGCGGGCAGCAGGTCGTTTGCGACATCTCGGCGCATGGCTTTGAAGCCGCATTGCGCATCGGTGGATCTCATGGATAGAGTTCCGTGCAGCAATAGGTTGTAGGCTCTTGAGATGATTTCTCGCTTCATTCCTCGAATAACCCGAGAGCCGTTAGCAAGGCGCGATCCGATCGCAATATCTGAGTGCCCGGACAGCAATGGTGCGACCAGAGGCAGTAGTGCAGCCAAATCGGTTGAAAGGTCAATGTCCATGTAGGTAACTACTGGGGCCGTAGAAGTAGACCATGCCGCGCGCACGGCGCCGCCTTTCCCCCTTCGGTGTAGGTGCATGGCGCGTACGTGCGGAAGTCGGGCGCAAAGCGTCTCGGCGACCTGAGCCGTTCCGTCGACGCTTCCATTATTCACTATGATGATCTGGAAGGTGAAGGGGAATTCACTGGCCAAGTAGCGATGCAATCGGGTGGTGTTGGCTTCCAGGATTTTTTCTTCGTTGTACACGGGCAGGACAATGTCAACTGCAGGGCTTGTGGCAAAATCTATGCCGACGGGAATTCCGGCAATCCTGGCATTGTTTATCACGAGAGATCACTCGCTATCTACCGCAAGGCTGAAATGGTGAACGCGTAGGGCGGCAATGTCCATGCTCGTATGTATGAGCGGTTGCAATGCATACGGGCCGCGGAGGGAAAGGAAACCGTAGAAGTGGTGATTAACGGCTCTGTGTGGCCCTTATTGAAGCACGCCCGGAAGGCTGTGAAATCGTGTTTGAGGCGCTGACGCGTTAAGAAGGGTTGAATGTTAACCGGTGGCGTGAGTCTTCGCCGACGGGCTCGAGGTCCCCTGAGCAGGAGCGGACACCCAACGCATCGCGCCAGGACAGCAAGGAAGCAGTGGTCGAAGGGGGGTGGCCGAGCCCAGGCACACTCGGTAGAACCTGACGGGCCCTATTGGCTAACGAACTGGTGCACGGTAGGCGGTGAGGTGTCGGGGCCTCGATCGTCGATCATGGCTACGTCGCTGAACTCGTTCCTGGCTGGCTCGTTTGGGTCGAACGGCGGCGCCTCGAAAGGCTGGCGTCACAGCCGCGGATGCGCTGGCTGTGAGCACGACCCGACCGGCTGGAGTTCGGCCACTGGCCACGTGCCATGCTCGTGTGTGCCGTCGCGGGACCACGCACGGTGCTATGGCGACTGGTCCTGCGTCGCCCGCGCCACCATGACACCACCGGTGAAGTGCGGCCGCTGCTTGACGGGGTACACAATGGGCGCCTGGAGACCCTGGCCGAGGCGTCTCGGCGCTGACAGGAGCATGGGCACTGGTCCATGGCACCGAGAGCCGGGATCGCCGCCCGACCTACGGGGCCAGGACGGGGAGGCGTTCATCTCTGGTAAAGAGCAAGGGGAATCCGGTCATGGCCATGGTGCTCAGGGGGTGCCTCTATGTCCTTCGCGTCAAGGACATAGTGCCTGGTTGTGTGGTCTGGATGGTCATGCGGCGAAGATGACGGTGGGAGTTCTGGACTCGTAGGAGGTGCCCTCCCGGAGCATGGCGGACAGGACGCCGGTGCGTTGGCGGGCGAGGCGGGGGAGTGCCTGGCTGTGAGCGTTGGCAGTCGTAGTAGGTCCTGGACGCGGTGGGCTTGATCCGCTTTGACGGACATCTGAGATCAGGGGCTTCAGCCCCGGAAGGATGATGTTCATCATGGAGAGCATGGGGAAGAAGAGGCCG
>NZ_JBVJAH010000073.1:0-4880 GCF_055590785.1 Streptomyces sp. NPDC041796
GGTCGCCACGCTCGCGGTGCCGGAGGGGAAGCGGTTCTCGGAGCTGGAGCGGCTGCGCCGGCCGCCGACGCGCACGACGGGCACGGCGTTCGCCCGCGCGCTGGAGCGGGTGGACGAGATCGGCGCGTTCGGCCTGGGCCGGGTGCGGCTGAACAAGATCCCGCCGAACCGGCTGGCGGCCTTGGCCCGCTACGGCCTCGGCTCGAAGGCGGCCGGGCTGGAGCGGGCCGCCGAGCCCAAGCGCACGGCGATGCTGACCGCGGTGATGCGGCACCTGGAGGCCAAGGCCATCGACGAGGCCCTGGACCTGTTCCAGGTCCTGATGGCCACCCGGCTGATCAGCACGGCGAAGCGGGCCACGGACAAGGAACGGCTCTCGACGCTGCCGCAGCTGGAGAAGGCGTCCCGGACACTCGCGCGGGCGGCGAAGGTGCTGTTCGAGGAGCTGGAGCTCGTCGAGACCCACGGCACCGACCTGGACGCGGCGGCGCTGTGGCGGGCGGTGGAGGAGGTCGCCCCGCGCTCGGTGGTGATGAGCGCGGCGGCGCTGGTGGTCTCGCTGGTGCCGGAGGACGAGGATTCGGCCGAGGTCGCCATGCGGGCCGCGCTGGCGAACCGGTACAACACGGTGCGCCCGTTCCTGGCCCTGCTGGGCGAGACGTCCGCGCTGGGGGCGGCGCCGGTCGGGCAGCGGGTGCTGGCCGGGGTGCGGCGGCTTCCGGCGCTGGCGCGGCGGCGGGTGAAGGACAAGCCACTGCTGCCGCGCGAGGTGGACGACAAGCTGGTGCTGGCCGCGTGGCGCAAGGCGGTGTAGGCCAACCCGGATCTGCCGCAGGGGGCGGTGGACCGGGACGGGTACGTGGTGTGCGTGCTGGAGCAGCTGCACCGCGCCCTGAACAACCGCAACGTGTTCGCCTCGCCCTCGCACCGCTGGTCCGACCCGCGCGCCCCGGCTGCTGGACGGCAAGGAGTGGGACGCCGTCTGTGAGGACGTCCTGGCGGGCCTGAGCCTGGACATGCCGGTCGAGGAGCACCTGGCGGGCCTGGTGAGCGCGCTGGACGCGGCGTGGAAGCTGATGGCCGAACGGCTTCAGGAGGCCGGGAAGGAGGCGAAGGTCTCCATCGAGGTCCAGCCGAACGGGCGGGCGAAGCTGAACGTGGACGCGCTCGGCGCGCTGGGCGAGCCCAAGAGCCTGCGGTGGCTGCGCCGGCGGGTGGAGCGGATGCTGCCGAAGGTCGACCTGCCGGACCTGTTGTTCGAGGTGCACGGCTGGACCGGGTTCCTGGATGCCTTCGTGCACCTGGGGGACGGCACCACCCGCATGAAGGACCTGACGACGTCGCTGGTGGCGCTGCTGGTGTCGGAGGCGTGCAACATCGGCATGACCCCGGTGGTCAACCCCGGCATCGAGGCCCTGACCCGCTCCCGGCTGGTCCACGTCGACCAGTTCTACCTGCGCGCTGACACCATCGCCGCGGCGAACTCGAAGCTGATCGCCGCCCAGGCCGAGGTGCCCATCGTGGCGTACTGGGGCGACGGGCTGCTGGCGTCGGTGGACGGGCTGCGGTTCGTCGTCCCCGTGCGCATGCCGCGCCCTCCCCGAAGTACTCGGGTTCAAGCGCGGCATCACCTGGCTGAACGCCGTCAACGACCAGGTCGCGGGCATCGGGCAGATGGTCGTGCCCGGCACGCCGCGCGACTCGCTGCACATCCTGGACGCCCTGCTGAACCTGGACGGCGGGGTGAAGCCGGAGATGGTGGCCACCGACAACGCCTCCTACTCCGACATGGTGTTCGGCCTGTTCAAGATCCTCGGATACAACTTCAGCCCGCGGTTCCGTGACCTGGACGACCAGCGGTTCTGGCGGGCCAGCCTGCCCGGAGTGGAGACGGGATCGTACGGGCCGCTGGAGGACATCTCGCGGAACCGGGTGAACCTGAACAAGGTGATCGCGCACTGGCCGGACATGCTGCGGGTGGCCGGTTCCCTGGTCACCAACCAGGTGAGGGCGTATGACCTGCTGCGGATGTTCGGCCGCGATGGGCGCCCCACGCCGCTGGGGCAGGCGTTCGCCGAGTACGGGCGGATCGCCAAGACGCTACACCTGCTGGCCGTGGTCGACCCGGTGGACGACACCTACCGCCGTCAGATGAACCGTCAGCTGACCGTGCAGGAGTCGCGGCACAAGCTCGCGAGGGACGTGTGCCACGGCAAGCGCGGCACGATCCACCAGGCGACCCGGACGGGATGGAGGACCAGCTCGGCTCGCTCGGCCTGGTCCTGAACGCCGTCGTGCTGTGGACCACGAAGTACATCGACGCCGCTGTCGCCCAGCTGCGGGCAGAAGGCCACGAGATCCGTGACGAGGACATCGCGCGGCTGTCGCCGCTGAAGCACAAGAACCTCAACGTGCTGGGCCGCTACAGGTTCACCGCCTCCGTCCCGGCCGGCGGCACCCTGCGCCCGCTGCGCGACCCGGACGCTCCCGGGCTGGACGACGACGAGGACGGCGACGGAGCGGAGGAAGACTGACCGGGGCCGGGAGTCCCGCCCGTCCCCACGAACATCACGGTCTTTTCGCTGGTCACGGCGCTGGAGCGGGTACCGCGAGGCGTCACGTCGGAAGGGGTGGTGACGCGTTCGCGTACCCGCTTCTCGGCCTTGCGGGCGCGGTAGACGGCCTGGCGGCACGCGGGGCCGCAGTAGACGGCGTCCCTGCGGTGGCCGTGCCCGAGGGCGAAGCGCCGGCCGCACGAGGGGCAGCGTACGACGTGCTCGGTCTCGCGGCGGAGCGTGTACGACAGGCCGATCTCCACGGCCTCCTCGAAGTGGCGGCGCCACCGCCGGGCGGCGGCCTTGCACCGCGCGGAGCAGAACCGCCTGTCGCTGCGGGAGCGCGCCGGCAGCGGCTGGGAGCAGAAGATGTACGCGCAGCGGCGCACCTGCCCGGCCATGCCTTAACCGTACGCCGGGCTGGTGCGGCCGGTCAGTTCGAGGCCGCCGGGCACTCGACGGTTACGGTGCGGACCACGGGCGCCATGTAGGCCGAGGCCGGAGGGGCTCCAGCCGCCAACCGTGTCGGCGGAGCCGGGATCGGGCTGGAGGGCGAAGCCCGCGTCGGCGAGGCAGCGGCCGGCCGCCTCCTGGTCACAGTTCTCCCAGTCCGGGAGATCCAGCGTGGCCAGGACGGCGAGGTCCTGGTCGAGCACGTTGAGCTGATAGCCATGCTCGACCCGGCCGTCCTCGTGCGGGTGGCTGTTCGGCGTGCAGATGGCGGTGAGTTCGGACATGGCACCCATCGTGCCGCAGGGGTCGGACAGTCCCGCTGCTTCGAGCGGACTCGTACACGAACCAGGCGCCCGGGGTGGAGCTCCGTTGCGTCCTCCCGCCGCGGGCGCCTGGAGTTCTTCGCGTCCCGTGGCCCCTGATCAGGGGCGGGGCAGCGGCAGGCCGGGCAGGTGCGGGTGCCGCAGGTGCTGCCCGCCGTCGTAGACGTGCAGCGTGAACGTCTCCGGCCCGGGCTGGCCTGCCTCGTCCTCGATCCCCTCCCACAGTTTCACCGGGCCGCCCTCGCGCACCTCCCACTTGTTCTCGACGGGGGTGAGGGTGGCGGCGGAGCCGGTCACGACGTCCACCAGGTGCACCACCTCGCCCACCGTGGTCATCTGCGCGTCCGGCACGGCGCACTGGGCGAGGAACCGCAGGTGGAACGCCTCCTCGGTCGCGGCCGTGATCCGCTCCGGGCTGTGCCGGGCCGCCCGGCCGGTCTCCGGGAGCCCGGCGGCCCAGTGGGCGGGGTTGCCGAACGCCGGCGCCGCGTGGGTGCGGGCGGACATGAACGACACGGTGCCGCCCAGCAGCTGGCCCTCGCAGTGCCGTCGCCGTTCACGGTGAGCAGGACGCGGGCGTAGCCGTAGAGCCAGCCGGACAGGGTGAGCAGGATCTTCCCGCCCGGCCTCACCTGGGCGAGCAGGGCAGGCGGGACGGCGCGGAAGGAGTAGGCGGCCACGATCCGGTCGAAGGACGCCTCCGGCCAGTACCCGTACAGTCCGTCCGCCACCGCCAGCGTCGGCGTATACCCGCAGCCGTACAGCGCGCTGGCCGCCTGCTGAAGCCGGGGCGGATCGACCTCGATGCTCGTGACGTCCGCGGAGCCGAGGCGCTCGCAGGCGAGCGCGGTGGAGTAGTCGGCGCCGGTGCCGATCTCCAGCACCGTGTGGCCTTCCTGCGCGTCGGCGTCCGCCCACATGCGCACCACCAGTGACGGCAGCGTGGACGACGAGGTGGGCGCCCCGCCGTGCTGCACCTGGGGGTTCTTCCAGTCGGGTTCGTCGCCGTCGAACTGCGTGATCAGCGTCGTGTCGGAGTACGCGGCGGCCAGCCAGCGGCCGTAGTCGAGTTCGGCGGTGACCGGCTCCCACACCGTCAGCCCCTGCCCGTCGCGCCCATCGGCAGGCAGGTAGAAGCCCGGCACGAACCGGTGGCGCGGCACCGTCTCCACGGCCGCCCGCCAGCCGGGAACGGCGAGGACGCCGTCCTCGGCGAGGGCCTTCGCCATTGCCTCGCGCAGCCGCTCGGCGTCTGTCTCCAGGTCGGCGGGCATCATCGCGCTCCGCCTCCTTCCGTGCTCAGGATGTCGGCGAACGCCGCGGTGATCTGCTCGGCGTCGGGCAGCCAGCCCCACTGGCCGTTCGGGTTGCACTCGATGAACACCCAGTCCTCCGGGTGGTCGCCATCGCCGGTGAGGGCGAAGTCCTGTCCGCGACGGCAGACACGCAGAAGTACGGCGGGGGGGGGGGGGGGGGGGGGGGGGGGGGGGGGGGGGGGGGGGGGGGGGGGGGGGGGGGGGGGGGGGGGGGGGGGGGGGGGGGGGGGGGG
>NZ_JBVJAH010000074.1:0-712 GCF_055590785.1 Streptomyces sp. NPDC041796
CGCCCTCCGCGTTGATCACCACGGCATGGTGATGCGTCTTGCCGATGTCCACCCCGGCCCAGATCTCGGGCACGTCCCCTCCCGCCAGCTCGTCTCACATCAATCCCGCGGACGACCTCGCTGGCGTTGTCCTACAGCAGCGATCGAGTCGCGTCTCCCAATCAGCGGTCGAGTCGTCGCGGGGCTCCAGGTGGCCAAGTCCCGTAAGCCATCCAGCGGCTCAGCCTTTACAGCCATACCCGGAGCCCCCGGGCCCTCCGATCCTACGAATGACCGGTCAGACCCACACCTAGAAAGGTAGGACGGCCCTTAGGTGCTGGGCCGTCCTCGATAGAGACATCAATGCGGCGGTCAACGTCGCCGAGGCCGCCGGACTGGCGGTATTAGCTCGTGGAGCGCAGGTAAGACCGGAACTTGTCCCGGCACAGCGCGAAGCAGGAACCCACCGAGACGGTCAGACGACCGTGGCGGGAATCCCCCACCTTCAGGTGAGGGAGCGGAAGTCAACGGTTGCGTGGCTGAACGTTGTTAGTTCGCTGACACGATGGGTGATGCAGCGGGGCTGTAATGGGCATTCCCTGACCAGCGAAGCTGAAAATGCGTCGGCACAGTAACGCTGACGCGGCCGGTTCCCGCGGTGGTGCTTGCAGTTCCCAGTGCGGTGGTTGAGGGGCAGCTTGTTGAAGAGTCGCAGGCGTAGAGTGCGGCGTTT
>NZ_JBVJAH010000074.1:808-4862 GCF_055590785.1 Streptomyces sp. NPDC041796
CCTCCAGTACGGTCAGAACCGGAGTGCTTGCCGGCGCGTAATTGGCGTTGCCCGCGAACCGCAGCTGGAAGAACGCGGGAAGAACACTTAACGCGGGGGTGGTCAAGGTGATACGGCCAGATGCATCAGTTACACCATTGATTCCCGTATTAGTTCCGGTGTCGCATGAGGTTGCCGTGGGGCACTTGAAGAGCGAAATCGGTGCCCCTGAGAATCCGTTACCAGTATCTGTTACCGTCAGGCGTCCTGTAATGCTGCTCGAGCCGCCGACTGCAACGGGAGTAGCCGCTGACTCGGCCCACTGATCCCCCGATACAACCGACAGGATCGTGGACACCGAGGGGCCGTAATGGAAGTTACCTGGCCACCGTAGCTGAAAGTAAGTCGGCAGCGTTCCGCCACTGAGGCTGATGCTGACGCGGCCGGTTCCCGCGGTGGTGCTTGCAGTTCCCAGTGCGGTGGTTGAGGGGCAGCTTGTTGAAGAGTCGCAGGCGTAGAGTGCGGCGTTTGCTCCGCCCACACCTGTCTGGCCGTCTGTCAGGGTCAGTGATCCTTCCACGGTCACGGATGACCCGGGAGTACCGGTTGCCCGCACGTTCACCCAGCGGGTTGCCTCCAGTACGGTCAGAACCGGAGTGCTTGCCGGCGCGTAATTGGCGTTGCCCGCGAACCGCAGCTGGAAGAACGCGGGAAGAACACTTAACGCGGGAGTGGAAATCCTGACCCATCCCTGATCTGCCTGGGTCGTGGTCACTGTCGTAACAAGGTTGCCACTACCGCAGCTGCTGGCTGACGCGCATTGGTACAAGCTGACGGAGACGCCGGAAACGCCGGTTTGCCCGTCGGTCAGGACTAGACGGCCCGAAATCAGGCTGGTGCTTCCAACTGCGGTGGGGTCGGCGGTGATGCTGCCAGGCTGCCACTGCACGTTGGGCGTCACTGTGACGGTGAACACCTCGGACATCGCCTTCGGTTCTGCGGCAGTTCCAGCGAACTGCAACTGATAGGAGGCCGTTTGGGTCACGTTCGTCACTGTCACGCTGACGTTGCCGGTGCTGCCTGTGGAGCCCGTGCCCACCTGACTGGACACGGGAGGCGAACAGTCGGTCCTCGAAGCGCAGCGGACAAGGGTGACCGCAGCATTGGGAACAGGTGTGTTGTCACTGTGTGCCAGGGTGGAGGCAACGGTGAACGAGCCACGGTACTCGGTCGATCCGGGTGCGGAGGGGGTGGTGAAGCCAATGGAGGTTACGGCTCGGGGCACAAGTGCTGCGGATTCCACATAGCTTGTTCCGCCGTTATAGGCGAGACCGAAGAAGGCGGACTTTCGGATAGGTGGGGTAGTGATCGTCACACGGCCACTGCCATCCGTAACGGCCTGGTAGGTGCCCGGCTTTGAGGCGATGTTACAGCCGGCGCCGTTAGCATCGCACCGGATAAGATCCACTGATTGTCCCGCGATTGGCGTTCCGGCAGTGTCGGTGAGAGTTCCTGAGACGGTCGTGGAGGAGCCTTGGGCAACGACATTTGCGCCGAGAGTCAGTCCGGTCAGCCTTGTCAGCGCAGCTCCGCGTAGATGGTAGTTTGCGTTAATCCAGTTTCGCAGGTCGAAGCTAGCCCCTAATGCGACGTTGGCTGCTGCATAATAGTTCTCCCGGGTTGTCAGAACCGACGTATACTCGTGCGTGATACCTGAATCCGGCGTCCCGGCCTGTGCCGTCTCGCAGCTCGTCGGGTCGATGTGACGGAACTGCTCCACATTCATTTCTAGCCTGAAGCGTTTCACCAGGGCGGCGTCCACGACCCGGTACCACGCCACCGCGTCGGCGGGATCCATCATGAACCCGGACCCCGACGCGTGAGAATCATCCGGATCGTTGTTGTAAAGGCATGACATCGAGCCGACGTGATCCTGTAAATTGAGCCACAGCGGCCCGCTTCCGTTGCCGTAGGGGTCGAAGGCGACCGTGTTGGCCGCGAACTGCATCGATAAGGCCCTCAGATTGTCATCCAATTGCTTTCGCGAGTACACACCCGGAATGTCCGGCGTAGAGGGCAGCATGTCGAATCCGACGGACCACATGAACGCTCGTGGTGCCGCAACGGTCGATAGTCTTCTTGCATATTCCGTAAGGAATGTGGTGTACGCCGACGCAACCGAGTTGCCGATCGTTGACGATCCGTCTGCAGCTGTCAGGCCAAAGTAATTCAGAGTCGCCTCAGTGGAAACGTACCAGTCATACGTCACTCCCGGAGCCACTTGTTTCACATGCTGATTAAACGCCATCGCCGCAGCCTCTGATCGACCCAGAACGTTCGCCATCACAGCTGGATTCCGGATCCCGTCCAGGTACATGTCTTTCGGAGCGGGTGTGCCGGGCGGGTTGAACTGCTGCTCATAGTCAGCATCTAGATTCACCGTGCCCACGAACACCCGCTCGAACTGGCAGGTGCCATTCCCTCCAGGAAAGAACGGTAGGATCTGGTCGACCAGCGACATCAAATAGGTGTCGCGAGCCGTCGACGGGTCGGCCGACACACTGGACCCGCCAGAGGCCGACACGTCCGTTAATACAAGGTTCTGGATGTAACCCGGTTGTGACGGGTCGTGATGGTCATTGCAGATCCTCCGCAGCCACGCCCCCAGGTTGCCCGCGGTACCGGCCCACGACATCGCCGTCGACAACTGCACCATGAGGCTCTTCGCGGGCACGCTCGATGCATTGGGGCTCACCGCCCAGACAGCAGTGCTCGGCACGGCCACACTAATCGCAACTACCAGGCCGACAAGGGTAGCCATGGCACGACGCAACCCGCCCATCCCGAACACCCCACTCTAACGAGATGCTGTCTCTTGGCCACCCCACAGCGCCCTACCGGGCGACTACGGCGACTGCGGCTCATGCGAACCCAGCCACTGAAGGAAGAGGGGCAGAGACACCGCACGTGACGCGTCACGATGCACCGCATGGACTGCAGACCCGGGCACCGACGGCAGCAAGGAGTCATCCAAAGCTGGCCCACGTTGCCCCTGGACGGCGGATCACCTCGGGCAGCCGGGTCCGGGTGGCATCGCTATGAGGGGGCGCATACCGGAATCCATCAAGGTCGAAATGGACTTCACCCGCCAGTCTTTCGGGAGTGCACGCCTTCGGCTTGGGTATTTAACGCTCCCAATCCGCCAGCAAACGAGGTCAATCAGTCGGCCGCGCGCACCGGACGCGATTGCAGACCGGCAGACACGTCCTTGCCGAGTCTGATCAGAAATTCATTGAACTCTTCACCCCGATGGCCGGCGGTGGGGTGAGCCAATCACCTTGCTGGTGGCCACTTCTGGGACAGCGACGAGCGTTGTGGTGCCGGCGAGGACGTCGTCGTGGGTGGTCCGCTGGGACCTCCGGGCATCATCGGCAGCACGGGCTGGGGAGCGGTCCAGCGCCTGGATCTGGGACTTCTCGTCCACGCGAAGACCAGAGCCCGCTCGGGCGGGTCGGGATAGAGGAGGACGACGTCACAGACAGCCGCAGAGCCTGAAGCGCTCCATCCCCCAGCTTTGCACCGTCGACCTTTCCAGTCCGCCCGCTATGCTATTTCCAGGGCGAGCCGACCGCCTATCCGCCTGACCGGTGTGCACGCCACCGGTTGCTGGAGAAGGTCCCACGGGATCCGGCGCACGAAGTGCACGATGCTGAACCATTCACCCCTTACAGCGGCGTGGGGTCGGCTGGCCGGGAGATGACCGTGACCAAGCGTACCGCCGTGCAGAAGCGAGCCCGCGCGCTGCAGGCCGAGTGCGGCGTCTGTTATCACGCCGCCCTTAACGTGGCCCGAGCCCAAACTGACCCACAGCGCACCATCACCACCACAGCTGAACTGCGCCCAGGCGGGCGGCCGGGGGAGCTCATCCTCACTGTTGGGCATCACGAGCACGTCATCCGCTGCGGAGCTGTCGGGCTGGACCAGTGAGGTGCCTCGAAGTTCTCGGACAGGTGTCCAATAGGATCGCCTGGAACAGGGAACGAGGAAGTAGTGGCGCCACCGAGGAAGTACTCGC
>NZ_JBVJAH010000075.1:0-4792 GCF_055590785.1 Streptomyces sp. NPDC041796
CGCAGCGCGATCAGATCGCGGTCGACATCGTCCAGGAAGAAGAACCGCTCCAGCTCCGGACGCGTGGGCTCCTCGGCGAACTTCCCGTACGCCTCAGCCTGCCCATCAGTCAAAAATTCCACCGGCACGCGGCGGACGGTAGCCGCCCCTCACCCGTGATCAACGATCTTCAAGGGAGTCCCAGCGCGACACCCGATCACTGTGCTAGCCGACCATGATCAATCTCAGCGCCAACGGCTGTACCGATGTTCCCCAAGGCCGACCAACGCCGAACTCGACCAGCTCCGTACAGCCAGCGGCAAGCAAGCCGAAATCCTCTACTCCAGCTCATGACGGACCACCACATGGGCGGCGTGAGCATGGCCCGCGGCTGCGCCCAGCAGTGCGACGTGTCGCAGGAACGCAAGCTTGCCCAGGGCATGGTCGACAGCCAGCAGTCGGAGATGGGCCTCATGGCCGACATGCTCAAGGAGCGTGGTTCAGCGCCCAGGTAGAACCAGGGTCTGTGGGAACGGTTGCCCGGAACCCGCTCGCAACTGCCGATGTTTTGCGAGGACCTACGAGCGGGTTCTCTCCTTTCCCCATGTGAGAATCTGCGAACTCGCGCGCTTCCACCTGCGGGGAGGCATAGTGTGGCCAGGGCGTGCTCGGGCGAGGAGCGCCTACATCGGCGGTCACCACCTTCACGGGCCATGATCAGCACCATCACCCGTTCCGCCAAGGTGTGGGGGGACATCGAGGACGGCGCGGTTGGAACCCATGATTGGCCTCCCGCCTGGCGAGCAGCGGCTCGCGCCCGGCACACCGGTAGCCCCGACCGCAACCCCGGCCACACGAGTTACCCCGATCAGTGGCCACACCGAACAAGTTCAATGCGCTTACCCCCGTCACGGGCTTCGCGTAGGATGTCGGGCCAGTCGGTCCGTGCCAGCCAGGTCTTCTCCATCAGGTAAGCGGTCCAGCCGAGAAGATCAGCCGGGGTGCGAAGGTCGGCGGCGGGGATGCGGTAGCGGAACCTGCCTCTCACGGGATCGCACGTGTCGTGGTGAGCCTGCCACCGCACTTCCGTCGGGTACTCCGGCAGAACCTTGTCGACCGGAAGGTTCTGCACCCGACGCTGGGCCTGTCGCTCTTCCCAGGCCAGCACGGCCCGCTGAGCAGCGTTCACCTCAACGGTATTGACCCCGAGGTAACCATCGTCGCTGGCGATCCTTCCGCCGCACTCCTGGCAGACCAGGATCAGTTCACGGCTCACGCGCGCCTCCCCACTGTCGCTCGGGCGTCTCAGCCAGGTACGGCGATCCACCGTCCCGGCAGACGCCCACTCGGCTGTATGACGATCTTGAGGGATGAGCACCAATGCCCTGACGGAACGAAAGCCCACAGAAGTCGCCGCCCAGCGGCTTGTGCAGGCTCTCGCAGCCGACATCATGGCGGTTCGCGCTGGCCTGCCCTCCTGTGAGCTTGTTTCGCTTTGACGGACACCTTTGGTGTGGTGGTCACGCCGCGGGGGAGGTCGTATTCGGCGGGGCTGCGGTAGCCGAGGCTGCTGTGGAGCCTGCGCAAGGTGTACCAGCTGTCGATCCACTCGAATATCGCTGTGTGGGCAGCGGCCCGGCTGGGCCAGGGGTGTGGGTCACCGAGCTCGTTCTTCAGGGTGGAGAAGAATGATCCTGCGAGGGCGTTGTCCCAGCACTGGCCGGTGCGTCCGGCCGACAGTCTGATACTGAACCTTGCTGCCAGGGCGGCGAGTTCACTGCTGGTGTACTGCCCAGGCTCAACCGGTCGTTGCAACACCACTGCCCTGTTGGATCAACAGTAGCTGCTCGCTGAAGGCTTCGGATGGCGTCTTCCATTGCAGGGTCTTGCGGGGACGGCTGTTGAGTGCGGCGTCAACTGCGTCGAGGTCGCTGCGGCTGTGCCTGCTCAGGTCGGTTCCCTTCGGGAAGTACTGCCGCAGGAGACCGTTCGTGTTCTCGTTGGTGCCACGCTGCCAGGGTGAGTGCGGGTCGGCGAAGTACACCTGTAGAGCGGCGTCGATGCGCAGTTGGGCGTGCTGGGCCATCTCCGCGCCCTGGTCCCAGGTCAGCGACCTGCGCAGTTGCTCGGGCAGGGTGATGATCGTGGCGGCGAGGGCATCGCGGACGGCCGAGGCGCCGTGAGAGCCGGGCCGTTCTTGGAGCGTGGCCCGCCGTGGCCTTCCATCGGCGAGGTGCAGGAGCATCGTGAACCGGGGGCTGCGCTCGACGAGCGTGCCGGTCGCGGAGCTGTTCAGGCCGGTGATGAGGTCGCCCTCCCAGTGTCCGGGCACGGCCCGGTCCTCGGCTTCGGCCGGCCGCTGGCTGATCAGCACGTCCTCGGTGACGAAGTTCTTGCCTCGTCCCTTGGCGCGGGCTCTGGGGACCCGCAGTGCGCGGCCGGTGCGCAGGCAGGCGGTGAGTTCTCGCTCAAGCCCGCCGCGCCCCTGCATGTACAGGGATTGGTAGATCGCTTCATGGGAGATGCGCATGGTCTGGTCCTGAGGGAAGTCGAGCGGGAGCCGTCGGGCGATCTGCTCCGGGCTCCACGCCGTCGCCCAGCGCCGGTACCGGCGCCGGGGCTTGTTGCGCCCCATCCATGCCGTCTGCGGGCCGGGCACCGGTAGCCCGTCGGGGCCGGTGACCGTGCCGGACAGTCGGTCCTGCACATACTGCCGCAGTTCCTCGTGTGCGACGAGCTTGCCGGGCTTGGGACGGCGGCCCTGCCGGTCGGCGTGCCATTAAGCGACCGAGGCCCGGTAGTCCAGGCGCCCCCGGCGGGTCCGGCAGGCGGCTGTGAGGGGGTCCCAGTAGTACTCGCCGAAAACCAACGGAGCAGCCCCTGAGCTGCGGCGATTCATGGCTCGGTGGTCATCGCGGTTGCGGGCAGCGGACGGTAGCGCAGTGAGTGCGCTGCGGGGAGAGGTTCGGGGATTCCGCCCCGTGTGCACGCCCCGGTCGGGTATCGCTGGTGGCTGTCTGGACTGATGATCTGATGGGCCGGGAGGGCGGATGGCCACGCGGGTGTTCTCCGATGAGGAGTTGGAGGGGTTACGGTCCTTCCCGGCGATCGGCAAGGACGAACTGATCCGCTACTTCACCCTCAGTCCGGCGGATGAGGCGTTCCTGCGGAAGTTCCTGCGTCCCCAGACGGTCCTCGGCGCCGCGGTGCAGTTGTGCATGCTGCCGTGGTTGGGCTTTGCTTTTCGGCGAGTACTACTGGGACCCCGCGGCGACGAGTTTGGTTCGCTGGTGGCCGGCGGTGGCCCAGCCGACGACACGGCGGGAGGCGATGTCGATGATGAGGAGTTCACACCTCCGCTTGACGCCGTGACCTGCGGTTTTCTCCGCCTCGATGAACGGGTCCACGTTCACCGGGTCTCCGTCGCGAAGAAAGCCGTCGCACGCTTGAGGATGCCGACGTCCTCGCGCAGCCTGCGGTTCTCCCTCCGCAGCACGGCCAGTTCCTCGCGTGCGCTGCTGGTCAGGCCGCCCCGCTCGCCCGCGTCGATTTCGGCCTGCTTCCCCCAGTCCCGCACTGCGGTCTCGGTCAGGCCGAAAGTCTGGCGACCTGACCGACCGGCCTGTCGCCCCGCCGGCACAGCTCTCGGCCTTGAACTCCGGCGTGAACGAGCGGCGAAGACGCGGCTTCTTCTCCCCCACGCTCTCCAGGAGGAACATCATCCGTCCGGGGTGAAGCCCCTGATCCCAGATCGCCCACAGGCACGACACCCTGAAATGACTCGGCCGGCTTCAGGACCAGTCTCGACGACCGCCGCACCTACTCCCACTCAGTTGTCAAGCACCCGGCCGGACTCGCGAGCCGGGCCTGACCGCAGCGATCGGGGCAACCAACTCCCGCCCTATCCTGCCGGACCAGAGCCTCGCCGAGTAGGACCGCAACGGCGACGGACGAGCCCACTACTTAGACAAGCATCGCCATCACGGGGCGGACCAGAAATCTGTGGCATGAAGTGCCGGAAAAGCCGCAAGTATCTCCTCATGGTGAGATTCGATAAGTTTGTCGCCTCGGTGCGCGAGCGCGGGGGATATCCCCGGCCCCGCCAGGCCGAGGAGGCAGCCGTCGGCGTGTTTGCGGTCCTTGCCTCGGTGCTCAGTGAGCACGTCGTGCGGAGGCTGGCGGAGGAACTGCCGGCCTTGGTCGTCGACGCCTTTGAGCCCCTTGCGCGTGAGCGGGTGGCGTTCGGGCCTGAGGAGTTTGTCTGCAGGCTGGCCGACCTGACTGGGTCGCGGCCCACGACGGCACGGTGGGACGCTGCGGTCGTGCTGTCCTGCCTCGCCGAAGCGCTGCCGGCCCATCAGCTCGAAGCCATCCTTACGGACCTGGGACCGGACTACGAGCCATACCTGGGCAACCCCGGACCGAACTAACTGGAGGGGCTCCGCAAACGTGGCGAGCGCCTGCTCGTTCTCTTCTCTGCGCATCCCTTTGGCTCGCCCGGTCACGAGCACTTCCGTGATCTCACCCGGTGGCCGTGTAAGTCTGTGAGAAGGCCATAGGTTGACAGCGGTGTCTGTGATCTCCGGTTACTGGCTGCCAAGGCTCTCACCGCTTCCCACCCTGCCGGGGAAAGTCATTGTGGCGGGTTTGGCGCGCGGCGTTTTGAGAGGTTGGCGTCATTTCTATCCGCTCATGGCGGACAAGCTGCAGCCTGCGTCTTACTGATCGTTTCGGAGTGGGGTGCGGAGGCGTCGCAAGCAGATGATGCTGCAGGGGAGTTGGAGCAGTCCGAGGTGGAGGTCGGCGTGTATCT
>NZ_JBVJAH010000076.1:0-4521 GCF_055590785.1 Streptomyces sp. NPDC041796
CGTCCCCACCCGCCACCACCAGATCCCACAAACCCCCCGGCGACGACACACCACCAGGGAACCGACACCCCATCCCCACGATCGCCACCGGCTCGGACTCGCCGCCGCGTTCGGCCTCGGCGAGTCGTGCCTGTGTCTCGTGCAGTTCGGCGGTGACCTTCTTGAGATAGCTCAGGAGCTTCTCTTCGTTCATGACTGACGAACCCTTCGACTTCTCATTGCTTTCACGTGTGGTGGGTGCCGTGCTGGGGCTCGTCCGCGTCAGGAGGCCCGGATGCTCTGGTCGATCAGGTCGAACAGCTCGTCGGCGGTGGCGCTGTGGATCCGCGTGGTGAGGTTCTTCCGCTCGGTCCCGGGCCGCTGCCGTCCGGCCTTCGCCATCAGGGCGTCCAGCCGGCTCACGATCTCGCCCCGGGCGTCGTCGCCGAGTTCGGTGGTGTCGAGGACCGCGCCGATGCGTTCCAGCTCGCGAAGGACGGTGTGTTCGCCGCTCATCAGGGTCCGCAGGTGGGAGGTGACCGCGGCCGGGGACGGATGGTCGAAGACGAGCGTCAGTGGGAGCGTGAGGCCGGTCCTGGCCGCCAGCCGGTTGCGCAGTTCGACCGCGGTGAGTGAGTCGAAGCCCATGTCCCGGAAGGACCGGGTGTCGGCGCCCGCGCTGCCCGCCGTGCCGGTGTGGCCGAGGGTGGTGGCGACCTCGGCACGGACCAGTTCCAGCAGCGCCTCGGCCCGTTCGGCGTCGGTGAGCTGCGCGAGCCGCTCTGCGAGGCCCGGATCGGTGGTGGCGGTGGTGGAGGAGGTGCGGCGGGCGGGACCCCGGGCGAAGTCCCGCAGCAGCGGGTGGGTGTCGCCGGGCTCCGCCCTGCGCAGGGCGGCGAGGTCGAACCGCGCGGGTATCAGGCGCGCGGGCGCCGGGGAGGCCGCGGACCGGCCCAGTGCCGTGTCCAGCAGCGCCAGCCCTTCCTCGTGGGTCAGCGGCCGCAGCCCGCTACGGGCCATCCTGGCCCGGTCGGACGCGCTCAGCCCACCGGCCATGCCGTCCCCGGCCCACGGCCCCCAGGCGAGCGCGGTGCCCACCGTCCCGTGCGCCCGGCGGTGCGCCGCCAGCGCGTCCAGGAAGCTGTTCGCCGCGGCGTAACCGGCCTGGCCCGCCGTGCCGAGCACACCGGCCACCGACGAGAACAGCACGAACGCCGACAGTCCCGCTCCGGCCGTCAGTTCGTGCAGGTTCCAGGCGCCGTCGACCTTGGGCCGCAGGACGGCGGCCAGGCGCTCGGGTGTCAGTGCGGTGAGCACACCGTCGTCCAGCACCCCGGCGGTGTGCACCACCGCCGAGAGGCGGACGCCGTCCAGCAGGTCCGCCAGCCGGTCCCGGTCGGTGACGTCGCAGGCCGCGAGCCGTACGCGGGCGCCCAGCTCCGTGAGGCCGTCCACCAGCGCGTCGGCACCGGGCGCCCGGTCACCGCCGCGGCTGACCAGCAGCAGGTCCCGTACTCCGTGCGCGGTGACCAGGTGGCGGGCCACCGCGCCGCCCAGCGCCCCGGTCGCACCGGTCACCAGGACCGTCCCGGCCGAGAGGGCGACCGGGGCCGCCGGAGCGGCTGGGGCGGCCGGTGCGGGCTGGGCGTCAGGGACGGCCCGGACCGGGTCCGGGACGGTCGCGCGTACCAGCCGCGGCACCAGCACATGGCCGCCCCGCAGGGCGAGTTGGGGCTCGTCCAGGGCGAGGGCGCCGGCGAGCGCGGCCGTCGAGGGTTCGCAGCCGTCCGAGTCGACCAGGGTGATCCGGCCGGGGTGCTCCGCCTGGGCCGACCGTACGAGGCCGTGGACGGCGGCCTGCGCGGGGTTCGGATCACCGGCGTCGTCGCCCGCGCCGACCCCGTTCCGGGTGACCACCACGAGCCGGGTCGCCCCGAACCGCTCGTCCGCCAGCCGGCCCCGCAGCAGCTCCAGGGCCGACGCGACCGACGCGTGTGTCCGGTCGACCACACCGCCGGTGCCGGACGAGCAGTCGGCCATCAGGACCGCCGGAACGGGCGCCCCCGCGTCGATGGCCGCGCCCAGCCCGTCCGGACCGGCGTGGCGGGCCACCGGTTCGCCGGACGCCGACAGGGCCGGGGTGAGCCCGGTGTCCGGCCCCACCACCGCCCAGGGTCCGGCCGGGCCCGCGCCCGGAACCTGCCGCCGCGACCACTCCACCTCGTACAGCAGCGCGTCGGCGGCCGGGTGGGCGGTCGCCATCCGTGAGGCGTCCACCGGGCGGAGGAGGAGCGACCGGGCGGTGAGCACCGGGGCTCCACCGGTGTCGGAGGCCTCCAGCCGCACCTCGCCCGGCCCCGCCGGGGAGAGCCGTACCCGCAGCGCGGTGGCGCCCGTCGCGTGCAGGGTGACGTCGCTCCAGGAGAACGGCAACCAGGCGCGGCCGTCGTCGTCGACCAGGTCGCCGAGTCCTACCGCGTGGAGGGCGGCGTCCAGCAGCGCCGGGTGCAGCCCGTACGCGTCGGCGTCGTCGGCGCCCGCGACCGGCCCGACCTCGGCGAACAGCTCGTCACCCCGTCGCCACAGTGCCCGCAGGCCCTGGAAGGCGGGCCCGTACGCGTAGCCGCGGTCGGCCAGCCGCTCGTACGCGTCGGTCAGGTCCAGCTCCCGCGCGTCGCTCGGCGGCCACTGCGACAGGTCGAAGCGGGCCGGCGGTGCGGCGGGCGCGAGGACACCGCTCGCGTGCCGGGTCCAGGCGTCGTCGTCCTCCTTGCCGCTCTCGGGCCGGCCGTGGAGGGAGAACCGCCGTCGTCCCGCGTCGTCCGGGGCGCCGACCGACACCTGGACGCGGGTCCGTTCCCCGTCGCCGAGTACCAGCGGGTCGTGCAGGGTGAGTTCGGCGACCTCACCACAGCCCACGGCGTCCGCGGCCCGTACGGCGAGCTCCACGAAGGCCGTCCCGGGCAGCAGCACCGCCCCGGCCACCTGGTGATCGGCGAGCCAGGGAAGGGTCGCCGTGCTCACGGTCCCGGTCAGCAGGTGGCTGTCGGTGCCGGCCACCGGGAGTTCGGCGGCGAGCATCGGGTGCTCGGCCGCGGACATGCCCGCGGCGGAGACGTCACCGGCCGGAGTGGCGGGCCGCAGCCAGTACGGGACCCGCCGGAACGGGTAGGTGGGCAGGTCGACCGGGGCCGCGCCGGTGCCGTCGTACACCCTGGGCCAGTCGACCTTCAGGCCGCCGGCCCAGGCGCGTCCGAGACCGGCCAGCAGCGTGGCGGGCTCCGGGCGGCCGGCCCGCGACAGCGCGACCGACACCGGCCGGCCGGGCTCCTCGCCGTCCAGTTCGGCCGGACAGGTCTCCGCCATCGCGGCCAGCACCCCGTCGGGGCCGATCTCCAGCAGGTGCGTGACCTGCTGGCGGTGCAGCTCCGCGACACCGTCGGCGAACCTGACCGCTTGACGGACGTGCGCCACCCAGTGGTCGGCGGAGCACAGTTCGGCGGCAGTGGCGAGCCGTCCCGTGAGGTTCGAGACGATCGGGACGGACGGCGCGGTGAGGGACAGTCCGGCGACGACCGCACGGAACTCGTCCAGCATCGGTTCCATCAGCGGCGAGTGGAACGCGTGACTCACCCGCAGCCGCTTGGTCCGGTGGCCCTGCCGGGCGGCCTGTTCGGCGAGCGGCAGCAGGACGGCTTCGGGTCCGGAGATCACCACCGAGGCGGGTCCGTTGACCGCCGCGATGCCCACCTCGCCGGAGACACCGGCCAGGAGCGCGGTGACCTGTGCCTCGCTCGCCTGGACGGCGAACATCGCCCCGCCGGCCGGAAGGGCCTGCATCAACCGGCCCCGTGCGGCGACCATCGTGCACGCGTCGGCGAGGGTGAGCACCCCGGCCACGTGCGCCGCGGCGAGTTCTCCGACGGAGTGGCCCAACAGGAAGTCGGGCCGTACGCCCCAGGACTCCAGCAACCGGTACTGCGCCACTTCGAAGGCGAACAGCGCGGCCTGGGCGTACGCCGTACGGTTCAGCGCCTCACCGCCCTCGGTGATCACCTCCCGCAACGGACGGTGCAGATGGGGGTCGAGCCCCGCGCACACCTCGTCGAACGCCGCCGCGTACCCAGGGAAGGCCTCGCACAACTCGGCACCCATACGCACCCGTTGAGCGCCCTGTCCGGTGAACAGCGCCGCTGTCCGGGCGGGTGACGCGACCCCGCGCACCACTCCGGGGCCGTCCGTCCCGCCGGCCAATGTGTCGAGGCCGGTCAGGAACGTGTCACGGTCGGTACCGACGAGCACGGCCCGGTGGTCCAGGGCCGCTCGGCCGGCGGCCAGCGTGAGGCCCACGTCGGCCGGGTGCGGTGACGGTCCGTCGGACAAATGGGCCCGCAGGCGGGCGGCCTGTTCCTCAAGCGCCTCGGCGCTCCTGGCGGAGAGCACCCAGGGCAGGGGGTGGGTGGTGGTGGGTTGGGTGTCGTGGTCGGGTTGGGGGGGTGCTTGTTCGAGGATGATGTGGGCGTTGGTGCCGCTGATGCCGAA
>NZ_JBVJAH010000077.1:0-4480 GCF_055590785.1 Streptomyces sp. NPDC041796
GTGAGATCACCACGCCAACGACGAGGGGCCCTGCCTCGTCACCACACCTGCTGACCCGCCCATTCCACCCTCCAGCACAGGACGAAAGAGGCTCAGTGACCATCGCGACCGACCTGAGGGATGAACAAAGCGGTTACTGCACGGGAGAGTCACGGTCCGGCAGGTGGTAGCCCCGCTCCAGTTCCACGTCCTCAACGCCGTAGGCCGCGCTCAGGCTGGCCAGCGCGTCCTCGGGCACGGTCCCCACGGCGGTGCCGATTCCCCGCTGCTCTGACTCAATGATCATCCCGGCGCGCCGAGCGGCCTCTGCCGCCTTCTCGAAATCGTCCGGGTCTAGCCCGACGATGACCCTGACACGGGGCGTCTCATCACCCACGTTGCGCGAATCGCCGGCCATGTCGCCCTCCAACGTGGTCCGTCATTCTGCTACCCCTAAGGCGCCTGCACCAGTCCTCGACCGGCGTCCGACGCCGGGAGACCAAGATCGCGTGTGCCTGCGCGCAGCAGCGTCACGATCTGTGCGGCAGTCGCGCTCGGATTCTGCTCCCACAGCAGCGCAGTGACACCGGCGACGTGGGGTGTGGCCATGCTGGTACCCGACAGCCGACGGTATCCGCCGTTCAGCCAAGTGGACAGCACGTCGACACCCGGTCCCGCCAGGTCGACCCCACCACCGTTCGGGTTGAGACCGGCACACGAGAACGGAGCGATGGTGAAGTCCGGTGCGATCGCACCCACGGCAAGCACCGACGGACAGTTCGCGGGCGTTCCTACTGGTTGGAGATCCAGCGGACGCTGGCTCTCGTTCCCTGCGGCCGCAACAATCACCTTCCCGCGTCGGAGGCATCGACGGGCGGCGCGCTCGTAGATGCGAGAGTAGCCAGCGCCGAGGGCGACCGCCCCGCCCAGTGACATCGAGATGACCCGGATCCCGTCCGGGCCCAGGGCCCAGTTAATGCCGTCGAGGATCTGTCCGTCGCTTCCGCGGCCCTGATTGTTCAGCACCTTGGCGACATAGAGGTCAGCCTCGCACGCGACACCGTAGCGCGGGCCGGTGGCTGGCTTCCTGGGACCGCAGGCGGTCCCGGCGCAGTGGGTGCCGTGGCCGTGGCCGTCGTCGACCGACTGTCCCGGCACGAAGGACGCCGACTGCCTCACCCGGCCCGCTAGGTCCGGGTGGGCCTCGCTGATGCCGGTGTCAAGGATCGCCACTCCGACGCCCAGGCCGGTGAGGGCCGTCTCCGTCGCCACGATGGCCTGCAGCCCCCAGGTGGCCTGAACCTCACTCCACAGAGGACCGGCTGCGGCCTGCGCGAGTAGCGGGTTGGCCTGACCGATTCCACGAACGCGCTCAACAAGGTCGGCCACACCGTGCAGGTAACCCTCCAAGTACTCGACTGGGCGGGTCGACGTCTCCTCCTTAGTGACATGAAGCACACGCTCCGGTTCCGCGCCGATCAGAGCCGGAGTCGAGGCGACCGTAGCTTCCAGCGCCAGCCGCTGATCACCCTCAACAGCCTCGACAATAGCAATGCCCAAATCGTCAAGGACCACAGTTCCTCCCTCCTGGAGGGCATGAGTGGCAACGTCGCCAGCCCGGACGTGGTCCGCCGCCGACACTCCGACACCCGAAGACAGAGCGGCGAGCGCACCCTTGGGATCGCCCTCATCAAGCAGAACCAGGTACCTGCCCGTGTACTCGACATTCCTGACCACGCCCTCGTCGGCCATCCCGGTCACGCTGAACTCGTCCCTCATGGTTGTCGTCCTCTGCTGAGAGCGGGCGTCCACTGCCCGGCGGCGAATGGGAAAGCACAGAGGCCGATCGTTCACAGAGCGGACCCAATGCCATCAATTCCGACGATAAAGCCTCTTCGGTATGGCCGCTGATCGGGTAACCGGTGTGGCCGTCAGCGGGCGAGGCCTCGTGGTGTTGCGGCAGAGCGATGGTCTTGCAGCAGCTAGTAGGGCTTGGTCAGGTTCATTCGCGGGTGGCGTGTCCGTTTGATGGGTTGTGTCGTTGCCTGTATGTGCTGGGTGGGAGTTGGCTGCGGTCCGGTGTGATCTGGAGGACTTCGCAGCGGAGATGTGCGAGCCGTTCGCGCGGGCGGATCAACGCAGGTGGGGCCAGGTGTATCTGCGGGGCCTGCTGCTGGACGGGCGGCGCAAGTCGGTGGAGCCGATGGCCGCCCGTCCGGGTGAGGACGGCAACCGGCAGGCCTTGGCCCACTTCATCACCTCCAGCCCGTGGGAGGCGGCGCATGTGCGCGCCCGTCTCGCGTGGCGGATGCAGCAGGTGATCAAGCCGACCGCGCTGATCATCGATGACACCGGCTGCCTGAAGGACGGGGATGCCTCGGCTTGCATCGCGCGGCAGTACACCGGTACCGCGGGCAAGGTCACCAACTGTCAAGCCGGCGTCTCGTTGCACCTGGCCTCCGACGCGGCGTCGGCGGCCGTGGACTGGCGCCTGTTCCTGCCCGAGAGCTGGGATCCCGCCTCGCCGAAGGCCGATTTGGCCAAGGTGGCCCGCCGCACCACGTGCGGCATCCCCGAAGAAGTCGGTCACGTGGAGAAGTGGCAGCTGGCCCTGGACATGATCGACGAGACCAGGTCATGGGGCATCGATGTCCCGCTCGTCGTGGCCGACGGCGGCTACGGCAATGCGGCAGCCTTCCGTCCCGGCCTGGAAGAACGACAGCTCAGCTACGCGGTCGGCATCTCCACCACGACCACCGCCCAGCCGGAAGCGGCGCGGCTCACACCCCGCCTTATGGCGGTCGCGGCCCGAGTAGGGCTTGGTCAGGTCGGGGCTGGGGTGGGTATGCCGCGTTGACAGGTGGGGCAGTCGCCGGTCCATGTCGTGAGGAGGGTCTGTAGCTCGCGGACGGCCATCTTCAACAAGTGTTCGCCAACGGGCTAAAGGTGCTAGAGCCGATTCATCGCTTGATGTGCTTGCACCTCACACCGCCTTCCACGTCTCGAAACGTGGGACGGCGGTCCTGTCGACACCCGAGGCACTTCGATGGCCACGGCACCGATCGCTTCCCAGGGTAGGGGCCGATAGGCTCAAAGCCAGCGGCGCGCATGATGTCTCTGCGGTGCTGGTCCTCCCCATCCCCATCCACCCAGGGGTTGAAAGAGCGCGGGGCACGTCTCGCCAGTGGTGGGGGCAGCTCGGTCATCGGTGTCTGGCCGCCGAAGGCAAGGCCAAGATTGATCCAGCGCTTGGTGGCGGGCATGTCAGGTAACTCCGTTCAGAGAGAGGCGAAGGCAGGCGGACGCATTTCTCAGGCCGTTCAGACGGCGGTGGGTCCAGGCCTAGCCAGTACCGGTGGCAGACAACCTGTACTAGTGGCTTGACATCACCATTGAGATGCCCTTCAAGGGCCTAGTCGGCGAGGAGTGCTGTCGGCTCTGCTCATCGGACGTTGAACTGGTACGTCGTTGATAGAGGAGGCGTGATCCTCAGTGATGACGCGGTGCCAATTGTCGACCTGCCACTCAAGGCCGACGGCGCATATCACGTCCAGATAGAGGGCCGCGACCAGTTCCCCGGTCATGTGGGGAAGGGACTCAGCAGGACCTGCAGGAGCGCCACGGCTGTCGGAGACAACAGCTGCGCAGGGAGGCGACAGCCCTTTGGCCATGCCGCGCCTGATGATCACCATGGAGACGGCCGTGTGCTTGCCGATGTTTTGAGGCCTTGAGCGTCCGCATGGCGCGCTCGCCCTCGGTGACGACACGCTCAAAGTCCTATCCGAGCACGACTGGGTGACCGGACAGAGGACAATCTGACGGGGGCGTGCCTTGCGACACAGGATTGACACCGCGAACCGTGGCAAGCGCCCTGTCCCATGGCGATTTCGCCCACCGAATCGCTGCCTCAACCATCCACCAGTGTCGCTGCTGACCGAGACGGTTACCCAGGCTTTGGTCAGAGAGCGAGTTCCCAGTGGCCGGTGTCGCGGTCGAAATTCTCAGGTATTGAGCGGGATGTCCGAAGTCCGCTACTCGTCACCCTGAGCGGCTTTGTTGGTTCGCTACGGTGCCATACCTGATGTCTTCACGCCCTGGTGGAACAGGTCACGATGCTGACCATCACCCGCGAGGGTGACGCCGATGCAAGTCACCACTGCCTAATCACGCCACGGCCACACAGGCTCATGACCCGTAAGAACAACACCCAGCGAAGCGCTCGGCGCCCGACAGCAGCTGGACAGTGGCTTCTTTCCCAACGCAGATCGTCTGGTGAGACATGCGGATAGTGATCTACTGCGACCTGACGATGGCCTTTTAAGTCAGCAACGGCATCGGCAAGGCTGGCCGTTGCGTCGGGCTGTCGTCGAGGTGCGCGGCGGGCGCTGGCTGTCGCGGTCGGTGGTTGAGCTTGTTCCGCTTTGGCGGACACCTTCGGTGTGGTGGTCAGGCCGCCAGGGCAGTCTCGTATTCGGCGGGATTGCGGTAGCCGAGGCTGCTG
>NZ_JBVJAH010000078.1:0-4199 GCF_055590785.1 Streptomyces sp. NPDC041796
CGGCCTCTTCTTCCCCATGCTCTCCATGATGAACATCATCCTTCCGGGGCTGAAGCCCCTGATCTCAGATGTCCGTCAAAGCGGATCAAGCCCAGTCGGCGTCTCGCCCCCCAGACCTTCTGCAGCGTCCAGCACGAAGGAAAGGTTCCGCTGGTCGTAGGGCTGCGCAGCGTCCGGACGGAAGACGACCGGCCTGGACTCTGCCCTGGTCCCGCGCTTAGCTTCCGGCTTGCCGAGGTTTCCGGCCGGGACGGTGGGCGTGTGCGGGCACACGGCTGACGAAATAGAGGGTTTCGTTGAGTGTCCGTTGGCTTCTCGGGTGGTCAATCCCTGCAGGGGCACACTGACTGTGGCCGCGTCATTCGATGGCGGCGGCTGCGTCGTTTCTTGCGAGCACATGGCTCCCGGTTCGGGTGGCGTATCAAGGAGAGGGAAGCGCTGACGCTCCATTTGCTCTTTGTAAGGAGCCGTGCCGAACACGTTCTCCACGGGTGCAAGACCGCCGCCCATGAGCGGGCACGGTGCCACAGCGGGGCTCGCTGAGAAGAGCACATTCTGTGTTCCCTGCTTCAGGAGGCGTCAGCTCGAGGGTGGATGGCTCGCTCCGTTGTATTGACACAGATCCGGGCCATCCGGTCCGTGGACACCTAGGAGAGTTACGGATGACATTGCTGAATATGACCCGGCGTTCCTTTTCCGGAGCGGTTGCTGCGATCGCCGTGGCGCTGACGCTCGCTACGAGCACGACAGCCGCTTCGTGCCCTCCTGACGGCAACATGTCTCATGCTGGTGGAGTGATCAAGGACAGCTACATCGTTACCCTTGCCAAGCACGTCGACTCCCGGTCGCCCAAAGCGAAGGCTGTGGCCAAGAAGTATGGCGCCCGGATCACGAAGACCTACCATTCGGCGTTGAACGGTTATGCCGTCAAGCTGAGTGCGAAGCAGGCTAAACGCTTAGCCCAGGACGAAGCCGTCACATCCGTCGTTCAGGACCAAGTCGTGAAAGCTTCTGCTACGCAGCCGGGCCCGCCATCATGGGGAGTGGACCGCATCGACCAGCGTGCCCTGCCCCTGAACGCGGGCTACACCTACCCTGACAGCGCTGGGCAGGGGGTTACGGTGTACGTCATCGACAGCGGCGTGCGCGTAACGCATCAGGATTTTGGCGGTCGCGCTATGCACGGCTATGACGCCATCGACGGCGACAACATTGCCGACGATGGCCACGGGCACGGCACGCATGTAGCTGCCACTGTTGCCGGCACCTCTTACGGCGTGGCTAAGAAGGCCAAGGTTGTCGCCGTACGGGTGCTCGACAACAACGGCTCGGGAACCAGCAGTGGTGTGATTGCCGGTATCGACTGGATTGCCCAGCACGCCACCAAGCCGGCCGTAGTCAACATGAGCCTGAGCTCAGCTGCCCATTCTGCGATGGATACAGCAGTGCGCAACTCGATCGCTGCGGGTCTCACATACGCCGTGGCGGCAGGCAACTACAACGCGGACGTCTCAGGTTACTCGCCCGCGCGTGTTTCTGAGGCCATCACGGTCGGTGCCACCTCCATCAGCGATGCACGGGACAGCTACTCCAACTACGGCAGCGGAGTGGACATGTTCGCCCCCGGTTCCTCCATCACCTCGGCCTGGATCGGCAGCGACACCGCCACCAACACGATCTCTGGCACCTCCATGGCCACCCCGCATGTGGCAGGCGCCGCCGCTGTTTACCTGTCGGACCGCCCCACCTCAACCCCTGCACAGGTCGCCTCGGCACTCACCTCGGCCGCGACCGCCAAGGTGGTTACCAATGTCGGCACCGGCACCACGGACAGGCTCCTGTACATCGGCAGCCGGTTCGACAACACCGCCGACTATCCGATCTGGGACTTCACCACCGCCCAATCCCCGATCACCGTTACCGGCGTAACCGGCAACGCGCCCTCCACCCTCCGCGTCGCGGTCGACATCAAGCACACCGCGATCGGGGACCTGCAGATCGACCTGATCTCACCCGACGGATCCGCCTACCGGCTCAAGAACTACAGCGACGGCGGAACCACCGACAACCTGATCACCTCCTACACCGTCGATGCCTCCTCCGAAACCGCCAACGGCACCTGGAGGCTCCGCGTCAGCGACAACTCACGCCGCGACACCGGCAGGATCGACTCCTGGTCACTGCAATTCTGATCCACCAAGCCACTTCAAGCGATCACCGATCGGCGAGCGGAGCGCCCACGCCGGGCTCTCCGCTCGTGGCGGCTACGCCGCTTCTCGCGGGCAGCAGCGTCTGCATCTCTGACAAGCCTACCGGTGGCCAGCGTCTCCCGCCGGCCTCCGGACTCAGCAACGTGTCCGCCGTAGACATCCCGCCTGGGCGGCATCGGGCGGGCCTCCAGACGCCGGACCTGCGGAAGGGAAAGTGGCGCTTTCCTCGTCTGGTACGTCGTCACGTCAGCGCCGACGCTGTACGGGCCCGCCGTGACCAAGAGGTTGGCCTCGACGGACTTCTGACGGACAACACCAACGCAGGGCATTCGGCGCCTACGGACAGGATTCCCTCACCAGAAACAGCAGGCTACATACCCTAACGGGGTCATTAACGCCCAGTGGCCTCGTGGGCAGTCGCAGCGGGGCTGCCCATGACCCCGGTTCTGCGTCTCCCCGGCTGGCTACCGTCCGTGTCTCGTCCTGTGGACTGCGTAAGCTCACCGACAGCCGAGTAGCGGGAGATCAGTGCGTCACCGGGACGAACACGAAGTACCGCCTCATCGACCAAGCCCGCCCGGCCTCCCGGCGGTTCACGCAGTTGTAATCGCGCTGCCAACCGGCAAGGGCGGGCCGTTCGAGGCGTTCCCGGTCGGCGACGGCCAGGCGCCCGACTACGACGAGCGACGGCCCGCGCTGCACACGAGCCGCGGACAGGAATCGCTGTTCACCATCCGGCGCGACTGGGCTCCGGTGCTGGCCCGGCTGCGGAGCATGCCTTCGGGCGAGCCGCCGCTGACCGAGACCGCCCAGCGCTTGCTTGAGGAGTTCACCCGCCATCGACCGGGGCAGCGGACGGACTACCGGAAGCACTCCCGCACGTTCACGATCCTCCTGTACTGGCTCGGCGCCGAGACGGCCGTCTTCGAACGCGACGTGCACGACCTGGCCGGAGCCGGTCGCGAGCGAGGTGGGCACCTGGGTGAAAGTCTTGCGCGAGCAGGGCCGCCGCGAAGGCGAGCCCCGTGGGTACGACGGCATCCGCCGTTACCTCACCACGCTCCAGCCCACCCTCACCGCGTGGACCACGAAGGCCGGCGTGAACTCACTGAGGGAGATCACGAAGGACCACGTCGAGAACGCCGTGGACGGCTTGTCTGGCTACGCCCGCCGAGGGCTGGCCACAGCCCTGCGAAGCCTGTTCCGCGCGCTCAAACGCGAGCGAGTGATCTTCCGCAACCCCGCCCGGGACCTCCCTGTCGGCGGCCTCAAGGGGATCCCGAAGTCCGTCCCCTCCGACCTTCTGATGGGGCTACTCGACCAGGCGTCGACGCCGCTCGGCCGCCTCGTCGTCGCCCTGGCCTCTATCCACGCACTGCCCGGACACGAGATCCGAACCCTGCACACAACGGGCCTCGACCTCTCCCGAGGCACGCTCGAAGTACAGCGCGGGCTGCTGCGGCACACCCTCTACCTGGAGGAGCTCACCCACCAACTCGCTGCCGACTGGACGACCTACCGCCACCTGCGCTGGCCCGCCTCGGCCAACTCCCACCTGCTGGTCAGCCAGAAGACCGCTGCCGATCCCGACCACCCGGCCGTCAATATCGGCACGCTGCGCGCGGCCCTCCCTATTAGGCAGTCGAAGCCAAAGCCAGCATGGTCCGGCAGCTCGCTCGCCTGCAGCGCCTGCAAGAAGACATCAGCAGGCGAAAAGGGACGGCTCTGGGAACTGATGGAAGCCCAGATACAGGCGGTCTACCGGGCGGTTGGAGCCGCTGCGGGCCCAGGCCGCACGCATGCAGGAGGGAACGAGGCCGTGCTGCTGTGGCTCTTCTTCGCCCTCCTGTTCGCGACGCTGTGACGGTGTCGCTCTCGCCGTTACTTGAGTTCATTGACTTCCGCTCTCCTCCTTAAAGGGAGGAGATTCCTGCCACGGGCATCTGACCGTCTCGGTGGGTTCCTGTTTCTTCGCGCTGTGCCGGGAGG
>NZ_JBVJAH010000079.1:0-3832 GCF_055590785.1 Streptomyces sp. NPDC041796
GCTCTTCCGCAGAGCCCGCGTCAGCCCCAACAGACTGACGTCAATGATTAAGGCCGTCCTCGCCCTGGAGAGGCAACGCTGAAGAAGCTCAGTGAGGAGCGGACGGCCCGGTGGTACTGCCCCCAGAACGCATCCGGGCACCGGGCCTAACCCGCACACTCCATACCGGCACGAGCCACCGCCCACTTTACGCGCCTCTGACAGCATCGTCACACCCCCCACCCCATCCCGGCGCCTCCTACGCCGGCCTCGCCCCCACGACCAGGTCGTCGGGGACCTCGATCCACGGCGAACACGCACCACGGGGCGGAAACCGGCAGCTCAAACGCGCCATGTTCCTCTCCGCCTTCGCCTGCATGAACGCCGACCCAGCCTCACGCACCTACTACGACCGGCAAAGAGCCCGGGGCAAAACCCACACCCAGGCCCTCCTCCGCCTCGCCCGCCAACGCATCAGCGTCCTGTTCGCCATGCTCCGCGACGGCACCTTCTACGAATCCAGAACCCCCACCGCACCCTCGCCGCATGACCGTCCCAAACAGTCTCAAACCCGACGCCGCATCCTCAAGTCATCTCAATTGGTGAGTCTGCGGTAGCAGATGAGGGTGCAGGCGATGCTGGTGAAGGCCAGAAAGTGGCTGGCTTTGCGTTCGTAGCGTCGGTGCAGGCGCCGGCATCCGGCGAGCCAGGCCATGGTGCGTTCGATGGTCCAGCGGTGTCGGCCCAGCCGCTGGCTGGAGTCCGTGCCCTTGCGTGCGATGCGGGGCGTGATGCCACGGCCGCGTAACCATCGCCGCAGGTGGCTGTAGTCGTAGCCCTTGTCTGCGTGGAGCTTTTCGGGCCTGCGCCGCCGTCGGCCGCGGCGGGAGCGGATCGGCGGGATTCCCTGCACCAGCGGGATCAGGGCCTGGCTGTCATGGACGTTGGCACCCGAGATACCGACGGAGAGGGGCAGACCGGTCCGCTCGGTGACCAAATGGATCTTCGAGCCGTACTTGCCCCGGTCCACAGACATCCCACGCGCGTAACTCGTCAAGCGGCTTCCGCAGGAAGGTTCGCCATGGGCCGGTTGGGAAATGCCTTCACCTCGTCATAGGGCTCACGGTGCTGGAGGCAGTGGAAAAGTATCCCCATGAAGCGGTTGAAAAGGTTCCGCTGGGCGGCGACGTGGCGGTCGCCTGCCACTTTGCGACGGTCGTAGTGCGCTCTCGCGCCAGGGGAGGCAGTCAGGGAGGCGAAGGCCCAGACGTAGCCGACGGCGGCCAGTCGCTGGTTCTTCACCCGCCGGGCCATCACCGTGCAGCTTTTGCCGCTCGCCCGGGTGACCGGTGCACTGCCGGCGTAGGCCTTCTCGATCCGGCGGTCGTGAAACGGGCTCGGTCGTCGCCGATCTCGGCCAGGACCCGGGCCCCGGTTAACGACCCCAGGCCCGGAAAGCTGGAGATGACTGGGGCGTCAGGGTGCTGCTCGAAGGCCTCCCTGGTGGCAGCTTCCAGCTGGTCCGCGTTGGTGCAGGCGGCTTCCAGCTGACGCAGCAAGGCCGCGGTCTGCTGGCCGAAGGCCTCTTCAACCTGAGGTGGTTGGTGGAGGTACTCGCGGCGGAAAACTTCGTGGAGCCGGTCAGCCTCGGCTTCAATGCCGCGCAGGCGTCCAGCCTGCTTGAGCAGAGACTGGAGACGCCGGCGCGTGAGACGAGCCGCCGCTGTCGGCGTCGGGGCCGCGGCCAGGATGGTCCGGGCCTCGGCCGAGCAGATGCCCTCGCGCTTGTCAGCGAAGGCGGCCAGGATCGCAGGATAAAACTCGCGTAGCTGAGAGCGGAGCTTGTTGTGTGCCTGGCCCCGATCCCAGACCGCGTCCTGCTGGGCCCGCGCCAGCACCGCGATCGCCTGCGCCAGCTCAGAATCCTTCGGCAGAGGCCGGTGGGCGGCCATGTCGGTCCGCAGAATGTTCGCCAAGGCAGCGGCGTCGATGGCGTCCGACTTCTTCCTCGCGACCGAGTGCCGATCCCGGTAGCGGGCCACCGCCAACGGATTGATCGCGAATACCGGGCGTCCCGTCGCGCGGAGACAGGCGACCAGCAAGCCCCGGGACGTCTCGATTGCGACCGGAACCGGATGCTCCTTGTTGTCGCCGTGCTCGGTGAGCAGAGCTGTGAGCTGGGCGAATCCGGCCGCATCGTCGCTGATTCGCAGCTTGGCGAGCCGTGTCCCGCCAGCGTCGACGAGCGCGACATCGTGGTGGTCTTCTGCCCAGTCCACCCCGCAGAACACCGGCACCGGTAATCCTGCGATTTCCATCGTGTTCTCCCTCCTGCTCTGGTGTTTCGGCAGGCCAGAGCCTGTGCAGGGTGCGCGCGCTCCCTAATGGAAGTGCTCAAGGCACAACATCCCACCAGCCGTTCGCAACCCCAGTGAACTGCACGGTCCTTCGTCTTCCTGAGAGCTCTCAGGCTCGCGACACGATGAAAGGTGCTCCGTGCGGTTGGCTCAGGCCACGACCATCGAAGCCCCCGGTTCGTGCCGCCTGGTGAGGTGTTCTGAACTGGGCCTTCTGAGACCCGTTGTGAAACTTTTATGCCCTCGTGAGGTGCCGTTGTGCTCGCGAAGCTCAGAGGCTGGAACGGTTCCGGCCGGGGCCAGATCACTCTCAGTAGAGGACTTCCTGCCCTGGTGGCGGATGAGATCTTCGTCCGGGCCGGAACCGCTGCTGAAGCGAGCCCCGCGGTCTGTCGAAAGAGCTCTCACTCCGGATTCGGATAGCGATGACTCGCTTCGCTGCCCATTAGGATTCGGGCCCGTCAGCTCCCCCTTTTCAAGGCCCGCATGTTCACGGAGTCGATCGCGCACCGAGACCAGTCCAAGTCACCGCGGGAACCGAGCTCGTCGAGGACCAGGCGGTGCAGCTTCGCCCACACCCTGGCCTTCGACCATTCCGTGAACCGCCGGTGAGCCGTGGCTCCCGACGGTCCAAACGATGCGGACGGCAACTGCTGCCACGTGCAGCCCGACGTGGCCACGAACACGATCGCCGCCAGCACCTCCCGGTCACCGTGCCGCCGACGGCCACCGCCCTGCGGCCGTACCGGCGCCGCAGGAACCACCCGCTGGAACAACTCCCACAGCTCATCCGGCACCAGCCGCTCGACGATCCCCACACCAGCAGGTTATCGAACACGCCAAATGAGATGACCTTTAAGACCGTGTCCTATGTGGTGAGGCGGTCGTTGAGGTCGTCATGGGGAGGGGTACGTGGAATTGGATTGTTCCGGATGGACTGTGGGAGATCGCGAAGCCGCTGATCCCGCCCTCGAAGGTGCGGCCGCAGGGCGGTGGAACGCGGGACACTCCTGATGAGACGCTGTTTGCAGCGATCATCTATGTGCTGGTCAGCGGTGGTGCCTGGCGTGCGTTGCCGCCGTGCTTCGGGGTCTCGAAGTCGACCGCGCACCGAAGGTTCGTGATCTGGTCCAGGGCTGGTGTGTGGGGCCGGCTGCACGAGGCGGTCCTGCACCGCCTCGACGACGCCGGCCTGCTCGATCTCTCCCGAGCGGTCCTCGACTCCGCTCACGTGAGGGCGAAAAAGGGGGCGAGCTCACCGGTCCAAGCCCCGTGGACCGCGGCAAAGCGGGTTCGAAGATGCACGTCCTGTCGGACGCGAACGGACTGCCCCTTCTCGCCGGCCTCTCGGCCGCCATCGTCCACGACAGCGAGGGTTTGAAGCCGATGGTGGGGGGTCATCAAACGATTCCCAATGGGGTTGTCAAGCCTGGCTGATGACTCTTGGTGAGGGTCAGCCCAGCACGACCGTGCTCGGCGGTGGGGTGACCTCGAAG
>NZ_JBVJAH010000080.1:0-3647 GCF_055590785.1 Streptomyces sp. NPDC041796
ACTCTGAAGATCCTCACTGAACGTCTTTCATCCTGAATAGTTGCAGGTCAGCAACGTGTGAACGGCTCGGACGATGGTGCTGACGCGGCGGGTGGGGCATCTGGCTCGCCGGAGGATCCGCCGGGACTTCAGCTGGGCGAAGGCGCGTTCGCCCGGGGCTCTCAGTTTGGCGTGGTCGTGGTTGAAGTGCTGGTAGTGGGTGGGTTGTTCGCGGTGGTGGTAGTAGGGGGTGCGGACGGTGGCGCCGGCACCTTGGTAGGCGCGGTCGGCGAGGACGGGGATCTGCCGGGTCAGGCGGGCCTGGACGATGCCATGAGAACGTGCCGCGGTCAGGTCGTGGGTGCGGTCTGGTGTCGCGCGGGAGAACCAGAGCGGTGTGCCGTCGGGGCGGGCGATGACCTGCACGTTCATCCCGTGCTTGCGGTGCTTCGTCGAGTAGTACGGCTCGTCGGCGGCGATGCGGTCGGCCAGGCGGATGGGCAGCCGGGTGCGTCCCGCGATCTCTTCGGAATATTGAGTAGGCCCTCGCTCGGATGAGCGATCTTCGGTTTGAGTGTCAGGTGGGAGGGAACACCGTTGGTGTGCCGCGGTGCCCGCCTCCGGTCGCGAGGAGCACGGGGAGATGCTCGGCGGTTGCAGAAAGGCCGGCTGGGCCACGACACCGCGGCACACCATCGCGCCGCGTCCGCGAGGTCCCGTTCCGGCGCGTTGGCCGGTCGTAGACGGTCGACGGGCGCTCGGCCTCCGCGGGCTCGCGTCCCCCGCGGGCATGGGCGGAGTAGAAGCAGGGCCATAGGGAGGCAAATGAGCCCGCCGGGCGGTGAGGCGTGGCGTTTCCGGGAATGGCCGACGTGGAGCACCGGGCGGCCGGACAGGCGGTACCCCGGTGCAAGACCGAACACATCGGCGCGGTGCTGGTGGCGGAGGGCGGACGCGTACGCGGCCTGGTCACCGACCATGACCTGGTCGTGCGGGTGATGTCTCACGGGGCAATGCAGAGGATCAGTGATCGACGCGTGCAGTGAGGAACAGCGTCTCCCCGGAGGATGACGTCAGCCGAGCCGTGGAGCTGATGCGACGGCATGCCGTACGCCGCCTGCCCGTCGTGGGGGAGGGCCGCTCGGTCGCCATCGTGTCGCTGGGTGATATCGCCGCCGAGCGGGAGCCCGAGTCTGCCCTGCCCGAACAGCGCCGCCCACCCCAACAAGTGACATATGCCCCTCAGGACAAGGGCGGCGAGCCGGTCTACAGGGGCTGCGGTAGTGGGGCGGAACACCCCACCACACCACCGGGGCGGGTCCTGTTCATCCCCGGTGCCCGGCCGACCCATTCGCAGAGCAGGATGGTGGCGTCGTCCTGGAGATGCGGTCATGGTGATCGAGAACCGCGCGGATGAGGCGGCACAGGGGTTTCGGGCATGGACAGATCGTCCGCGTAGTGGGCGAATGAGGAAGTTGGTGAAGCGGCGAGGCCGAACTCGCACCATGCCGATGAGTCACTCAATCACCGGACTTCGGGTCCCTCTCCTTCTCCATGAACTATCGGACGGCTCAGACCTCCTCGTCATATTGATGACCTTGCGCAGGTCGTCCTTCGCCTTGTGCCCTTCGCCTTCAGGTTGCTCCAGCAGCGCCGCCGCGATCGCGTCCAGCCTGCGCTGCACCGCGTGCTCGGCTCGCCCTCACCGCTCGCTGTTTCTCAGCAGTGCCAGCAGGCTGAGCACCACGGTCGTCATCAGATGTTCCTCGCCACACGCTTGAGGTGGTTCAGCCTTCGATGCCGGTGTCGGAGTGGGATGCTCCGACGGGCTTGGACTCCGGGGATCCACGTTGCCTCAGGTAGATGGCGAGAATGGTCATGGAGGCGACCGCCAGGAGCTCGGACTGCCAGTTCTGCAGCGTGCGGCTCCAGAAGTCCGCAGACGACAGGTAGTGGGCCCACGTGGTGGGGGCTTCCAGTCGGCGCAACTGCTCCTCGTTGTAGGCCGCGACGCCGGTGACCGACTGCGTGAGCCAGGAGAACAGGAAGATGGCGCCCATGACCAGGCCGAGCGATCGGGAGAAGACGACTCCACGCCAATCCGTGTGCGCGGCCCAGCGAGGCGAGTCCTCCGTGGCGTGCTCCCCGACCATCTGGTCCTTGTCGGACTCGATCCCGGCCTTGTCGAGCTCCTTGGACTCAGGCGAACCACGTTGCAGCAGCCAGACGGTCGCGAAAATGTACAGGAAGAACTGCAGGTACTCCGACTGCCAGTTCTCGGTGACATCGACCGCGAAGTCCGAGGACGTCAGGTACGCGCCGAAGCCGACAGGAGTCATTCCATCGCTGACGAGCTTGTTGTTGAACTCCGCGCGCCCCGCCACGGCCTGGCCCACGAGGGCCAGCACGAACGTGGTCATGAAGAACAGCCCGAGGCTGTTGTGCCTCAGAAAGCGCCGTACGCGGTGCTGGGCCGGTGCGGTGTTCCCGCTGGTTTCCGACTCATGGCTCATCGGTGCATCAGCCCCAGCGTCATGAAGTACGCCAGACCACCGATGATCATTAAGAGGGTCACGGTGAACAGTGTCCTCATGGTCCCTCACCCGCCCTTGATCTCACACTCGTACGGCCGCTGGGGGCGTGGCCGGCACCCGGCGGCCGTCACCTTCCAGCCGGTGGGGAAGTGCGCCAGGAACACGATGTCCCGCTCCAATACCACCCGGGCCCGATCGCCGTACACGTCCGCACCCCGTACGGCACCCCCGGCTGGAAGCTCCCGCTCCTCGATCGCCTGGCCGATCGCGTCCTCGCAGCGGCTCTTGGCGGACTGCTCCAGTTCGTCCCGGGTAGCCGGAGCGAGAGCCGCACACATCCGCTCGCGCTGTCCGTCGCCCAGCGCCTGCTCGAAACGGGTGACTTCCGCTGTGGCCTCGTCACGCCGCTCGGGAAGCGTGCCGCAGGTACTGACCCCGCGGTGAGGACCGTCAGCACACCTGTCCCCGCCCCATACCACGATCCTCGCATCCTGCCTCCCGGCGGCCTGGGCGGAAACGGGTCCACCGCGGGTCGATCAAGTGACATGCGACTACCCGCTCATGGGACATACACACCCGTAAGCCCGCAATCCGAACTGGCGAGGGCTGGTTCCGCCTTGCCCCGACCAGACCAAGCGTCCGAGCCCACGATGCCGCCGGAAGACCGAGGCCTCGGCACTGAGATGTCGGGTCGAGGTGGGTGATGGACTGGCATCACGACGCGAGCGTGACACACGCCGTCCTGGCCGCGCACAATCCGGCGGACGGGCAGGTCGCCCTGCAGCCGGGCTCGGGCACGTCCAGCGACACCGCACTCCGTGAGCGACCTGCTGGACGGCATCGGCATGCCCCCAAACAACTCCCGGGCTCCGATATCCTGCAGGCCGCCAGCCGGTGTGGAAGGCCGCGACCGTCCGGATGCGTGCCCTGCCCACCACCCGCCTGACCGTCCTACGCGCCCACCACCTTGTCGTCTCCGGCGGCTCTCTTCCGGGGTGCCCTGTGGGCCTATGGTCTGGCGAACTTCACTGAGCCTCTTTCTGGGCTTGATCCGCTTTGACGGACATCTGAGATCAGGGGCTTCAGCCCCGGAAGGATGATGTTCATCATGGAGAGCATGGGGAAGAAGAGGCC
>NZ_JBVJAH010000081.1:0-3612 GCF_055590785.1 Streptomyces sp. NPDC041796
GCGGCCTCTTCTTCCCCATGCTCTCCATGATGAACATCATCCTTCCGGGGCTGAAGCCCCTGATCTCAGATGTCCGTCAAAGCGGATCAAGCCCAAGTCCGGGTAGCGACGTCAGGCTGGTTCGTGCGGCAGCGAGAGCGTCGCGCAACTGGGCCCCGTTGTCCTTGACCTGCCGGTCAAGCCTGCGCAGGTCGGCCAGCAGATCACGAGCGATGTCCCGGCGGCAGTGGTCCGTCGCAGTGGCCGGCCGGATGCTCTTCATCAAAGTCGCGGCCCTTCTCTGCCGACAGCCGTGTGGGGGCGCCACCGGGCAACAGGTCGCGAAGGACGGCGTGGAGACGGTTAACGATACGGGTCCGCTCGCCGGTCAGGTCGTCGTGCCGCTCGGTCAGCAGCCGCAGGATCGTGGACTGGTCCTCCGCGGTGACCTTGCGCAGATCAGTGCGGAAGAGCGCGGCCTGGGCCACGTGGAGAGCGTCCGCGGGGTCGGTCTTCCGGTCCCCGCCGGTGGCCAGAAGACGGGCCCTGGCCGACAAGGTGGAAGGCACGTCGACGACATCCTCGCCCGCGGCGGCCAGCTGCTGAGCAAGAGACCGACCGAGACCGCTGGCGCCTTCGACCGCGAACCGGCGCTCCGGCCACTGCGCGCACCAGTGCAGAAGCCGACCGAAGGTCCCGGAGTTGACGACGAACCGCCGCTGACCAATCTTGTGGGCTGCTGCATCGACAGCGACTGCGGTGTGCGAGGACTTGTGGGGATCGATCCCGATGATGATCATGCGCATCCTGACCTGGCGGCTGACGGGCAGAAATGTGCGGTGGGCACTCTGACTTGAAGTAGCAGTCACACACATTCATGCCTCTGTCGAGCCACACCGCGCGGGTGCCGGACGGCGGCGGCACGCTAATCATGAGCCAGCCCGCAGGGCGGCAAGACACTACACGAGCCCGTGCCGACCGGCACCCTGGACGCTACGGCTGCAGACCGAGCGCATGCGGTCGATTCAACAAGTCAGACACTCCCACGACCGGACCGACCTGTGCAGATGGCTCCACGGCAAGCGAATCGGAGTGCGGATCGCGCGCAAAGGCATCGAGTCCAGCGAACGATTGGGCCGCCGCAGATGGGTCGTCGAACGAACGATGTCCTGGCTGTCCGGCTACCGCCGCCTCAGCCCCCGCTACGAGCGAGACACCCGTAACTACCTGGCCTTCCTCGGACTCGCCGCCGCCCTCTGCTGCGACAAGCGGCTCATCCGCCTCACCATTTCGGACCATTCGGCAGAACAGGCCCCACCGCCGCCGCTACGCCATCGACGGCGCGTTCACCCGGGCCCTACAGCAGATCCAGGTTAGGACGGACGCAGCCGGTGACATCGACTGGCTGGTCCAGATCGACTCCACCATCGTCCGCGCCCACACGCGCCGCCGCTGCAAGCCGAAAAGGAAGAACCACGGGCAATGAACCGGACGATCAGGCCCTCGGCCGGTCCCGAGGAGGGCTGACCGCCAAGCTCCACTCGCGGCAGATGGTGTGGTCGAAGGGGATGGCGGCCGGAGTCATCGACCGTGCATGCCGCACGTGCTCGTGGTACCGGCACAGTTATCCCCCGGCACACCACGAAATCAACGGTCGCATCTTGATGTCGAAATCCAGCCGTCTTTGAATGACCCACCAAGCGCCTCCGCACCTGGCAGGCCCGAGCGAAAGAGAGAAACCCATGAACGTCGCGATCTGGTGGTTGAACTGGGTGGCCCACCTCCTGAGCTGGTTCCGCTAACCACATGCGGAGGTGAAGACGTCGGGCCCCCAGCCGAGCACCTCCACACCCGGCAGCCGTCCTGCTCGCCTCAGGCAGGACGGCTGCCACACACCCGATGAGGTCGGTGCGTGTGGAGACCGGGATGGGGGTGACCGCTGACGACGAGGTCGACTGTGCGTCGAAAAGTGGTCCCCATGCCTCGCGTACGCCAAAGCGTGTTGCAAAACCGTCAGGCAGATCGCGTAAGACGTCTATCCGGAACTCAACGGGCGTCGAGGGCTACCAGGAAACCGGGCAAAACGAAGCCGTCAGCAGCCGGGATCATGGCGCGAGACCGGCGCCGGATCAGTTCTGCAACACGCTTTAGCGCGGCACTCACTGCACTGCTCCCGACCAGGAGGGATCTGCGCCTGATTTTCATGATTCGCTTCACCTCACAGGATTTTGGCTTGCGAGCTTCCCTCGGTTGGCCGTCAGGCAATTGGGAGCAGGAGGGCGGTGCAGCACCCGGGCGTCTCGCAACGGCAACCGACGGGCACAACGGTTGGGTCGCTCAGTAATTCAGGACACCAATCGATTCCATGAGGAGAGGGAATGACCGGTGAAGCTCGCGCTCCCAATAGGGCCAGTCATGCGTGCCGTTGCCGTAGAAATTTGTTGTTAGATCCACGCCTTCCGCTTTCAGTCGCGACGCGAGCGCGAGGTTCATGGATTCGAAGATCTGCTCCGTGCTGCTGGGCTCACTTCCCGGGGCGTCAAGTGGGCCAGGCTGTCCATTCCCACATGAAAGAAAGACCGGGACACGGATACTGGATGCGAGATCATATGGGTTGTGGGATTCCCAGATTTCTCGCTGCTCGACCGGATCCCCCCACAGCTTCAGTGGGTCGTAGCCCATAGCTTGCAGAGCCCCTTGAACCAGACGTGGCCCGGAGGGGTGCAGCGTATGCACCGAGCCACTGTAGGAAGCGGCGGCTTTGAACATTCCTGGATTCCTCGCAGTGTAGGCGAGCGCCCCTAGGCCACCCATCGAAAGCCCGGCGATCGCTCTCTTGCTGCTCGCGTCGAAATTGCGCTCCAGAATCTGGCGCAATTCGGTAAGATGAAAATCTTCCCACCTCGGCGCTCCAGCCGCCCCATAGTTCCACCAGTTGGAATAAAACCCAGCGGCGCCGGCCTCTGGCATGACCACCAGAACATCAGCACTGGCCGTCAGTTTTGACACGTCCGTGGAACGCGTCCAGGACCTGTAATCATCGCAGCAGCCATGTAGGAGATAAAGCACCGGCCACTTCTGATCGTTCTTTCCCCAGCTCCTAGGCAGCAACACTCGTACAGCGGCTTGTGCATCGAGAGCAGGAGACTCAATCGTGATATCCAAGGTCCTGTGAGCAACAGCTTCAACCCGAACAATACGGGCACCGTTGTCCGCCGCCATATACCCCGGGCTGCCACCACCCACTGGTGCAACATCCGCGCGGGCTGTCGTCGGCTGGAGCAGCAGAGTCGCCACAAGAATCAGTAAAGCCGTGAAGCGGAACCTTCCGGGATGGAGCTGCCGCAGCACGCTGCCGCCCTGTTCGTCGCCCAATGCCATCTGCCCTCCTACATCGTCCTACCTGAAGAGGCTGTTCCTCAAAGTGGGCTCCAGCGTGGGTAGTTGTCAACCAAGGGGCACAGGACACGGAAGCATTGATGGCCGGAAATAGGCAGGTAGGTCGACAGTCTGTCCGCGCACCACCCTCCTGGTCTGCCACTGAACCTTTTTCATCCTGCCTCTGCGGGGCTGTAAGGCCTGGTCATCTGGGGTGGTGACGTGGCAGAGCCCCCGGTCGTTGGCGGTGTTGAT
>NZ_JBVJAH010000082.1:0-3470 GCF_055590785.1 Streptomyces sp. NPDC041796
CGGCCTCTTCTTCCCCATGCTCTCCATGATGAACATCATCCTTCCGGGGCTGAAGCCCCTGATCTCAGATGTCCGTCAAAGCGGATCAAGCCCACGCATCACCCTCGCCGCATGACCACCCCAAACACCCGCACACCAGACACCACATCCTTGACGAAGGACATAGAGACACCCCCCCCCCGCCTCGCCGACCCGAGAACGGTGCCGAAGTATCCCGGCCCGTTGCCGGGAGGCGTGAGACCGGAGCTGACCGTCTTCCTGAGCGGGTTGACGAAGGAATCCTTGGACACGTACAGCCGGATCGAAGAACCCGGCGATCCGGTCGTCGAGGCCCGGACGCATACGTCAGTCGGGGGGTTCTACACCGCGATCTCGGACGCGTTCAGTAACCAAGCGGACTTGATCACGGGGGCTCGCCAGGTGACCAGCAGCATGTCCCACCACGGCGCAGGCAACAGCATCGTGGCGCTGCCATCGCTCGCGGCCGTCGAAGGCGCCATCGGCGTCATCAAGGAGCAGGGCGAGGGCACCTCCGCCTCCCCGCACAGCCCGCACAGCCCGCACAGCCCGCACAGCCCGCACAGCCCGCACCCGGGCCAGGCGGGCGAGCTGGCCCACTATTACGTCTTCCGGGAGCTGTACCACGGCCGCGAGTTGGTCAAGACGTCCACGGCCCCGGAGAGGTGGAAGTCACGGGCGCCGCGATACCGATGCCCGCCACCCTGCCGATGGGCAGGGTGCCTCGGAACGGCTGGGGCTCGGAGGGCGGACAGCCACCCGACCCGACCACCAGGCAGTTGCTCGACCGCGCCAATCACCACTACAGCGCCATGCTGCGCTTCCTGGAGCAGGCGTGGCGGACGGACGTGCCCTCCGAGGCGAAGCAGCGGTTGCAGGCGGCCGTCGACGAGATGCGCCTGCTGGCGGAGCCGGCCCAGGAACTAATGGGCAGGCAGCTGCCCGACGGCAGTGGCAGGACCTACGGACCGGAATTCCGGTACGTCACGCCCGAGAACCACCCGATCAGGCCGGCGCGTGCAGTGCCGGTCGGACCCCGGCGCTCCCTGCGGGAGACGCGTGCCGGACACCTCGCTGCCGCCCGGCAGGCACCACCCGGAGTGCCCACCACCATTCCATGGAGGAGAACATGAACGACAAGGACTACAGATCGGAGACCGGCCCTCTGCCACCGCCGGGCCTGATCAGCTTCGAGATCCCCAACCGGGGGCCCATCATTGATCCTCCGTTCGTCGACGTCCCGGACTACAGCCCGTTTCTGCCCGCAGCGGAAACCTGCTCTGTCGACTACGAGAGGACCGAGCCCCGGATCACCGATGACAGCCGCCGTCAGGCGGTGGACGCGGCCCTCGCCGCCGACAGGGTCACCGGGAGGCTGGAGGGGAAGCGGAACCAAGTGCTCGATGTCGGAACACGTGCACTGGACCGCGAAACCGACCACCTTCTGGTGATCATCTACGACTACACCGACGACGTGGTCGTGGAGGTCACGATCGACCCGGTTCGCAGAGCGGTGCACGAGGTGACCGAGGAGCGGTACCAGCCTCCGCTGACCCCTTCCGAGCAGAACGAGGCGCTAGAAATGGTGCGGGTGGACGGCCGGTTGTCCGCGGCGGGCATAGACGTCGACACCGGCGTAGGTCTGATCGTCGAGGACGTGAATTTCCGCAGCCCTCGCCATGGGCACCGACTGGTCGACCTGCGCTTCGGACCGGCGGAGCGGTATCTGCCCAGGGCGTTCGCCATCGTCGACCTCAGCGCCCTGGCCGTCGTCAGTACCGGCCTTCTACCGGTCGAGGAGGGTTCGTCATGAGTATGTCAGGCCTGGTGAGCTGGCCTCCCGAGGCTCCCGTGTGGACCTTTCTCTGGGAAGCCATCGACGGCGACAGCGAGGCCATCGCCTTCCGTGACGTGCGCTTCCGGGGTACGAAGGTGTGCCACAAGGCGAGCCTGCCGATGATCCGGGTCCGCTACGAATCCGGTATCGGCCCCTACAAGGACCCGCTGAGCACCGGAAACATGCAGGGCCCTGTCAAGGTCTACGAACACAACCAGTCCGGCTTCCGCCACCTGGTGGTGGAGAGCTACCACCGCATCGGTAGGTACCACCTCGTCAACCGGTGGTTCTTCCGCAGCGACGGTCTCATCCTGCCGCAGCTGCACAGCGCGGGCCTGCAACATCCGGCCACCCACCAGCACCACGTCTACTGGCGCTTCGATTTCGACATCGACGGGGCAGCCAACAACCTGACGCTGGCGAACATGACGTCGGGCGGCGACTGGGGGTACGGGGCCGGCTGGATGCCGCTGCCGCGCGAGACTTGGCAGGTGACGGCATCGGCCCATCGCTGGGCGGTGCTCAATAAGCAGACGAGCCGTGGTTACGTCATAGACCGTGGTCCGCATGACAGGCCGAGCGACGCCTTCGAGCCCGCCGACATGTACGCCGTCGCCTACCACGGAGCGGAAGACCTGAAAGGGCGCCTCGGCACGGCGTACTCGGCGCAGATCTTCTCGCACATCAACAACGAGAGCATCGACGGACAGGACCTCGTCTTCTGGTACGTCGCCCACTTGCACCACCAGTACCACGGGCCGGAGTTCGAGTGGCACGTGTGCGGTCCGCTCCTGTGGCCGTTGCGCTACCGGGACTAATCGCAGTGCACCGGGGTTTAGCCCGGTGGTGAGGCGATTCTCAGAAGTGCTCTGGCCCGCAGGTCACAGCGGACGATTCTGCTGCTCGATGTACTGACGGACGATCGACAGCGGAGCCCCGCCAACCGACCCGGCGAAGTACGATCCGGACCACAGCCGCTGCGCCCGCCAGTAGTGCCGGACCAACTCCGGGTACTCCTGCCGGAGCCTGCGGGAGCTGACGCCCTTCAAGCTGTTGACCAGCTTGGAGATGGCGACCTTGGGCGGGAAGTTCACGAGGAGGTGAACGTGGTTGTTCTCGCCGTTGAACTCGACCAGCTCGCATTCGAAGTCCTCACAGACCGCCCGCATGATCTCTTCCATGCGCGTCAGGTGCACGCTGGTGAAGACCTTGTGCCGGTACTTCGTCACGAAAACCAAGTGTGCGTGCATGACGAACGCGCAGTGTCTGCCAGTGCGAATGTTCTGATACTCAGCCATAAACCAACTGTAGTACGATCATGGAGATGCAGCTCAGGTACTCCTTCCGGATGTACCCGAACGGTCCGCAGCGCTCCGCGCTGGCCAGGGCGTTCGGGTGCGCACGGGTGGTCTTCAACGACGCGCTTGGCGTCCGTGAGGACGCCCGCGTGGCCGGGCTGCCGTTCGTCACCTCCGCCGAGCTGGGCAAGCGGCTCACTGAGGCGAAGAAGACCGAGGAACGCGCCTGGCTCTGTGAGGTCTCCGCAGTCGTTCTCCAGCAGTCCCTTCGAGATCTGGACACCGCGTACCGGAATTTCTTCGACGGGCTGAGGGAC
>NZ_JBVJAH010000083.1:0-3394 GCF_055590785.1 Streptomyces sp. NPDC041796
ACCGGGCACACGCCCGACTCCGCTCGCCTGTGGAACGGGCCTTCGCACGCCTCAAGGCCTGGCGGATCTTCCGCAAAGCCCGCGTCAGCCCCAACCGACTCACGTCAATCGTCAAGGCCGTCCTCGCCCTGGAGAAGCAACGCCGAAGAAGCTCGGTGATGGGTCAGTTCGCCCGTGAAGGAGTCCGGGCGACAGCAGCCCCCGGCATGGCGTGCACGAGGGACAGCGTGCCCGCCATGCCGGGCCCACCGATCGCCAAGTCAGACCTGCACCAGCGCAGCCGCGGGTGTCGCCATCTCGGCGGGAGCAACTGGCTACATCCATGAAGCCCCTTCTCCGCCTCGTCTCATTGGCCTCGTCAGTTACCAGCCCACAGGCCTTTTTAAGGATCTCTCACGGTTACGCCATGGGGCTGGACGAGATGGCTGCTGGAGTGGCCGGTTCCCTGCGGGCACCGGAAGATGGTGATTGCATGCACGCGCCGCGTGACCAGAGCGCGCGGTCGAAAGGGAGGGAACAATGAGGAGACACTGCCTCCCCCGAACCTGGCCTGCTGCCCTAGTCATGGCGGTACCCACGGCCATCCTGGCTACACCCCAGCCAGCGATGGCGCAGGAAACCTGCGGAGTGCCAGCGAACACCACGGGTACCACCGGCCATGACACCCTCTCAGGCACAGACGGCCCCGATGTCATCGTCGGCCTGGCAGGTAACGACTCCATTTACGGCAGAGCCGGCAATGACTCCATCTGCGGCGGCACCGGCAACGACAATCTTGTCGGCGAATCCGAGACCCCAGCGGCTCTCACGTCGGGCAACGACACTATCTTCGGCGAGGACGGCGCCGACACCGTCAACGGTCAGGCCGCCATGCCCACCACCACGGCCGCGATCAACGCCACCGGTGCCCGTGACACCATCTCCGGAGGCGACGGCAACGACACCCTTGACGGCAACGAGGGAATCAACACCAACAACGGTGGGCCGGGTTCCGACACGTGCCGGAACCCGGACACGGGTGAGCTTGGCACGGTCGACTGCGAAACGTAATCAGCAGCAGCCCACGGCGCCAGGGCCCCGCGATACGGAGACTTCGTGACGGCTGCAAGTAACCCCCGCCGGTGCAGACTTCCATACGCTCCCGAGGCATGGACCCCAGGCCAGCGCCTCATAGGCCACTAACGATCACCACTAGCTCACCGACCAGCACCAACGTCCGCAGATCAGCACCGTCGCTACATCCTCACTCTGGAAGCCGGAGCGCTTGCACACCGTGCCCGGCAAGGCACAAAGAACTAAGCGCCCGTGCAGAGTTGCCCCCAACACCCGTATTCGACCATACCCTCTCTCAACATGCGGGCGGTAAACAAGGACATGCGCATGCAACGTATGCACCGATGGGCGGGATACTTAGCCGGCATCGGAAGTCTGATGGCGTCACTGACACTCCTGGAACCCGGGCCGGCCCGAGCAGCCTCCTGTTCGACGCAGTCCGGGCCCTATCAGAAGCAGGTCGAGAATTTCCTTGGCCGACCGGTCGACGGCAAGCAGTCGCCGACCGACTGCATGGCAATCCAGTCGTTCCAGAAGACACACGGCATCACACCAATGACCGGATACGCTGGTCCAGTCACCTGGCGCACTATGGACACTATTTCCAAGCAGTGGGCAGCAGGCAAGACGCCCAACAAGGCAGGCAAGTGCCCGATCAACAAGGGCCGCATCGCCTGCATCGACCTGACCCGACAGCTGAGCTGGATTCAAAACGGCTCAAAGCTCGTTTACGGCCCAGTGCCGGTGCGCACTGGACGAAACGGAGCCGAGACGCGCACCGGGGCCAAAAGGATCTACCACCGCAGCTTCAAGCACTGGTCCACGATCTACAAGGTGTGGATGCCCTACGCACAGTTCTTCGACGGCGGGCAGGCCCTCCACTCCACCATGAAGTCCATGTATAATCCGCCGGGTTCGGGCGGCTGCGTGAGCATGCGCCCGGCTGACGCCAGGGCCTACTGGAACCTGCTGAACAATGGCGACGACGTCCACATCTACGGACGCAAACCGGGAACATGACGCCTGCAGGCTTGCACACTCCCAGGGCGTGGAGACGCTAACGACGTGGTGTACGACAGCAAGTGCTGATCAAGCCGTGACGTGAGAAGAGCCGTACGGGTTGGGAAAGTTGTGAAGCGATCCTTGGCCCGTACGGCTCTCTCGCATCGTATCTGCACTGGCATCTCGCGGAATCAACTCGGCAAGATCATCGCCGAGCTGGCAGGGCCCTGGAGGGCGCGGGAGGATGCCCGGCTGGGTGAACGCCGAGGTCACGACCGTCTGCGGGCCGAGGGCGGCCGTCCGGATCATCAGCTGGTTTTCACCGATCGGGTGATCGCCACCCTGGTCGTCCTCCGCTTCCAGCTCCCCCATGCCGTTCTTGCCGTCTTCTACGGCGTGGACCGCTCCACGGTCACCCGGTCCGTCCACGAGATTCGGCCGCTGCTCGCGGCCCGCGGTTTCGCCGTGCCCAGTACTCCTGAACTGCGGTTACGCACTCTGGCCGATGTCTTCGCCTACGCGGCGGCCGTGGGTGTCGAGCTGCGGATCGACGGGACCCCGAGGTCCAGGTCCGCCGCCCCAGGGCCGGCCGCCCCGGACGCCGAGCCTTCGTCTCCGGCAAGCGCAAGCAGAACACCAAGAAGACCACCGTGATCAGCGACGAGGCCAGCCGTACCCTGTGGACCGGAGCGATCCGACCGGGCCCGATCAGACCGCACTGAAAACCGAGGGAATCTGGGACCTGTTCGTCCAGTTCCCCGAGGTGAAATCCCAGGTCGACGCCGGGTACCGAGGTCTGGCGAAGGACTTCCCCAACCAGGTGTCAGCCCCGCCGAAGAAGCCCGGCAAGGACGCCGACACCGAAGAAATCGCCACCTGGGAGGCGGAACGCAAGGCTCAGTCCTCCCGCAGGATCCCGGTCGAGCACGCCAACGCCGAGCACAAGCAATGGCGCCCCCTCCAACGCTGGACCGGACGCCGCGAGTACTACAACGAGACCCACCTCGCCATCGCCGGACTGGTCTCCGACCGCACCGCCATGCGGTGATCACCCACCAGCCGACCAGCCATGCCAGCACATCCCGACCTCAGTCGCGCACCACGTCGTAAGCCCCGCGCCACATGAGACTAACCCGTTACGCCCTCTCGCCAGCACATTCCACCGCTCGTGATACAGCCTGCCCAGGCCGAACACCGGGTAGTGGCGGCGTCCAGGAGGTTGGTCGCGAGGGGGCAGAGGCCGGTTGGGCTTGATCCGCTTTGACGGACATCTGAGATCAGGGGCTTCAGCCCCGGAAGGATGATGTTCATCATGGAGAGCATGGGGAAGAAGAGGCCG
>NZ_JBVJAH010000084.1:0-3328 GCF_055590785.1 Streptomyces sp. NPDC041796
CCCCGCCAGCACCCCGTCCCACCTCTCAACCAGCCCCACCCCAAGCTCAGCCATACTCCAACTCAACCACACACAAGCGTGATTGCAGTACTAGGATCCGCCGCTGCACCGGCACCGGGTCCCAGCTGGACTGGTTCACGAACTGCTGCAGGTTCTGCTCGTTGCCGTCCGGCAGCCGCGAGGCCATGGCCTGGATCGACTTGCGGCGGCCGTCCAGCATCAGTCCTCGCAGGTAGCAGTCGCCTTTGGCCCGCTGGTCCTTACGCGGCACCGACGCGAACACGTCAGCCACGTATAACGCCAACTTCGCCCGAACACGGTCCACTTCTCGTGCGTCCATCCACCCAACATGCCCAGGAACAAGCCGAACCGAAAGACCTAACGGAGTCCTACTAGGGGGCGTTGAAGCAGGTGATCTCGTTGGCCTTGTCGGGTGCCCGCAGCTGGGTGAGGGTCTGTCCGGTGCGGGTCATAATGGCTGGCAGATGTGCGGCGGGAGCGTCGTCGGTGCGCGAGCCGCGGGCGGTCTTGCCGTCCATCGCCAGGCTGTCCGCGTCGGACAGGTCGCCGCCGACCAGGTCGGCGAGGCCTCTGGAGCACACGGCGAGCAGGACGCGCCGGATGGTTAAGGTGCTGGGGGCGTGGCGCACGCGGAGTGGGCTGGTGGAGCGGACGCCGAGTCTGGCGAGGACGTCCTGCGGAGTGGAGCCGACCCACTGGCCGATGGCGAGGTAGGAACGGGCGCTGGCCGGCACCGCACAGGCGATCAGAAGCCGCATTCAAGGTTGGGCGTGACGGCGGCCGCGCCGGTCTCGCGGGTCGAGAAGGGTCTCCAGACGCTCCGCCACCCCAGCGCACGCGGTGTTGACGCGAGGGCGACTTGGCCAGGCAGACAGTGGCAGACCGCCGGCACATCGAAGCTCCGGTTGTTCAGGGCGACTTGCGAGGGGCACCCCGTAAACCGGAGCTTCGATACATCCGTGGCGGCCCACCGACCAATCGTCACACCGCCGTGACCTGCACACCTACAAGACCACCCGACTTTGAATCAGCCCAGCGCAGACCTCCGCGAGGTGGCGGAGATCTCTCCGTGGGTCGGCCCGCAGGCCGACAGAGACAGCACCATCTCGTCGACGCCGGTCAGCCGGCGCTGCCGGTTCTTACGATCTGCGGCTCGAGCAGCCCTGACATTCCCGAGTGGCTTCGATGGCGACCGGCCCGAACTCGGCCACCACGGTATTTGAGCGGGTGTCGTTGCGGGTATTGCCGCTCGCGGTCTTCTCGTGTTTCTCATGCCCGAGGTGGTCGGTGACCTCGCTTTCGAGGGCGGACTAGAGGATCCGCTTCGTCAGTCGCTGCTGTAGCCCGCCTTCGTCGGTCAACTTGATCGTGCCAGCCTTCGCCCGGTCCACCAGCTGGCCAATCATCTGGTATAAAGCGTCCGGCGCCCGGACGGGCTTCGTTCCTCGATGGCCTCAGCCGGGACGGTCACGTCTAGATGAACCGCCGATGCGATCAACGACCGAGGGCAGCCCGGGGGGCGACGCTATCTGGAAGCCGGGTGCGATCTTCGCAAAGTTGTCAAAATCTAGGATGGAAAAGGAGCAGTGGGCTTATGCTATCCAGCGTGCATCAAGTGTCATGCCTGGCAAATGATTACCTCTCTAGTGTGATGCGCCTGAAATTGCGGCTTAAGTCTGTAGGTTGTTTTCATGTCTCGGGGTCCTCGTGCTGTCGAAGTTGTGCTGTCCGATGAGGAGCGCGACGAGTTGCTGCGCTGGGCGGGCGGCGCGGTGGCGCCCCGTCTCGCGGGGCGGGCGCGCACCGGCTTAGCGTGCGCGGACGGGAAGCCGAATGCATCTGTGGTGGTGGAGTTCAAAGTAGCCGCGGACACGGTGAGGAAGTGGCGCTCGCGGTTTGCTGCTCGGCGGATGGCCGGGCTTGCGGATGAGCCGCGGCCGGGTCGGCGCAAGCCGGAGTTAAGGTGGATGTTGGCGCAAAGGCGCAGGAGGTGATGAATAATTCCAACAATCTTGCGTATGTGAGACGGTGTGCAGAGCTTTTCCTGAAGGATTATGGGCCGAATTATCGATTGATGGCAGATGATGTTCGAAAGAATGACTGGGATGTGAAAGATAGATGGATCGATCAGACTGCTGAGGAGTTTTGCAACCCGTCTAATCGGCTCGGCAGCCTACGCCCGCCTTGTGCCTTCGTTGGAAGGCTTATTCAAGACCAAAGATATCCCGAAATGGCGCAAACTTCTAGTCTTCAGGGTGGGGAGGGGAGGAAACTCACATACAAGGGAACAGCTACAGTTGGGCACGAAGACGCCCACAAAGAGGGGTGGTCTGTCGGGGTAAAATTTCACCAAAGCTAATCGCTAAAGATGCGGGGGAAGTCGGTGCGGAAGTCTCTTTTACCTACACTTCGGAGACCACAACCGACAGATGGCAAGCTCAAGCGGAATCTGACTTCGAAAGTCCAATCCCTGCGGGGTCGCAAGGATGGCTTACTGGGCGTGCAAGCGCAGGCTACTATCTTGGTTACATCGTCTATCGACTTGTTTTAGCAGACCCAGACCCTAGCAGTGGAAGAATCAAGGCGGTGTTTATTCCCGCTAAGGTCCTAGTCGCCTCGCAGAAGGCAGAGAACCCTCCGCCCCCAGTGCAATTCCTCGCGCGAAGCTCCCCTATCAACTAGACTAGCCTCGATCTTGCAGGTCCATCAGCTTGCTCTGGAACTCTTTCTGCTCGTTCGGAGCGGAGATTTCTGCGTGTGGGCAGGTTGAGGGCCCGGCTGTCGCGCTGGGTGGGCGCCGGGTTCCACGGCTTCGGGGCGGTGCTGGTCATTCAGATAGGGCGCTGCTGGTCGGCCAGGGTTAGGGAGGGCATCGAGCCGGCGAGGGCGCTGGTGATCACGTCGGTTCAGGCCATGTCCTGTGTGGTGAGGCGATCGAGTCGCTTGTAGCAGCAGAGTGCTGCGGCGAGTCCGAGAAACGCGAGGTAGTTGCGGGGATCGCGTTCGTAGCGGTGGTTGAGACGGTGGTAGCCGGTCAGCCAGGAGATGGTTCGCTCGATGACCCATCTGCGGCGGCCGAGTCGTTCGCTGGACTCGATGCCTTTGCGTGCAATGCGCACCCCGATGCGCTTGCCCCGTAACCATTTCCGCAGGTGGGGAACGTCGTATGCCTTGTCCGCTTGCAGGCGCTGGGGCTTGAAGTAGCGGCCGTTGTGAGGGTCGTGTCTCCTTACGTTGTTCCTGGGTTGATTCCCGTCACTCGTAGGATCGGGAAGCCCAGGGATGCTGGGTGTGGCTGCGTGTCTCC
>NZ_JBVJAH010000085.1:0-3303 GCF_055590785.1 Streptomyces sp. NPDC041796
TGGAATCACCACGCCAACGACGAGGGGCCCTGCCTCGTCACCACACCTGCTGACCAGCCCATTTCACCCTCCAGCACAGGATGAAAGAGGCTCACGAACGCGCAAAGCGTCGTTGTAGACCACCCGCGAGCACCCGCACGCCCTGGCCAGCGCCGAGCGCTGAGGACCGTTCGTGTGCATACGAAAGGACCTGAGCTGCACGAATGCGAATTTCAGTTGGTTTATGGCTGGGTATCGGAACATCCACATCTGGCAGGCACTGCGCTTTCGCTGCACGCCCACGTGGTTATCGTCCACCTGCGGGTCAGGGCAGTTCTGAGAATGGCTTCACCACCGGGCTGAAGCGCGGTGCACTGCGATTAGTCCCGGTAGCTTATTGAGATGGCGACTCAGGCTGAGGCACAGCCTCCGGACTGCGCCGGCGTGCCATGGCATGTTCAGACTGACCCATAGCAGACCGGCGTAGCCTGCTCCGTCCAGATTGTTTTTCCTTCTTCGGTGTAGCGAGTGCCCCATCGCTCGACCAGTTGGGCGATGATGAAGAGGCCACGACCCTCCTCATCGTCAGTTGACGCATGATGCAGGTGAGGCGCTGTGTGGCTCTTGTCCGATACCTCACAAAGCAAAGACCGGTCACGGATGAGACGGACCCTGACCGGGCCAGAAGCGTGGCGGATGGCGTTCGTCACCAGCTCACTGACGATGAGAACGGTCGAGAACTCCAGAGCGCTCAGGTTCCAGTCACTGAGCCGACTAGCGACGAGCGAGCGGATGACTTGGACAGCTGTGGGCTGATCCTCCACTTCCCAAACTGCCACGCGTTCCGGACTCAGCTTCCTTGTCCTTGCAAGAAGCACCGCAACGTCATCGGGCTTTCGGTCCGGAGGCAGCAGTGATCCGACGATGCGGTCGCAAAGTTCTTCAAGACTGCTCTCGTACTCTGCCAAGGCACGGCTGAGCAGCCGAAATCCCGTGTCGATGTCGTAGTCATGCGCCTCGATCAAGCCGTCGGTATACAAGGCAAGGAGACTGCCCGGTGCAAGAGAAACTTCTGTGGTCTCGAACGGGAGGCCCCCGATGCCCAACGGCGGGCCTGGCATCGTCTCCGGATAGGTGATGTGTCCGTCTGGCGCAACGATTGCGGGCGGAGGGTGCCCCGCACGTGCCATCGTGCAACGCATCGAAACAGGGTCATACACGGCGTAGAGACATGTGGCCCCGAGTGCCTCATCCTCAAGGGCGCGCTCATCATCTAACTGGATCAGTTCATCCAGGTGCCCGAGCACCTCGCTGGGGGACAGGTCCAGGCGAGCCAGCGCACGAACGGTGGTACGCAAGCGCCCCATGGTAGCGGCGGCACTGATACCACGACCCACCACATCCCCCACGACAAGTGCGACTCTGGCGCCTGACAGCGGGATCACGTCGAACCAATCACCCCCGACACCTGCATCTGTGTCAGCCGGGAGGTACCTGTGTGCCACTTCAACGGCGCTCTGTGCTAGGAGCTGTTGCGGCAGGAGGGTGCGCTGCAGGGCAAGCGCAGCTGCTCGTTCACGCGCGAATCGGCGGGCATTGTCTATGCCACTTGCCGTGCGCATCGTCAGTTCCTCAGCGAGCTGCCGGTCATGAGAGTCGAAGTGCAGCGGGTCTGGGCCTGTTCGGCGGAACGAAACTAGTCCGAGCGTCGTGCCGCGAGACCGGAGCGGAACAATGAGCTCGGAGTATGCATCTGTGTCATTCCCTGGAGCGCCCGCGTCATGGGATACTGATTGTCCGGTCGTCCAGGATTGCATATGAGGTGATCCGGGAGCGTAGCGAACAGGTATTCCATGGGCGCCTTTAAGGTGGGTGCTCGAGTGAGGCCTCGTCAGCCGGCCATGCGGTGCGGAACTTTCTGCTAAACGGATAAGTGGAGTTTTCAGCTTTTTCCCGATGGGTCTGTCACCGTTGAGGACAGTTTCTAGGACGTCAACCGTTACCTCATCAGCGAATTCTTGAACCGCCGCTTCACTGATGGCTCGGGCGGTGAGGCCTGCGTCTAAAGATTCCCCGATTGAGGCGCCAGCTCTTGCGAGTAGCGAAATCCGCTGTTGAGCCCTATACCGTTCGGTGATGTCGAAGGCGTCTTCGCACACCCCCACTGGACGACCACTCGCGTCCTCTAATCGGTAGTACGAGCATGACCACACGCGCATGCGTCCCGGATTCGTCGGAAGACGGGCCCGGTAGTGGAGGTCAATGACGGGTTCTCCCGTCTCGAGTACTTGTCTCATGACACCGCCTAGCGTCGGCGGATAGAGAGGAGTCAGGACCCGTCCATGCGGGTAGAGGTGATCCGCGTGGGTGCCAGTGTGATCCGCGAGGGGCTCTCCGATCTCGAGTACTGATGCCTCATTTGCCCACATCAGACGGAGGTCTGTGTCGTAGATGGCAAGACCGATCGGCGACTGTTCGATCAGCCCCTGCAGCATTGATTGCTGCACTTCCCAGGTTCGGTACTGCTCCATACCGAAAGCGATGAAGATCCATGTCGGCGTGTCAGTAGGGCGGCCCTCTCTTACCGGGAGCAGTCGGAACGCGAGCAGCACAGCCCGTACAGGATGTCCGTCTGCATGTCTTACGGTGAGCACCATGCGCTGAGGTCGTATGGCGGCTACCTGTTCAGCGCCAAGGGCACGGAACGGCCCTGCCTTCTCGCCTAGAACGGAATCTAGCTTGCTGCCAATTGCTACGTCGCTTGGATACCCAAACAGACCCTGCGCAGAATCGCTCCAACCCAGAATCCGTCCACAACCATCCAGCACCATCATTGCTGCGCCCGATAGCTCCAGAGGGCTGCCAGCCATGGGATCGTAATCGAAGCGCCAACCTTCCATGTCGCCTCCTGATTCGTCTGTGTTCGTCGGCTCGATTCCAGTATGCGAGCTTCGGAGCTTCAGTCGATAATGACGCCGGCTCCCAGCTGCTGATCTCGACTTCGCAAGATGCGAGTTGGCATTGCGCCAAATGGTTGCTGGACCAGCCGCTGACATTGGTGATGGATCAAGGAGACCCGGCCCCCGACGACCTGGTCATTGAGTTCTAGCCATCATCGCAAACTGCGACCGTCGGGGATGCAGTGGCCTTCGAGATCCGCAAGATCCAATCTTCGCAGGGACGCAAGAGGTTGACCGCGAGCGGGAGGAATACTTCCGGCTCGTGGACCAGTGAGCCTGTTCAGTGTGGTCGCTGATCGGGTGATGGTTGGGGTCGTGACGGAAGAGGCCCTCGAGTTGTTGAGCGGGATGTCTGACGTCCGCA
>NZ_JBVJAH010000086.1:0-2863 GCF_055590785.1 Streptomyces sp. NPDC041796
CTGGCGCCGCCCCTGACGGAGCGTCACCGGCGCACGGTCGCACACCCCGGCGTCACGGAAATCTTGCCAGGGCCACGTTCACGCGTACGCCGACACGCGGCGACCATCTCCGCAGATCCCTTCGGAATCACGGAGAAGACGTTGCGCACGAAGTGAACGCGACAGCGCTGCCAGGCTGCCCCGATCTTTGCGGATGGCTTTGACGAGGCCGCTGTGGCTGTCGGAGATGACGAGACGGACGCCGCTCAGGCCGCGTTCTCGCAGCGAGCGCAGGAACTGGGTCCAGAATGCCTCGGTCGCGCTGTCCCCGACCATGGCGCCGAGGACTTCGCGGCCTCCGTCTTCGGTGACACCGGTGGCGATGACGACGGCATGGGACACGATCTGGTGGTTGAGGCGGGCCTTGACGTAGGTGGCGTCGAGGAAGAGGCAGGGGAACCGGATGTGATCGAGGGGCCTGGTCCGGAACGCGTCGAACTGTTCGTCGAGGCCGGCGCAGATCCTCGACACCTCGCTCTTCGATATGCCGGTGTCCGAGCCGAGGGCTTTGACCATGTCGTCGACGGAGTGGGTGGAGACGCCGTGGACGTAGGCCTCCATGACGACCGCGAAGAGGGCCTGGTCGATGCGGCGCCGGCGTTCCAGCAGGCTGGGGAAGAAGGTCCCGGCCCGCAGTTTCGGGATGGCGAGTTCCAGGTCTCCGGCCTGCGTGGTCAGGGTCTTCTCCCGGTGCCCGTTGCGGTGGGCGGTGCGAGTGTCGGTGCGTTCGCCCCACTCGGCACCGGTCCTGGCGGTGGCCTCGGCCTCGATCAGTTCCTGCAGCAGCCGCTCGGCGACTTCGCGGACGAGTTCAAGACCATCTGCCGAACGTAGTGACTCAAGCAGGCGAAGTAGGTCATGCTGGGACAAGGCCACCGGGCACCCCCTTGGACTGAACTGGCCGTTCACCAAGGACAGTTGCACGGTGGCCTGCCCCGTTTTCAGGGAGCATTCACCGGCAGTCGACGCACGCGAGGGCACGCAAGCAGCGCACTTCCCAGCCAAGATCAGCTACACCACGTCGCGGGACGCCATCCGGAGAGAACCACCGCCGGATCGTTCCCCTGCTCGGTCCGGACGCACCGCCGGCGGACGAGCCCAAGGAATGCCACCTGTGCCCCGAGCTGCTACCGAGCCGATCGGAAGGTGGAGTCGAAGCGGAACACAGATCGCGGAGAGACGTGACGCCGTGACCCCGCAGTCGTTGACCAGAGAGGGGAAGCGGGAGGGGAAGCATCATCATGCTGGTTGCCTTGCTGGGTGGTCTTGTCGCCGACCGCCGTGCTCGAAAGCAAGAATCCAAATGTGAAGAGCACTGCGAATTCTGCGGCGGCTCGGACCCGGTCACCGACTACTCGGTTGGGGAGTTTCCCCTGAACCTCCCGGGCGGGCCCGAACGGCGTTTGAAAGCCTGCATGGAATGCTCGCGGCTCATCGAGGCCGATCAGTGGATCGGCTTGTAGGACACGCCGGGGTACGGAGCCTCCAAACCGATGTGAGTGGCCGGTCCTTTTGGTCTTGACCTTTGATCTTGGACATCCGAGAGACGTAAAAAGGGCATCGAAGCGACCGCTGCAGCGTCCGAGCGGCTAATACATGAGCTGGGGATCGAGAGCGTCATCGGGCGCCGCACCGCACGGTGCCCAAACCGTCGACGCGTAGGCCGCCGGACCTGGTCGACCGCAACGTGACGGCGACTCGCCCGGACCAGCTCTGGGTTGGACGTGGCGTTGCTGGAGGAGCTGGCGCCCACCGGAACCGGACCTCCGGGTGTCCCAGCAGTGACGGCCAAACCGCTCCACAGTTGGGCAACCTGGACCGCGGGTGCGTGTCGCACCGCAGCCCGGTCGGTCGCATGCAGTGGGATCGAGGCTTATTTTGGGAATGTCTGGTGGTCATTCACCAGCACGCCCGTCGGCGGGAGAGTCGGCCGAGCGGCCGTTCCCGCCGGTGGCCTCACACGAACCAAGGAGATGACTATGCGTAAGTTCGCTTCTGCGGTCACGACTGCCGCTCTGGCCAGCTCTCTGCTGGGCGCCGGAGCCCTCCCGGCCAGCGCCCAACAGCAGAACGCCGCAAGCCCGCACAGCTACACCTGTTCCAACCAGGGAGGCGGGCCTAGTACTGCAACGACACTCTGTGATGTCCTCTGCTCCTGTAGTGACTGATGCGAGCCCGGGCCTGGGTTCTTCTTCTCCATAGGGACCAGGAGATTACGTGTTCGATGCCGTGGCGGACAGGAGACGAGACGCGGTTGAACAGCCGCCTGGCCTCGTTCATGGTTACGGGTATGAGGGTTCGATTGCCATCGGTCTCGGGATCCCCTTTTTTGCCTCCACTCGCAAGATTGCGAGGAAGGCGAGGGCGGCCATCGAGAGGGTTATGTGCCGATACCAGGCCGTATAGCCGCGGACCTGATAGTGATCAAGGCCGGTCTCGTTCTTCGCGGTCTGGAAACACTCCTCGACCATCCACCGGGATCCCGCGATCCGCACGAGGTCCTCCAGCGGAGTTCCATCCGGGCAGAAGCAGATGTAGTAGGCGATTTCCGTAGGGTCGGTGACGCTGCGCCGCGCCAGCAGCCAGTGGTCCCAGCCTTCGCGCCGCCAGGGCCGGATCGCTGCCGCGGCCCAGTCGTATTCACGTGGACCGTGAGCGCCGTCGCCGCAGCTCACACGTGTCCACGCATCCTCCGGGAGCTCGCCGATCAGCTTGTGGGCGCGGGCCTGTGAGGGGCCTCGCGCTCTTCGGACAGGGTCTTGACTGTCGCGTTCAGGCGGCGGTCCGCAACTGCATGTGCTCGGCGTGGACTTCTTGCGGAGGG
>NZ_JBVJAH010000087.1:0-2830 GCF_055590785.1 Streptomyces sp. NPDC041796
ACCGTCCGCACCCCTCTACTACCACCACCGCGAACAACCCACCCACTACCAGCACTTCAACCACGACCACACCAAACTGAGAGCCCCGGGCGAACGCGCCTTCGCCCGGCTGAAGTCCCGGCGGATCCTCCGACGAGCCAGATGCCCCACCCGCCGCATCAGCACCATCATCCAAGCCATCCACACACTGCTGACCTGCAGCTATTCAGGATGAAAGAGGCACACTGAGCTTGTTCAGCGGTGAGTCTCGAGGGTGAGGATGGTTTTGACGATTGACGTCATCCGGTGTGGGTTGCAGCGGGTTTGCGGAGGATCCGCCAGGTCTTGACCGACGCGATGGATCTCTCGACCGGCCGCCTGAGACGGGAGTGTGCCTGGTTGAGGCACTTGTGTTTGGGCGTGAGGTCTTTGCCGGGCGGTCGCCGGTGGGGAACGGCAACGATGTCGCCGGCACCCTGATAGCCGCGGTCGGCCAGGACGGGGATGCCCAGACGGATGCGGGTGGCGGTGGTCCGGTGCCGGCGGGCGGCTGTCAGGTCGTGCGTCCGGCCGGGCAGCGCCGGCGAGATCCACACGAGCGTGCCGTGCGGAGCGGTGACCACCTGCAGGTTCACCCCGTGCCGGCGGTGTTTTCCCGGGTAGTCCGCCCGGCCGTCACCGGACCGGTCGCACTCGGCGAGTGTCTTGTCCAGCAGCAGATAGCGGGCATCAGCCGGCCGTAGTGCCGCGGTCAGGCCGGGGGCGGTCCCGGCCAGGTGGCCGGTCACAGCGTGGACACAGGCGTGCGCGGTGCCCAGACTGATACCGAAGCCCGCCGCGAGCTGACGCGGGGTGTCGTTCCTGGCGCAGGTCCACAGAGCGGCCAGGGCACGTTCCGACGGCGATAGCCGGCATCGGCGGTCACCTTCCCGGGTGACGATAAGCATCGTGACCCACTCCACCAGGGCATGCGGGACATCGAGTACGGCACGATAAGGAACCACGAGGCCCCCGAGCCGAAGAGCTGCGGACGTCAGACATCCCGCTCAACAACTCGAGGGCCTCTTCCGTCACGACCCCAACCATCACCCGATCAGCGACCACACTGAACAGGCTCACTCTCCGCGTGCACCCCCACCACCCGCGCGATCTCGGCGCTCGGGCGTCCCTGCTCGAACAACTCCACCGCCCGCACACGACGCGCCTCCGCCAACTGAAGCCGAGACAAAGGAGGAACAGAAGAACCGGACACGGAAGACAAAGGCTTGTAGGGCACCAAGACAGACTCCCACCGACAAGCCCACGACACCCACCGAATCAACGGAAAGATCAGTAGCAGACGACGATGAGGGTGGTGAGGGCCTGGCAGGTGGCGGTATCTGTGTCGTTGGCCGTGTTGGGGTCGGTGGGGGCACTTGTGGTCCGACTTGCGGTGGCGGTCAGTGATCCGATGGTGAGGAGGCTGACCGGGGCCGTGCTGTACCCACGGTCGGCGGCGGAGCAAGCGCGCACATGTCCTGCTCTAGCAAACGTCGCCGGGACCAACGAGGAACGACGCGCAGTGACGTGTCGATTATCGCTGCGCGGTTATGCCCCGACAGGAATCCGGAAAACCTGTCCGGGGAAGATCAGGTCGGCGTCGATGATCTGGGCTGGATTGGCACGCACGATACGCCCGTAAAGTGACGGGTCGCCGTAATGGTAGTCGGCGATGGCCGACAGCGTTTCTCCGGGCGCTACCACATGCTCTCTGTAGCCTACGTAGCCCGGGACGATCCGGGGCCCGTAGATGACGGGAACAGTCACAACGTTGATCTCGCAGCCGTCTTCCTGACTGATCTCGAAGATCTGGACGAAAAGGCGGTCGAGCTCAAATGCTGCGCCGCTCACGTCGACTTCGAGCTGGAACTGACCGTGTTCGCCAGTTCCTCCTCCGACCATGAAGTGCCCGCTTACTTCGTCGTGGCCTTCCCCGATCCGGTAATGTAAGAGGGCCTCGAATCCAGTTCCGATCCCGGCAACCATGATCGGATTGCCGACCAGGTCAAGCTGTCGCGGCTGGTCGATCCGGTTCATGCAACCTCCAAAGTGGTCAGCTTATCTGAGTTATTCTCAGTTTCAGTGGTCTCTCTGCGGTGGTCAAATGCTGCCGGCAGGGACACCGGGACCGTGGTGCCCGAGCGACCGTCCATCAGACCGGCGTGGGAGCCATGTCAGCACGCCCCGCACCTCATGTGGGCCGACGAGTCGTCGGGGCAGAGGGCCCGGTAGCCGCTCTGGCCCTACGACCGGCCCTGCCTTTGACGGTGCGAGCCGCACGGCTGAGAACCAGTTCAGACACTCCCGCCAGGAGCGCTTTCACCCGGGCGAGTACGTCCTCAGGCTCTGCGCGCATAGCTCTCGACGTAGGCGATTCCTGATAGACAACGGCTACAGCGGCTTCACACTTCCTGACCTGCTCGCTTTCCCCAGCTTCGCTACGGCATCGGGCGGGTGGCCGAGCCCGTGGCCAGCACCAGCCTGCTCGAGGCCTCGGGTACGCCCGGATCTCCTCGCTGAAGGAAGCTTGCCCTGACCAGCCTGTGCCCGCGAGCGTCGTATCCAGGCGCTCGCCCTCAGTGCCGGTGCGCGCCTTCGCTGACACAGAGACACGCTGGTCAGGGACCGGTGCTGCAGCGTCAGTGGACGCCACCGCAATAGCGATCTCTCTCGCGGTGGAGGCCCTCGGTCCTGGGTGTCTCTATGTCTTTCGTCTTAGACCGTGTCCTATGTGGTGAGGCGGAGGAGTCGTTTGTAGCAGCAGATGGCTGCGGCGAGGCCGAGAAATGCCAGGTAGTTGCGGGAGTGGCGT
>NZ_JBVJAH010000088.1:0-2768 GCF_055590785.1 Streptomyces sp. NPDC041796
CCCTCCGCAAGAAGTCCACGCCGAGCACATGCAGTTGCGGACCGCCGCCTGAACGCGACAGTCAAGACCCTGTCCGAAGAACGCGAGGCCCCTCACTCACCCTGCAGATGTCCGTCCTGGTCACCCTCCTCCAGCACGGGCCCGGGCCCGCCGACGCGCCCCCCGGCACCCCGCCGGAACGCACCCTTCTCAAACATGAGGAACGCTTCTGGGAAGCCAGCGCCAAGACCCCCGCCTACAAACTCGACCTGCCTGTTCCCACCCTGGGTGCCGCCGTCGCGACGGCGGCACTGTGCGGGGCCGGCTCCCGGGACGAAGCCCTGCGCGTCATCACCGCCCTGCCCGGCCTGCCAGACCACCAGCAGGCATCCATCACAGCCTGGCTGGCCTCCCTGTACCCGGGCGGCCCGGACCGCTACTGGGGATCCCTGCAACCTGACCGCATTGCCGAATACCACGCCTCCCAGATCCTCGAACAAAACAGCAACCTGCTGCCCTCCCTCCTTACCGCGGGCACCGCCGCCCAGCAGGCCCAAACCATCACCGTCCTGGCCCGCGCCGTCATCGCCCACTACAACGCCGAACGCAGCACCGACAGCGAACACGTCCTACACACCCTGAACACGGCCCTGGACACCATTCCCCTCGCCTGCCACGCCGTCCAGACCGCCTCAGCCGCACTCCCCTATCCATCCCGCATCATCGCCCCCCTCGCCCTGCGGCTCATTGGCGCCCTCGTGCAGGCCAACCAGCAACTGGCGCAGGACAACCCGGCCGCCTGTGAACCCGTCCTCGCCGCATCGCTTTCCGTACTCGCCCTGCGGCTGGCGGAGGTGGGGCAACCTGCCGAAACCCTGACCGCTCAGCAGCAGGCGGTGGAGATCCGGCGTCGACTAGCGCAGGACAACCCGGCCGCCCACGAACCCGACCTCGCCCGCTCGCTATTCAACCTTGGCGTCCGGCTGAAGGAGGTGGGGCGGCGGGCCGAAGCCCTCACCGCCACCGAACAGGCGGTGGAGACCTACCGCCGGCTGGCGCAGGACAACCCGGCCGCCCACGAACCCGACCTCGCCCGCTCGCTATACAATCTTGGCCTGCTTCTGGCGAGGGGAAATGACGCTTCCGGAGCACTGCGTGCCATAGGACAGGCTGTGGAGAGCTACCGTAACCAGGTTGTCGTGATGCCTCGGCTGTTTCCGCAACTACATGTTGTGCTGGACCTACAGGCGGCGTTGCTTGATCATCTCGGGCGTCTGCATGAGGCGCAGGAAGTCCGGCGCTGGCTCAGGGCAAACCCTCTTCCGCCCGATTCTCGCAATTGACCAGTTGCGAGAGTTCTGCGAACACTCCGCTGCCGATCACGAATCCGCAGGTCGCCGTTCGCAGAACTCCTCTCAAAACCGGCGTGTTCTGCGAGACAGTTCTGACAGACTGCCGGGGTGGATCTGACGCCCGATCAAGCTGCAAACGCGCTGGAACGAAACAAGTGTCCGAAGTGCGAGGTCCCGGCCGGCAGCGCCTGCCGCACCCGGAGCGGGAAGACCGCGACGATGTACCACACCGCCCGCTTCATCCTCGTTCCCGCGCTCCGCGAGGAGCTGGAGGTGCCGACGCCGGAGGGTCGGGGCCCGGGACGGCAATGGAAGCCGGGCTCGCCCGTCGAGGCGGCGCCGGCCGCCGCGGCGGCCAAGCCGATCCGGATCGGGTACGCCCGCTGCTCGACCGCCCAGCAGGAACTCGCCAGCCAGCTCGCCGCGCTCCAACCGGTCTGCAAGCGGATCTTCTCCCGAGAAGATCTCCACCCGGGTCGAGGTGCGCCCCGAGCTGGAGAAGGCGCTGAAGCTGGCGTACGACATCAAGGAGGCCGCCCCCGACCAGGAGGTCATCCTCACCGTCCACGAACTCAAGCGCCTCGCCCGCAATGCCGCCGAGCTGATGACCCTCTCCGGCCAGCTCCAGGACGCCGGCGTGCAGCTCGAATTCCTCACCGGCCCGCTCACCGGCATCTACGACCCCAACGGCATGGGCGCCATGTTCTTCGCCGTGCTCGCCGTCGCCGCTCAACTCGACCGCAACTACATTCGGGAGAAGACCCTCGAAGGCCAGGTCATCGCCGCGTCCAAAGGCAACCACGGCGGGCGGCCGAAGGTCATCGACGACGACATGCTCACCTTCGCCGTCGCACTCAAGGACAAGGGCATTCCCGCCCCCGAGATCGCCAGGAAGCTCACCATCAAGACCGGGAAGAACGCGGGCACGTCCCCGTCGGTCGCCTCGCTGTACCGGGTACTCGCCGAAGCCGAAAACGCCGCGGCGGACGACGGCCTGCCCATGAAGCCCAAGCCGTCCGCATCCGCCGACCCGCCCGCTCACCCCCGAGGAGATCAGCCAACGCCAGCGCCTCCAGGCCCAAGTGGTCGAGGACGCTGAGACCGAGCAGCACCAGCAAGATCATTCTCGCCGTTAACCGCTGTACCGCTGCTACTCAGCCCCGGTTAGGAAGCCCGGGCTTGTGAACTTATCTCTCGTCCTTGGCGAAAACCTCACCGACGACCTCGGCGAAGGCGGCTAGCACGGCGTCGGCGTCCTTGCGGGTCACCTCGGTGCGGTCGACGAGCGCGGCCACCAGCTCACTGCGGCTCATGCGAATGTGCTCCAGATCTACGGTTCTCCCCTAGGGCCTGTCTGACAAATGATCACCTGGTTGCTTCGCGAAGCCAGAGGATCAGCGAGGCCAGAACGACTCCGGCCCGGTAACGGGTGGCGAG
>NZ_JBVJAH010000089.1:0-2572 GCF_055590785.1 Streptomyces sp. NPDC041796
GGCGGATCCTCCGCAAAGCCCGCTGCAAACCGAGCCGGATGACGTCATCGGCAAAGCCATCCTCACTCTCGAGACTCACCGCTGAACAAGCTCAGTGCGGGAGCGCATGATCCCCAAGCCGGGCAGCGGAGGAAAGCTCAGGAGGCTGGGAATTCCCACCGCGATGGACAGGCTCGTGCAAGCCTCGCTCGTGCTGGTCCTGGAACCGATCTTCGAGGCGTCCTTCAAGCCGGTCAGCTACGGCTTTCGCCCCGAACGACGGGCCCACGACGCCATCGCCGAGGTCCATCACTTCGGCACCAAGGGATACCACTGGGTGCTGGATGCGGACATCGAAGCGTGCTTCGACAACATCGCGCACTCCGCCCTTCTTGAGCGGATGCGCCGACGAGTCGGCGACAAGCGGGTTCTCGCCCTGGTCAAGGCATTCCTGAAGGCGGGCATCATGTCCGCCGACGGCGAGACCAGGGACACGAACACCGGCACACCCCAAGGCGGCATCGCCTCACCACTGCTGGCGAACATCGCCCTCTCGGCGCTGGATGAACACTTCTGCGCCAAGTGGGATGCCCACGGCAGGTAACAGGCGGACAGCCCACCGCCGACGCGGAGGCGCCACATAGCGGATCGTCCGCTACGCGGACGATTTCCTGATCATGGTGTGTGGCACCCGAGCTCACGCGGATGCGCTGTGGGAGGAGGTCGCAGCTGTGCTCGCCCCGTTGGGGCTGCACCTGTCTGAGACCAAGACCCGTGTCTGCCACATTGACGAGGGCCTGGACTTCCTCGGCTTCCGTATCCAGCGGAGACGCAAGAGAGGTACCAGCGAGTTCTACGTCTACACCTATCCGTCGAAGAAGGCGCTCGCCTCCATCACGGGCAAAGTGCGGGCGGTGACCAATAAGAGAGGTCAGCGAACCCTCGCCGACCTGCTTCGTCAGCTCAACTCGGCGGTGCGGGGGTGGTGTTACTACTTCCGGTTCGGGTCGTCCACAGCCACGTTTCACTATCTCGACGACTTCTGCTGGCGTCGAGTGACGTTGTGGCTGAGGAAGCAGCATCCCGGGATCGACTGGAAGACTCTGCGGCGTCGCTATCTGATCGGTGAGCCCGGCTGGCGGCCCGAGGAGGACGGGATCACGTTGTTCGTCCCGCAGCGGGTGAAAGTGACCCGCTATCGCTGGCGCGGATACAACATCCTAACACCGTGGGCGAAAGCCGCAGTGGTGTGAACCGCGCGGTCCCATGGGAGCCCGTGGAGCGCCGGATGCGGTGAGAGTCGCATGTCCGGTGCGGAGGGCGGGCCGGGGAAACGGGCTGGTCACAAGACCAGTACCGCGCCCCGGTCCGACCCCTACTCCACCGCCAGGCCGTCGCAGCGGCCAGGTAGAAGCCGAGGGCAGTCCGATCCGGGGAACGCCGGGGAGGGCGGAAAGCAGCCCTGACGAAGTCGGGACGGCTGGGAACTACCAGACCAGCCGGGTCCGGTGAGCAAGGCCGGAAGGTACAACGAGAGTGAACCAGTGGATGACGCCCCGTAAGCGTCGAGCCGGGTCAAATCTGGTGGATATGGGCCGGTTTGCGCACCCGCCGTGAATGCGAGGCGGGTGACTCCGAAGCCGGAATGTATAGGCCGGTGAGGAGGCCACGAGGAATTTCTGCGGCGTACTCGTGGCGAGGCTGCCGGGGTATAGCTGGGCACCTCCCTCGTCGAACGGTTAGCGGTGAACGTGGGAACCATCCACGGCCGCCCTCGCGGTGTTCCAGCTAGGGCACCGAAGGGCAGGTCCGTCGGCGACCGATGGTCGTGGGATGGGGCGGAGGCTCCGTAGTAGTCCGAGCGGACGAGAGGTCCGTGCATGGCGAAGGGGGCCAGCAAGTCGGCAGTAAGGATGCTGGAATGCCCGGAGGTCGCCGGTGAATACCGACGACCCAGTGCTCACGTTGTTCGGCGCTGAGCGCAGGGTACGGGAGATCCAGGCCAAGCTGCACCGTTGGGCGACCGACGATCCAGGTCGCAGGTTTCATGATTTGTTCAATCTCGTCTGTGATCCCGCCTTCCTCCTGATCGCCTGGGAGCGAGTGCGGGCCAACAAGGGTGCCCGGTCGGCCGGAGTGGACGGAGAGAGTGCTTTCTACGTTGAACAGCGCCGAGGCGTGGGAGTTTTCCTCGCTGAGGTTCGCGAGGACGTGAAGGCACAGCGATTCCGTCCGCTCCCCGTCCGCGAACGGATGATTCCGAAGGCGGGCGGGAAGAAGGATATGCGCCGTCTGGGTATTCCCACTGTGCGTCGCGTTGTGCAAGCTGCGCTGAAACTGGTACTGGAGCCGATTTTCGAGGCGGATTTCGATCCGTGCTCGTACGGGTTCCGGCCCAATCGGCGGGCCCACGACGCGATCGCCGAGATCCGCACCTTCGCCGGCGCCCCTCATCGCTATGAGTGGGTGGTGGAAGGGGATATCGCGGCATGCTTTGAGCGCCTGGCTCTGTGAGGTCTCCGCAGTCGTTCTCCAGCAGTCCCTTCGAGATCTGGACACCGCGTACCGGAATTTCTTCGACGGGCTGAGGGAC
>NZ_JBVJAH010000090.1:0-2320 GCF_055590785.1 Streptomyces sp. NPDC041796
CCTCTTCTTCCCCATGCTCTCCATGATGAACATCATCCTTCCGGGGCTGAAGCCCCTGATCTCAGATGTCCGTCAAAGCGGATCAAGCCCAGTCGTGATTGCCTCGACGGCCCTGCCACCATCGATCACCAGGGCGCGCACCCCGGCGTAGTGGCGCTGCCAGTCGATAGGCCATGCCGGGTTCCAGTCCGGATCGATTTCCGCAAGCTGCGCGGCTCGCGCAGGCGACAGGGCACCGGGTCGGCGGCAGTTGGAGAGCCACTGCCCGATAGGCCGCCCCGTGCCCGTGGGCCCTTCCATCGCCCGTGTGGCCTCCCCGCCGGGCTCTGCGACCACCGCACCGCGGGGGGCCGCCAGAGTCCCGTAGCGGTCCATGTAAAGCCGTGCCGCCGACAGATTGTCAAGCCAGCCTGCCTCAGCCGGGTCCCACACCATGCCCAGCCGCTCCAGCCGCGCTGCCCGCCGCCCATCAAGCTGCCCCGACGCATATGCCGCCCTCTGTCGGCGAATCCAACGCCCCAGGGGATACCCCCACTCCATCACTGCCCCCAGCGGCACCCGCAGGTGTCCCTCACGCGCCGCCCACCGCCGCGCCGCCCAGTACCCCCGCGTCCAGTCCTGCCTCTCTGTATCAATCACCCGCAGCGACACCAGCTCAGCGACAGCAGCCGGATCACGCGGTGACGAAAACCGCAGCAACGCCCGCGACTCCTCCTCACCCTCCAAACCGATCAACTCGCCAGCCTCACGCGACGGGTTCTCCTGTGGAAGCGCGAGCAACTCCACCGCACGCTCATCATGCGCACGCAAACCAGCCAACACCTTCACCAGCGGCCGATATGAATCCGACATGACCATGTCTGCCGGTGTCTCATCCGGCCCTAAGAAGACGGGCACAATCAGAGAGGCGACCTTTCCTGAATTCGGCTTCTGACGCAAAGCCCGTCCAATCGCCTGCACGATATCTACCGACGATCCCTTGGGATCCAAAAGCGCCAGGCATCCACCGCTGGGCAATCCACACCCTCACCCATAACCCGGCAGTTCGAGAGAACTGCACGCTGCGCCGTCGCCGCGAACTCTGTCAACACCTGTGCCCGGTGGTCCGCTTCATGCTCACCACGCAGCCAACCAGCCCATACCGACCTCGGATACGTTACCGGGTCAGCCGCGTGCAACTCCGCTGCTTTCCTCCCCAGCCCCTTACTAAAAGCCTCGGCTTCTACCGTGCGGTGATGGAAGGTAATGATCTTCCACAACCCATGCTCCGCCGCCGTCCGCAACAGCGCCGCCTGCAACGCCCCCAACCTCAGCCCCCGAACCTCCTCTTCCCGCGCCTCCGGACCCGCCAGCCGCTCAGGCGTCACCACCGGATCACGCACCTCCACCACCAGAATCTGATACCGCGCCAGCAAACCCAGGCTGATGGCATCAGACAGCCCGAGCTCGTACACAACCGGCCCGAACACCGCCGGGTCATCCATCGAACACGCCATCTCCGCCGGCAACCGATCCCGCGCCTCCTCCCGCATCTCCCAGCTCGGCGACCGCTCCTGCCAGACCCGAGGCGTCGCCGTAAAGTACAACCGCCGCGCCGCCGGAATAAGCGTCTGGTCATGAATCGCCGCCCACGCCTTCCCGAGACTGCCAGAGGTGCGGTGCGCCTCATCGACCACCACTAGGTCAAAAGGCTGCATCGCCGGACCGTATTCGCCACTGAATGCCTTGCTGAGGACCGGCAGGGAGGCGTATGTGGCGTACATAGTCACCGGCCCCGTTGCGTACCTTTCCGCGAGCACTACGGGATTGGTCGTAGTGCATACCCCCGCCGAATACAAACCGGTGTCATCCTCCAGCGAGCACAATGCCACTGATTTACCGTCATGCCCCTCAGTACGCCATTCTCGCGCCGTCTGCGTCAGCAGATCAAGAGTCGGCAGCACCACGAGTACGCGACCGCCCTTTGCGAGACGCATCGCAGAATGCGCGGCAATCAGAGTCTTACCTGTACCGCAGGCGGCTACCACCGTGGCCCGGAGCCCGCCTGAAGGGATTTCTTTTGGTGGCGTTTCGAGGGCACTCACAGCAGCCTCAATGGCTTCTACCTGATGCGGGCGCAGTTCACGCTGTGCAGTCATTGGTCCCCATTCCGTCCCCCTGTCTGGGGGCGGGACTGTAAATTGTTCGGTGTAACTCCCGATAATGGAAGATGTATCGATGCCCAGTGAACGTCTTTCATCCTGAATAGTTGCAGGTCAGCAACGTGTGAACGGCTCGGACGATGGTGCTGACGCGGCGGGTGGAACATCGGGCTCGTCGT
>NZ_JBVJAH010000091.1:0-2303 GCF_055590785.1 Streptomyces sp. NPDC041796
ACAGGGCTCCCTGGCGAACGAGTTGAGACGTGAGATCTCTCGCTCAACCGTCCGGGAGCCTTGTCCGTTACGAGCCCACGCCTGTCACCCGATCACTGGCCAACTCGAAGAAGCTCACCGAGCCCGCTGCGCTGACGGGCGGCACAATGGATCACCGTCGTCGCGCGGCGTGTGAGTTGCTTCGAGAGGTGGCTTGGAGCAAGGGAGTCAAAGTTCGGGCGCGGTGTTTGGCTACCATCCCCGCTAGCAGCAGAGCGGCGGCCAGGCACCAGGGGTCGATCAACGGGATTTGCACAAGTGGGTCGAAGTTCGCAGTCAGCACGTGGTCGCTGTCCATGCGGACACTGACTGTCGGATCACCACTGCCATACGGCTGCCCGTCGAGTGTCCAGCCTGTAAATACGAAGCCTGGCTCTGGACTGGCCGTGACAGTCACGCTTACTTCAGGTGCGTACGGCCCGGGCACCTCAGCTGTGGCTGTTCCCCCTTCAGCAGGGGTCGCTTCCGTGGTGAGGCTGCATAATACGGATGGTGTCACGGCAGCCCGGTACGCCTCGACGGCGGGGGCGAACTCGTTGAGCATACGGGCGTTGTCTGCGGGCTGCTCCACGCCGGGGCCGTAGGCAATGCCGGCTGCTTCACCCTGATAGAACTTATTTGGGCTGGAGTACAGAGGTGCTTCGTTGCATCCGTCGCAGGCAGAGTTATAGGCCATGACGGTGTGCCATGCCTTGCTGGGCGGCACATAGCCGTGGTCGTAGGGGTGCAGATCGTTGCGGCGTGGTGTGGTCAGCCAGTCGTGGTTCGCACCGAGGTTGTGCCCGGTCTCGTGCGCAAGGATCATGGGGAACTTGTACCGGATGCTCGTGACCGAGAATCCGTACGGTTCTGTGGCAGGGGATGGTTCCGGGGGTGTGTAGCCGATTCCGAGCACGTAGTCCCCGCTGGGGCTGATAGTTACGAGGGTGACCAGGTCAGCGCCGTACTGATCGCGGAGGTCGCTGACGTTGGTCAGTCCAGGACCGGCCGAGTCGGCCAGGTTCTGCAGGAGCTCTGCGGTGATTTCTTCACCGCCGTTGTATCCCGTGGCTTCTTGGGTGTGTACCAGCCGCATGCGGGCACGGATGCCGCTGTTGGCGTAGGTCTGATTGGTCCAAGTCACCGCGTTGGTGATCGCCATTTCCATGGCGGTGTCACCGCCGAGATACGCTGCGGCCTGAGGAGTGTAGAGCGCCAACAGGTCCAAAGTCGTGCCCGTGGCCGTGCATGTGGCGGCGGGCTGGCGTGAGAAAGTTGCCAAGGGGCTTGCCTGTGCCTGCACCCCAAGCGCGCCCCCTTGCTGAGAGGGGACAGGCGGAAGGGGAGGCTCCGTGAAGGGCACCTTGGGATCGACCTCTACGACTCGTACGAAGCCAGGGCGCAGGGGCTTAACAGTGACGCGGTGGCCCTTCAAGCTGAAATCGGCGCTGACGAGAGGCTCCTCGGGACCACCGCAAGCGTTACTTGCGGTGAGGATCACCTGCTCATCCTCGGAGCCTTCGACTTTGCCTCGCCACTCGAGCAGTCCCTTTTCGTCAGTCCTGCTTGTGGTTGTTATCGCAGTAACCTGCAAGTCCTCGAACAGATTGAAGGTGAGCCGTGCCGGTTTCTCTGTCTGGCTGCATACCTCCGCGAAGCCCTTGCGGTCGATACGGGCGATTCGTGAGCGCAGCTCCCACGGGTCCTTTTCATGCGAGGGTTCACCGGCAGAGATGTCAGGGGAGAGGAGCGACCCAGCCGATGAGCCACCCTCGCCGGTGCTTACCTGCCCCGTGTGCGGCGATGCCCCGGGAGCGGCCACGATCAGAAGCAGCATGGGCGCCATCATGACGCCGAGAACGCTGGCACATCGAACCGCAAATAGGGTGATCGCTGGTAACCGCGAGGTACGCATAGTTTTTATGAGGGATCTTGCCGCCGGGGATGATGTCTATATCCCGGTTCTGAGCAGATGAGCACGTCATTCATGCAGCGGCGGGAACCGGTGCCGTGCCGGGTATCCGTGCGTGTGAGGTCACCGCGCATCGCGAGCCTGAGCAGCGCGTATGACGCGCGTCGGCAGGGTGTGTCCAGTCAACAGCTGATCTTGGTTGTTAAAGGTCAGTGGCTGGTGGTGGGGGTGAGGCGGCCTTCGAAGGCGATCTGGAAGGCATTCAGTGAACGTCTTTGATCCTGAATAGTTGCAGGTCAGCAACGTGTGAACGGCTCGGACGATGGTGCTGACGCGGCGGGTGGAACATCGGGCTCGTCGTAGCAGTCGCCAC
>NZ_JBVJAH010000092.1:0-2287 GCF_055590785.1 Streptomyces sp. NPDC041796
CTAGGGGCTGTTGCGAAAGTGCCAGTCACAGCCACTCGTTGCGCCGCGGGAGGTCACCGGGCCGACCGGCCGTGATCACGACGGACAGCGGCTTGCCCCCACGGGGTAAGGTCCCGCAAGTGGAGATCATGGACTTGACCGCACTGGAACGTCGCCTCTGTCAGGCCTTCCCCCGCGGGGAACCGATCGAGCTCCGCCAAGCCCAGGACGAGGACCCGGAGGATCCCCGCGCATGGGGTCCCGAGCGAACGGTCCGCGCCGAGGTCATCCGCACCCTTCTCCTCAGCGATCCGTCCGAACCCGGCGAAGTGCCCGCCCTCCACCTCACCGGCGCCCGGATCGTCGGCGTCCTGAACCTCCAGTATGCGGAGATACCCCACCCCGTCCGCCTCACCGCCTGCCACTTTGAGCAGACGCCGGAGTTCCACGGAACACAGACCAGCCTGCTCGACCTCAGCTCGTCACACCTCCCCGCCCTCAGGGCCACCGCCATACGCGTCAATGACGTCCTGCGGCTCACCGACTGCCGCATCCCCGGGACCGTGCAGTTGGGCAGCGCTCAGGTCACGGGCGGAATCTTCCTCGACCGCGCCCGCCTCGGTGTCGACGGTGAGCCCGCACTCGAGCTCAGCCAGGCTTCCGTCGGCAACGACATCTGGGCGCCCGGGCTCGTGGCACTGGGCGAGATACGCCTGGGATCTGCCCGTATCGAGGGCACTCTCGATCTTGAGGACGCCCACATCGAGAACCCAGCGGGCGATGCCCTCAATGCCGCTCACCTCACGGTCGGAGCAAGACTCAATGCGGGCGGCCTCCACGCCGAAGGCCGGGTCAGGCTCACCGCGGCCAAGGTCACCGGCTGGCTCACGTTCATCGAGGCCCGGCTCCGCAACCCGGGAGGTGTCGCACTGGGAGTCAGCAGCTGTGAGGCAGCCGGGTTCTCGCTCTGGGACGCGGCCCCGGTCTCCGGCGACGTCAAGATGCACTACTCCAACTTCAAGGTCATCCACGCCAAGCCCGAGGTCTGGCCCGCCACCGTGCGGCTGGAGGGTCTGACGTACGAGACCCTCGCTCCGCGCCTGCCCGCCGCACAACGACTTGCCCTGCTTGAGCGGGACGAAGACGGCTTCGTTCCTCACGCCTACGAGCAGCTCGCGGCCGTGTACCGCCGCGTCGGTGACGACGCCGAAGCCCGTGCCGTCCAGCTCGCCAAGCAACGCCGGCACCGCACCACGCTGCCCTGGTACGGAAAGCTCTGGGGCCACCTCCAGGACGCGACCGTCGGCTACGGTTTCCGCCCCACCCGTGCCATGGCCTGGCTCCTGGCCCTGCTGCTCCTCGGCTCCGTCGCCTTCGCTCTCCACCACCCGCGCCCGGCCGAGCGCGGCAAAGGTCCGGAGTTCAATCCCGTCGTCTACGCACTCGACCTGCTCCTGCCCATCGTCGACTTCGGCCAGGAGAAGGCATTCACTCCCACCGGCCTCTACCAATGGCTGTCCTATCTCCTGATCGCAGCAGGCTGGATCCTCGCCACGACCGTCGCCGCCGGGGTGACCCGCAACCTCAACCGCCCATGACCCGCCCTGCTTGGGAACCGCGATTTCGTGGTTCCCAAGCAGACGGTCCGGCGTCGTTTCCACCTCTCGCAACAGGCCCTAGGGGTGTCGCGAAAGTGCTGGTCACAGCCATTCGTTGATGGCTGCGATCAGCACGGTCGCTTCGTAGCGGACGGCAAGTTTGTCGTATCTGGTGGCAACGGCCCGGTGCCGCTTGAGCCGGTTGATTCCGCACTCGACAGCGTGCCGCTGCTTGTAGTCATCCTTGTCGAACGCCGGCGGCCGCCCGCCACGCGATCCGTGCTTCAGCCGGTTGCGGACCCGGTCCGCCGGCACCGGAATCGTGGCCTTGATCCCGCGTCTGCGCAGGTAGGAACGGTTGCTGCGGGAGTCGTATGCCTTGTCGGCCCGGACCCGGTCCGGACGCTTGCGCGGCCGGCCGAGTCCCAGCCGGGGGACCCGGATCGCTTCCAGGACCGGCTCGAACTGGGGTGAGTCGCCGCGCTGCCCAGCTGTGATCACCACGGACAGGGGCTTCTGTCCCTGCTCGACCGCAAGGTGGATCTTGCTGGTCAGCCCGCCCCGGGACCGCCCGAGGCCGTGGTCGGCCGGCTCGACGAAGACACCGCCGGGCGGTTCCTTCTGGAGGTCCCCTTTTTCGCCGCCCCGGCGGCGTGCTGGTGGGCCCGGCAGACGGTGGAGTCGACGTTGACCTCCCAGGTGATCAGGCC
>NZ_JBVJAH010000093.1:0-2117 GCF_055590785.1 Streptomyces sp. NPDC041796
GTCTCATCAGGCGTGTCCTGTGTTCCGCCGCCCTGAGGCCGCACCCTCGACGGAGGGATCAGCGGCTTCGCGATCTCCCACAACCCATCCGGAACAATCCAACTCCACGTGCCCCGCCCCATACCGAGGTCAACGACGCCTCACCACGTAGGACACGGTCTAAGTCCGTTTCTGGTAGCGGCCTCGTCCGGGCTGGGTGAGGAAGCCTTGGCGGGTGAGACGTCCGAGACGGCTGCGGGTGATGTTGACGGATGCCTCGTCGGTGGGCATGCCGAGGAGTTCGTGTAGTTCACGGGCTCGGAACTCCTGGTCGGGGTGCTGGTTGAAGGTGTTCACGATGGCCTGGTAGGCGGTGTTCGTCTCGGGCGGTTCGGGTACGCCGACGCCAGCCGGTGTGAGTTCGGCAATGACCTTCCGGGTGGTGGCCAGGTCCGCGAGTCGCGCTTCGGTCTCGGCCAGCGTTGCGGTCAAGTGCTCGATCTCGTCGCGTAGTTCGCCGACCCGGGCCGTGGTCTCGTCGTGCTGGGTCTGGAGGTCGGCCAGGAGCTCGATGATGTTCATGCGGCCAGTCCGAGGGTGTCGCGCCAGGCCAGGGTGGGTGTGGTGAGTCGGCGGGTCATGTTCGCGATGGAGGCCCAGTAGACGCGCGAGGTGGAGGTGTCGGGGCGGTGGTCGTACTCGCGGGCCAGGCGGCGGTGCAGCATCAACGTGCCGTTGACCTGCTCGACAATCCATCGCTTCGGCTGCGGGACGAAGCCTTTGCCCTGGTCTTCGGGGTTGCGGCGGACGACCTCGACGTCGATTTCCAGCAGGGCCCCGTGGATGATGACCTGGTCTTTGAAGCCCTGGTCCACCAGGGCCTTCTCCAGGCGGTTGCCGCACCGCTCGGCGGCCTGGTCGAGCAGGGCGGTGCCGGCGGTATTGTCGTGGGCGGATGCGGCCAGCACGACGACGCCGATGACCAGCCCCAAGACGTCCACAGCCAGTCCCCGTTTGCGGCCCGACACCTTCTTGTTGGCGTCCAGTCCCGTCGTGCTCTTCGGAACACCGGCGGCCGCGCGGACGGACTGGGTGTCGATGATCACGAGGGACGGGTCCTCTAATCGGCGGGCTCTCTCGCGCACCTGGCAGCGCAGGAGTTCCTGGATCCGCTGGTCGAGACCGTCCTTGCGCCACAGCCCGAAGTAGTAGAACACCGCTGACCAGGCCGGGAGGTCGTGGGGCAGATAGCGCCACTGGCAGCCCGTCCGGTTCTGGTAGAAGATCGCGTTCACGACCTCCCTCAGGTCACAGGCCCCGGGGTTTCCGGTCGCCGACCGCGCCACCCGGTCCTGCTTCCAGGCAGTGATCATCGGCTCGATCAACAGCCACTGCTCGTCCGATAAGTCGCTGGGGTATGGCTCTCGCTCCATACCCTGCATCTCCGCATGGACATGCCCAGCATGTGGTTGGCGTGACGATCAGTACCACGATCGAGCGATCACGGACCCATGAAGATCGGACTTAACGCCCACTGAGAGTCCGTGGTGGGCACTCTGCTGCTTGGTCTGTATGGGCGGCAGAGGGTGTTTGATCATGGTTTTGGACCCGCACCGGTGGTTGGATCTTCGTCGGTTTCGCGGGCTGTTTGAGTCTGGTGCGATCAGCCTGTCGGAGATCACGAAGGAGACTGGGCTGAACCGTCGGACAGTCCGCAAATACCTGTCGGCATCGCCGGCGCGGTCCGCGGCAAACGCGTGATCACCACGCTCCCGGGCGGAAGGCCGACCGGGCCCCGGACCTTGTGGACCGGGACTTCGTCGCCGTCGCCCCGAACCGCTGCTGGGTCGCGGACTTCACCCACGTGAAGACCTGGGCCGGCATCGTCTATGTGGCGTTCGTCGTGGACACCTTCTCCCGCCGGATCGTCGGCTGGTCCGCGGCCACCGTGAAGGAGACGGTCTTCGTGCTGGACGCCCTGGAGATGGCGATCTGGCAGCGCGACCGCGACCAGCACCCCGTCCAGCCAGGCGAGTTGATCCACCACTCGGACGCGGGGTCGCAAGGCGGATTCAACTGGTCGTCGCAACACCTTGATCACAGAGGGATGCGATGGGACGAGATCAGAAGCAGAAGGT
>NZ_JBVJAH010000094.1:0-1987 GCF_055590785.1 Streptomyces sp. NPDC041796
GCAGCCTCGGCTACCGCAGTCCCGCCGAATACGAGACTGCCCTGGCGGCCTGACCACCACACCGAAGGTGTCCGCCAAAGCGGAACAAGCTCAGGAGACCGTCTGATCACTCGTGCGCAGAGCGATGGCCAAGACCGCTTTACACCACACCGACAACCCCGACCGCAAGCTCCGCAGCGAGTTAGTGATCTGAGTCAGACCCACCAGCGACGTCACCACGAACATCATCACTGTCAGAGATTCGTCGGCAGTAGGCGGCGACTCTGTCGAGGATCTCGTCGGCTGTCTTGGTCCAGTTGAAGGGCTTGGGTGTTCGTTCCAGTCGGCGAGCCAGGCCCGGATGTCGCGTTCGAGGGCTTGGACGGAGCGGTGGACGCCGCGCTTGAGCTTCTTCTGCGTGAGTTCGGCGAACCACCGCTCGACCATGTTCAGCCAGGACGCGCTCGTCGGAGTGAAGTGCAGGTGGAACCGCGGGTGGGCCAGCAGCCACTTCTTGATGTCGGGCGTCTTGTGGGTCGCGTAGTTGTCCAGGATCAGGTGGACGTCGAGGCCCTCGGGAACTTCCTTGTCGAGCTTCCTGAGGAACTCCTTGAACTCGGCTGCCCGGTGACGGCGGTGGAGGGAGCCGATGACCTTGCCGGTGGCGACTTCGAGGGCCGCGAAGAGGGTCGTGGTGCCAGCCCGGACGTAGTCGTGGCTGCGGCGTTCGGGGACACCGGGCACCATCGGCAGGACCGGCTGGGACCGGTCCAGCGCCTGGAGCTGCGACTTCTCGTCCACGCAGAGAACGAGCGCCTTCTCCGGCGGGTCGAGGTAGAGGCCGACGACGTCGCGGACCTCGTCGACCAGTGGGTCGCGTTCTTCGGTGTCTCCTCGAGCGTCTTGACGATCACCCGTTCGACATCGGCGTCGGTGATCTTCCGGGGGACGCCGGGCCTCGGGTCGTCGCACAAGCCGTCCAGGCCGCGTTCGAGGAACCGGCGCCGCCAGGTGCGGACCGTGTCCGGGGTGACCCGCAGCCGGCGGGACACCTCCATGATCGAGTGGCCTTCGGCGCACTCCAGCACGATCCGCGACCGCAGAGCCAAAGCCTGTGCTGTAGTCCGGCGGCGTAACCAGCCCTCCAGCACAGCCCGCTGGGCATCAGCCACCGACAACGGCAGATTCTTCAGACCAGGACGACTCACACCCGGCGCATTACTCCCCGTACCCGTTCCCGGTTTGGTGAGCCGCACCTGCCACTTATAGTTCACCCCGCTGCATCGGCGCGGGGGCGGGTGAGGGTGAACTGATCGCGCGGGGTTAGGGTGCCGAAGGGGCCGAAGGTGTAGTAGACGACGTTCATGCGTGTGACCCCTTCGCTGCTGTTGCCGGGGTCGATGGTGAAAGCGGCGAAACCATATGGGTGCTGCCGTTCCTGGAACGCGGCCCAGGGGGCGTCTTCCTCCAGCCAGATCGAGTCCTTGCGGTCGGGCAGTTGGGGGTTGGGGTTGGCGGAGCGGGCCACGATGACTCGTGCGCGCGGCGTGTCATAGAGACGGTTGTGTGAGGTGGCGAAGGTGCCGCCACCAAGGACCATGTGTACGGTGCCTTTCGTGGTGTCGATCAGGTCGCGATCGGTGTCGGCGGGGACGGGGGTGGCAGTGTCGTTGCCGAGACGGCCGCGGACGGGGTGTGATCGCTCGTAATGGTGGTCATGGCCGCAGACCACCAGATCGACCTTGTATCTGTCGAACAGGGGCCCCCAGGCTTGCCGTACGCCAAGGTCGGAGCCGTAGGTGGTACGACCGCTGGAGATGTACAGCTGGTGCATGCACACCACGATCCAGTCGATGTTGGTGTCGGCGCGGGCGGCCTGCAGCTGTGCTTCCAGCCACATGGCCTGCTGGCCACCTGAGCTTGTTCCGCTTTGGCGGACACCTTCGGTGTGGTGGTCAGGCCGCCAGGGCAGTCTCGTATTCGGCGGGACTGCGGTAGCCGAGGCTGC
>NZ_JBVJAH010000095.1:0-1818 GCF_055590785.1 Streptomyces sp. NPDC041796
AGCCCGATGTTCCACCCGCCGCGTCAGCACCATCGTCCGAGCCGTTCACACGTTGCTGACCTGCAACTATTCAGGATGAAAGACGTTCACTGGGCTTGTTCAGTTTGGCCCCTGATCGAGTGACGGCGGGGTGGCGTAACGGGCGAGGTCCTCGGGTTGTTGAGCGGGATGTCTGACGTCCGCAGTTCTTCAACTCGGGGGCCTCGTTGGCGGCCATCGGGCACTGGCTGCGGCGGGCGCCCCAGGACGCCCTGGCCCGGCTGGGTTTCCCGGTCCGCGGCGCGCTGGGGGTGCGGCCGGCCGCGTCGATGGACACGGTCCGCCGGGTCATCGGTCAGCTGCACCCCAACGGTCTAGCCATGCTGCTGCGGCCTGATGTGCCTGATACGGACCAGGACCGGCCCGTGCGGCTGGCGGCGGACGGCAAGAGTGCCCGGGGCTCGTGCACCCGGACGCGGACTGCGGCGCATCTGCTGGCCGTCATCGACCAGGACGACCAGATCATCGCCCAGCTGTGGATCCCCGACAAGACCAACGAGATTCCCTGCCTGCGCGAAGTGCTCGGCACGCTGGACATCGAGGGCGCCTGGGTAAGCGCGGACGCGCTGCCCACCCAGGACGAACACCGCACGGTTCCTCGTCCAGGACATGAAGGCCCACTACCTGCTCACCGTCAAGCGCAACCAGCCGTCTCTGTATGCCAGTTGCCGCCGCCTGCCCTGGGACAAGGCCACCGCGAAGTACTACGACCGCACCCAGGGCCACGGCCGCAAGGAGACCCGGAACGTGCAGGCACTGACCGTCTCCCACCTGGACTTCCCCCCATGCCCGCCACGTCGCCCGAATCACCCGGCACCGGATGGACACCGCGACGGGCAGACGCACCAGCGAGACCGTCTACGTCATCACCGACCTGCCCGCACACCAGGCAAAACCCCAGGACATTGCCCTGGCCCTGCGCGGCCACTGGCACATCGAAAACAAGATCCACTACGTGCGCGTCACCCTCTGGGACGAAGACCGCTCCCAGATCCGCACCGGCCACGGCCCCGAGAACATGGCCACCCTGCGCAACACCACCCTCAACCGGCTACGCGCCACCGGCGCCACGAACATGACCGAAGCCGTCCGTGACCTGTCCTCCCAGCCCTTCACCGCCCCACTCGGCCTCCTCGACATCCCCCGATGACCAGCGAAAACGCCCGAGAAATTCAACTTTGCAAGAGCCCTGACGGCAAAAAGGGGCAGCACGCCGGAAACAGAACGGACAGGACGGCAGGGACGACCCTGAGCGGGAAGAGCGACGGCGCATCAGGCGACGGCGCAAGCTCCGCTTGAACCAAGCCCTGCTCGGCAGATCCCGTGGCGGACTGGCGAGCAAGATTCATCTCGCCGCTGACCGCAAGTGCCGTCCACTGTCACTCGTGCTGACCGCGGGACAGGCCGCCGACAGCCCGCAGTTCGTTCCCGTGCTGCAGAAGATACGGGTCCGTCTGCCTGTCGGCCGGCCTCGGACCCGGCCCGGCGTTGTCGCCGCGGACAAGGCCTACTCGTCCCGCGCTAACCGCTCTTACCTGCGGAAACGCAACATCAAGGCAGTCATCCCGGAAAAGAAGGACCAGGCCGCCAACCGGAAGAAGAAGGGCCGTCGGGGCGGCCGCCCCACATGCCACGACGCCGGTCTTTACAAGAGCGGAACACCATCGAGCGGCTCATCAACAAGCTCTGGGCTTGATCCGCTTTGACGGACATCTGAGATCAGGGGCTTCAGCCCCGGAAGGATGATGTTCATCATGGAGAGCATGGGGAAGAAGAGGC
>NZ_JBVJAH010000096.1:0-1736 GCF_055590785.1 Streptomyces sp. NPDC041796
GGCCCTGGCAAGATTTCCGTGACGCCGGGGTGTGCGACCGTGCGCCGGTGACGCTCCGTCAGGGGCGGCGCCAGCATCGTTGAGTGTGATGACATCGTAGGGATGGTGTCCCCGCACCTGGATGCGGTGCGGGTGGAGCGGGTGTGGGTGGCGAGCGGTGTGGTTCATATAGCCGCTCGCACAGGCGAGTGGGCGATGGCCTGCCCGGATTGCGGGGAATGCTCGGAGCGAGTGCACAGCCGCTACGTGCGCTCGCTGGCTGATCTCGCGGTCGGTGGCCGTCCGGTGCTGATCAGGCTGTCGGTGCGGCGGTTGTTCTGTGACAGCCCGCGTTGCGGACGCCGGACGTTCGCCGAGCAGGTCGAGGGGCTGACCGTGCGCTATCGGCGCCGCACCCCGCTACTGCAGCATCTGGTGGAGATGGCCGGGGTGCTCCTTGCCGGCCGGGGTGGCGCGAGGCTGCTGGAAATTCTGAACGTGCCGCTGTCGCGGACCAGCGTGCTGCTGCACCTGATGCGCATACCGCTGCCGGCGCCGGTGACCCCCCGGGTGCTGGGCGTGGACGATTTCGCCCTGTACGCGGATGTCTACGGCACCCTGGTGGTGGATGCCGACACCCGGCTCCCGCTCACCCTCTGGGAAGGCCGCGACGCCGAGCAACTGGCCGCCTGGCTGCGCGACCACCCCGGCATCGAGGTCGTCTGCCGCGACGGCTCGCTGGTCTACCGGCAGGGCATCACCGACGGCGCCCCGGATGCGGTGCAGGTCAGCGACCGATTCCACCTGTGGCAAGGGCTGTCCAAACGGGTCGCGGACATCGCCGCCGCGCACCGCGGCTGCCTGTCGGCCGCCGCGCCGGAGCCCACCCCGGCGCCATCCTCGGTCACGGCGGCCGCGCCGGACGGCGCCGATACGCCCGCACGCCGCCACGCGAAGCGGCTGTTCGAGGCGGTGCACGCGGTGACCGACACCGGCCGCTCGATCAACGCGGCAGCGCGGGAACTTGGGCTGGACTGGCGCACGGTGCGCAAGTACGCCCGCGCGTCCAGCTGGCAGGAGTGCGTACGCCGATCCCGCCCGCGCCGGCCAACCAGCCTCGATCCATACCTGGAATATCTGCAGCAGCGGTGGGACGAAGGCGAGCACACCGCGAAGGTGCTGCACGAAGAGCTTGTCGCTAAGGGTTACCGTGGCCACTACCAGCGGGTCAAGGTGGCCGTTGCGCCACTGCGTCGCGGTCTGCCGATCGACACACCGCGCGAGCGTCCGCCCTCACCACGGGAGGTCGCCCGCTGGATCACCACCACGCCTCAGCGGCGCGGCCTGCACGCCACCGAGCGGCTGCAACGCATCCGCGCCGCCTGCCCGGAGCTGAATCAGACCCATGACCTGGTCCGGGAATTCGCCGCCATGCTCGACGCACGCGATGCCACCCCGCTGCCGGACTGGCTGAAGAAACTCACAACCTCACGCCTGCCAGCCCTGGCCGGCCTGGCCAAGGCAATCCACGAGGACCAGCCCGCGGTGGTCCAGGGCATCACCACCCCGTTCAACTCCGGCGTCAACGAAGGCCGCATCACCGACCTGAAGCTCCAGAAACGGATCATGGCCGGCCGCGCCGGCGTCCCCCTCCTACGCCAACGAGTGATCCTCATGGCCCATCTCAGACGCCACTATCCGTGACGGAGCGTCACCGGCGCACGGTCGCACACCCCGGCGTCACGGAAATCTTGCCA
>NZ_JBVJAH010000097.1:0-1722 GCF_055590785.1 Streptomyces sp. NPDC041796
AGCAGCCTCGGCTACCGCAGTCCCGCCGAATACGAGACTGCCCTGGCGGCCTGACCACCACACCGAAGGTGTCCGCCAAAGCGGAACAAGCTCAGACAGGCACACACGCTGGGAAGCTCTGGGCATGCCGTCGGTGAGCCGCTGCCGGGCCATGCGTGGAGGCGGACGGCCAGCGCTCAGTGTGGCTGGTCTCCTGGGACAGTCGTCTGGCCAGACGCGGGGCGGGATACGAGGCTAGGCATCGACCACAGCGACAGCAGGGGAAGCGGCAGGAATTCAACAGCGAGCAACGGCTTGAGGGACACCAGTCCGCGCGGCTGACCCACCTCCAGAACAGGAAGCCCTGACCCGACGAACCCCGTCTGACCACATGGTTATCGCAGCGGCCATCACGCCGTGATAACCATGCATCTGACGTGCCGACACCACTTCGCCTCACCAGCATCGACGGCTTCGATCCACTGCAGCCCTGACACCGCTTCGATCGGTCGATCTAAGAGGTCGTTTTATCCCGGTGTTTCATACCGGAATGGGATGCTTGGTGTGTGGTGTCGGGTCGCGCCAGGAGATGATGTTCTCGCTGGTGAGGCGGCGGGCCATGAGGTCGGTCATGGCGAGGTGGGATCATGGCTTCGGAGCGTTCGGGGAGGGTTTCGTAGTCGCGGGCCAGGCGGCGGTGGAGCATGAGCCAGCCGTAGGTCCGCTCGACCGCCCATCGCTTCGGGATCGGGGTGAACCCCCTGGCCCCTGGGGTGCGGGCGGTGATTTCCATGTCGATGCCGAGGGTGGCGGCGTGTTCGACGAGGTGTTGGCGGTAGCCACCGTCTACCCACACTTTTCGGATGCCGGGGTGTTCTTCGGCGACCTGGTCCAGGAGCTCGGTGCCGGCGACGGAGTCCTGCACGCTCGCCGCGGTGACCAGCACCGCGAGCAGGAGTCCGAGCGTGTCGGTGACGATGCTCCGCTTGCGGCCGGCGATCTTCTTTCCGGCGTCGATGCCCTGGCTGGAGGCGGGCACGCTGGTGGAGGTTTTGACGCTCTGGGCGTCGATCACGCAGGCCGATGGCTCTGGGTCTCGGCCTTCCTTCTCGCGCAGGAGTTGCCGAAGCAGGCCGTTGAGATGGGCGAACACGCCGTCCTGCTGCCACTTCGCGAAGTAGCCGTAGACCGTGTTCCAGTGCGGGAAGTCGTGCGGGAGGTAGCGCCACTGGACCCCGGTGCGGTCCACATACAAGATCGCGTCCATGATGTCGCGCAGGTCGTGCTCCGGCGGCCTGCCGAAGTCCAGCGCCCTGCCCCGGCGCTCGAAACGCCAGGCCGCCAGCACCGGCTCGATCAACTCCCAGCGGGCATCGGACAGATCACTCGGATACGGACGTCGCGTCGGCATGCTTCCGGCGTACCGCCGCGGACCGAGTGCGCCCAGGCGCACAGCGATGACAACGGAAGCACACAGACCGAGAAGGCCGGCGTCCTGGGATGAGACAGACACAAGCCCCACCCGGCCCCACCCGTCACCCCGCCGGACCCACAGACCCCAACAACATCAACTACCTCTTCCACACCGCAATCCCGCCTCCACGGAATCGCCACATATCGGAGCGGTATAGATGAAAACGACCTCTAATACTGCAATCACGCTTGTGTGTGGTTGAGTTGGAGTATGGCTGAGCTTGGGGTGGGGCTGGTTGAGAGGTGGGACGGGGTGCTGGCGGGGTTGCA
>NZ_JBVJAH010000098.1:0-1516 GCF_055590785.1 Streptomyces sp. NPDC041796
CCTCCGCAAGAAGTCCACGCCGAGCACATGCAGTTGCGGACCGCCGCCTGAACGCGACAGTCAAGACCCTGTCCGAAGAACGCGAGGCCCCTCACACCCCACCACGGGGCGAGCTCTTTGATCAACTCGATGGGGTGTTGGAGGCGGATGCCGGGCAGGGCAGATGAGCACATGCTGCACAGGCCCCAGGATTCCGGCTTCATAACTCTCCCGGCCCGTGCGGCCCTTCTCGTGTCACAACCCGCGCCCACCCGACGCCGCTGCTCCCCAGGTCGTTACCAGGAGCGGCCGTCACGGCCCAGGGCACGTCTCGTCGCGCGCTTAATCACCGTCCCGGCGACCACATGGCTGAGGATGCCTCGCCGCCGGAGTTCGGCGGAGATCTGTGACCTTCTGTGCATGCATACGTAATCGTGCAGCTCATTTGGCTCATCGTCGGTGAAACGGATTGGGCGGGGATTGTAGCGGGCCACGATTCGTGTGTGGCTATGTCCCGTGTGCATGCGGGCGGCACCATCGCTGCCGTTCTTGTTGCGGGGCTTTCCATATGTCCGCTTCCTGGAAGAAGGATCGGTTCGAGTGTCAGGACGGTGGATGCCAGTGCCGGCGACGGAAAGGGAACGAAATGAGCAGGCCCGGTATGCTGTGGCGGCTGCGGAGCGGTATCGCGCTACTGCGGCGGAGCGGCGTGTCGTTGATGATCAGTTACAGGCTGGGGTGAGGTTTCCGGACTCCCCTGAGGCGATCGCTGCTCGTGCCACACGTTTGCTCGACCGGAGCGTGGTTGTGCTGAGCGGGGCAAGTGGTCCTCTCATGCGGGGCGGGCTTCCTGACTCGCACGAGCGGATCATCGAGGCATCTAAGGAGTTACAAGCCTGGAGTTTCTTACCGCGAGGGGCACGGGCTGCTGGGACTGTTGCCCGTATCTCCATCCGTCACAGTGGGCGTGAGCTGCCGCATGGCACGGGTTTCCTGGTCTCGCCCCGGCTGTTAATGACTAACCATCATGTTCTGCCGGATGCGGGCATGGCGCGACGTTGTTTTGTGGAATTCAATGTGCAGGTCACCATCGACAACGTCCCGGAACGTGGCGTCCGGTTCGGGTTTGATCCCGGTAGCTTCTTCGTTTCGGATGAGCGGCTTGACTTTGCGCTTGTGGCCGTTCAAGCCGCCCCCGGTGGCCGCCCGGTCGGTGAGGTGTTTGGCTGGAATAGGCTAAGCGTGGAGATGGGCAAACTGGTGGTAGGTGAGCCAGTCAACATCATTGGCCACCCAAGCGGTCGGTTGAAGGAGATCTCCGTCCGCAACAATGCCCTCCAAGTCCGGCTGGACCATTTTTTGCATTACAGCACTGATACCGAGCCGGGAAATTCGGGTTCGCCAGTCTTCAATGATCAGTGGGAAGTCGTCGCTGTGCATCACAGTGAACGTCTTTCATCCTGAATAGTTGCAGGTCAGCAACGTGTGAACGGCTCGGACGATGGTGCTGACGCGGCGGGTGGAACATCGGGCTCGT
>NZ_JBVJAH010000099.1:0-1503 GCF_055590785.1 Streptomyces sp. NPDC041796
GGCCGAACTCCCGGCCTGGAAGGAGGAGCACAACACCTCCCCCCGCAAGGTCCGCACCCGTGTCGAGCACCCCTTCGCCCGCATGAAGACCTGGAAGATCCTCCGCGACTGCCGCCTGAAAGGCGACGGCGTCCACCACGCCATGCTCGGCATCGCGCGCCTGCACAACCTCACCCTCGCCGGGTGACAGGTAGAGAGGCTGGTCAACCGGCATCCCGTAGATCATTTACGGGACAGCGCTTAGGTCGATACCGACCTAGTCTTCTGAGTCAGGAATTCTGTTCAGATGTGTAGGCTTGGCCCATGGCGCGTACGGGGCGGCCGAAGGCCGAGTTGATCCTGTCCGGTGAGGAACGGTCCGCGCTCGAGGGGTGGGTGCGGCGCCGTTCCACGCCGCAGGCGTGGGCTTTGCGGTGCCGGATCATCCTGGCCTGCGCGGAAGGTGCCTCGAACAAGGACGTGGCGGCCCGGCTCGGCTCGACCGCGCATGCGGTGGGCCGCTGGCGGGCGAGGTTCGTCGAGCACCGGATCGCCGGCCTGGGTGACATGCCCCGCCCGGGCGGTCCCAGGTCGGTGACGGACGAGCAGGTGGCCGCACTGGTCACCAGGACGCTGCAGACCGCGCCGAAGAACGCGACGCACTGGTCGATACGCTCGATGGCAAGGGAACTGGGCCTGTCACAGTCAACCGTGTCCCGGATCTGGCGGGCTTTCGGGCTGCAGCCGCACCGCTCACAGACGTTCAAGCTGTCGACGGATCCGTACTTCGTCGACAAAGTCCACGACGTCGTCGGCCTTTATCTGGACCCGCCCGAGCGGGCCCTGGTCTTCTGCGTGGACGAGAAGTCGCAGATCCAGGCCCTGGACCGCTCGCAGCCGGTGCTGCCGATGATGCCCGGAGTGCCGCAACGCGTCACGCACGACTACGTCCGGTCCGGCACCACCACCCTGTTCGCCGCCCTGGAAGTGGCCACCGGCAAGGTGATCGGCTCACTCCATCGCCGTCACCGGGCCGAGGAGTTCAAGAAGTTCCTTCTCAAGCTCGACAAGGAAGTCCCGGCCGGCCTCGATGTCCACCTGGTGCTGGACAACTACGCGACCCACAAGACCCCGGCCATTAAGACCTGGCTCCTCGCGCATCCCCGGTTCCACCTGCACTTCACACCCACCGGATCGTCCTGGCTCAACCTGGTCGAGCGGTGGTTCGCCGAGCTGACGAACAAGCAGATACGGCGAGGCGTCCACAAAACTGTCCAGGCCCTGGAGCAAGACATCCGCAACTGGATCGCCGCATGGAACACCGACCCGAAACCCTACGTCTGGACCAAAACCGCGGACCAGATCCTCGAGCGCCTCGCCTCATATCTGAACAGAATTCCTGACTCAGAAGACTAGTGCCTCTTTCATTCTGAATAGCTGCAGGTCAGCAGTGTGTGGATGGCTTGGATGATGGTGCTGATGCGGCGGGTGGGGCATCTGGCTCGTCGGAGGATCCGCCGGGAC
>NZ_JBVJAH010000100.1:0-1495 GCF_055590785.1 Streptomyces sp. NPDC041796
CAAACGATTCCCAATGGGGTTGTCAAGCCTGGCTGATGACTCTTGGTGAGGGTCAGCCCAGCACGACCGTGCTCGGCGGTGGGGTGACCTCGAAGGTGCGGTCGTCGCGTATCAGAGCCCAGAGGACATTCAGACGTCGGCGTGCGAGGGCGATGATGGCCTGCCTGTGGCTCTTTCCTTCAGCTCGTTTGCGGTTGTAGAACGTCTTCGAAACGGGGCAGCACCTGGCGGCGACCATGGCCGCCATGTAGAAGACCCGCAGAAGGCGCTGGCAGTAGCGTCGTGGTGGGCGCATGTTGCCGCTGATGCGTCCCGAGTCCTTTGGGACGGGAGCCAGACCCGCGACGCCGGCGAGGCGGTCGGAGCTTCCGAAGAGGCTCATGTCACCGCCGGTGTGGGCGATGAACTCGGCTCCCAGGACGGGGCCGAGACCGGGCATGCTCAGGATGACCTCGGCGTAGGGATGGTCGCGAAACCGGCCCTCGATCAGGGCGTCGGTCTCAGCGATCTCCTCGTCGAGGGCGATCACCTGCCTCGCCAGCTTGGCCACCACGATGGCGGCCAGCTTCTCTCCGGAGAGAGCGGTGTGCTGGGCCTCAGCGGCCTCGATCGCGATGGCCGCAACCGGGCCGGGGTTGCGGACCTTGCGCTTCTTCAGCCAGGTCGTGTTCTTCCCGATCCGGCGCAGGGCGGCCGGAGTCTGGTAGCCCGTCAGAAGTATCAGAGACGCTTTGGAGGTCTTGTAATCGAAGGCGCGTTCCAGGGCGGGGAAGTACTCCAGCATCTGGGCCCGCGTCCTGTTGAGCGCCCGGGTGCGGTCCGCGGCCAGATCCAGGCGGCGCGAGGTGAGAATCCGCAGGTCGACGGCAATGTCGTCACCTCGGTGCATCAGCTGAAGGTCGCGGCGCATGCGCGCCTGGTCAGCGATGACGAAGGCGTCCTTCGCGTCCGTCTTCCCGTCACCCCTATAGGACCCGGAGGCGTGGTGAACAGTGCGGCCGGGGATGTAGAGGACCTGCTGGCGGTTATCGGTGAGCAGCGCGATCATCAGGGCGGCCCCGCCGGCGTTGAGGTCGATCGCCCAGGTCACGGGCTTGCCTTCGCTGAGCGTGAGGACATCGGCAATCAGTTTGAGTAGTGCGGTCTCGTCGTTGGCTACCCGTTGCGATAGCTTCCGCTTCCCGTCGGCGTCGATCACCACGCAGTGATGCTCGGCCTTGCCCGCGTCCGTACCGGCCCAGAGTTCGGGCGTCCCCACCTCCGAAATCGCTCCTGCACTTGTCCGAGCAGACGACTTCGCCAGCGTGTCCTTACCAAGCGATCTTGTCGCGCATCCCAATGAGTGGTCGAGTCGTCGCGGGATGCCAGGCGGCCAATCGTTTGAAGCCACCCAGGAGGCTGGAGACACGCAGCCACACCCAGCATCCCTGGGCTTCCCGATCCTACGAGTGACGGGAATCAACCCAGGAACAACGTAAGGAGACACGACCCTCAC
>NZ_JBVJAH010000101.1:0-1480 GCF_055590785.1 Streptomyces sp. NPDC041796
AGCAGCCTCGGCTACCGCAGTCCCGCCGAATACGAGACTGCCCTGGCGGCCTGACCACCACACCGAAGGTGTCCGCCAAAGCGGAACAAGCTCAGTGGGGGCCTTGACCCGGATCCTGGACACGGGTTATGCGGTTGGTGACAGCGTAGTTGATGTTGTTGCCGACGCTGTCTCGTAGGCGATCGGGCTGCGTTGCCCGAGGCTGAGTGACGGCGTCGGGTGTTGTTGCGGTGGAGCCGGCGGATCGCGTCGAGGCGGGCCTCGCGCTCGCTGGACCAGCTCTTTCGGCCCTGGGGCGTCTCGCGTTCGAACGTCGCGTTGAAGGACTCGGCGAGCGTGTTGTCCGTGCTGGAGCTGATCGCGCTCATGGACTGGCGGACGCGGGCTCTGCGGCAGGCACCGGTGAACGCCCGGCTGGTGTACTGGGCTCCGTGGGCGGTGTGCCTGATCGCGCCGACGAGACTGCCGCGGGTCCGCTCGGCGGAGGCCAGCGCGTCGGTGACGAGATCGGTTCGCATGTGATCCGCGAGCGCCCAGCCGGCCAGGCGGCGCGAGGCGAGGTCGATGGTGGTGGCCAGGTAGAGGAACTTGCCGCCGTCCACGGGGAGATAGGTGATGTCGCCGACGTACTTGTTGTTCGGCTTGGTAGTGGTGAAGTCGCGGCCGATCAGGTCCGGGGCCTTCGCCGCGGCGGGGTCCGGGATCGTGGTGCGGTGCCTGCGACGCAGCCGCACGCCTGCCAGGCCGATGCTCCGCATCATGCGCGATCCGCTTGTGATTGACGCTCTCGCCGCCCTCGCGAAGCTCGGCGGTGATCCTCGGGACGCCGTAGGTGCCGTCTGATTCGAGGTGCACGGCCCGTATCCGGGTGGCGAGACGGGCATCGGCCGCCTGCCGGGTAGCCCGGTCCGCGGCCGTGCGGCGCCAGTAGGAGAAGCTGGAGCGGGCGATGCTGAGGATGCTGCACAGCCGCTTCACGCCGTAACGGCGCTGGTGGTCGGCGACGAACTGGAAGCGGTTCACCAGCGCGTCTCCCCGGCGAAATACTTTGCCGCCTTCCGCAGGATCTCGCGTTCCTCCTCCAGCTCGCGGACCTTCTTGCGCAAAGCGGCGTTCTCCGCCTCCAGCGGCGTGGGCGGCTCGGCCGGCGCCTCCACCCGGCGTCCCCGGAGCCGGCTCGCTCCGGCCGCCCGAACCCAGTTCCGCAACGTCTCGGGTTGACCCCGAGATCAGCGGCGACCGACCTGATCGTCACCCCTGGCCGCGACTCGTACAACGCGACCGCGCCCGCCCTGAACTCCGGCGGATAGTGCTTCATGACCACGGGACATCCGTTCTCCTGAACTCGAGATCCAAGTGTCTCGGGTGTCCAAGATCCGGGGTCAAGTGAGGTGCCTCGAAGTTCTCGGACAGGTGTCCAATAGGATCGCCTGGAACAGGGAACGAGGAAGTAGTGGCGCCACCGAGGAAGTACTCGCAG
>NZ_JBVJAH010000102.1:0-1415 GCF_055590785.1 Streptomyces sp. NPDC041796
CGTGGCAACGATGCCCCGGCGCCGCAGCAGGTGGCGTATCGCCCGGCTGGAATATGCCTTGTCGCCCAGCACCCGCGTCGGTGTCGTGCGAGGTCGGCCCGTAACGGCGCGCGGGATGCGGATGCTGTCGAGGGCCTGGCCGAAGGCGGTGGCGTCGTTGACGTTGCCGGGTGTGAGGGTGATGGACAGCGGGAGGCCGCGGCCGTCGACGGCGAGATGAACTTTGGTGGTCAGCCCGCCCCGGGATCGGCCGAGGGCCTGGCGCGCCTGCGAGTGGCCCGGATCTTCCGGTTCGTCCCCGCACGCGGCCCCTTTTTACGGGCGCCGGCCGCGTGCTGGTGAGCTCGGTTGATCGTGGAGTCGACAGCGACGGTCCACTCCACCCGGTCCATTGCGTCGTCGCGGACCTGGACGTGTTCCAGTAGCTTCGCCCAGGTCCCGTCCGGTTCCCAGCGGGCGAACCGCTCGTAGACGGTCTGCCAGGGGCCGTACCGCTCGGGCAGATCGCGCCACGGAGCCCCGGTCCGCAGCCGCCACAGCACCCCGTTGACCACCTGCCGGTGATCACGCCACGGACGACCGTGTCCGCCCACCCGCGGCAACAAGGGCTCTATTCGCTCCCACGCCGCATCCGTCAGCTCACCTCGACCTGCCACAAGATCAATGATCAGACCGGCTATAGAGTCCCGCCTGTGGCGAATCATCAAGACGAGACCAGGGCGGCCTACGACGGAGTCGTCGAGCTGTACGCATCACTGTTCGCGGACCGGCTGGAGACACAACCGTTTGCCCGGGCCATGATCGGCACCTTCGCCGAACTGGTTCGCGCGACAGGCAACCTGCAGACAGCGGACGTCGGGTGCGGGCCCGGACATCTGACGGCCATGCTGCACGAACTGGGCCTGGACGCCTTCGGACTCGACCTCTCCCCTGGCATGGTCGATCACGCTCGGCGGGCCCATCCGGCACAGCGCTTCCAGGAGGCGCGGATGGAGTCCCTGCCGATCGAAGACGGCGCACTCGGCGGCATACTGGCCCACTACTCGATGATCCACACCCCTCCGGGAGAACTCCCGAAGCTGCTCGCCGAGCAGGGACGCGTCCTGGCTCCGGGTGGCCTGCTCCTGGTCTCCTTCTTCGGGACCGACGGACCGGAGCCGGTCCAGTTCGACCACAAGGTGACACCTGCCTACAGCTGGCCGGCGGACCGCCTCGCCGAACTGCTTGCCGATGCCGGGCTTGTTCCCTTCGCCCGGCTGCTCCACGATCCGGCCTCTGAACGGGGTTTCCTCGACTCCCACCTGCTGGCCCGCCGTTCGTAGGTCCTGCCCGGCAATGCCCGCCGGGTGGTCACTCCGGGCTGCCGGCCAGGCGGGCGCTCGCTGATCCGACGGAGATTGTCAGACAGGCCCTAG
>NZ_JBVJAH010000103.1:0-1356 GCF_055590785.1 Streptomyces sp. NPDC041796
CCGCCGGACCAGATACTCCACCCGCCGCATCAGCACCATCATCCAAGCCGTCCACACACTGCTGACCCGCAGCTATTCAGCATGAAAGAGGCACAGTTAAAGGTGCTGCGCCTCAAGAGAAAAAAGAACGAGGCAGGAACAGCGCGAGACCTGCTACTGGTCTGATCCTGGGCGTCTCGCAGGCAGACGGTGCCACGAAATTGATAGCCAAATCTGCTGTCGCTGCCCTGAGTCAGAGGAACAGGCATTCAAACGCTCCTATTGTCCTGTTTGGGCCAGGGGCTACGGGACTAAAAGAAGGAACGCTCTACATAGGTAGCGTAGCTGACGATTTGGGTCTTCAGTCTTGGTCAACGGATCTCATACTGCTCGTGGGGAACTGCCCGTTCCCAGACAGCGTCGAACACGATAGAGCACTGCCGGGCAAGGTCCGGACAGGTACGCAATTCCAAGGGAGGGTCTGCCCACTGCCCGTCTCCTGTGAAGTGACTGAACAATACGTGCGTCCTGTCGAAAAGCCATAAATCACAACCTGGAAGCAGTAAGTCGGCGGTCTTGTGACGAGGCAGCCATCGCACTTCCTCACCAGCGTAGAGTCTGACGAAAGCACCGGCATGCTCGTAACGGATGTATTCGGTCACCGGCTCCGTCACGACCCGCGCCCGGCGGACGGCCACCCCACGACGCCTTGCGCTTGAAATAAGGTCCACCCAGCGTGCCCAGTACGGGGAACTGGGGTGGGCATCCCGCAAGCCGGTTCTCTTCCACTCCTTGAAGTCTTCCACTTCGTCAGCTACTTGGTAGACGTCTCTCATCTCCAAGTTGATGATGGACTGCTGAGCAGTCTCCATCAGATCCCGAAAGCTAGGCATGGTTTGGGGCATTGCGCGGCCTCCCTGGAGCGGAGGAGCCCATTTGTAGTGCTGGGCGCCCTCTTACCTTGTGATCAATGCTTCTCTAAGTGGCTCTCAGCGTCTTCTGCAAAGAGCCACACTATTGGCGGACGAACGCCCTCAGGGCAGCTGTCCCTGCTTAAGACGTACCCAGTGCCTGGCGTGGCTCTCTCCTGAAATGCCGATGAGCGGTATGGCTGATCCCCCATCAACTGGCAACAGCCTTGATACACCAACGCTGGTCGCTAGCGCACACCAGAGCACAGAACCGGCAAACTCACGTCACCCCGGACGGGCCGGGTGACCGCTGTTCTTCGGACGCACGCAGGGCGTGAAGGAGCCCCGGCCATAACATCCGCGGCCCCGACCTGGGCTTGATCCGCTTTGACGGACATCTGAGATCAGGGGCTTCAGCCCCGGAAGGATGATGTTCATCATGGAGAGCATGGGGAAGAAGAGGCCG
>NZ_JBVJAH010000104.1:0-1351 GCF_055590785.1 Streptomyces sp. NPDC041796
TAGTACTGCAATCACAGTTATGGGGTGTGTCCGCGTTGTTTGTAGTGGCTGTTGCGGGCACGTGTCTGGCTGAGTCTTCGCCAGTGTGACCAGTGCAGATGGTGGTGGATGGTGAGACGGGCGGGGTGGAGGAGGTGGCCGATGAGGCGTCGTATCTCTGCCACGGACAGCGGTATCAGGCCACCACTGTCTCCCCTTTTGACAGTTCGCGGGCACGGACGGCTGTCAGGGCCGCGAGGGCGGCCATGGCGAGGGTGATGTGCCGGTACCAGGCGTGGTAGAGGCGGACCTGGTAGTGGTCCAGGCCGCACTCACCTTTGGCGGTCTGGAAGCACTCTTCGATGGCCCAGCGGGCGCCGGCCACCCTGACCAGGTCCTTCAGCCGTGTGGCGATGGGGCCGTAGCAGACGTAGTAGGCGATATCGGAGGGGTCTTTCAGGCTCCGGCGGGCCAGGACCCAGTGGCCGTGGCCGTTCTCCCACCAGATCCGGATGGGGATCCGGGCCCACTGGTACATGCGCTCACCGTGGGAGCCTTTCCCGGCTGACAGGCGCTTCCATGCCTGCGGCGCAAGGCCCGCGACCAGCTCCCAGCTCGTCGACACGGCGTTCTCCTGCTCCGCGGGTGATGACGGTGTCGCTGGTCTTCACGCACATCACATGGCTGATGGCCCGCTGTTCCATCCACCACCGCAGGGATTTCGACTGCCCGTAGGGCTCGTCCGCGGTGACCCACGCGAACGGCACACCGGCCTGGACTGCACGGGTGAGCATGGCCTTGAAGTGCTCGGTCTTCGTCGCGAAGACCACCTCGTCCGGGACGCCGGCCTCCCGGCACCGCTCACGGTCTTCCGTCCACGAAGCGGGAAGATACAGTTCCCGGTCGATCAGAGCCCGCCCCTTCGCCGACGCGTACGCGAGGAAGGTGCCGACCTGGCAGTTTTCCGTCCGTCCGGCGGTACCGGAATATTGCCGCTGGACGCCGGCCGAGCGCACGCCCTTCTTCAGAAAGCCGGTGTCGTCACCGACCAGGACCGCGTTCTTGTCACCGATCGTCTCGACGACATAATCCCGCACGTCGTCACGGACCGCGTCCGCGTCCCAGTCCGCCTCGCCCAGCAGGCGCTGCATCCCGATCGGCAGCCGGTCACCGGCCCGTTCCGCCAGCGTCCAGCCGTTCTTCCGCTCCAACGGCGCGATCAGCCCCCGCATATACCCAAGCGCCCGCCCCCGCGGCTCCGACCTCACGAAACGCGACGCGAACCGGGCATGCAACCCCGCCAGCACCCCGTCCCACCTCTCAACCAGCCCCACCCCAAGCTCAGCCATACTCCAACTCAACCACACACAAG
>NZ_JBVJAH010000105.1:0-1233 GCF_055590785.1 Streptomyces sp. NPDC041796
GTCTCATCAGGCGTGTCCTGTGTTCCGCCGCCCTGAGGCCGCACCCTCGACGGAGGGATCAGCGGCTTCGCGATCTCCCACAACCCATCCGGAACGATCCAACTCCACGTACCCCGCCCCATACCGAGGTCAACGACGCTTCACCACATAGGACACGGTCTAAGAGGCTGTTTCAGTTGGTGGGCGAGTGCCGGGCATCATGGTCGTGGGCGGGAGTCGATGGCGAGAGAACGGGCGCGGCAGATGTCCAGCGGCGTGCAAACGGCTTTGACTGAGCTGTGGCAGCAGCACTGGGCCAACTGTCCTCCGGTCGGGTACAAGCTCCGCGACCCGTACCGGGATCTCTGGGTGCGCTTCCACAGCCTGCCGGAGTCGAAGCGATACGCGGAGGACGAGAGTACACCGTCGTCCTAGAGCGGTACAACACCGTCCTCGATGAGTTGTTCGCCGGTGGGGATGTCTACGTGATCACCCCAGTTTGGGCGACCGAAGCCGAGGTTCCGCCGTTCCAGTCAGACGCTGGCTACTGGCAGAGCCTGCTGGTGGAGGACGATCCGGACCCGGAGTTCCGTACCTACTGCCACCTCTTCGCCGTCCGCCGGCCCTGGCGATATGGCTGCCTCGACGAGTTGCTCTGTGACATCGCTGACGACAAGGTGGCGGGAGTCCTCGTCACCGACACCCAGATGCGGCGCATCTACCATCCCTACGACGGCGGCGCCGATGTCTTCCTCGCTACGCTCGGGGAGCGGGATCGGACGCGCGATCGGCATGCCGACTGGCTTTCCAGCCACCCGTCGGGTCTCTGACAGGGCCGGCTCACCATCCCACCCACGTCGCCGGCTTCAAGTAGTCAGCCGACGGAAGCAGATGCGGAGTGCCGCTATGCCGACGAAGGCGAGGAAGTGTTCGGCCTTGCGCTCGTAGCGTCGGTGGAGCCGTCGACAGCCGGTCAGCCAGGACACGGCCCTCTCTACCACCCATCGGTGGCGGCCGAGCCGCTGTAAGGACTCGACGCCTTTGCGAGCGATGCGGTGGCGGATGTCACGGCTGCGAAGCCACCGACGCAGATGGTCGTAGTCGTAGCCCTTGTCGTCGGCGTACACGTGAACGTGCCCAGTCACGTACGGATGAACGGGCTCTGTCGCTGATCTTGTGATGCCAGCAGATAGAGTCGCCGAACAGATTGAGAGGTGTGACCGGTGAGCTCAACAGGGTTGTGGGTTGTCGGTG
>NZ_JBVJAH010000106.1:0-1155 GCF_055590785.1 Streptomyces sp. NPDC041796
CAATACTGGTGACTTTGGGTGGTGTTGGTCGTTGGGTGTGGTGTGCCAAGGCCTGGGCAGGTGAAGAAGTCGTCGGGTGGCCGGTTGTCGGACCGGATCGCTCTGGGTGTTTTGACGCGGGTGTTTCCGCCGGAGCTGGTGGATGAGGTGGTGGCGGAGTGCGGGCGGGTGGAACAGCGGTCGCGGTTGTTGCCGGCCCGGGTGGTGGTGTATTTCGTGCTTGCGATGTGCCTGTTCTCCGGCCAGGGCTATGAGGAAGTGGCCCGGCTTCTGACGCAGGGGCTGGAGCGGGTGTGTCGGTGGGAGAGGCCGTGGCGGGTGCCGACGACCGCGGCGATCGGCCGGGCACGGCGGCGACTGGGCCCGGAGCCGTTGAAGGTGCTGTTCGGCCGGGTCTGCCTTCCGGTCGCGACACCTCAGACGACGGGTGCCTGGTACCGGCGGTGGCGGCTGGTCGCGGTGGACGGCACCGTCTTCGACGTCCCGGACACCGACGCCAATGGCGAGTTCTTCGGCCGCCCCGGCTCGGGCCGGGGACAGCAGCGCAGTGCGTATCCGCAGGTCAGGGTGGCCGCGCTGGTGGAGTGCGGGACGCATGCGGTGTTCGCCGCCGCGACCGGCCCGCTGTCGCTGCATGAACAGCAGCTGATTGCGGGCCTGCTCGGGCGGCTCGGGCCGGGGATGCTGCTGATGGCCGACCGCGGGATCACCGGCTTCGCTCTGTGGCAAGCCGCGTCGGACACGGGCGCGGATCTGTTGTGGCGGGTCCGCAAGAACATCATTCTGCCGGTTCTGCAGTCTTTCGACGACGGCTCCTATCTGTCCGAAATCGTGGCCGCCAGCGATCGTGACCGCCGTGATCCAGCCCCAGTCCGGGTCATCGAATACCGGCTCGGCGACCGGGACCACACCGTCTACCGTCTTATCACCACCGTCTGCGACCCCCGTCAGGCGCCCGCAGCCGAGCTCGCCGCCCTCTACCACCAGCGGTGGGAGATCGAGAACACCCTGGACGAGATCAAAACCCACCAGGGCGGCCGGCAGCTCGTCCTGCGCTCGCAGTATCCCGACGGCGTCGAACAGGAAATCTACGGCTTCCTCCTCGTCCACCACGCACTGCGCGACGTCATGCACCAGACCGCCCGCGAAGCGGGC
>NZ_JBVJAH010000107.1:0-1102 GCF_055590785.1 Streptomyces sp. NPDC041796
CAGCCTCGGCTACCGCAGTCCCGCCGAATACGAGACTGCCCTGGCGGCCTGACCACCACACCGAAGGTGTCCGCCAAAGCGGAACAAGCTCATTCCTGCATCTGTCCACGTGTTCCTCGCTTCACTGAAGGCTTCTCATCCTGAGCGCCAGGCGATTTCGATGGCGTGAACGGCGGCGACCGTGCGGCCGATGCGGTTGGTGCTGCAGCGGGCTTTGCGGAGGATCCGCCATTGCTTGAGGCGTGCGAGGGCGCGTTCGCCCGGTGCCCGCAGGCGGGCGTGGTCCCGGTTGAACTGGGCGTATTTCTCGGGGAGGTCGCGGCCGTAGTAGGGGGTGCGGACGGTGGCGCCGGCTCTGCGGTAGGCCCGGTCGGCCAGGACGAGGAGCTGATGGGACAGGCAGGCTTGGATCACCCCGTGGGCGCGGGCTGCGGTCAGGTCGTGCGTGCGGCCGGGCAGCGCTCGCGAGAACCACAGCGGTGTTCCGTCCGGGGCGGCCACGACCTGCACGTTCATCCCGTGACGGCGGTGCTTCATTGAGTAGTACGGTTCGTCCGCCGCGATGCGGTCGGTGGCGATCAGAGTGCCGTCGAGGATGACGAACCCTTCAGGTGGCGGCTCGCGCAGGGCGGGAGCGCGTTCGGCGAGGATGTCGACCGTTTCGCTCACGTATCGGCCGGCGGTGGCGGTGGAGACGCCGAACCCCGCGGCGACCTGGGCCAGGGTCTCGTTCTTGCGCAGGTGCACCAGGACGAGCAGGGCCTGCCGGAAGCAGCCCAGCTTGCGCCAGCGGGAGTTCAGCTCACACCTTCGGGCGTAGATGAGCCAGGAAACATGCTCAACGACCTCATGCGGGACATCGAGCATGGCACGATACGGGACCAACAGGGCTCCTGTGTCGAGGCGTTGGCGAGTGAGATCACCAGCCGCAACGACCAGGAGCCCTGCCGCGTCACGGGTCCCAACCGCCAACCGCCATCACCCGCGAACCCCAGGATGAGAAGCGTTCACTGAACCTTTTTCATCCTGCCTCTGCGGGGCTGTAAGGCCTGGTCATCTGGGGTGGTGACGTGGCAGAGCCCCCGGTCGTTGGCGGTGTTGA
>NZ_JBVJAH010000108.1:0-1068 GCF_055590785.1 Streptomyces sp. NPDC041796
TCTTCGGACAGGGTCTTGACTGTCGCGTTCAGGCGGCGGTCCGCAACTGCATGTGCTCGGCGTGGACTTCTTGCGGAGGGCGATAGTCGATGGCCGAGTGCAGGCGTTTGCGATTGTACCAGAATTCGATATAGCGGGTGATGTCCTGGCGTGCGGCTTCGCGGGTCAAGTAAGTGACCCGCGACACCCGTTCGTTCTTGAGCGCCCCGAAGAATGATTCGGCCATAGCGTTATCGAAGCAGATTCCGGTGCGTCCGGCAGACCTTCGCAGTGCGAGCCTGTTCAGCGTCTTGCCGAACTCATCGGACATATAGTTGCTGCCGCGATCGGAGTGGAATATGGCACCGTCCGCGAGCTTCCGGTTCCGTGCCGCGTTGCGGATTGCTCTCGATATGAGCGGTGTCTGGTAATGATCATCCATGGCGTATCCGACGACTTCCTTGGTGTAGCAGTCGATGACGGTCGCGAGATACAGCCAGCCTTCCCCTGTTTTGATGTAGGTGATGTCGCCGACGAGTTTCTCTCCGGGAGCTGGGGCGGTGAAGTTGCGGCCGACCAGGTCGGGCACCGCGCCGGCTGCAAACTGGGTCAGGCCGGACCGCTTCGGGCGGGGCTGGCAGGGCAGCAAGCCCAGCTCACGCATCAACCGACGCACCAGTTCAGGCCCAGCTACGTACCCCCAGCGCGCCAGCTGAGCCCGGACGCGGCGGTAGCCGTAGGTGCCATCGGACATATCGAAGGCCTTTTTGATGAGCTGTTTCAGCTCATCGCGGCGCTGCGCTGTCGCAGAATCGGGGCGGCGGCGCCAGTCGTAGTAGCCGGATTTCGAGACGCCAAGCCGGGTGCACATGAACTCGACGCTCCAAACGTACTCCGCCGTATCGAGCCGCATCGTTTCGATGAACTCGTACGTGCTCGCTACCGGGGATCCCTCGCGAAGTACGCTGCGGCTTTTTTCAGGAACGCGTTTTCCATCTCGAGTTCACGGATACGCCGGTCCTGCTCTTTGAGCCGCGCGCGTTCGCCGACGGTCAGTTCGGTGCCCGCTGGTTCCTGCTGTTGCTGGTG
>NZ_JBVJAH010000109.1:0-1041 GCF_055590785.1 Streptomyces sp. NPDC041796
TTGACTTCCGCTCTCCTCCTTAAAGGGAGGAGATTCCTGCCACGGGCATCTGACCGTCTCGGTGGGTTCCTGTTTCTTCGCGCTGTGCCGGGAGGAGTCCCGGTCTTACCCGCGCTCCGCAGGCTGACACCGCCAGTCCGGCGGCCTTGGCGACGTTGACTGCCGCGTTGATGTCCCGGTCCAGGACGGCCCCGCACGCCCCGCATTCCCACACGCGGAGGTGCAGGGGCTTGGGGCCGTCCTTGACGCCACACTGCGAGCAGACCTGTGAGGTTGGCTCGAACCGGCCGATCTGTATGAGGGTGCGCCCGTACCGGGCGGCCTTGTAATCCAGCATGGTCACGAATGCCGACCATCCGGCGTCGTGGACGGACTTGGCCAGGCGTGTACGGGCGAGTCCCTTGACCGCCAGGTCCTCAACGGCAACCGCTTGGTTCTCACGGATGATCTTCGTTGAGAGCTGGTGGTGGAACTCACGCCGCGCGTCGGCCACCCCCGCGTGAGCGCGGGCAACCTTCAGCCGGGCCTTGATCCTGTTGCTGGATCCCTTGGCCTTGCGGGCGAGACGCTGCTGTTCCCGCTTCAGCTTCTTCTCGGCCCGGCGCAGGAAGCGCGGGCTGTCGGTCTTCGTGCCGTCCGAGAGGATCGCGAAGTGCGACAAGCCCAGGTCCATCCCGACCTGACCGGCCGTCTCGGGCAGCGTCTGGTCCGTGCCGGTCTCGATGACAAACGAACAGAAGTACCTTCCGGCCGCGTCCTTGATCACGGTCACCGTGGACGGCACGGACGGCAGCGTGCGGGACCACTTCACCCGCACATCGCCGATCTTCGGCAACGACAAGTCTCCGCCGGTTGTGATCTTCCACCGTGCGTTCGCGGTGAACCGAACCGACTGCCGATTGTCCCGGCGGGACTTGAACCGGGGCGCGCCCATGCGCGGGCGCTTGTCCCTCAGCCCGTCGAAGAAATTCCGGTACGCGGTGTCCAGATCTCGAAGGGACTGCTGGAGAACGACTGCGGAGACCTCACAGAGCCAGGCGC